>DXZT01000028.1 GCA_019419545.1 Collinsella sp. | reverse complement strand
GACGGCTCGGTGCCGTCCACCGGTCAGCGGCGCCCTGGCCTCCCACGGGCTGGCCCCGCAGTACTCTCGGCGCGATGGGGCTTAGCTTCCGGGTTCGGAACGGGACCGGGCGTGCCCCCCATGCTCTGGCCGCTGACCGGTGGGCGGCGCCCACCGTTACGGTGTCCGGTTTCACATCTACGTGCCCTGGGGGCCGCATGGCGCATAGGGGAGGTGACTCGGGGGCATCCTCGTGCCCGGACCGCGCGCATGGGCGCTGGGTCCCGCGGGCCGCGAGGTGCGGTTCCGGAAGAGCTCGGGCGATTAGTGCGGCTCGGCTGAGGCTGTCGCCAGCCTTGCACCTGCCGTCTATCGACCAGGTAGTCTACCTGGGCCCTTACCGGAAGGAGAACTAATCCCTGGAACGGCTTCCCGCTTAGATGCCTTCAGCGGTTATCCGCGCCGCACGCGGCTACCCGGCCGTGCCGTTGGTCGACAACCGGTTCACCGGAGGTGCGTCCACCCCGGTCCTCTCGTACTGGGGGCAGCCTCCATCGATTCTCCTGCGCCCACGGAGGATAGGGACCGAACTGTCTCACGACGTTCTGAACCCAGCTCGCGTACCGCTTTAAACGGCGAACAGCCGTACCCTTGGGACCTGCTCCAGCCCCAGGATGCGATGAGCCGACATCGAGGTGCCAAACCTTGCCGTCGATGTGGACTCTTGGGCAAGATCAGCCTGTTATCCCCGGAGTACCTTTTATCCGTTGAGCGACGGCCCACCCACTCGGGGCCGCCGGATCACTAGAGCCTGCTTTCGCACCTGCTCGGCTTGTGGGCCTCGCAGTCAAGCCCGCTTGTACTCTTGCATTCAAAAGGACGGTTGCCGACCGTCCCGAGCGGACCTTCGCGCGCCTCCGTTACCCTTTAGGAGGCGACCGCCCCAGTCAAACTGCCCGCCTGGCACGGTCCCCGAGCCGGTTGACGGCCTCGGGTTAGGACGCCGGTCGCGCGAGGGCAGTATTCCAAGGGCGGCTCCCCGGGGGCTGGCGCCTCCGGATCGATGCCTCCTGCCTATCCTCTACACGCGGGACCAGCGGCCAATGCCAAGCTGCAGTGAAGGTTCACGGGGTCTTTCCGTCCTTCCGCGGGTAAGTCGCATCTTCACGACCAGTGCAATTTCACCGGGTCCATGGTCGAGACAGCGCCCAAGTCGTTGCGCCTTTCGTGCAGGTCGGAACTTACCCGACAAGGAATTTCGCTACCTTAGGACCGTTA
>DXZT01000027.1 GCA_019419545.1 Collinsella sp. | reverse complement strand
TCCAAGGGTTATACCCTAAGAGCAAACCACCCCTTTTAGGGGTGGTTTTGATTGTATCTCGGGCAATTTGTCTCACATAGTAGCTGTGTTTTATAACCCTCGTTTGTCGCATCTTCTGTGAACGGGCTACAATAACTTAGTCTGTGCGATATGGAGGTGAACATGGCTGAAGCTGGTATCGGCGTTGATATCGTCGAGATTTCCCGCATGAAATCAATTCTTGAAAAGACGCCGTCGTTTGCTCGGCGTGTGTTTACCGAAGAAGAGCGTGCGTATTGTGATGCATCGTCGCGTCCCGCTGCTCACTATGCCAGCCGCTTTGCTTCGCGCGAGGCGGTACTTAAAGCTCTCGGCACGGGTTTTAGTCAAGGCGTGGGTCGCAAGGATGTTTCGGTAACGCGTGATAAACTCGGCAAACCGAAGGCGCTGCTTTCGGGCCGTGCTCTCGAGATCGCTCAAGAACTGGGTGTTGTTGAGGTCGCTCTTTCCATTACGCTTACGGGAGACTTGGCCGTTGCGAATGCCATTGCAATCACCGAGGATGCTCGACCTAAGCCTAAGGAAGAAAAGGTGAGCAACAAGAAACGCGTTGCGCAGACATTTAAAGAGGCTCGCTCTGTTTTAGATGAGCTTGAGCAGCTGCAGAATTCAGCATTGACGGAGCACTTGGGCGATGCTTCGCAAGATACGCTAGGAGCATAGATGAAACCGGTTTTGAGTACCGAAGAAGTCGTTCGTCTCGAGGATATCATCGAACGCGAAGGGACTTCGAAGGCCGAGCTTATGGAGCTAGCGGGTGAGTTTGCCGCCAATGAGGTCTTGAAGCTCAATCCCGATCGGGTTCTCGTTCTGGTCGGTTTTGGTAATAATGGCGGCGACGGTTGGGTTGCCGCCGATATCCTGAGCCATAAGGGTGTGGACGTGGATATCGTTTCTCCGGTTGAGCCGGATGAGATTCCTGCTGCTCTGGCACGTCATGTTGCTCGTCGTACCGCCGGCCGCGATGTGCACGTTTGCGTTGGTCCCTCGCGTGACGAACTCGAGGTTTTGATCGATAAGGCCGATGTTGTTGTCGATGCCATTTTTGGTACCGGGTTCCACGGGAATCTGCGTGCGCCGTTCTCCATCTGGATTCCTACGGTCAATGAATGCGCCGATTGTGTCGTATCCATTGATGTCCCCTCGGGCCTGAATGCCGAGACGGGCGTTGTTGATGACGACTGCATTCGTGCCGAGCATACGGTGACGATGATTGCGCCCAAGATTGGTCTGTATAGCGCTGATGGCCCTGAGTATGCTGGCGATTTAATCTGCGGCAATCTTTACGACCGTCTTGACGAGGTCATCGATGATGTCGACCACGCCGCCGAGATTGTCGAGCCCGGTGACTTAGTTGATTACTTTGCTCCACTACCTACGAATATCGATAAGTATTCCCGTGGCTCTGTACTTATTGTCGCCGGATCTGCGCAATATCCTGGTGCTGCCATTATGGCGGCCAAGTCTGCAGCTCGCGCGGGTGCTGGTTACGTGGCAGTCGCGGCTCCTGACGCCTGCGCCAATCTTATTCGCATGGCACTTCCTTCGATTCCCGTCTTTGCTATTCCGTCTGATTCCCGCGGCTCCTTTGGCGCCGCTGCGCGCATGACTGTGTGCGAGATTGCAAAGAAGTACAGCTGTGTACTGTGCGGTCCCGGTATGACGACATCTGCCGGCGCTATGCAGGTGGTTTCGGGCTTGCTCGAGCTTGATGTGCCGCTTATTTTGGACGCCGATGCACTCAACTGCCTTGCTAAGATTGCCATTGACGGTATTGATAGTAATCCCGAGATGTATCGTCGCGAGCAGCCGTTGGTTATGACGCCGCACTATCGTGAGCTTTCGCGTCTGGTTGCCGGTGACGAGGTGAACGACCTTGGTACCGCGATTGCGGCCGCGCAGAAGGTTGTCTGGGCTGCAGGCTCCGACAATCTGGTGGTCATTGCCAAGGGGCCGACGACGGCTATCTGTGGCGTTGAGCGTGTGCTGCTGCCGCTCTCGGGTCCGGCTTCTCTGGCAACTGCCGGTTCGGGTGATGTTCTCGCGGGTATTTTGGCCGGCACGCTTGCCACCATGCGCGACGAGATGGATCGTTGGGAGTTGCTGTATTCGTACGCCGTCGCGCTTCACAGCTACGCCGGTTTTGCCGCGGCGACGGAGTATGGTGAGAAGAGCGTCATCGCGACCGATCTTATCGACTTGATCGGTCCTGCCATGGAACTGGCGGCAAAGGATGCGCTCGAAGATCTGGGAATCATGGACGAAGGGTCGGATGACTAATCATGAATAAAGCCGATTTGACGCGCTGGTCCTGGGTCGAGATCGACCGCGGGGCGCTCCGTCGCAACACGAGGGCCTATAAGAACTTGCTGAATCCACGTCAGCGCCTGTGCTGCGTGGTCAAGGCCGATGCTTATGGTCATGGAGCTGTTGAGTGCGCCAAGATCATGTATTCGGCCGGTGCCGACATGTTTGCCGTGGCGACGGTTAACGAGGGCGTGGAGCTCCGACAGGGCGGGATTACGAAACCCATCCTCATCCTAAGCGAGCCGCCTATCGAGGCCATTCCGACGTTGCTCGAGTTTGATATCATGCCCTCGGTCTATACGTCTGACTTTGCTCTTGCGTATGGCGAATGTGCCGTCGCGGCGGGCAAAGTGGGCAAGTATCATCTCGCCATCGAGACGGGCATGAATCGTATCGGCGTTCACTACACGCAGGTGCTCGACTTTGTCCGCGGTATAAATTTCCATCGCGGTATTCAGTGCGACGGCGTATTTACGCACTTCGCCACGGCCGATGAACCTTCGGGCTGGGACTACAAGCTGCAGTGTCAGCGTTTTACCGAGGCCGTTCAGGCCATTAAGGACGCAGGTTTTGAATGCGGTATCGTGCATTGTGCCAATACGCCGTCCTCGATGCTCGATTCTTCAATGCGCTTTGACATGATTCGTGCCGGCATCGGTTTGTATGGTCTGCAGCCATGTGAGCTGAGTGGTCGCGTGATGCAGCTTGATCCCGTCATGAGCGTCCATGCGCGTGTGACGCGCGTGGCACACCCTGCGATGGGTGAGGGCGTGGGCTATGGTTTTACCTACCGCGTACCGCGTACGCGCGTTCAGATCTGCACGCTGCCGATCGGTTATGCCGATGGCCTATCGCGTACGCTTTCCAATCGTATGGATGTGCTGTATCGCGGCGAGCGCGTGCATCAGGTTGGCAATATCTGCATGGACCAGTTTATGGTCGCCATTCAGTCCAACCCGGCACACGAGATTCCCGAGGCCGAGTATGGTGACGAGATGATCATTGTCGGCCGCGATGGCGATGCCGAGATCACTATGGACGAGATGGCCCGACTGCGCGGAACGATTAACTACGAGGTCGCCTGCGGCTTTGGCATGCGTCTCGACAAGGTCTACGTGTAGGAGCCGCTATGGGCGTCATGCATATCCCTGGCCATACCCATCAGGCACCACGTGAGGTCGCACTCGAGGAAATTGAGGCCGTTCTGGGCGATTGTCACCTCTGCCAGCTCTACCAGTCGCGTCACAATATCGTGTTTGGCGTGGGAAACCCCCGCGCTCGCGTGATGTTTATTGGTGAGGCGCCGGGCCGCAATGAGGATTTGCAGGGCGAGCCCTTTGTGGGGGCGGCAGGCGAGGACCTCAACGGCATTTTGTCGCTGGCGGGGCTCAAACGCGAAGACGTTTACATTGCCAACGTGCTTAAGTGCCGCCCGCCGGGAAACCGCAATCCGCGTCCCGAGGAAGTGCTGGCTTGCTCGCCGTTTTTGCGTGAGCAGATTCGAAGCATCTGGCCTGATATTATCGTGACGCTCGGCAACCCCGCGACGCACTTTGTGCTTAAGACCGAGATTGGCATTACTAAGCTGCGCGGCAGGTTCTACCAGATGGGGCATTTTGTAGTAATGCCCACGTTCCATCCGGCAGCAGCGCTGCGCAATCCGGCGTGGCAGGAGCTGCTGGAGGAAGACTTTAAGATGCTGGGCGATTATCTGGAGCGACATCCCGCACCAGAGGACGCCTCGGAATAATAAGGAGCATATATGTCCCTGGAGCGCCTGGGGGTAGGTACTTACAAAACGACTTGCGCTGCCGATACGGAGTACTTTGGCGAGCTAATTGCACCGTGCCTTGAGGACGGCGATGTGCTCATCCTGACCGGTGGCCTGGGAGTGGGCAAAACTCACTTTACCAAGGGCGTCTCGCGTGGGCTGGGCGATGGGCATATGGTTACGAGTCCTACGTTTGCGCTCATGGCCGTTCACGATCAAGGTCGTATTCCGCTGTTTCACTTTGATCTATACCGCCTGGAGCATGCCTACGAGCTCGAGGATACGGGCATTTTCGATGTGCTGGGCTATGAGGGTGCTTGCCTGCTGGAATGGGGCGAACAATTCCAGGACGAGCTGACGGATGAGTATCTTTCGGTGACGCTCAAGCGTGATGAGGGCGACAGCGATGTGCGAACGATAACGCTCGAGGCGCACGGTGACCGCGCAATGGAGCTTTTCCATTTGATTGATAAGGCTGTACAAGATGAGCTTGCATAACGACAACGCGCTGGTGGTGGCGCTCGATACCTCGACCGACATGCTTGCCTGCGCGGCAAGCTGGATTGATGGGCAGACGGGCGAGACGAAGCTCGTGAGTGGCGACCACATGTGTCGCCGTCACGCCAACGTTGAGCTCGTGAATACCGTTGATGGCGTGCTGGCTCAAGCCGGTCTGGATCGCAGCGATGTTGGTTGCTACGTGGTCGGCCGCGGCCCGGGGTCGTTTACGGGTGTGCGCATCGGCATCTCCACTGCCAAGGGCCTCGCGCGTGGCGCCAATGTTCCGCTGCTGGGCGTGTCGACGCTCGACGCTTGCGCTTGGACGGCGTGGAAGGCTGGTGTGCGCGGCAAGCTTGGTATCTTGGCCGATGCTATGCGCGGTGAGGTATATCCGGCGCTGTATATGCTGGTCGATGAGGGCCCCGAGCGTCAATTTGAGCGCGAACACGTGGTCAAGGCCGCCGTGGCGCTCGATGAGTGGCGCCAAGCAGCGGACTGGGACCAGGTTCAGCTGACCGGTGACGGTCTCGTGCGCTATGGCAAGCTGCTGGGTGAGGACGAGACCGCCCGCTGCGTGGAGCGCGACCTGTGGTGGCCTTCGGGCGAGGGCTTGCTGCTCGCGCACGCTGCGGGTGACGGCGATCCGGCTCGCGTCCTGCCGATTTACACGCGCCTTTCGGATGCCGAGGAAAACGAGCGCAAGCGTCTTGGTCTTGCCGAGAGTGCGCAGAGCGAAATTACGGGCGTTGCCGATGAGCTCGCCGGTCGTCATCTGCAGTTCCGTCCCATGGGCGCGGCGGATGCCGAGGGCGCGAGCACGCTGGAGGCTGCCTGCTTTGAAGGTGCCGGACACGAGGCGTGGACGCCGGGCATGTTCCTGTCCGAACTGGGCGAGGACGTCGCTGCGCCGCGTAGTTGGTGGGTGGCACACGACGACGGCAAGCTACTGGGCCTTGCCGGCGGTATGGTCGTGGACGGTGATGTGCAGATTCTGGATGTCGCCGTCGACCCGGCACATCGCCGTGAGGGCATTGCCCGCAAGCTGCTGTCGCATGTGAGCTATGATGCCCAGATGCTCGGCTGCACCACGGCTTCGCTCGAGGTCGAGGACGGCAACGAGGGAGCGATCGCGCTTTATAACGCTCTGGGCTTTACCGAGGCAGGACGGCGCCGCGGCTACTATGGTGCCGGCAAGGATGCCATCGTCATGACGGCTCCACTGCCCCTGGTGCTTCCGGTCGACAATGCTTCGCCCGAGCCGACGGCGGCAGAGCAGCGCGTATGGCCGCTGCCTGCTCCTGGGCGCTCCGAGGGGGAGCGTGCCGAAATTGAGCGCCGCCGCCTAGTGCTCGCTATCGAGAGTTCCTGCGACGAGACGGCCGTGGCGATTGTCGATGCGGATGGCAATATGCTGGCCAACCAGGTGTCGACGCAGATTGATTTTCACGCCCGCTTTGGCGGCGTGGTGCCCGAGATCGCCTCGCGCAAACACGTCGAGGTGATTGTGAGTGTCGTGGATGCGGCGCTCGAGGATGCCGCAGCATCGCTTGGTCTTGAGGATGGAGCCATTGCCCCCAGCGAGCTTGCCGCCGTGGGCGTGACACAGGGTCCGGGCCTGGTGGGCGCGCTCGTGGTTGGCGTCGCCTTCGCCAAGGGCTTTGCCTACGCTGCCGGCAAGCCGCTCGTGTGCGTCAACCATCTGGAGGGGCACCTGTTTGCCAACCTGCTGGCGCAACCCGACCTCAAACCGCCGTTTATCTTCACGCTTGTCTCGGGTGGGCACACCATGCTCGTGCACGTGAAGGCGTGGGGCGACTACGAGGTGCTCGGTGAGACGCTCGACGACGCTGTGGGCGAGGCCTTCGACAAGGTAGCCAAGGCGTTGGGTCTGGGCTATCCCGGTGGCCCCATCATCTCCAAGCTTGCCGAGACGGGCAACCCCAAGGCGATCGATTTCCCCCGTGCGCTTAACAGCAGAGGAGACTATCGCTTCTCGCTTTCGGGCCTTAAAACCGCTGTGACGCTCTACATTGAACAGGAGACCAAGGCCGGGCGCACGATTCACCTGCCCGATCTGGCAGCTTCGTTTGAGGCAGCTGTCTTTGACGTGCAGTACAAGAAGGCCAAAAACGCACTGCACGCTACCGGATGCAAGGAATACTGCATCGGTGGCGGCGTCTCGGCCAACCCGCATCTGCGCGAGATGATGATCAAGAAGCTTGGGCGTCAGGGGATCCGCGTAACGGTGCCGCCCTTGTCTGCCTGTACCGATAACGCAGCTATGATCGCGGAGGTCGCCCGCCGTAAATTCGACCGAGGTGAAATCTCGCCGTTCGACGTCGACGCCGATCCAAACATGACGCTGTAGCTGGTACGGCGCGGTCCCCGGCCGGAGGGGCCGGATATAAGGTTTCCTGCTCTACAGTCCTGCGCAAGACGAAGGCCACATTAAGTGGCCTTCTTTGCGTGCGGAACTCGCGATAAACCTTATATCCGGCCCCTCCGGCCGGGGACCTTTCTGTATCGATATAGCTTCTGAGCTGGTTTGGCGTCGACAACGTCCAGCAAGGTTAACGAGCCAGCGTCGAATTTCCGGCGGGCTTTAGCTGAAAGAAAAAGATAGTGTGCGGAGCTCTGCTCCGCATTTGGGATGGGGCCCCTCGGGAGCGGGCGGGCGTATACAAGGTTTATCGCGAGTTCCGCACGAGCCGGAGAGCACTTAATGTGCTCTCCGTGCGAGCAGGACTGTAGAGCAGGAAACCTTGTATACGCCCGCCCGCTCCCGAGGGGCATCTCTCATGCAAAAACTTTTGTTGGGTAAAGTTCGAGGTCAGTGGCGTTTTATACCGAGAAATTCAAAAAAAGTTGAAAATTCATTACATATTTGCGTTGACTTTAGGTAACTAAAGTTTCATACTGCTTTTCATCCACTGGGGGATGTGAACACGCACGGATCGTTCACATCATGATTGAAGAGGATTTCTTAGACATGTTCACGCATCAGCTAAACATTATCAGCGTAGTAATTATCTGATGCGGGTTAGCACATACAGCTAGCCCGTACGATAACGGGCGGCTGATGAAGATGAGGGCCGTCGAGCGCAACCGACGGCCCTCATTTTTTATGTCTAGGAAGTTCTTTTTAGAGGAGGAAATGTAATGAACGGAGTTTTGCTCATGGTTGTGGCCGCGGCGGTGCTCGCCTGCGGCTATCTGGGCTACGGCCGCTGGCTGGCCAACAAGTGGGGCGTTGACAAAGAGGCCCTCACGCCGGCCAAGCGCATGAAGGACGGCAAGAGCTTCTCGCCCGTCTCCGCCTTTACCGCGTTCTCGCACCAGTTCAGCTCGATCTGCGGTGCTGGCCCTGTCACGGGTACGATCGTCGCCATGGCCTTTGGCTGGCTGCCCGTCGTGCTCTGGGTCCTCGTCGGCGGCATCTTCTTTGGCGCCGTCCACGACTTTGGTGCCCTGTACGCTTCGATGAAGAACAACGGCAAGTCGCTCGCTCAGCTCATCGAGAAGTACATCGGCAAGACCGGCCGTCGCCTGTTCCTGCTGTTCTGCTGGCTGTTCTGCATCATCGTCATCGCCGCCTTCACCGACATGGTCTGCAAGACGTTCATGTTCACCCCGGCCGTTGACGCTTCTGGCGCCGCTACCGGTGCCATCGACTTCACCAAGTCCTATGCCGCTGGCTGCGCTGGCACCATCTCCATCCTGTTCACCTTCGTCGCTATCGCCTTTGGTTGGGCCCAGAAGAAGTTCAACCTCACCGGTGCCGCCGAGTTCGTCACCGGTGTGGTCCTCATGGTTCTCATGTTCGCCGTCGGTATGCAGTTCCCGATCTACCTGGATAAGTTCCAGTGGTTCGCCGTCGTCATGGTCTACCTGGTCTTCGCTGGCGCTATGCCCATCCAGATGCTCAAGACCCCGCGTGACTACCTCACTTCCATCATGATGATCGTCATGATCGTTTGCGCTGTCCTCGGCATCGTCGTCCTGGGCGTCAACGGTCAGGCCACCATCACCGCTCCGGTCTTCACCGGCTTCTCCACTACCTCCGGCATGATGTTCCCGGTCCTGTTCGTTTCCGTCGCTTGCGGTGCTCTCTCCGGTTTCCACAGCCTCGTTTCTTCCGGCACCTCTTCTAAGCAGGTCGAGAAGGAGCAGGACGCCGTCAAGGTCGGTTATGGCGCCATGATCGTCGAGTCCTTCGTCGGCATCCTTGCCATCATCGTCGCTGGCATCATGTTCTCCGACATGAACACCGCCGGTACCGGCGCCCTCAACGCCGGCGTCGCTTCCACCCCGTTCCAGATCTTCGCCGCTGGCATCTCCCGCGGTATGCAGGCCTTCGGTGTTGACGGCACGCTCGCTACCGTCTTCATGACCATGAACGTCTCCGCTCTGGCCCTGACCTCGCTCGACGCCGTCGCCCGCATCGCCCGCACTTCGTTCTCCGAGTTCTTTGCCCAGACCAACGACGCCCTGGCCATCGAGTCCAAGGCCGGCTACATGAAGGTCCTCGGCAACCCCTGGCTCGCCACGGTCGTCACCCTGCTTCCCGGTCTCGCCCTCGCTTTTGGTGGCTATGCCAACATCTGGCCGCTCTTTGGTGCTTCCAACCAGCTGCTCGGCGGCATGACCATGATCACCCTCGCCGTGTTCTGCAAGTGCACCGGCCGCAAGGGCTGGATGCTCTACGTGCCCGTCGCCTTCCTGCTCTGCTGCACCTTCACCTCGCTGGTCCAGAGCGCCATGGGCTGCATGACCGCTGTCCAGGCTTACGGCTTCTTCGGCACCATCCCGGCTACCGTCACCACGGCCGCCGTCTCCGTCGCCGCCACCAAGGGCCTGCAGCTCGTTTTCGCCGTCCTGCTGATGGTCCTGGGCCTCATCGTCGCCGTCAACTGCCTCAAGGAGTTCTTCGGCAAGGAAGCCGGCTCCATGCCTGACGAGGAGCCCGAGTGGTCCGAGATGGGCAAGGCCGAGTACGGTTGCGCCGCTGCCGCTGAAGCTCCTGCCGACGCCGAGGCCGCCAAGGCCTAGTCGGTCGGACGGGTTGAATCTCCCATCTATTTGACTCGGAAAGACCGGGTCCGCAATCAAGCGGACCCGGTCTTTTTTCTTGTGAGAACAGGTGGTGCAAGGGCGTTCTCGCAGATGTTTTGCGTGGATAGGCTCGTGCGTTGTACCATATAGACATATATGTGTGCATATGAAAGGGGCCCCGTGGCCAAGACGGTATATTCCGATAATCAAAACAATGTCGATGCTCTGGCTGAGCGCCTGAGCAGCCAGACGTCGCTTTCTGCTGAGCGTGCCAAGCTGGTTGCCTACGACCTGCTTTGCCGCAAAGCGCTCAAGATTAAGTCGAGTGCGCTGGCGCAGATTTTCCGCTCCGTCGATAAGGAATGCGACACCAAGGCGATGCGTGATGAGCTTATCGCGGCAAATATCGTGACAAAGATCGAGGGTAGCGGCATTAACGGGCGCCCGGCGTTCTATACCATCAATGCAGAGATCCGCGATGTCCGGGAGCAGCCTGCCGAGTCCGTCGAAGATTTTGTCGTCGAGGATTCCGCTGACGTGCCTGCTGTGGAAGAAGTTGCTCCGCGTGAGCATGTCGATACCGATGAGTTGCTCGATGAGAACGTCGTGCGTGCCTTTACGGCCAAGGCAGGACGCGGCGGTTTTGGCGGGGGTGGCAAGCGCGATGCGCAGCGCCGCGCCCAGCAGGAGCGCTTCCGTCGCGCCGTTGCTCAAAAGGGTGAGACGGATGCCGAGGCTGTTGAGAATGAGGTTGCTGCCGAGTCGCAGAAGCCCGCGAAGGAGCAAAAGCCCGTGGAGGCCCAGGAGCCCCAGCGTCGCCGTGGTGCTCCCTTTAAGGCTGCGCAGCAGGATGTCGCGCATGAGATTGAAGAGCCTTCCGAGGCTGCAGACGATGTTGAGGAGTCTGCCAAGAAGGCTCCGGGTTCATGCCGTCCCGGACGTGGTTTTGCGAGGCGCGCGTATCCCGTAAGGCGTCAGGAGAAGGGCGGGCCGGCTTCGACCACTCAGGACAAGAAGGCCGAACAAACTGAGAAAACCGTTGAGCCGGCGGCTCGCGAACAGAAGCCTGTTGAGCCGCAGCTTGAGGTTGATGCCGAGGCCAAGGGCCAGCAGCCTACTGATGAGCAGACGGAGCAGGGCGCGTCGAGCAAGCCTCGCCGCCGTCGCCATCGCGGGGGCCGCAGTTCCCATGCCGAGACTGCAGCCGAGAAGACCACGCCGCAGGACGAGGATGCGAAGGCCGAGGTTTCTTCGGGGCAGCCTAAGCGTCAGCCGGCGAAGGAGAGCAAGTCCGATCGTCCGCAGAAGCAGGCGTCTATGCCGAAGCGCGAGCGCAATTCCCAAGGCGATTCTAAGCGCAAGTCTCAGAAGAAGCCGGAGTCTGCCACAGCAGATACTGCTGCCCAGCAGCCCGAGTCGGCCGTCCACGGCGAGGTATCGGCGTTTGCCCTTGCCCGCGTTTTAGGCAGGCAGCTGCTCAAGGTTGTCCCTACGCCTACGGCGCTCTCTAAGATCAAGGAGCAGCAGACACAGATCGTAAAGGTCGAGGGCAAGGACGGCAAAAAGGCTCCGCAGCGCACTCAGCACAACGAGATGTCCAACCGCAAGATTGCCGAGGAAATCGCAATCATCCAGGCTTGGATCGAGCAAAACCGAGGTGCCGATACGCCGGTTGCCTCGCGCCGCCAGCGTGCCTACCAGATTTTTAACGACGAGAAGGCTTTTGACGGCAAGCACGGTGAACGCCTGATAAGGCGCATGACCGAAAAGGGCATCAGCATGCAGGCGATCAAGGTCGCCCCCAACCGCCCCGTGCACTTTACGGGTTTCTTTACGCTGGGCGCCGACAAGCCGTTTATTATGGTCGAGAACCTGGACACCTATGACGAGATCGTCAAGCTCTTGCGCGGCCGCAAGCACGCCAAGCTCTTTGGCACCAAGGTGGGCGGCGTGATTTTTGGCGGCGGATGCAAGGCGAGCGTCTCGCATGCCCTGGACGATTATCTGGCTGAGATCGGCTATCGCTTTAACTACGTCTACTACGTGGGCGATATCGACCGCGAGGGCGCGCGCATCGTCGAGCAGGCTCGCAATGCCAATGTGGTTGAGATTCGCCTGCATGCCGGCATGTACCGCGCCATGCTCGCCGAGCATAAGCGTCGCGTGAAGGCCGGCGGCGAGTGCGAGCCTGCGGCTGCCAACCAAGGCGTGCCGCAGAACTTGGCGGCGACGATCAAAGATCTGCCCATGGTCACGCGCGTGCAGTTCCGCAATGTGCTGCGCGAGGGCGGGCGCATTCCGCAGGAGATTCTGATGACCGCCGACTATCGGGATGGCGACTCGGGAAGCTTCGACCGCATGCTGAACAACTAGGGACGTGTGGCCCCGACGGGCCGGGCATTAAGTTTGCTGCTCTACAGTCCTGCGCAAGACGAAGGCCACGTTAAGTGGCCTTCTTTGCGTGCGGAACTCGCGACAAACTTAATGCCCGGCCCGTCGGGGCCACACGGCACGTTGTAGAAGGCGGCTCGCTTTTCGGAATTGGGCTGATATTTCAAGATGTAAAGCGCTCTTGGTCCTAATGGGCTTGGGGCGCCTTCGCGTTTCCTCAGCTCCGCACCCTTGCGGGTTCGAATCCCTCCGCTTGCCCACAAGAAAGCGCCCTGGGCAGTTATGGTCTCAGGGCGCTCAATTTTAATGGCTGGGACGGAGGGATTCGAACCCCCAACAGCCGGCACCAAAAACCGGAGTTCTACCGTTGAACTACGTCCCAATGTGTGGTGTTGCCCAAAAGCAACTCGTCTAGTTTACCTAATCTGCGAGGGCATCGCAAACGCCGTCGAGTAGGCGTACGGCGAGCGTTTGCGCGTCGCTGGCCGTGAAGGTGCCGTTGTAACGCGTCATGCCCGTGAGCTCAATGCGAATGCGAGCCGGCTTCTGCTGCGCGGCGACATTGGCGGTGCGGATGCGCTGGGCCAGGTTGTGGCACTCGGCGAGGGCAATCGTGGCGCGTGGCGCGGCGTCGGCGGGCAGCTCGTCGCTTGCGATCTCGAGCACCAGGTCAACGTTGGTTGGGACCTTGGAGTCGCAGAGCATCATGCCGCTATTGTCGGTCGTTGCCGTGGCGATATTCCACATGCGCGACGCAACACTGCGTGCGATGGGGTCCTCGCCGATAACAGCAATCTGGAAGCGCTCGAGCACGTTGGCGGCGCGAGCAAAACCGATGCGGGACTCGGCTTCGGTGACCGAGGGCTTGCCCTCCCACACATGGTGCAGGCGGTTGATGTAGGCGTAGGTGTCCTGGAAGGCCATGCCGTCGGCAAACAGGCCGACATTTTCCTGGAACTGCTGCAGGGCGGCCTCGGTATGCGGACCAAAGTAGCCGTCGTCTTCGCCACAGGCAAAGCCCAAAACGTTGAGAGCGCGCTGCAGGGCCTGCACATCGGCGCCATGGAAATTGGGCATGCGCAGGTAGAGGGTGCGGTCGCCCAGCTTATACGAAGCGTCTACAAGGGCGCTCCAACAGGGGATATCGACGGCATGACCGGCAGCAAGGCCGCTGTCGAGCCTGAAAGTGCTGACGGCCTGCTCAGTGGTGGCTCCAAAGTACTTGTCGGTGACTTCGGCGGCATCAATCGTGTAGCCGAGCTGCAGGAGACGAGACTGCACATCCTCGACGGCTGCTCCTTGCATGCCCGTTGTAATAGGTTCCATAAACGAACCCCTTTCGGCGTACCATTCGTACTATTTGAGCGTCTGTCGGATAGACAACGCAAAGGGATGCATAAACATGCACTCAACAGTGTAGCAAGTTGTGCCTAAATACGCTGCTGACAGGTTTTATAACCCCCGTTAGTTAAGGCGCTCCACAAAGAAATCTGCCATGGAGAGGAACAGCTCGCGTGCGTGCGGATCAAGCTCAACGTTCTCGATGGCCGCTTTGGCCTTAGCGGTCAGGTCGAGCGCGTAAGTGTGGGCGTAATCGATGGAGCCGGTTTCCTGGAAGATCTCCACGGCGCGTGCGAGCTGCGCGGGATTATCGGTGCCCGAGGAAAGAATTGCCTCGACCTCGTCGTGGTGGCGCTCATCAGAGAGGGCGTGTACGGCGACAAGCGTGCGCTTGCCCTCGGTGATGTCGGTGCGGAAGTCCTTGTTGGCGGCTTCCTTAGTGCCGACAAGGTTGAGCAGGTCGTCCTGAATCTGAAAGGCAAGGCCCGTGTGCAGGCCAAAGGCGCGCAGCGCCTCGATTTGCTCATCGCTGCCGCCGCCGATAATGGCTCCGGCGGCAAGCGGCGTGGCTCCGCTGTAAAACGCGGTCTTGTGCGTCGCCATGTCCAGGTAGTCATCAACCGAGATATCAAAGCGTCCGTCGCGGACCCAGCCCAGGTCGAGCGCCTGGCCCTCGATGGTACGGACGATCATCTCGGTAAGCTCGTGGAGCACGCGAAGCTTCACGTCTGCGTTGAGTGTGGGGTCGTCGAGAACCGTCTTGGTGACCATGGTGAGCGCCAGGTCACCGCAGTTGATGGCAAGACCGGTGCCCTCGGTAAGGTGCATGCAGGGCTTGCCGCGACGAATCTGCCCGTTGTCGGCGATGTCGTCGTGGATGAGTGCGCCCGACTGAAAGTGCTCGATGGCCGCCGCTGCGCAGCGGGCGCTCTCAAAGCTGCCGCCCACCGCGGTGGCGGCGAGCATGCAGATGAGCGGGCGGTGGCGTTTACCGGCGTTGGCCGTAAATGCCGAGAGCGGGGTATACAGGTAGCGCTCGATATCGGCGGAAGTCGCCTGTCCGTCAAAGAACGTGGCCAGATAGTCGTTAATCTGGTCAAAGTGTTGGGCTAAAAAGCTTGTAAACGGACTGGACACGGGTTCTCGCATTCTTTGATAGGTTGCATCGTTGCATTATGCAGACAACATATTGCCACATTAGGGCGTCGAGCGCGGCGGTTGAAGACGATTGGTCCATGCGGCCGCAAGTGCGGTAGGGGCTTGGCTAGATAAGCCCAAAGTGTTCGAGCGCGGTGACGACGCCGTCGTGGTCGATGCTGTCGGTGACATAGTCGGCCTTTTCCTTAAGGAAGTCCGGTGCGTTGCCCATGGCGATGCCAACGTCGACGGCGTTCATCAGCGAGACGTCATTGCTGGCGTCGCCGATGCCGTATACGGTTCCGTGGTGGGGATCGAGGGCGTCGAGTACAGACTGGATGCCCCCGCGCTTCGTGCATTCGCGAGGCGAGATTTCGGTTACCTCGAGTTCGAGCTCGTTAAAGCACAGCAGCGGCTCAAGTGCCTTATCTTGAGCGATGTGGTTGGCGAGCGATGTAGACATCAAGATCTTGTAGGCACTGTAATGTTGCAGCTGCGTGACTGCGTCGCCCAGGGTGCGCGCGTATCCGGGGGCATCGGGGGCATCGGCACTCATGCGCACGACGCCGTTGAGGCCCTCAAAGCGGATGACCTCGCCCGATTGCTCAAGGTAGGGGGCAAGATGCTGCAGCATACTGGGCGTCATCGACAGATCGCGAATTGCGTGTCCGTTGATCTCGGCGTAACCGCCCGCAAGACAGACGATGCCGGTCCAGGGCAGCTCAAGAAGTTTGGGGTGGATGCAGCTGAGGGTGCGCCCTGTGCAGATAAAGGCCATGTTGCCGTTTGCAACGAAATCGCGGATGGCCTGTGAGACCGCCTCGTTGGGATAGGGGGACAGGTCTCGCTCGCTCTCGGGAAGCCCTTGTGCCACTCGAGGGTCTTGCCACGCGAGCGTGCCGTCAATGTCGAAGAAGCAGATATCGCCGTGCTTGTGGGTTGGGCTGGCGGCAGGGGAGGCCGAGGTGGTGGGTACAAATCCCGGCTCGAGGCCTATGATTTGGTCAAAATGCTCTTTAACGCGGGGAACGGAGATGCCGATGATCACCTGGGCGGTCTTGCCCGTAATGATGAGGCCCTTGGCGCCCGCCGCGACGAAGGCTGCGTTGTCTGCGACAACGGAAGGTTCTGCGACCTCAACGCGCAGACGCGTGGCGCAATTGGTCGCTCCTACAATATTGCTAACGCCACCCAAGAGCGCAACGACTTGCTCAGCAAGCAGATAATCTTGGGATGATTGGTTGTCGGTGCCGTTTTGGGCCGTGCCTTCTTTGGCAGAGCTTTTTCCCGTCAGACGTGCGAGCGCCGCATCGCTGGCGATATGGTGCTCGCGGCCTGGGGTTTTTAGGTCGAAAGCCAGAATGAGGCCCCGGAAGACCAGAAAAAAGACAGCGCTAAACATCAGACCGATACCGAGCGCCAAAAGGTAGGAGCCGGCATGCATTCGCATGAGTGGGATGAAGTTGAAGGCCGTCATTTCCATGAGACCGCCCGAGAAGATGCCGACGATGCCAAAGAAGTTCATGGTCATAGCAAGGCAGGAGGATAGGACGGCGTAGAGCAAAAAGAGTCCGGGATAGGTGAACATAAAGAGAAACTCGAGCGGTTCGGTGACGCCGCAGACCACCGAGGCGACGATGGCGGGCAAAAGGATGACCTTAAGGCCGGCGCGGCGTTCGGGTTTGGCGGTGAAATAGAATGCTGCCGCGATGGCGGGAAGGCCAAAGAGCTTGCCCCAGCCGGTGGCGGTAAAACCTGCCCAGGGTGCAAGTTCATTTAAAGGGCGCGTGCTATGGGAGAGAATGGGGAGCAGGTTGGTCCACGTGGCGTAAATACCGTCGTGAATGACCAGATTGTCGTAATAGATGGGCATATAGAGCAGGTGGTGCAGCCCCATGGGCTCGAGTGCTCGCTCCAAAAACACAAAGATGCCCACGCCGAAGGGGCCGACGACCGCAAGTGCGTGGCGCAGCGTTTCGGTCACAGCGTATGCGAAGGGTACGATGGCGGCCGAGATGGCGGCAAGGGCAAGCACGGCAAAAAAGCTGATGAGGTAGACCAGTGAGGAACCCGAGAAGGTGCCGAGCCAATCGGGAACCTTGGCATCGTAGAAGCGGTCATGGATGGCGACGACGGTTGCCGATACCGCCAGCGGGCCGATAATGCCGGTGTCGAGCGTCTTGATGCCGTCGATGACGGTGATACCGCTGGCGGGGGTCAAAGATGACGGGTACTCAAGTCCAAGGTTGTCTCCGCTCAGCTTAATGATCTCGCTCAAAAAGAAGCAGTAGGCAAAATAGGCGACGAGAGCCTCGAGGCAGCAACGAGCCGGTTGTTTTTGGGCAAGACCGATGGGCAGCGCTACGGCAAAAAGGAGCGGGAGGCGTTTAAAGACCGTCCACGAGCCGCGCTGGATGATGGTCCAAAAAGCGTACCAAGGGGTTCCGTATACGGCGAGATCGCCGACGATGTCCGCAGTCGTTGCGAGAGCGGAGACGCCGACCATGAGGCCTGATATAGAAAACAGCATGGCGGGCGCGAACATGGCTCCGCCAAAACGTTGGATTTTCTGCAGCATAATATGCCTTTCGGATGCAACATGCTGTGCGAGCAAGAACGTTTAAACAATGGACTCATTGTAGAGGACTGGCTGCTTGCCGCGTTGACGGTTTTGATTCGGTCCGATTTGGGTTTCGGGGGAACCGTCGACGGTAAATAATCCGTGCTTTACCGATAATCGGTTTAAACAACCCAAAGAAATGCTATCGTGCCTAGCCATACATATTCATTAGAGGTGAAACAATGCCAAAAGCGATTTATGAAGGAATCTACCGCGAGATTCGTTCGCGCATTCTCAACGGAACCTATGCGTTCCAGGAGATGCTGCCGACCGAGGCCGAGCTGACCGCGGAATTTGGATGCACCCGAAATACCGTCCGTCGCGCCTTGGGCATGCTGGCCGACGGGATGTACGTACAGCCCATTCACGGCAAGGGCGTGCGCGTCATTTGGCTTAAAGGCGAGACCGATATGCTGGGCACGCTCGAGGAAGTCGAGTCGTTTGGCGAGTTTGCAAAGCGCAACAATGCCGTTGCATCGACGGACGTTAAGTCTTTTGAACATCTGGTCTGCACCGAGCAACTCTCTCGTCGCCTGGGCTTTAAGGTGGGCGAGGAGCTGATTCGTGTAGTGCGTGTCCGAAGCCTCAACGGCAGTGCTCGCCAGGTGGACCACGGCTACTTTTTGGAGTCGATCGCCAAGGGCCTGACGCCCGAGGTCGCCGAGAAGTCTATCTACGACTATCTGGAGCACAAGCGCGGCATCAAAGTGATGGCGAGCCGCCGTACGGTGAGTGTCGAGCTCGCCAACGATGAGGACTGCAGCTACTTGGACCTTGGCAAGTACAACTGCGTCGCCGTTATGGAGAGCCAGTCGTACACCTCGGACGGCATCTTGTTCGAGGTCACGCATGCCCACACGCATCCCGAGATCTTCCACTACCGCGTCAACTCCAAGCGATAGCCGGCTAGCTTGCAGCCTGACGAGACTCATGCCCTCAAAGCGAAAACGCCCGGTCAAACCGACGATGCATCGGCTTGATCGGGCGTTTTCTCTGCATTTGATAACAAATAATTGTTTATACAAAACTTGTCAAGTATCAAGTCGAAATTACCGTTCACCGAAGTTTTTCTACCGCTCTAGTAATACTTGTTCAAACAACTAGCCAAATAGCGTATTGTACAAATCAGCAAAAGGGGCAAAGTCCCCGAGCCAATCTCCGAAGGCGGCGGCAAAGGGTGCCGCCACGGTGTGAAAGGGTGGATTGTAATGAAGAACGAAATGAGCAGAAGGCAGTTCCTGGGCTTTGCTGGTTCCGCGGCTGCGGTTCTTGGTCTGGGCCTCGTGGGCTGCGGTGGTTCTGCCGGCTCTGGCTCCTCTGCTTCTGGTGACGCTGCCGAGGTCTACTTCCTCCAGTTTAAGCCCGAGGTCGACAAGGAGTGGAAGGAGATCGCCAAGGCGTACAA
Organism: Collinsella sp.; assembly: GCA_019419545.1. Taxonomy (GTDB): domain Bacteria; phylum Actinomycetota; class Coriobacteriia; order Coriobacteriales; family Coriobacteriaceae; genus Collinsella. Next base: position 20,175 of record DXZT01000027.1, on the reverse strand, counting down.
GGAGGAGAAGGGCGTCGAGGTCAAGATCGTGACCGCCGCTTCCAACACCTACGAGGAGAAGCTCAAGTCCGAGATGTCCAAGAGCTCCGCTCCGACGCTGTTCCAGGTCAACGGTCCCACCGGTCTTAAGAACTGGAAGGATTACTGCGCCGACCTGTCCGATACCAAGCTCCGCGGTGAGCTCATTGACGACTCCCTGGCTCTGCAGTCCGACGGCAAGGATGTGTGCATCGACTGGGTTCAGGAGAGCTTCGGCATTATTTACAACAAGCAGCTGCTCGAGAAGGCTGGCTACAAGGCCGAGGACATCAACTCCTTCGACAAGCTGAAGGCTTGTGCCGACGACATCCAGGCCCGCAAGGACGAGCTTGGTGTTGAGGGTGCCTTCACTTCCGCCGGCATGGACGACTCCTCCAGCTGGCGCTACACCACCCACCTTGCCAACATGCCGCTCTACTACGAGTTTGAGAAGGAGCACAACCAGGAGGACGACGAGATCAAGGGTGAGTTCCTCGACAACTACAAGCAGATCTTCGACCTGTACATCACCGACTCCACCTGCGATCCTTCGCAGCTTGCTTCCAAGACCGGCGACGACGCCACCAACGAGTTCGCAACCGGCAAGGCCGTCTTCTACCAGAACGGCTCTTGGGCCTACTCTGACCTCGTCAAGGCCGGCATGACCGACGATCAGCTCGGCATGCTGCCGATCTACATCGGCGTCGACGGCGAGGAGAACCAGGGCCTGTGCTCCGGCGGCGAGAACTACTGGTGCGTCAGTTCCCAGGCTTCCGAGGATGCCCAGAAGGCCACCGAGGACTTCATGTATTGGTGCGTCACCGCTGACACCCCGACCAGCATCATCGCCGACAAGATGGGTCTGACCGCTCCGTTCAAGAGCGCCAAGGAGACCACCAACGTCTTCTCGCAGCAGGCCGTTGCCATGGTCAAGGACGGCAAGAAGACCGTCGCTTGGGACTTCGTTTACATCCCCTCTGAGGAGTGGAAGAAGAACCTCAAGCAGGCTCTGATTGCCTATGCTGCCGACAACAGCAAGTGGGACGGCGTCAAGAACGCCTTCGTCGATGGCTGGAAGACCGAGAAGGCTGCTTCCGAGTAAGCAGTTGCTGCCCAAGCTATCTGATTAGCGACAGGGGGCGGGCAGACGTTGGTTTGCCCGCCCCCCCTGCATATTGAAAGGACCCTTCTATGGGCAAAGCACTCAAGCGCTGGTGGCCGCTCTTTATGCTGCCCACGTGCCTGGCGTTTATGATCGGGTTCGTGATTCCCTTTATCCAGGGCTTCTATCTCTCGTTCTGCCAGTTTATTACCATTAACAACGCGCACTTTGTCGGTATCGAGAACTACGTGCGCGCGCTGTCCGATTCGCAGTTCTCCACGTCATTCTTCTTTACCGTGGCGTTTGCCTTCCTGTCGACGGTGCTCATCAACGTGATCGCCCTGGCCATTGCACAGGCGCTCACCCGCAAGGCGCTCAAAGGCACCAACATCTTCCGTACGATTTTCTTTATGCCTAACCTGATCGGCGGCATCGTGCTGGGCTACATCTGGCAGATTCTGATCAACTGCCTGCTCTCCAACGTGGGTGCCCAGCTCATCGCGCTTAACTCTGCTGCTGGTTTCTGGGGCCTTATCATCCTGACCCTGTGGCAGCAGGTCGGCTACATGATGATCATCTACATCGCCGGTCTGCAGTCCATTCCGTCCGACTACATCGAGGCCGCCAAGGTCGACGGCGCCACGGCATGGCAGACGTTTTGGAAGGTTAAGATCCCTAACCTGATGCCGACGATTACCATCTGCCTGTTCCTGTCCATCACCAACGGCTTTAAGCTGTTCGACCAGAACCTCGCCCTTACCGGCGGCGCCCCCGCGCACTCCACCGAGATGCTCGCCCTGAACATCTACAACACGTTCTATTCGCGTGCCGGTATCGCATGGCAGGGCATTGGTCAGGCCAAGGCGGTTATCTTCTGCATCCTGGTCGTGGCCATCTCCATGATCCAGCTTAAGGCCACGAGGTCCAAGGAGGTACAGCAGTAATGAAACGCGATAAGGCTATCAACCGCGCGCTCTCGATTTTCTTTACGATCCTGTCGCTCGCGTGGATCTACCCCGTGTTCATGATTGCGCTTAATTCTTTTAAGAAAGCGACCGCAATCAGCACCACCACGGCATTCGATCTGCTCACGCCCGAGACATTCAACGGCCTCGCAAACTACATGCATGCCCTTAACGAGCAGGGCTTTGCCTCGGCATTTATGTACTCGCTCATCATCACGGTCACGTCGGTCGTGCTGATCTTGGTGTGCTGCTCCATGTGCGCTTGGTACGTGGTTCGTGTCAACAACAAGATCTCGAACTTCTTCTATTACCTGTTCGTGTTCTCGATGGTCGTGCCCTTCCAGATGCTCATGTTCACGCTGTCCAATTTGGCGGACCGCATCGGCTTCAACACGCCGTTCAACATCTGCTTTATCTACCTCGGCTTTGGCGCGGGCCTGGCGGTCTTTATGTTCGCCGGTTTTGTAAAGAACATCCCGCTCGAGATCGAGGAGGCGGCCATGATTGATGGCTGCAACCCGGTCCAGGTGTTCTTTAAGATCGTCCTTCCCATCATGAAGCCCACCTATCTTTCGGTCGGCATCCTCGAGACCATGTGGGTCTGGAACGACTATCTGCTGCCCTACCTTACGCTCGACTCCACCAAGTACAAGACCATTCCTATCTTGATCCAGTACTTCCGCGGCGGCTACGGCCACGTCGAGCTCGGCCCCATGATGGCCTGCATCATGATGGTCGTTATCCCCATCGTTATCATGTACATCCTCTGTCAGAAGTACATCATCGACGGCGTGGTGGCAGGTGCCGTCAAGGGCTGATGCCGTAACTGTTTTGCAAGTTTCTGCGGCGCCCCTCAGCGCGGCGCCGCGTATCGAAAGGTAAAGACATGGCCGAGATCGTTCTCAAACATGTTCAGAAGGTGTATCCCAACAACGAGTCAAAAAAGAAGGGCTTCTTTGGCAAAAAGAAGAAGACCGAGGAGAAGAAGCACAACCTCAAGGTTACCGAGGACGGTGTGCTCGCTGTAGAGGACTTCAACCTCACCGTTCACGACCAGGAGTTCATCGTCCTCGTTGGCCCGTCTGGCTGCGGTAAGTCCACGACGATGCGCATGATCGCCGGCCTGGAGGACATCACCTCGGGCGACGTGCTCATCGACGGCAAGCGCGTCAACGACGTGGCGCCCAAGGACCGCGACATTGCCATGGTGTTCCAGAGCTATGCTCTGTACCCCAATATGACGGTGTACGAGAACATGGCGTTTACGCTTGAGCTCAAGAAGGTCCCCAAAGACGAAATCGACCGTAAGGTTCGCTCTGCGGCCGAGATTCTGGGCATTACCCAGTACCTCGACCGTAAGCCCAAGGCGCTTTCGGGCGGCCAGCGCCAGCGTGTCGCTATCGGCCGCGCCATCGTGCGTGATCCCAAGGTCTTCCTGATGGACGAGCCGCTGTCCAACCTGGACGCCAAGCTGCGTAACCAGATGCGTGCCGAGCTCATTAAGCTGCGTCACGAGATCAAGGGCACCTTCATCTACGTTACTCACGACCAGACCGAGGCCATGACCCTTGGCGACCGCATCGTGGTCATGAAGGACGGCGTTGTCCAGCAGATCGCCACGCCGCAGGAGGTCTTCAACCATCCCGCGAACATCTTCGTCGCCGGCTTCATCGGCGTGCCGCAGATGAACTTCTTCGATGCCCAGCTGGTGCGCTTGGGCAACGGCTTTACTGTCAAGACCAAGGATATGAACGTGGCGCTCGCCCCCGAGACTTGCGCTCAGCTTGCCCTCAACTGGGACGGTGGCGACGTGAAGGAGATTACGGCCGGCGTGCGTCCCGAGCAGATCCTGCTTGCCGACAAGGGCGAGGAGGGCGCGCTCCAGGGTACCGTCGAGGTGACCGAGCTCATGGGTTCGACCGAGCATGTCCACGTGACCGCTCCCGATGGCCAGTTCGTCCTGATCATTCCCGTTGTCGACCTTGAGGTCAAGGGTGCGCTCAAGGCGGGCGACCCCATCTGGTTCAAGTTCGAGAAGAACGCGACCCACCTCTTCGATAAGGTATCTGGCAAGAACCTTATCTAGACCCGGTGCATCCAGGCCCTCCCTTTGGGCGACTGCGGTATTGCCATCCTTTTGCCGCGGTCACATATAAGGCTCCCCTCCCGTCCACTGGGCGAGAGGGGAGCCTTTCTTTGTGTTGGGGTTGTCTGGCCGGTCGTTTGTCTCGATCTGTAACAGGTAGGGCCGATTTCGGACGTTAGATGTTACAGATCGAGACGGTTTCGCTGAGCTAACCATTTCATCTAAATCTGTAACACCAAAGGTGAATTTCAGCTGCTAGATGTTACAGATTGAGATAAACCCAAGGGGAGGGGCCGGTATGTCTCAATCCGTAACAGCTGGGACCGTTTTGGTTGAGTAGTTGTTACAGATCGAGATTGTTTGGTCGAGTCGGGTCACAGAGTAACGTGCGGGCACAAAAAACGGAGTCGTGTTGCCACGACTCCGTATCTCAAGAGGATAGGTAAGGGAGGCGAAATTAGTTCAGGTGCCAGATCTCGTCGTTGTACTGGGAGATGGTGCGGTCGGACGAGAAAGTGCCGGCGTTGGCGATATTGATGAGCGCCTTGCGCATCCAGGCGTCCTGGTCCTCGTAGTCGGCCAGCACGCGCTCCTTGGTTTGGATGTACTCCTCAATGTCGAGCAGGGCCATAAACCAGTCCTTGCCCTTAATGTCGTCGTGCAGGCGCTGCAGGCGCTCGGCATTGCCGGTCGCCATAAAGGCCGGGTTGGTGATGAAGTCCACCAGCAGTTTAATGCCGGGCTTGCGGTAGAGCACACCGGCGTCATAGGTGCCGTCGGCATAGAGCTGCTCGACCTGTTTGGACGAGGCACCAAAGGTATAGATGTTCTCATCGCCCACGAGCTCGGCAATCTCCACGTTGGCGCCGTCGAGCGTGCACAGGGTTAGGGCGCCGTTGAGCATGAACTTCATGTTGGAGGTGCCGCTCGCCTCCTTGGAGGCCAGGCTAATCTGCTCGGAGATGTCAGCGGCGGGGATCACGCGCTCGGCGGCGGTGACGTTGTAGTTCTCGATCATGACAACCTGCAGGTAGGGAGCCACGTCGGGGTCGTTTGCAATCCACTGCGACAGCGTCAGGATCAGATGGATGATGTCCTGCGCGATAGTGTAGGCAGGCGCCGCCTTGCCGCCAAAGATGATGGTGACGGGGTGTTTAGGTCTGTTGCCGTTCTTGATATCGAGGTACTTCCAGATGATGTAGAGCGCGAGCATCTGCTGGCGCTTGTACTCGTGGATGCGCTTGACCTGGACGTCGATGATGGCGTTGGAGGGAATGGTCACGCCCTGCTCGAGCGCCATGAACTGGCGCATGATGGCCTTGGCCTCGACCTTGGTGGCGGCCAGGCGCTCAAGAACGTCCTTGTCGTCGGCGAACTTAGCGAGTTTGCTCAGATCGCCGGTGCTGCGCCAGTCGGTGCCGATCACATCGTCGAGCAGGCTGGCGAGCGCGGGGTTGGCCCCATGGATCCAGCGGCGGAAGGTGATGCCGTTGGTCTTGTTGGAGAACTTCTCGGGATAGATTTCGTAGAACGGATGAAGCTCGGTGTCCTTCAGGATCTTGGTGTGGAGGGCGGCTACGCCGTTGATGGAGAAGCCAAAGTGGATGTCCATGTGGGCCATGTGGACGGTGTCGTGCTCGTCGATGATGGCGACGCGCGGGTCATCGTGCTCGGCCTTCGCGATCTCATCGAGCTTGACGATAATGTCGGCGATGGCAGGGGAGACCTTTCGCAGGCTGGTGAGCGGCCACTTCTCGAGCGCCTCGGCAAGAATCGTGTGGTTAGTGTAAGCGACCATGGAGCGTACGATGGTCACGGCCTCGTCAAACTCGATGCCATGCTCAGTGGTGAGCAAGCGAATGAGCTCGGGGATGACCATGGTGGGGTGCGTGTCGTTGATCTGGACAACGGCGTAATCGGCCAGATCGTGCAGGTTGCTGCCGCGCTCGACGGCCTCGTCGATCAGGAGCTGGGCGGCGTTGCTCACCATGAAGTACTCCTGATAGATGCGAAGTAGGCGGCCCTGCTCGTCGGAATCGTCGGGGTAGAGGAACAAGGTGAGGTTCTTGGCGATCTCGGTCTTGTCGAAGTCGATGGAGCTGCCGGGGACCAGGCCGTCGTCGACGCTCGCCAGGTCGAACAGGCGCAGGCGGTTCTTGGTGGGCTGGCCGTAACCGGGCACATCGATGTTGACGAGCTTAGAGGTAACGGCAAAATCGCCGAACTCGACGGTGTAGGAGCGGCCATCGTCGACTAAGATGTCCTGCTCACCGAGCCACTCGTCGGGGACGGCCTTCTGCTGGTTGTCGACAAAGCGCTGACGGAACAGACCGTAGTGATAGTTGAGGCCCACGCCATCGCCGGTCAAGCCCAGCGTGGCGATGGAATCCAGGAAGCACGCGGCCAGGCGACCCAGGCCACCGTTGCCGAGCGACGGCTCGACCTCGAATTCCTCGATCTTGTTGAGGTCGTGGCCTGCGGCGGTGAGCTGGTCCTTAACCTCGTCGTAGATGCCGAGGTCGATCATGTTGTTGATGAGCAGCTTGCCGATCAAAAATTCGGCGGAAATGTAATAGAGCTTTTTCTTGCTGTTGTTGAGCGGGCAGGCAGCGGAGCGCTCCTGCACGAGTTTGACCAGCAGCTTGTAAATGCGACGGTCGTCGAGCTGCTCGAGCGAGGTGCCAAAAGACTGCTCTGCGAGTTCCATGAGGTTAATTTGGGGCATGTTTTCTCCTGTGATGGGTTGTTTCATGTCTGCAATTCATAAGAAGCCCGCGCGAGGGGATTGGGGTGGCCTCGCGCGGGAAAAGCAAGCGCGTCCGCACGGTGGGGAGGGGCCGGGCGCGGTAGCTCCTATTGAGGAAGCTCGATTTCGGCTTCCGACGGGATGCGGAAGTAGGTCTCGGTCCAGTCGGTGAGTTTGTGCTCGAGCTCGCGGGTGATGGCGCCGTCGAGCATGCGCCAGGTCCAGTTGCCGCCCAGCGTGGCAGGGGTGTTGATGCGCGCCTCGTTGCCCAAGTTGAGCAGGTCCTGCATGGTGTAGATGCACGTGTCGCTCACGCTGGCGGCGATGGTGCGATTGAGTGCATCTGCCATGGGTTCGCCGGCCTGCTGATGGGTGTACAGGGCCGCCTGCTCGCGCTGACGCGGGGTGGCCGTTCCCTCAAACCAACCGCGCGCCGTCTCGTTATCGTGGGTGCCCACATAGGCGACGGTGTTGGCGATGTAGTTATGCGGCAGGTAGTACGAGTTGGTGCCCTCAAAGGCAAACTGCAGGATCTTCATGCCGGGGAAGCCCGAGTTGTCGCGCATGTCGATGACGCCGGGGGTGAGGAAGCCCAGGTCCTCGGCGATGATGGGCAGCGTGCCGAGCTTTTCCTCGAGCGTCTTGAAGAACTTGAGGCCGGGACCCTGCGTCCACGAACCGTAGGACGAATCGGGCGAGGAGAACGGCACCTCCCAATAGGCCTCGAAGCCGCGGAAGTGATCCAGGCGGATGACGTCGTACATGTCGAGGGCGGCGCGAATGCGGCCCTCCCACCAGGAGAAGCCGTCGGACTCCATGGCGTCCCAGTCGTAGATGGGGTTGCCCCAGTACTGGCCGGTGGCCGAGAACTGGTCGGGCGGCGTGCCGGCGACGCTCACGGGATTGCCGGCGGTGTCGATCTTAAAGAGCTCAGGCGTCGCCCACATCTCGACGGAGTCACGCGAGACATAGATGGGCAGGTCGCCGATGATGAGAATGCCGCGCTCGTTGGCATAGGCCTTGAGGCGGCTCCACTGGCGATCGAAGAAGTACTGCGTCATCTGGTGGTAGAGCATACGCGCCGGATGGTCGGCACAGACCTTGGCGGAAGCTTCGCCGCGGGTGCGGAGTTCCGCGGGCCACTCCCAAAACGCCTTGAGACCGCACTCCTCTTTGACGGTCATGAACTCACAGTAGGGGATGAGCCAGTCCTCGTTGGCCTGGATAAAGTCATCGAAATCGGCCGGCTTGTCGGCGGCAAAGCGCTCAGCGGCGCGGTCGAGAATCTGACGGCGGCCGCCAAAGATAGCGCCGTAGTCGACATTGCTGGGGTCGGATCCCAGATACACGCCATCGATATCGCGCTGCTCCAGATACCCTGCCTCGATAAGCTCGGCAAAGTCGATAAAGTTGGGGTTGCCAGCGCGGGCCGAGAACGACTGATAGGGCGAATCGCCATAGCTGGTCGTCGTAAGGGGCAGAATCTGCCAGTAATGTTGTTTGCACGAGGCGAGAAAATCGACGAAGTCGTAGGCATTCCAGCCAAAGCCGCCGATTCCGTATGGTCCGGGCAGAGATGAGACGGGCATGAGGACGCCGCTTGCACGCTCCATGAATGCGCTCACCAACCTTCTTGTTGTGGGGTCGGCCTGCCGATGGATGTGCAGTCCGCCTCCGATGTTCTGATCCGATACGCCTATTGTAAAACATGTTGTTTAAACATGTACAGGCAAGATAAAAAAGTCGGTCGATTTTCGGCGAATGGTTACATGCCATGAAAAAGCCCCGACCTCACAACGTGAGATCGGGGCAAGAGCGGTATGTAGGTTTTTGCTACTCGGCGTCGGCGAAGCCGTTGGGGTTGTGGCTCTGCCAGTTCCAGCTATCTCGGCACATGTCCGCGATGTCGTACTGGGCCTTCCAGCCCATCATGCGCTCGGCCTTGGAGGCATCGCACCAGTTGGCAGCGATGTCGCCGGCGCGGCGCTCGCGGATCACGTAGGGCAGCTCCTTGCCACAAGCCTTGGAGAAGGCGGCGACGACCTCGAGTACCGAGGTGCCGGTGCCAGTGCCCAGGTTAAAGATCTCGACGCCGGTTTTGCCGTTCATCCAGTTAAGGGCGGCAACGTGACCAGAGGCCAGATCGCACACGTGGATGTAGTCGCGCACGCCGGTGCCGTCGGGGGTGGGGTAGTCGTTGCCAAAGACCTGAACGGCCTCGAGCTTGCCCACGGCGACCTGGGCGACATAGGGCACCAGGTTGTTGGGGATGCCCTTGGGATCCTCGCCGATCAGGCCCGACGGATGAGCGCCGATGGGGTTGAAGTAACGGAGCAGCACGACGTCCCACTCGGGGTCGGCAGTGTGGACGTCCATAAGGATCTGCTCGATCATCCATTTGGTCCAACCATAGGGGTTGGTCGCGGGCTTCTTAGGATCCTCCTCGGTGACGGGCGGGTTGTCCGGGTCGCCGTAGACGGTCGAGGAGCTCGAGAAGATGATGGACTTGCAGCCATGGTTGCGCATGACGTCGATGAGCACCAGGGTGTTCTCGATGTTGTTGTGGTAGTACTCGACGGGCTTGCTTACCGACTCGCCGACGGCCTTAAAGCCGGCAAAGTGGATGACGCGGTCGATCTGATGGGTATCGAAGATCTTGTTCATCGCATCGTGGTCGAGCACGTTGGCCTCGTAGAAGGTGAGGTTCTTGGCGGCCTCGTCGCCCACGATGGTCTTGACGCGGTCGACGGCGACGGCGCTGGAGTTGGAGAGATCATCGACGATGATGACCTGGTAGCCACCCTCGAGCAGCTGAACGACGGTGTGCGAGCCGATAAAGCCGGCGCCACCGGTAACGAGGACGCAGGTGTCTTTGGGGTCGAGTGCTTTGGACATGTAGTCTCCTATCGAATCAGGGACACTTCTTCAGGGGAGTATAGCGCAGGCAGGGACGCCCAAATCGTGCGCTGTAGGAAAAGCAGAGGATTATGCTAGCGTACTCATAACAGAGCTCGCGTACGCATAACCTGATCTTTGGCATTTGCCTACGAGCCGCCGACCTTGCAGTTTCCTGCCGTTCGTGGAAATCGTTGGGACGCGCCATATGTACGCTAATATGTATGAGTTGAGCGACATATAAATAAGCATGTAACGGAGTACATATGTCACCAAACAGCGATTCCATCCTTTCCCAGGAGCTCTCGCGTCGCACTGCCCTCAAGGCCCTGTTCGGCGCTGCTTCTGCGGCAGTTCTTTTTGGCCTGCCCACTCGCGCCCATGCGGCAGAGGCTTCCAAAGAAACAACCGATAAACTGAATGCCGCCCAGGCCCAGCTCGACGAGGTTCAGGCCCAGCTCGACAGCATCGCAAATGAGTATGCGGCGCTGGCCAACAAGAATGCCCAGACCCTCAACGACATCGAGAATGTCCAGGGCAAGATTGACGACACGCAGGCCCAGATCGATGAAAAGAAGGCCGAGCTCAAGAAGAAGCGCAACGACCTTTCCGACCGCGTGGCCGCCAGCTACAAGTCCGGCGGCACGAACATCCTGTCGCTGCTGCTGGCCTCTGGCTCGTTTGAGGAACTCGTCGCCAACGCGCATTACGTTGAGAAGATCAACAAGAGCGACCGCGATGCCATCGAGGATATCCAGACGATTCAGGCTGAGCTCGACGCACAGAAGACCGAGCTCGAAGCACAAAAGGCCGACCTAGAGAAACTCAAGGACCAGCAGACGGCTCAGATGCAGGATATGCAGGCCAAGCAGCAAGAGGTCCAGACCGTGCTGAATGGTCTATCCGACGACGTCAAGGAGCTCATGGCTCAGCGTGATTCCGAGATCCTCGCTGCCGCCCAGGCTGAGGAGGCTGCCAGGAAGGCCGCCGCTGCCGCTGCCGCCGCGAACAAGAACAATTCCTACTCGGGTGGTTCAAGCTCGGGTGGCGGATCGTATGCGCCCGGAACCCCGCAACAGAATGCCGGCTCGGGCAAACAGCAGGCCGTCGTCAACGCGTGCTACTCCACGCCTTCGCCGGGTCAGAACTGGTGCGCGGCGTGGGTTACCAATGTCTTCCGTAACGCCGGCGTGGGCTATTTTGGCGGCAACGCGTGTGACATGTTCAACGCCTGGTGCTATAGCTCCGACCGCTCGGCGCTACAGGTGGGCATGATCGTGGCCGATTCCTCGCACAGCGGCACGGGTGCTCCGGGCCTTATCTACGGTCATGTGGGTATCTACGTTGGCGGCGGCATCGTTATGAGCAACGAGGGTGCCATTACGTCTAAGTCGCTTGATTCGTTTATTAGCTTCTATGGCACTGGCTCTGGCGTGCGTTGGGGCTGGCTTGGCGGTATTGCGCTGTCGTAAAGCCGACGGGCACGCGGCCCTCTCGGGTTCGGGGCGCGACACACCGGACTGGGTTATCTGAATAAATATGGTGAAGGCCCCTTTCGGGGCCTTCTTTGTTAAAGGAATTCGCCTACTCGGTGGACTTCGGGTTCTAGGTCTACGTCGAACTGCTCTTTGACTTTGGCTTGGATGTCGCGGATGAGTTCGTCAACGTCGGCGGCGGTGGCGTGGTTGGCGTTGACGATAAAACCGCAGTGCTTTTCGCTTACCTGCGCGCCGCCAACGGCGTGTCCTCGCAGGCCGGCATCCATGATGAGCTTGCCGGCAAAGTAACCCTCGGGGCGCTTGAAGGTGGAGCCGGCACTCGGCATGTCGAGCGGCTGCTTGTCCTCGCGGCGCTGGCGGTAGTCGTCCATGTCGGCCTTGATCATCGCGGCGTTGCCCGGTGCGAGGTTGAAGGTGGCCGAAAGTACGATGAAGGCGTCGTCGGCGATGCGGCTCTTGCGATAGCCCAGGTTAAGCTCGTCGACATCGAACTCGATGATGTTGCCGCTGCCACGGGTGCCGTCGTCGAGCTGGCGAGCGGGTTTGTAGACGCGCACGGACTCTAGCACATCGGCCATGCAGGCACCGTAGGCACCGGCGTTCATGTAGCAGGCGCCGCCGACCGATCCGGGAATGCCCGAGATGGGCTCCATGCCGGTAAGGCCGGCCTCGGCTGCCGCGGCAGCGACATCGGAAAGCAGCGCACCGGCGGCTGCCGTAACGTGCGTGCCATCGACGGTGATGTCGGAGAGGCCCTCGCCCAGCGCCACGACGACGCCGCGGATACCCTTGTCGCCGACGAGCAGGTCGGAGCCGTTGCCCACGGTGGTGAGCGGCAGGTCGCAGCGATAACAGGTGTCGAGCGTGGCGACGAGGCCCTGCTCGGTATCGGGCGTGACAAAGACATCGGCCGGGCCGCCGATCTTAAACGTGGTGTGCTCGCGCATGGGCTCGCTCATGAGCACGTTGTCCTCACCGGCAACACCGGCAAGCGCGCAGAGCAGGTCCTCGTTAAAAAAGTCATTTTCGTGCATACGAATATCCGCCTTATGGTGGTCGTTTTCATCAATCGAATGCAATATACCCCACCCAGATGGATTTGGTGCAAAGTAACCTGGCCCCAACGCACCACATGGTGCAAAGGGGCCAGGTTACTTTGCACCAATCGCGGCGATAAAACAGCCGTCTACCGGATTGGTAAAGTGTTTATCATCGAGGTGGAGGGACGGTCGCTATACTTTCAAGAGATTGCGCGAATACTCGGAAGGAGCGAGATGGGAAACAAAGCTACTCTCAAGCAGATTGCCCAGGAGGTGGGGCTTTCCCCCTCGTCGGTCTCGCTTGTTCTCAACAATCGGCCTTGTCGCATCTCGGAAGAAAATCGCAAGCGCATCAAAGAGGTCGCGGCGCGCAACCACTATGTTCCCAACCAGATTGCGCGCAGCCTGGTCATGCGCGAGTCGCGCACGCTGGGCCTTATCGTTCCCAACATCGAGAGCCGTTTTTTTGCCTCGCTCGCTGGCAGCCTGGAAAAGCGCTGTCGCGAGGACGGCTACGCGCTTTTTATTACCAGCTCGGGCGGAAGCGCCGAGGACGATCTAGAGCTCCTGCGCCAGCTGGTGACGCGCGGCGTCGATGGCGTGTTTTTGGTCGTGGGCGACGAATTCTCGGACGACCGCGCTTTGCGCGAAGAAGTCAGCCATCTGCCCATCCCGGCGGTAATGGTTGACCGTGCCATTGAGGGACTCGAGTGCGACAAGGTGATGTTCGACCACGAGATGGGCGGCTACATGGCTACCCGCTATTTGATTGAGCAGGGTCACTGTCGTATTGCCTGCCTGGTTAACGCGCGCCGTTCCAATACGGGTCGCAAGCGACTTGCCGGCTATGAGCGCGCGCTTCGTGAGGCGGGGCTGCCCATTGATGCACTTCTTGAGTTTGAGAGCGAGTATTACATTCCGAGTGCCTACGAGGCCTCGGAGGCGGTGCTTGCGACCGATGCCACCGCCGTGTTCGCAAGCTCGGATAACATTGCCCTCGGTTTGCTCAAGCGCCTGCACGAAATGGGGAAGAGCATTCCGGGCGATATTTCGGTCGTAAGCTATGACAACTCGGCGGCCGACGTTCTCTTTGAGCCGGCGCTGACCGCGATCGAGCAAGATCCGAGCGTGCTGGCCGAGCATGCCTTTAGCTGTATGGCAAAACGCTTGGCCGGTAAGGGCGGCAAGCGTGCCGATGAAGTCGTCCTGGAGCCTGTGCTCATCGTGAAGGACAGCGTGCTCAAGGTTACAAAACACAACTAAACGCGTTTGTCGATTTGCATATCAGGAATATGAAGAACTTGTGACAAATAATGTCGCAGGCCAATGTCTGGTTTTGTCAGGTTAATGGCGAACCGGAATGATAAAACGTTTTTTCATACTGATAAAACGTTTTAGCAAATATACTTGTCCCAACGAAAGGTCGCCATATCGGAGGGTGACCATGCAGCGAAGGGACATAAACAATGGCTAAAACTCTGGGAACGCCATGGCAAAAGCTGAGACACGAGGTGCCGGCTTCCGAGCTCGAGGGTGTCGATCTGTATTGGCGCGCATCGAACTACCTGTCCGTCGGCCAGATCTACCTTCGCTCCAACCCGCTGATGCGCACCGACTTTGTCGACGAGAAAACCGGTGAGGTGCGCGACTTTGGTCGCCCGGACGTTAAGCACCGCCTGGTCGGTCACTGGGGCACCACGCCCGGCATCAACTTCCTGTTCGGTCATGTCAACCGCCTCATCGCCGATCACAACCAGAATGCTATCTTCTTGATGGGCCCTGGTCACGGTGGCCCCGCCGGTACTGCTCAGTCGCTGCTCGACGGTACTTACCGCGAGATTCGCCCCGACATCACCAATGACGAGGCCGGCCTACAGAAGTTCTTCCGCCAGTTCTCCTATCCCGGCGGCATCCCGAGTCACTTTGCGCCCGAGACGCCCGGTTCCATCCACGAGGGCGGCGAGCTCGGCTACACGCTCAGCCACGCCTACGGCGCCGTCATGGACAACCCGAGCCTGCTGGCCGTGGCCGTGGTGGGCGACGGCGAGTCCGAGACCGGTCCGCTCGCGACCTCTTGGCAGTCCAACAAGCTCGTGAATCCGGCAACCGACGGTATCGTTCTGCCGATCCTGCACCTCAACGGCTACAAGATCGCCAACCCCACCATCCTCGCCCGCGTGTCCGACGAAGAGCTCACCAAGTTCTTTGAGGGCATGGGCTATAAACCGCATTTCTTTGTCGCCGGCTTTGACGACGAGAGCCATGCGAGCATTCACGAGCGTTTCGCCGCCCTGTTCGAGCAGGTCTTTGACGAGATCTGCGACATCAAGGCCGCCGCACAGGCCCAAGCTGCCGCGGGCGAGACCGTGGTCCGCCCGGCCTATCCCATGATCGTGTTCCGTACGCCCAAAGGTTGGACCTGCCCCAAGCAGATTGACGGCAAGAAGACCGAGGACTCCTGGCGCGCCCATCAGGTGCCGCTCGCGAGCGCCAAAGACACCCACGAGCACTTCCGCGTGCTGCGCGAGTGGCTGCGCTCCTACAAGCCCGAGGAGCTCTTTACGCCCGAGGGTCAGGTGCGCCCCGAGGTGACGGCCTTTATGCCGACCGGCGAGCTGCGCATCGGCGCCAACCCCAACGCGAACGGCGGCAAGGTGCGCCGCGAGCTCGAGCTGCCCGATATTCATGCCCACGAGGTCCCCGTCGCAACTAATGGTCATGGCTGGGGCTCCACCGAGGCCGCCCGCGTCTTTGGTGAGTACACCGCCGACGTCCTGGCAAATAACATGGACGACTTCCGCATCTTTGGTCCCGACGAGACCGCTTCCAACCGCCTGCAGGATGCCTACAAGGTGACTAAGAAGCAGTGGGACGCCGGCTTCTACGAGGACGAGGCCAACGACGAGCTGCTGGCAGGTTCCGGTAAGGTTGTCGAGCAGCTGTCCGAGCACCAGTGCGAGGGCTTCCTCGAGGCCTACGTGCTCACCGGCCGCTCCGGCGTGTGGAGCTCCTACGAGAGCTTTGTCCACGTGGTCGATTCCATGGTCAACCAGCACTGCAAGTGGCTCGAGGCCACCAAGCGCGAGATTCCGTGGCGTGCCCCCATCAGCGGCCTCAACATTTTGCTGTCGAGCCATGTCTGGCGCCAGGACCACAACGGTTTCTCTCACCAGGATCCCGGCTTTATCGACCTGCTGCTCAACAAGGCCAACGACACGCATATCGTGAATGCTTACTATCCGGCTGACGCCAACATGGCGCTTGCTGTGGCCGAGCGTGTTTACCAGTCCACCGACTGCGTCAACGCCATCTTCTGCGGCAAGCAGCCCGCCCCCACTTTCCAGACGGTCGACGAGGCCCGCGCCGAGCTCGCCGAGGGCGTTGCGACTTGGGAGTGGGCATCGACCGCCGACTCGCTCGCCGAGGCTGACGTCGTGGTTGCCACGTGCGGCGACGTGTCGACGCTCGAGGCTCTGGCTGCAACCGACATGCTGCGTGAGCTGGGCATTAAGGTGCGGTTCGTCAACGTGGTCGATCTGCTCAAGATCCAGAACGTCTGCGAGAACGACCAAGCCATCAGCGATGAGCGCTGGACTGAGCTGTTTGGCTGCGGCGATAAGCCCGTGCTCTTTGCATTCCACGCCTATGCTGGCACGATTCGCCGTCTGATTTGGAACCGACCCGGCCACGACGCCTTCCGCGTCCACGGCTACGAGGAGAAAGGCTCCACGACAACGCCGTTCGACATGCTGTGCCTGAACAACATGGACCGTTGGGCACTGGCCGCCGACGTGCTGCGCATGGTTGACGCCGATAAGTTTGCCGAGCAGATTGACGAGTGGGAGGCATTCCGCACCGAGGCCTTTGAGTTCGCGTGCGATGAGGGCTACGATCACCCGGCCTTCACCGACTGGGTCTGGCCCGACGCCGCAGCCGCAACTGCTGCCGACGGCGCGCTCTCCGCAACGCAGATGACCGCAGGCGACAACGAGTAGGTAGGCATCCGGGACGGTCTCGCGCTGGGGCCGCCTCCAGGCGGGTTGCCTTGGTCTGAGAAGTGGGCTTCGCGAACTTCTCAGACCAAGGCAACCCGCCCGGAGGCGGCCCTCTCGACTGTTTCGATATGCGGGGGCCGATTCTTTTTTATGTAATGGGGATTTTGCTTACGCTGCCTTGGAAACTGTGCATCTAACTATGGTCAGCCAAGACTACATTGCCGGGGTGGGGTGCTTGGTTTTGGAAGTTCGCGAAGCCCACTTCCAAAACCAAGCACCCCACCCCGGCCCTCGTCCGTATGTTCTTCCGCTGGGCGAGCCATAGACGCCGCGCACCGATCTACTAAAGCATGAGCTTGAAATTGGTGCTATATTCGGCTTGAGTTGTTTAATGCTAGTACGGGAGGCTGATATGGGGCTGTTCAAGAAGAAAAACCCGCAGGATGCCTTTGATCCCGATGTGTTTACCATCACGGATACGATTTTGGACCCGCCGCGGTTTACGTTTTTGCCGGCTATCTACCAGGATGCCACGCGTCGCAAGTGGGCCGTGCATCAGCGCGGCGGCGAGCCGAAGATTTTTGACTATACGGACGTGTTGCAGTGCGAAGTGGCCGAGGCGGGCGATCCGGAGGCCGAGGAAGTGGTTTCAAAACAGGAATTTGCCCAGCGTATCCTGGCAAATCCTGCCAAGGCGGCGAAAATAAACGCTGCCAAGCGTAATATGTGTCTTGGTATGGGCGTTGTTGTGGCGGTTCAGACGGGAAAAGACGAGGTTTCCAAATTAGAGATTCCCGTTATGACCGACGAAGTCAAACGCGATTCAAGTCTATATAAGTCGTATCGGAATGTTGCCGAGAAGATCAAGGCCGAATTTGATGCCATGGGAGGGCTGGTCTAATTTTGGCGGCATACGTTTCTGAATGAGGAGTCTGTGCAATGGCAGGCGAATCTTATGCAATTCCCCCCAAAGATCGTGCTGTTGAGGGAATTCTTTGGTATATCCAGCACCACCAGCTTGCCGGCGGCGATCGCCTGCCGGCCGAGCGCGTGCTGTGCGAAGAGATCGGCGTTTCGCGTACGGCGTTGCGCGCCGGCATCACGCGGCTCATCTCGTGTGGAACGCTCGAGAGCCGTCGCGGATCGGGTACGTATGTGTGCCCTCCCAAGCCGCTGAACATCTTCCAGGAAACGTATAACTTTTCCGATGCTGTGCGGACTGCCGGCCTGCACTCCTCTTCTCGTCTGGTTTCCACCGGGACCATCGAGGCGGATGAGGCGCTTGCCGACAGGCTTGGGGTGTCTGTAGGCGCTCCTTTGCTACGCATGCAGCGCGTTCGACTAATTGAGGGCGAGCCGGCGTCAATCGAGACGGCTCACGTTAACCTGTCCCTGTGCCCATCGCTTACCGAGCACGATTTTGAGTGCGAGAGCCTTTACGATGTCTTGCTCAAAGAAGGTGGCGTGCGTGTTGAGCATGGACGTGAGCATATCTCCATCTCGCGTTTGAACGTCGAAGAGGCCGAGCTGCTCCAGCAAGAAGAGGGAACGCCGGTGTTCTATGAGAGCTCGATCGAATTTGATAAGGACATGCGTTTTGTGGAGCATTGCAAATCGGTGATTTTGCCCACAAAGTTCCGCTTTGCCGATAACGGCGAAGAGAACGGCATGAGGAGCGTGGCAGGTGAACAATGGCTGAAACAGTAGATGCCACCCCGGTTTATATGCGCATTCGACGCCGCATCGAGGAACGTATCGAGCGCGGTATATATCCCACGGGTTCCATGATTCCGTCCGAAAAAGACCTCGCCGAGGAATTTGGTACGACACGCTTGACCATCCGAAGCGCTGTCGATGAGCTGGTTCGGCGCGGGCAGATTCGCCGTGTTCGGGGAAAAGGTGCCTTTGTGGCGCAGAAAGTACCTGCTTTTTTTGAACGCACGGTCGGTTTCCGTGAATCGGTCCGTGCTTCGGGCGGCGAGCCGTCCGTCCGTATTCTCGCGCGTTCCAAGCGTTATGCGGGGCCATATTACGCCGACCTGTTTGGCATCGCCGAGGACGACCTGCTCTATTCCGTTCGACGCCTGAACTGCATAAACGGTAGCCCCGTATCGATTGAGACGGCGCTGATTCCCTGCCTGCTGTTCCCAACCATCGAAGATATTGACGTGTCGGTCTTCAGTTTGTACGAGACCTATGAGATGCTGGGCCGAAAGCCAGTCATGGCACAGGAAAAGCTCGATATCGAAGCGCTGGGCGCACGAGATGCCGGCCTCCTTGGACTGGAACAGGGCGATCTTGTTTTGCTTTTGGAATGCGTGAGCTATGACGCGAGCGGTCAGGCTATCGAGTATGTAAAGTCCTTCAATCGTGGCGATACGGGCGGCTACACCTATACGTACTAGCTGGTATTTTGTGAATAACGGCTGGGAAACTAACCAGTTTTGATCGTTGGGTCAGCTGTATATACAACCTTACAGGGCTCAAAATCGACCGTTCGCCGATGGGGATAAATTAATCGACAAAGAGGTATCAAAAAGCCGTAACCTGTAACTGTGATTGGTATCAAATACTAATGATTTGTTACGAGGTGAGACGATGAAGATGCTCGATTACGTTCAGCTTGCCCATGTGCGTATGGGGGAGAACCTCGAGCGTTCGTCTGAGCTGGTAGCGCAGCTCGTTGATATTTTCCAGTCCGGTTCTTTTGACGCGCTGCGCATCGTTGCTTCGGGTTCGTCGCGCCATGCCGCCGATTGCGCCCGCGATTACCTGCAAGATGCCCTGCAAATGCAGGTGTCCGTTGTGACGCCCGAGGCCTTCGTTGATTTTGAACACACCTATCCGCAGCATGCGCTCAACATTGCCGTTTCGCAGAGTGGCTATTCGACCAATACGATTGCGGCGCTCGATTACATGCGCGCACACGATATGGCTGCAGTTGCGCTCACGGCAAACGTCGAGGCACCCATCAAGGAACACGCTGACATCGTTCTTGACTACGGTGTGGGCGTCGAGTCGGTGGACTTTGTGACTCTGGGCGTCGAGGTGCTCGTTGAGTACCTGGTGCTCTTTGGTATTTACGGCGGTCAGGCGCGCGGAACGATTGACGCCAAGGGCGTTGCCCAGCGTCTTGACGACCTGCGCGAGGCCATCCAGGCCAATGCCGTGATGTGCAAGACCGCCGAGGCATATGTCCAAGACCACATGCTCGAGCTTTCTGAGCACACGCCCGCCATGGTCGTCGGCAACGGCCCCAACTATGGCGTTGCCGAAGAGGCGGCCCTCAAGCTGAGCGAGACCATCAAGATTCCTGCCATGCATCACGAAGGCGAGGAGTTCGTCCACGGTCCCGAGATGCAGATCGTTCCGGGCTATCTGGTGTTTATCGTCGACGATCCGCAGGGGTCGGAGCGTCTTGCGAATATCGCTGATGCGCTATCGAACGTTACGACAAAAACGGTGCTGCTCACGGACCATCCCAAGGGTAGGGCTCACGAGGTTGCGGTGCCTCAGGTGGCTCCGCTGCTCAGCGCAATTCCCAATCTTGTGTTCTTCCAGACGATTGCGGCCATGATAGCCGAGCGTCTAAAGTCATGGGACGTGCACCCGTATCTTGATGCCGTCTCCAAGCAAATGGAGGTCAAGGCAGAGGGCTACGAAGAGTCAGTCAATGCGCTTAAGGCCAAAGCGGCCGAGTGTTACGGAATGTAAGCGGGTTTTGATGCCCGTTGGCATGGGGGATGTGGAAACAACCCCAGAAAGGAGAGACAAAT
The DNA here is from genome assembly GCA_019419545.1 of Collinsella sp. Lineage (GTDB taxonomy): Bacteria > Actinomycetota > Coriobacteriia > Coriobacteriales > Coriobacteriaceae > Collinsella. Next base: position 53 of record DXZT01000027.1, on the reverse strand, counting down.
GAAGGAAACCGAGAAGATCGAGATCATGCATTTCGACCAGGAGGGCTATCTCG
>DXZT01000026.1 GCA_019419545.1 Collinsella sp. | reverse complement strand
GTAACGCCTCGCGGTGACATCGTTTTTATGTCAACCTTGGTCTAACAGAGCCTTTTGATTTACATGGCAGCCATTTACAAACTCAACGGCGAGGCCGTCGCCAACACCATGGTGAGTGTCGCCGCCGGTAAGGTTACGATCGGCGCCGTCACCATCTTCTTCCGCGGCATTCTGTGCAACATCTTTGTGTGCCTTGCCGTATGGATCGGTACCGCCGGCAAGACCGTGGTCGATAAGGTCGTGGGCATTCTGCTGCCCATTGCCGCCTTTGTGGCCTGCGGTTTTGAGCACTGCGTTGCCAACATGTACTTTTTGCCTATGGGCATTTTGATGCACTCCTGCGGCTATGGAGCCGATGTCGCTGGCGCCGATGCCCTCAACGCTGCCGGGTTGGCGCTCAACCTTACGGTCGCCACGCTGGGCAATATCGTGGGTGGCGCCCTGATCGTGGCGCTGGGCTACTGGTTTATCTACGCCAACAGGGAGGCCTAAAGCCACCAAGCCATAACCGACCAAAGAGGGACAGGTTTATTTGGCAGGTTTTGGACGAGGCGCTTCGACGTCTTGTCACGAGCTGCCATAATGGACCTGTCCCTTTTGCGTGCGCGCCGGTATTTTTTTGCCCGATGACGATCGCGGGGGACCAGCTTTTTATTGAACATGTCGAAAGGCTTTTCATGAGCGACTGCGAATCCATGTCTGCCGAGGTGCGCGGCCGCCTGCGTTCCATTCCCGCCGTTCACGAGTTGCTTGCCGAGTGGCCGGTCATGAAGGCTGCTGGCGATGCAGGCGACACGATGGTACGCGAGGCGATTGACGCCGAGCTCGATGCCGAGCGCGCGGCGATTCGCTCCGGCGCTCCCGCTAGGAACAAGCGCGAGCTCGCCTTGGCAATTGAGCAGCGGACCCATCGCCTGTCGCTGCCGACCCTGCGCCCTGCCGTCAACGCGACGGGCGTTGTGATTCACACCAATCTGGGCCGCGCTCCGCTCGCTCCCGCGGCGGTGCAGGCGGTGACCGATGTCGCCCGAGGCTACAGCACGCTTGAGTATGACGTCTCAATCTGCGCTCGCGGGGGCCGCAAGGAGCATGCCGCACGCCTGCTGTGCACGCTCACGGGGGCGCAGGACGCCTTGGTTGTCAACAACAATGCCGCCGCGGTGCTGCTGGTGCTTGCCGCGCACGCGGCTGGCAAAGAGGTCATCGTGAGCCGCGGCGAGCTTGTCGAGGTGGGCGGCAGCTTTCGCATCCCCGACATCATGGCGGCTTCGGGTGCCAAGCTTGTCGAGGTTGGCTCTACCAACCGCACACATCTGGACGATTATCGAAGCGCCATTACGCCCAACACGGCGATGATCTTGAAAGTTCATCCTTCTAATTACCGTATCGAGGGCTTCCACGAGGAGGTTTCCGCGGCGGAGCTTTCCGCGCTGGCGCATGAGCACGGGCTGTTGCTGTACGAGGATCAGGGCTCGGGCGCTTTGCTTGCAGACGGGGTGCTCGCCGATGCGGGGGAGAAGCCCACGTCCGCCTCGCTTTGCGCCGGCGTTGACGTCGTCTCGTGCTCGGGTGACAAGCTGCTCGGCGCCTCGCAGGCAGGCATTATTCTCGGCAGCGCCCAAGTAATCGCCGCCTGTGCCTCGCATCCTCTTATGCGCGCGCTTCGCCCTGGCAAGCTCACGCTCGCGGCGCTCGAGGCCACTTTGCGACTGTATGTGACCGGTCCCGATGCGGCGCATCGGGAGATCCCGGTACTCAACATGCTTTCCGGCGCGCCGGCTCCGCTCGAGCGCCAGGCCAAGCGCCTGCACGACCGCATGCTGCGCAAGCTTCGCGAGGCTCAGTGCGAGGAGGCCGTGGTGCTGCAGGTTGTCGAGGGCGCCTCTACTCCCGGCGGCGGATCGCTGCCGACTGTCGAGCTCCCTACATTTTGCGTTGCCGTCTGTCCCGTTGATGGGCGTCTATCCGCCGATGGCCTAAAGCGCGCTATGGTACAGGAGCCCGATACGCCGGTTGTGACACGCGTGCGCCACGACCAGGTGCTGTTTGACGTTCGCACGCTTTTGCACGACACCGACCTTGACCTGTGTGCGTCTGCGTTGGCGGATACCGTGCGGGCTGGTTTGCGTCGATGACTGCGCGTGAGCTTGTCGAGTGTCCCGTTGTCGTTGGAACAGCAGGTCACGTCGACCACGGAAAGTCGGCCCTTATCGAGGCGCTGACCGGCAAAAATCCCGACCGTCTGGAGGTCGAACGCCGCCGAGGCATGACTACGGAGCTCGGCTTTGGCGAGCTCGAGCTTCCCAGCGGCAAGCTTGTCGGCCTGGTCGACGTGCCCGGGCATGCGCACTACCTGCGCGCGATGGTACAGGGTGCTACCGGCGTGGGCGTTGCGTTGCTGGTGGTTTCTGCCGTTGAGGGCGTGATGCCGCAGACGCGAGAGCACGTGTACGTGTTGGAGCTGTTGGGCGTGAGGCACCTCGTGGTGGCGCTCACGATGCGCGATCTGGCCGATGACGAGACGGCGGAGCTCGCCGAGCTCGACGTGATGGACTTCCTCGGCGATACCGTCTTTGCCGATGCGCCCGTGGTGCCTGTTTCCTCGCGCACGGGCGTGGGCATCGAGGACGTTCGCCTTGCCCTCGATGCAGCCATCGACTCTTTCCTGGCCGATGCCGGATCCCGCCCGGTGCGCCCCGGTCTGGCCCCGCGCCTGCCCATCGACCGCTGCTTCACCATCAAGGGATCCGGGACGGTCGTCACGGGCACGCTTCACGATGCCCCCGTAGCGGTGGGCGACGAGCTCGTCTCATGTCCCGCGGGCGTGCGCTGCCGCGTGCGCGCGATTCAGGTGCATGGTGATACTCCTCGGGCGTTGCCCGGGCAGCGCGCGGCGCTCAACATCGTGGGCGACGGTGCGGGCGACCTTCCGCGTGGCGAGGTCCTCTGCGGGTCTGGTGCTGAGGGCTCGACGCTCAGGCTCATCGCCCGCTTCACGTATCTGGGGCGCGAGGGCACCAAGCCCGCGCCCTTCGAGTCCGGTACGCGCGTTCATGTGATGGCGGGTACGGCGGAGGTCCTTGGCCGTATCATGCTCATGGAGGGTGAGGGACCCATTGAGGCTGGCGAGACCCGCATCGTGCAGGTCCGTCTGGAGGAGCGCCTTCCCGTGCGATCGGGCGACGGCCTCATTGTGCTCGCGTTCTCGCCGGTGGTGCTTATCGGCGGCGGTCGTGTTCTTCTTTCGCGGTGCCGCCGCTCGCGCGTCCTCTCCGCGGGCGAGTGCGCGCTGCTCGGGGCCCTGGATGCCGACGACCGCGCCGCCGCCGTTGCCGCATGGTTGGGGCTGCAGCGCCTGCCTGTGCCTGCCGCGGCCGCAGCCCGTGCTCTCGATCTTTCGAGTGCCGAGGCGGCTGCGCTCCTGCACGGGGCGGTTTCCTCGGGTGACGCCGTGGCGCTTCATGCCGAGCGCTCGACCGAGGAGCTCTATGCCGCCCCCGCTGTGCTCGATGCCGCCCTCGCCACGCTCTCCGTCACGTTGGCCGCCATGCACGGGGCCGCGCCCAAGCAGACGGGTTTCACGCCGGGCGAGGTCGCGCATGCCGCCTGGCCGACAGCGGGCGAAGACATTGCGTCCGCGCTCGTTCTCGAGGGCTGTGCGCGCGGCGTGTGCACCGTCGACGGTGCCGAGGTGTTCGACCCGCACTCTGCCGCTGCGGCGATACGTGTGGTGCGCGAGGCGAGCCAGCGCATCGTGGCCGCCCTCGACGAGGCGGGTCTCGGTGCGGCGACACTGCCCGAGGTGGGTGAGCGTCTGCAGCTCGATCGCGACACCATGACGCGTGCCCTGCGCGAGCTTTCGCTCAACCGCGCGATCGTTAAGATCGAACGCGACGTTGCCTTGTCTGCCGCCGCCGAGGCCCATGCACGTGAGGTCGTCGCCGCGGCTATCGAGGCTGCTGGCGGCGTTGCCACGACGAGTGTGCTGCGCGAGGCCTTAGGCGTGTCGCGCAAACGAGCCATTAGCATCTTGGAGCACCTGGATGCGGTGCGTTTTACGACGCTCAACAAGGAGGCCGGCGGTCTCAGATCCCTGCGCTAGGGCTCCGAATCGCCGCTCGCCACAAAACCGGCTTATCTACTACGTTTAAGTGACTACCCTCGACCATTTCAAAAACCGCAAAAACAAAACCGCAGGTAGATGACTTGCCGATGTTACGAAAAAGTGGGTATGGTTTACCCTTGTTGGTTAAACGTAGTAGATGGGCCGTTTTCGTGGCGCGACACTGCGCGTTTGGTAAAATACCGCCACGTTTGGGAACGGATGGGCTCCGGTGGGCCCCGCGGTCCTCAAAACCGTTGTGAGGCGTGCAAAACGTCTTGGATGTGTTCGATTCACATACGTTCCCGCCAACGCATCCTGCCAACCGCCACAAAGGTGCCTGTCCTCTTTGTGGTGGTATGGACCACGTGGACGAAACAGGTTTGAAACACGGGTTTTGCACGTCAGGCACTCAAAAACGCCTCTACCTGCATCGTAATCAAAACGAAACATCTGCTCGTCTGCTTATACGAAACTTTCCCGCAACAGTGCGATATTATCCATACTCGATAAAGCTCGCGGCGCATGGGGCGCCGCGAACGACACCTTTCTTTTCCATCAATTGGAGGAAGCATGAGCTACACGCAGAAAGTTCTCGACGAGCTCAAGGCCCGCTATCCCGAGCAGCCTGAGTTCATCCAGGCCGCGACCGAGATCCTCGGCACCATCCAGCCGGCGCTCGACGCCCATCCCGAGTACGAGGAGGCCGCCCTGCTTGAGCGCCTCGTCGAGCCCGAGCGCATCGTTATGTTCCGTGTCCCCTGGGTCGATGACCAGGGCAAGGTTCAGGTCAACCGCGGCTATCGTGTCGAGTTCAACTCTGCCATTGGACCCTACAAGGGCGGCCTGCGCTTTAACCCCACGGTCACCCTGGGTATGCTCAAGTTCCTGGGTCTGGAGCAGATCCTTAAGAACAGCCTGACCACCCTTCCCATGGGCGGCGGCAAGGGCGGCTCCGACTTTGACCCCAAGGGTAAGTCCAACAACGAGATCATGCACTTCTGCCAGTCCTTCATGACCGAGCTCTATCGCCACATCGGCCCCAACACCGACGTTCCCGCCGGCGACCTGGGCGTTGGCGGCCGCGAGGTTGCCTACATGTTCGGTCAGTACAAGCGCCTGACCAACGAGTGGACCGGCGTCCTCACCGGCAAGGGCCTCTCCTTTGGCGGCTCGCTCGCCCGTACCGAGGCCACCGGCTACGGCCTGGTCTACTTTGTGGACGAGTACCTCAAGAGCCGCGGCGACTCCTTCGAGGGCAAGAACGTCGTCGTTCACGGCTCCGGCAACGTTGCTATCTACGCCGTCCAGAAGGTTTCCCAGCTTGGCGGCAAGGTGCTGGCCTGCTCCGATACCCACGGTTGGGTCGAGGATCCCGACGGCATCGACTACTCCGTGCTCGAGCACGTCTACAACCAGAAGCGCTCCGGCCACGACAAGGGCGTTACGCTCGCCATGTACGTCGACGAGAAGCCCAAGGCCGTGTGGCACGAGGGCGACGGCCGCGGCGTGTGGCAGCTTCCCTGCGACATCGCGCTGCCCTGCGCTCGCGAGAACACGCTGCTGCTCGAGGATGCCCAGGCGCTCGTCGCCAACGGCTGCAAGGTGGTCGGCGAGGGCGCGAACATGCCTACGACCATCGAGGCCACGACCTACTTCCAGGAGAACGGCGTCGCCTTTATGCCCGGCAAGGCTGCCAACGCCGGCGGCGTGCTCGTGTCCGGCCTGGAGATGAGCCAGAACGCCGAGCACCTGTCCTGGACCTTCGAGGAGGTCGACGGCAAGCTCGAGCAGCTCATGCGCGGCATGTTCCACAACGTGGACGACACCGCCAAGGAGTATGGCCAGGAGGGCAACTTTGTCATGGGCGCCAACATCGCCGGCTTCCTGAAGGTCGCCGACGCCATGCTCGCCCAGGGCGTCTGCTAAATCTTCGCTCGATATAGCATCGCTGAAGGCTCCCAGTCATCTTGGCTTGGAGCCTTTTTTGATCCGCATGCGACGGAGGAAAACGGTTCATTTTGTCCCGACATGAGCTGTGCCCCCTCGTTTGGTACACTTAAAGGTACTGGACAAGTGAAGAGATGGGGGAGAACGTGCTCAAGTTCGGTACCTACGTCCGTGTTGGAAACGCGGCCGAAGCCTATGAGCTCTTGCAGAAGAACCGCAACAACAAGATTGTGGGCGGCGGCATCTGGATGCGCCTGGGTTCGCGTCGTGTGGCGACGGCGATTGACCTTTCGGCCTGTGGACTTGATCAGATCGAGGAGACCGAGACCGAGTTTCGCATCGGTGCCATGTGCACCCTGCGCCAGCTCGAGCGGCATGCCGAGCTCAACGCGCTTGTCAACCATGTCTTTGAGTTCGCCGTCCACGATATCGTGGGCGTGCAGCTGCGCAACACCGCCACGGTGGGCGGCAGCATCTACGGTCGCTTTGGTTTCTCGGACGTGCTCTCGGCATTTTTGGCGCTCGATTCGTACGTTGAGCTGACGGGGGCCGGCCGCGTGCCGCTCGCCGAGTTCGTGGACATGGGCTACGTGCGCGACGTGATCGAGCACATCGTGGTCGTTAAGCACGATTACCGCGCGAGCTACGAGGCCGTGCGCAAGGCCGCGACCGACTTCCCCTCCTTAAACGTTACCGCCGCCTGGTGGGACAACAGCTGGCATGTCGCCGTGGGCGCCCGTCCGCTGCGCGCGACCCTGCTGCAGGGCGAGGCATGTGGCCTTACCGCCGAGCAGCCTTCCGAGGACGAGCTGCGCGCCCTGGCCGCGTCCGTACGCGCGCTGAGCTACGGCACTAACCTCTGGGGCTCGGCCGACTACCGCCGCCGCATCTCGGCTCCGCTTGCCGTCCGGGCCGTGCGCCGCGCCGCCGGTATCGAGCTTTCGGCCGCGCTTGCCCGCGAGCTCGAGACCGTGCAGATCCCTAAGTTCGCCACGGACGAGTATTCCTGCCGCCGCGTGCCCGGCGTCGATTCTAGCGAGGTGCGCTAATGGCTGCCAAACTCATCGATCTTTCCTTTACGCTCAATGGCCGCAAGGTCAAGGTTCAGATTGCCCCCGACACCATGCTCTTTGCGCTGCTGCGCGAGCAGGGTTGCGCGTCGGTGCGCTGCGCCTGCGAAACCACCAACTGCGGTTTGTGCACGGTGTGGCTCGACGGCGACCCGGTGCTGAGCTGCTCGGTTCCCGCCGCCCGTGTTGAGGGCCACACCATCACTACGCTTGAGGGTCTCAAGGCCGAGTCCGAGGCGCTTGCCCGCGCTATGGCTGCCGAAGGCGCCGAGCAGTGCGGTTTTTGCGCCCCCGGCCTTATCATGAACGTGCTGGCGCTTGCCCGCTCCGCCAAGGAGGATCCGAGCCTCGTCGCCACGCGCGAGGAGCTCTCGCGCCAGCTCGCCGGCAACCTTTGCCGCTGCAGCGGCTACGAGAGTCAGCTGCGCGCCATCGTGCGCTTCCTCAACGAGTCCGGCGTGCAGGTGGGCTTTGAGATGCCCGAGCTGCCGGTCAACGACACCAGCTGCGACGGCGTCACCTACAAGCAGATTACCCACAAGCAGCCCAAGAAGGACTCGAAGGCCCTGCTCGAGGGCCGTCCCGTCTACACGGGCGATATGGTGCCCGCCGGTGCGCTCATCGTCAAACTCAAGCGCAGCCCCTATGCCCGCGCCAAGATCCGCTCCATCGATACGTCGCGCGCCCTGAAGGTGCCCGGCGTGGTGGGCGTCTATACCTACGAGGACGTGCCCCAGCGTCGCTTTACCATCGCCGGCCAGAGCTACCCGCAGCCGAGTCCCTACGACCGCCTGATCCTCGAGAACCTCGTGCGCTATCAAAACGAGGAGGTGGCGATTGTCGCCGCCGAGACCGAGGAGGCCGCCGACAAGGCGCTCAAGCTCATCAAGGTCGACTACGAGGTGCTCGAGCCGCTGCTCGACTTTACCCAAGCACTCGATAACGACATCGTGGTCCACCCCGAGGGCGACGTGACCTTTATGTTCCCGCAGGGCGGCGACGTCCCGCGCAACCTGGTGTGCAGCGGTACCAGCGATTACGGCGATCTGGACGAGGCCTTCGCCCAGAGCGACATCGTCTTTGAGCGCACCTACACCAGCCAGGCCACGCAGACCGCGCCCATGGAGACCTTCCGCGCCTTCGCGACAACCGACGCGTTCGGGCGTATCTCGGTGACCACCTCCACGCAGGTGCCCTTCCATGTGCGCCGCATGGTCGCGCAGTCGCTCGACATTCCGCAGTCGCAGGTGCAGGTCATTAAACCGCGCATCGGCGGCGGCTTTGGCTCCAAGCAGACGGGCTGCTGCGAGATCTTCGTTGCGTTTGTGACGCAGCAGACCGGCCGTCCGAGCTACTGCTGCTACACCCGTGAGGAGACCATCACTGCGGGCAACTCGCGCCACCAGATGCAGATGACCGTTAAGCTGGGCGCCATGAACGACGGCACCATCACGGCCATCGATCTGCACACGCTGTCCAACGCCGGCGCGTACGGCGAGCACGCCACCACGACGATCGGCCTGTCGGGCCACAAGAGCCTGCCCATCTACAACCATGTGAAGGCGAGCCGCTTTAGCTGGGACGCCGTCTACACCAATACCAACCGCGGCGGCGCGTATCGCGGCTACGGTGCCACCCAGGGCCAGTTTGCCGTGGAGAGCGCCGTCAACGAGCTCGCCGACATGCTGCACATGGACCCGGCCGACCTGCGCCTTAAGAACATCGTGCGCGAGGGCGAGATCATGCCGCAGTACTACAACGAGAAGCTCAACGCCTGCGCGCTCGACCGCTGTCTGCTACGCGCAATGGACATGATCGGTTGGCGCGACAAGCCGCTAGCCGTCGACCTGGGCGACCGCGTGCGTGCTCTGGGCTGCGCGCTCACCATGCAGGGCTCGGGCATTTCCAACGTGGATATCGCCGGCATCGATATGCGCCTGGAAGAGGATGGCTTCATTACCATCGGCACCGGCGCCACCGATAACGGCATGGGCGTCGACACGATCCTGGCGCAGATTGCCGCCGAGGAGCTGGGCGTGGAAAGCTCGCTGATCGTGGTGCGCGGCGTGGACACCGACGTGTCGCCGTTCGACGCCGGCTCGTACGCGAGCTCGGGCACGTACGTGACGGGCCTGGCAGCCAAGAACGCCGCGACCGATCTGCGCGATAAGATCTGCGCTAAGGCCGCCCAGATGTGGGACGTGGACGCCGCCGATGTGGTCTTTGATGGTCAGTATGTGCGCTTGTCCGACGAGCGTGCCGCGCGCGAGCAGAACCGCTACCTCACGCTGCGCGACTTTGCCAACCTGTGCGTCAAGAACATCGCGGGCGGCGACGCGCTCACCTCGCATGCCTCTGCCTGCCTGCCCGTTTCGCCTCCGCCGTTTATGGCCGGTATTGCCGAGGTCGAGGTCGACAAGGCCACCGGCAAGGTGACCGTGGTGGACTACGCGGCGGCTGTGGACTGCGGTACCGTGATCAACGAGGCGCTCGCGCGCGTCCAGGCCGAGGGCGGCATTGCCCAGGGTATCGGTCACGCGCTCTACGAAATCGTCGAGCACGACGACCGCGGCCGCCTGCGCACCGGCAACTTTATGAGCTACAAGCTGCCCACGCGTCTGGATATCGGCAGCATTCGCGTGGCCTTTGAGCCGAGCTACGAGCCGACGGGCCCGTTTGGCGCCAAGTCGATCGGCGAGGTCGTCATCAACACGCCGCTCGCCGCAGTAGCCTCGGCCGTGGCGCACGCCACCGGCCATCAGGTTCGCTCGCTGCCGATCACGCCCGAGAAGGCCCTGCTAGGGGAGTAGCGGATCAGCGAACAAGTCGCAATTGGCGGGGCGGGGCAACTCGCCTCGCCTTTTGCACTCGTGGTGAGGTCGTGAGCCTGTAAAACGTGTGCGTGCGCTTGTCGCTCGTATCTGCTATCATTCCTAGTCTGTGCGCTCATGCGGGCGTGGCGGAATTGGTAGACGCGCCAGATTTAGGTTCTGGTGGGATTCCCGTGAAGGTTCGAGTCCTTTCGCCCGCACCAACGCATCTGCGTCGGCTTCGGCCGTCGCGGCTCTTTGTTGCATAAAGGTACCAGCACCTCAGATAAGCTGGGCAGTATGAGGAGGAACGTGTTGAACATCACCGCTTCTGACGTCAAGGACGCCAAGCTCACCGCTACGGTCACCATCCCGGCCGCCGACGTCGACGCCGCGATCAAGAAGGCCTACAAGGACACCGCCAAGAAGTACCGCTTCCCGGGCTTCCGTGCCGGCAAGGCCCCCCGTCCGGTCATCGATTCCGCTCTTGGCGCCGAGGCTACCCTCGCTCAGGCCACCAACGACCTGATCGCCGCCAACGAGCCCGCCGTCCTCAACGAGCTGGACATCGTCCCCACCAAGAGCGGTGACTACAAGGAGCTCGACCTCGCCAAGGATCACGAGGACTACACCTACACCGTCGAGTTCTCCCTGCGTCCCGACGCTGAGCTCTCCTCCTTCGACGCTGTCGAGATTGAGATGCCCCCTGCGGAGGTCACCGAGTCCGAGATCAACAACCAGGTCGAGATGCTCCTCAACTACCGTGCCACCTTCGAGGACGTCGAGGGCCGCGCTGTCGAGGCCGAGGACTACGTTACCGTCGACCTCAAGGCCGTCGAGAACGCCGACAACTTTGCCGCCGAGGGCCGTATGCTCATCGCCGGTAGCGACAGCAACCCCAAGGAGTTCAACGAGGCCCTGATCGGCGCCAACGTTGACGACGTCAAGACCGTCACCTGGACCGACGAGGTCGAGGAGGGCGAGGAGGCCGAGACCCACACCGTCGAGGTCACCGTCAAGGGCATCAAGGTCCGCAACACCCCCGAGCTCACCGACGAGCTCGTCAAGTCCGATTTTGGCTTCGACAGCATCGACGCTATGCGCGACGCCATCAAGATCGAGATCGAGCAGGACAAGGCTTCCCGCCTCCCTGCCGAGAAGGAGAACCGTTGCGTCTCCGCTCTCGCTGAGCGCCTGCAGCTCGACGAGATGGATGCCGACTACGAGCAGTCTGTCTTTGAGGAGCTTGGCCAGAACTTCCTGTCCAACCTCGCTGCCCGCGGCATGACCCTCGACACCTGGCTGCCCGCTTCCGGCCTGACCATGGAGCAGTTCATCGGCGACCTGCACAAGCAGGCCAACGACGTTGCCCGTGAGTCCCTGGCGCTCGACGCCCTCGCCCGTGAGCTCAAGATCGAGGTCACCGAGGACGACATCAACGCCGAGTTCGAGAAGGCCGGCGTCAAGGACGTCGAGGCTTCCAAGGCTGAGTTCATCGCCGATGGCCGCATGCCTGCCGTCCGCGAGTCCATCCGTCGCTCCAAGGTCGTCGACCACCTGGTTGAGAACGCCAAGGTGACCGAGGTCGACGAGACCGCCAAGGACGCCGAGTAATTCTCGCCACCTTGCTCGCGAGCGCATGCATGTGCCCGCGATGGGGTAAAGTTATACACCGGTTATCCGGTTGCTTCGTACGGTGCCAGCCAATGCATAGCATGCGGGCACCGTACGTTTATCTAGAACCACTATTGGTCCGTAAGAGAAATGGAGATGCGTATGATCGCTAAGTTCGATTCCGCCCTCGTGCCATACGTTATCGAGCAGACGCCGCGCGGCGAGCGCAGCTACGATATCTATTCGCGCCTGCTCAACGACCGCATTATCTTCTTGGGCGAGGAGATCAACTCCGTCAGCGCCAACCTGGTCGTTGCCCAGCTGCTGCATCTTGAGAGCCAGGATGCCGAGAAGGATATCTCGCTCTACATCAATTCGCCCGGCGGCGAGGTCTACTCCGGCCTGGCGATTCTGGACACCATGAACTTCATCAAGCCGCAGGTCTCCACCATCTGCGTCGGTATGGCTGCGTCCATGGCCGCCGTGCTGCTTTCGGCCGGTGCCAAGGGCAAGCGCTTCTGCCTGCCGCACTCCAAGGTCATGATTCACCAGCCCAGCGGCGGTGCCCAGGGTCAGCAGACCGAGATCGAGATCGTGGCCGAGGAGATCAAGAAGACCCGTCGCGAGCTCAACCAGATTCTGTCCGACGCATCTGGCCAGCCTATCGAGAAGGTCCAGGCCGATACCGAGCGCGACAACTACCTCACGGCTGCCGAGGCCCTCGACTACGGTCTGATTGACCGCATTGTCACCTCGCGCGACCTCGCCGCGAAGGACGCCTAGGATGGCCGGTAACATGCAGGACGGCTTCGACGAGAACGGCAACCCCATCCGCTGCTCCTTCTGCGGAAAAGAGCAGGGTCAGGTTCGCCGCCTGGTGAAGGGCCCCACCAACATCTTTATCTGCGACGAGTGCGTCGCCGCCTGCTCCGAAATCTTGGAGGAGTCGCTGGCTTCGGACTTTATGGACGCCGCCCGCAACGGCAAGCTGCCGGGCTTCCTTAACGACCACGGCCAGGCTGCCGGTCAGCCCGCTGTAGATCCTGAGGCCGAGGGTTTTGAGCTGGAGGACGACGCCCGCCAGGTTATTACGCACGTGCCGACGCCGCACGAGATCTATGACGAGCTTTCGGCCTATGTCATGGGCCAGGAGGACGCCAAGCGCGCCATGTCGGTTGCCGTGTACAACCACTATCGTCGTGTGATCGAGGGCGGCGCTGCGCTTTCGGCCTTCGACGAGGCTGGCGGCATGGGCGGCCAGCTCGACGACGATATGGACGAGGTGGAGCTCGCCAAGTCCAATATCTTGCTGCTCGGTCCCACCGGTACCGGTAAGACCCTGCTCGCCCAGACGCTTGCGCGCATCCTCGAGGTGCCGTTTGCCATCGCCGACGCAACCGCGCTCACCGAGGCCGGCTACGTGGGCGAGGACGTGGAGAACATCCTGCTCAAGCTCATCAATGCTGCCGATGGCGACATTGAGCGCGCTCAGGTTGGCATTATCTACGTGGACGAGATCGACAAGATCGCCCGCAAGGCCGAGAACCTCTCCATCACCCGCGACGTTTCGGGCGAGGGCGTTCAGCAGGCGCTGCTTAAGATTCTTGAGGGCACGGTGGCCAGCGTTCCGCCCACCGGCGGCCGCAAGCATCCCCAGCAGGAGCTGCTGCAGATCGATACGACCAACATCCTGTTCATCTGCGGCGGTGCCTTTGTGGGCCTGGACAAAATCATCGCCGACCGCGTGGGTAACAAGGGCGTGGGCTTTAACTCCGAGATCGCCGGCCCCACCTCGGTCGACGAGAACGACCTGCTACGTCAGGTGCTCCCGCAGGACCTCAACGCCTTTGGCATGATTCCCGAGTTTGTGGGACGTACGCCCGTTGTCACCCAGACGCAGGCGCTTGACGAGGACGATCTGGTGTCGATCCTGACCGAGCCCAAGAACGCTGTGGTGCGCCAATACCGCAAGATGTTCCAGCTCGAGGACGTTGAGCTTGAGTTTGAGGATGCGGCCCTGCACGAGATCGCCCGCATGGCGCTCGCCCGCAAGACCGGCGCCCGCGGCCTGCGCTCCATTTGCGAGGACGTGCTGCAGCAGACGATGTTCGACCTCCCCAGCGAGGAGGGTGTTTCCAAGGTCATCGTGACCGAAGCCTCCGTAAAGGGCGAAGAGCAGCCCCAACGCATCTACGGGTAAACCAGCCAAAAACGTGCTTGCAAATAGCCTCCGACCATCCGCGGTCGGAGGCTATTTTATATATACGCAATAACCCCAACTACCTGTGTTATTCTGTGTGTTTGTTTAAGCCTCAGCGAAGTCATTACAGACTGAAGTAATCGATACCTAAGGGGAGGAATGTAGGCCCGATTTTCGTAGATTCCGCACGAGCCGAAGACCACTTAATGTGGTCTTCGAGCGAGCCCAGGACCTGACCGAGCGAAAATCGGGCCTACATTCCTCCCCGGCGGGACAGGGAGAGATATATGGAAGAGATGCCCAAGAATTACGATCCGTCGACCAACGAGCCGGCGATCCTGCAGAAGTGGCTCGACGGCGGCTACTACAAGCGCCGTGAGGGCGTGGGCGACTGCACCGTCACCATTCCGCCTCCCAACGTGACCGGCAAGCTCCACATGGGCCACGCTACCGACGACTCCATCCAGGACGCCATCGTCCGTATGGCCCGCATGCGCGGCAAGTCCACGCGCTGGGTGCTCGGTACCGATCACGCCGGTATCGCCACGCAGACTAAGGTCGACAAGAAGCTCAAGAGTGAGGGCATCAGCCGCCTGGAGATTGGTCGCGACAAGTTTGTCGACGCTTGCTGGGACTGGACCCACGAGTACGGCGGCATCATCGTCGAGCAAATCAAGCGCATGGGCTGCTCCGTCGACTTTGACAACGAGCGCTTCACCATGGACGAGGACTACGCCCAGGCCGTGCGTAAGGTGTTCTGCGACTGGTACCACGACGGCTTGATCTATCGCGGCAAGCGCATCGTCAACTGGTGCCCCAACTGCACCACCGCTATCTCGGACGACGAGGCCGAGTACAAGGATGAGAAGGGCCATCTGTGGCACCTGCGCTACCCGCTGACCGAGCCGGTTAACGGCCAGGACTACATCGTCGTCGCCACCACGCGCCCCGAGACCATGCTCGGCGACACGGGCGTCGCCGTCTCCCCGAAGGATCCCGAGAAGGCCGCCTTTGTGGGTAAGACCGTCAAGCTCCCCATCGTCGACCGTGAGATCCCCATCTTTGAGGATTGGCACGTCGACGCCAACTTTGGCTCCGGCTTCGTCAAGGTCACCCCGGCCCACGACCCCAACGACTACGCCATGGGTCAGGCCCACGACCTGCCGCAGATCAACATCTTCGACGAGCACGCGGTGGTCGTCGAGGGCTACGGCGAGTTCACCGGCATGAACCGCGACGAGTGCCGCGAGGCCGTCATCAAGTGGTTCGAGGAGCACGACCTGCTCGATCATGTCGAAGAGCTCGACCACTCCGTCATGCACTGCTACCGTTGCGACTCCGCCCTGGAGCCGTGGCTGTCCGAGCAGTGGTTTGTGGCCGTCGACAAACTTAAGGGGCCGGCGCTCGACGCCGTCAACTCCGGCAAGGTCACCTTCCACCCCGCGCGCTGGACGCAGACCTACACGACCTGGATGGAGAACCTCAAGGACTGGTGCATCAGCCGCCAGCTGTGGTGGGGCCACCGCATCCCCGTGTTCTACTGCGAGGACTGCGGCTGGGAGGACGCTCTTACCGAGGACACCGACGTGTGCCCCAAGTGCGGCGGTCATCACGTGCATCAGGACGAGAACGTGCTGGACACCTGGTTCAGCTCGCAGCTGTGGACCTTCGCCACGCAGGGCTGGCCGCAAAAGCCGGAGCTGCTCGAGGGCCATCATCCCACGACGGCGCTCGTCACCGCGCGTGACATCATCGCGCTGTGGGTCGCCCGCATGGTCATGAGCTCGCTGTACTTCCTGGACGAGGTGCCGTTTAAGGACGTCGTCATCTATCCGACGATTCTTGCCAAGGACGGCAGCCGCATGTCCAAGTCCAAGGGCAACGGCGTTGACCCCATGGACCTCATTGGCATGTACGGTGCCGACGCCATGCGCTACAACCTGCTGACGCTGTGCACCAACAACCAGGATGTTAAGTTCGACGCGAACATCGACAAGAAGACCAAGCAGCTCATCGACAGCCCGCGTACCGAGCAGGCCAAGTCGTTTGTGACCAAGATCTGGAACGCCAGCCGCTTTTTGCTTATGAACATGGAGGGCTACACGCCCGGCGAGCCCGTCGTGGAGACGCCGGCCGACGCCTGGATGTTCAGCCGCCTGGCCAAGGCCGTCAAGATGGTCACCGAGGGTATTGAGAACTACACCTTTGGCGATATGGCCCGCGGCGTGCAGCAGTTCTTCTGGAACGAGGTCTGCGACTGGTACGTCGAGGTCACCAAGGCCCGTCTGAAGGGCGAGGGCCGTCTGCAGGCGCAGCGCAACCTGATCTTTGTGCTCGACACCTCTATTCGCCTGATGCACCCGCTCATGCCGTTTGTTACCGAGGAGATCTGGGACAATATGCCGGCGAGCGTGCTCGACCTGGATGCCGAGGGCAACGTGAACCGCGCCGAGGCGCTCATGATCGCCAAGTGGCCCGAGCCCGCCGACTACGCCAAGTATGTTGACGAGGACGCCGAGCGCGCGTTTGAGCTGTGCCGCGCCGTCGTGTCCGCCGCCCGTGCCACCCGTTCGCGTTATCGCTTGAGCCCCAAGGCCGAGCTCGACGTGGTCGTGCGCGCCGGTGCCGAGGACATTGAGAAGCTCGAGAGCCTGCGTTCGACCATCGAGCCGCTGGCGAACGCCGCCTCGCTGATCATGGGTACCAACGTTGAGAAGCCGGCCGCGAGCATCGCCGTGGTCGACAGCGGCGTCGAGGTCTTTGTGGTGCTCGAGGGCAAGGTTGACCTTTCGGCCGAGAAGGCACGCCTGGAGAAGGAGATCACCGCGGCCCAGAAGGAGCTCGCCGGCTGCGAGAAGACGCTGGCTAACGAGGGCTTTGTGGCTAAGGCCGCGCCTGCGGTGGTCCAGAAGAAGAGGGACCGTGCAGCTGAGCTCAAGGAGATCCTCGCGGCGCTGACCTCGCAGGTTGCTGACTTCTCGTAAGGTTTACTCGGGGGCGCGTCCCGACGCTTTGCTCGCCACTGCGAACAGTCCTGCGCAAGACGGACAGCACATTTAGTGCTGTCCTTTGCGTGCGGAACTTGTATCGAGCAAAGCGTCGGGCCGCTCCTAGTTCGTTTACGTGGTCGTTTGCAGCTGGTTAGTTAGGGCCACTGGGTTGTGGCCTTGATTCTGCTGCAATCGGGTAAAGGCTGAAATTGTCAACGCGAGGGGCTCATTCTTTTTGATGGGCCTCTTTTTCTGTAATTGGAGACTTTGGGTTATGGCTAAGCGTTCGGGGTCGTATGTCGTTCCTTTCTCGTTTGAGTTGCTTTCGTTTGGTGAGGCTGTTGGGCTGGCTGCTGATACGGGGCGGATTTCTGGGGATGTTGGGCCACTGCTTGAGACGGTTGTCGATATGCTCGATGAGCTGGGGCGTCCGGACGAGTACTTTGATTGCATTCAGGTTGCCGGTACTAATGGCAAGACTTCGACCACGCGTTTTTCGGCTGCTATCCTTCACGGCGAAGGGTTAAAGACCGCGCTGTATACGTCGCCGCAGTTGGTGCGCTATCCCGAGCGTATGGAGGTCGATGGACGCGTCGTGAGCGATGAGGCCTTTGCCCGCGGTGTTTCTGCCGCTGTTGAGGCGGGACATCGCGTGAATGCCCGTCGTGTGGCGGCGGGGGAGCGCGCCTATTCCATCACGCCGTTTGACTTGCTGACGGCTGCCGCGCTTGTCGTGTTTGCCGAGGCCGCGGTGGATGTTGCCGTGCTCGAGGTTGGCATGGGCGGACGCTGGGATGCTACGAGTGCGACCGATCCCGTCGCCGTTGCCATTACGGGCATTGGGCTCGATCACACACGAATTTTGGGCGATACGCTCGAGGCCATTGCGGGGGAGAAGGCTGCGGTTATTAAGCCTGGGCGCCTGGTTGTTTTGGGCGAGGGCACGCATGAGGCGAGCGTTCAACGCGTGATGGATGCGCGTTGTTGCGAGTGCGGCATTGTGCCGCTGGTGGTGAACCATGCCACGACCAAGGTGCCGGAGCACGTGGGCGATACCGTGGAGTTTAGCTGTACTACGCCGCGTGCCATCTATACGTCGAGCATGGTTAAGCCGGCGTATCAGCCGCAGAATGCCGCGTGTGCGATCATGCTGTGCGAGGGGTATCTGGGTCGCGAGCTCGACCACGATGTGCTGGATGCATCGCTTATGGGTTGCCCCACACCGGGTCGTTTTGATGTGCTGGGAACTGATCCGCTCAAGCTGATCGACGCCTGCCATAACCCTCAGAGCTGCGAGAACTTTGTGAGCGCGCTGGACGAGATCGATCCGTGCGTGGAGAATCGCCCCACGCTGCTGTGCGCTGCGCTGGCCGACAAGGACGTGGCGGGCATCGTCGACGTACTGATCCCGGCCTTCCCGCGCGTGGTCGTGACCCAGACCGATTCCGACCGCGCCTTGCCCGCGCAGGAGCTTGCCGCCCTGGTGGACGCCGATAAGCTCGCGGGCGTGTATCCGAGCGTACCCGAGGCCCTCACAGTTTTAGAGGCCGCTGGCGAGGCTTTCGTTGCCGCCGGCACCATCACCCTGGCCGGCGAAGTCGCCGGTCTGCTCCGCTAGCCCCGCCAACGGGGCAGCCAATTTGGGCTGCTAGTCACGAAATGGGCCCATCTACTACGTTTGAGCGGTTGCCCTCGACCACACCGAGAATTGCGAAATGAAAACCGCAGGTAGATGGCTTACCAGTTTTGCGAAAACACGGGCATGGTCGACCCATGCAGGCTAAACGTAGTAGATAGGCCGTTTTTGTGGCGGCATTCATGTAATGCGGCAAAGGGACGGCCCCTTTGCCGCATTGTCTAGTCTAAGCGGACCGGATCGTGGGGGTAGGCGTTGAGGATCTCGACGCCGGACTCGGTAACTAGGGCCAGGTCCTCGATGCGGACGCCGGTGTGGCCGGGGAGGTAGATGCCCGGCTCGATGGAGAAAGTCATGCCAGGCTCGACAACCTGCTCGTTGACGAACGAGACGTCGCCCGGCTCGTGGTCCTGCAGACCGATCGAGTGTCCCAGACGGTGCGTAAAGTACTGCCCATAGCCTGCATCCTCAATCACGTCGCGTGCGGCACGGTCCAGGTCGCACATACGCACGCCCGGCGCGATGAGCGCCTCGGCGGCCTCGTTGGCGCGGCGCACGATGTCGTAGATGCGTGCCGTCTCCTCGTCCGGCTCGCCCCAAAAGAACGTGCGCGTCATGTCCGAGCAGTAGTTGCAGCGGCGTCCGCCAATGTCGAACAGCACCACGTCGCCGCGCTTGAGTACGTTGTCGTCGGGCTCGTGGTGCGGGTCGCCGGCGTTGGCGCCAAAGCTCACGATGGGCGGAAAGCTGAAGCCCTCGCAGCCGTGCTTGCGATACAAGCCGGGCATCTGGTCGGCGATTTCGCGCTCCGTCACGCCTTCGTGGACGAGTTTGATGGCATCGGCCATCACGGCGTCGTTGGCGGTCGAGGACACGCGCATGAGCTCCTGCTCGGTGGCATCCTTGTGGGTGCGTGCAGCGATGACGGCAAAGTCACCCAGGAAAAACTCGCTTGCGGCCTGGCGCTCCATGAGCGGCATCAAAAAGCCGGAACGCATGACGGTGTCGATGCCGAGCGGTTTGGTCGGATCGACCTCGCGAGCGATGGCGTCGGCCACGACGTCGGTGTCGGTGTGATAGGCAACGCGGGCATTGTCATACTCGGGTAGCTGATGCAGCGCGTTGACCAGGATCACGGGCTCGGCATTGCGCGCGAGCAGCACGCCGCAAAAACGCTCGAACATATCGGCATAAAAGCCGGTCAGGTAGTAAATCGACCACGGGTCGTTTACAAGCAGCTGTGCACCGGGGTGTTGAGCCTCGAGCGCATCGAGCACGCGCGCCACACGCTGGTCATCGACATGTGCCATGAAACATCCTTTCGCTAGGTTGCCACCATGGTATCCCATGCCCGGCAGCTAGGGACGTTCCTTTTAATATGAGCAGGACATTGTCAAGAGGCAAAATCGGGCCTGG
>DXZT01000025.1 GCA_019419545.1 Collinsella sp. | reverse complement strand
TGTGGCTCTTGACAGCGGATTGGGTCATATGAGCGAAAACCCGTACACGCGAGCAAGGTGACGTGAAATGAAAGGGCGCAGACCTTATGGTCGCGCCCTTGAAATTGAACGTCAGATTGCCGTGTGTACGGGTTTGCAGCGTCGAGCCGTTATGCGGTTTGGTAAAACCGCATAACAAATTACGCGAGTTTGGCTCCGACGATCTTTGCCGCGGCAGGCTTGTCGAAGTTGCCGCCGGTGGCCTTGCCGAGTGCTCCCATGACCTGGCCCATCTGCTTCTTGGACGTGGCGCCCAGCTCGGCGATAACCTGCTCGATCAGCGCCTCGAGCTCCTCGCCCGAAACCTGCGCGGGCAGCAGGCTCTCCAGAATCTTGACCTGCTCGGTCAGGTTGTCGGTACGGTCCTGGTCGGTACCGGCCTTGATGGACATCTCCAGCGTCTCGCTCGTCTGCTTAATCAGACGCTTGATCATGCTGTTGACGTCTTCCTCGGTCACGTCGCGGCGCTCGTTGACCTCGATATTCTTCACCTCGGCCTTGACCTGACGGATGATGGACAGGCGAACCTTGTCCTTGGCCTTCATGGCGGCGATCATTTCCTTCTGCAGCTCTTCGTTGGTCATCTGCAAATCCTCTCTAATAGCGTGGGCGGCACTTGCGCGAGCACCGCCCCATGATTACTCAGTCGTCGACGAATCGTCGGTCGAACTCTTGGTGACGCCCTTCAGACTGACGTTGTATGGCACGTCTTTGGGCATGGGGTTGACGGTGATGTCGGCATCCTTCTTGTACTGCTCCAGCCACTCGCTGTACGCGGTGCTGGCCGCTTGCGTCTTCACCACGTTGGAGACGTACTTTTTGATGGCCTTGGGCACCTGGTTGATGTCATCAACCTGATTATCGACATGGAAGTAGTCGGTGCACTTGATGATGTGGTAACCATAGGTCGACTCGATGACTTCGCTCACATCGCCCTTGTTGAGCCCCTCGAGCGCCGTCTGGTAGCTGTCGACAAAGGTGGTGAGCTTATCCCAGCCCACATCGCCCTTCTTTTCCTTGGAACCGGTATCCTCGGAGTACTGCTCAACGGCGTCCTCAAAGCTCAGCTCACCGGAGTTGATCTTGTCCAGGCACTCCTGCGCCTTGGCCTTGGCGGCAGCCTTGTCCTCGTCGGAAGCATCGGAATCAACCTTGATCAGGATGTTCGACGAGCGGCGGGCGTCGTTGTAGCTGGACAGGTTTTCGTTGATGTAATCGACGATCTCGCTGTCCTTGGGCTTGCTCGTGGGCGCGACGGCATCCTTGAGTTTCTGCTGCGCCAGGCTCTCCTTGAGCGAGTCCTTGTAGGTGTCCTCGGTGTAGCCGTAGGTCTTAAGGGTCTTCTTAAAGGCCTTGGCACCGCCCGCGCTCTTGCACGCGTCCTTCCAGGCCTTCTCGATCTCCTCGTCCGACACCGTCACGCCGTTCTCCTTCTGCGCCTGTTGAAGCAGAATCTGCTGCGTGTAGGAGTCGATAAGTTGCTTGCGGTACTTTTTGGGCGTGAGGTCGTTGTCGACCAGATACTGCGCCCAGTCCTTGTCCTTGGTGTAGCCGTAGGACGTGCGCATGCTCATGATCTGCTTGGTCACGGTGTCCTCGGTGAGGTTGGTGCCGTTGATGGTAGCAGCAACACCGCCGGTCAGCTTGTAGCCCGAGGTGTCCTCGGCCTGCGACATAAGGCCGGAGCACGCCATGGCCGAGACGGAAAGCAACATCGCCAGCACGCCGATGACCACCAGGACAATCTTGACGGTCTTGGACACATAGGTCTTGCGCTGCTTCTTGCGAGAGCTGGAGGCGGCGCGGGACCGTTGCTCGGACGTCGGCGCGACCTCGGGGTTCTTTTTCTTATTTGCCATGTTTGGCCTTTCGCATCACGAATCGAACAAACGCCATTGTGTCACAACGCAGCCCCCGCGACAGACGATATGAGCAGGACATAAAAACATTGGGAGCCCCCGGCATGAAAGACCGCGGATTAGGCCGACAATGGTGAGTGTCTAATTCAGCCGCGGC
>DXZT01000024.1:29772-46149 GCA_019419545.1 Collinsella sp. | reverse complement strand
GGCCTGACGCCGGAGGAGTTCCGGAGCCGGGCCCTTGCGGCGTAGTCGCTATTTACTCAGTCCAAGTTTCGGGGCGCAGTTCACTGTTCCCCTTTGCGGTGGTTCTGGCGCCGTTGCCATTATGGCGGCGGCGTTTTTTTGTCCGTGCGGCGCGGTAGAGTGTAGGTGGTTGAAATTTGCGTCCATCGAGGAGCTGCTATGAACGAGATTAAGTGCCCGCATTGCGGCGAAGTTTTTAAGGTCGATGCATCCGGCTATGCGGATATCGTCAAGCAAGTACGCGATGCCGAGTTTTCGCGCGACCTGGATGAGCGTGTGAAGGCGGTCCAGCGCGAGGGCGAGCAGGCGCTGGAGCTTGAGCGCTCGCGTTCGACGGCTGCATTGCAGGAGGCAGAGTCTCAGCGCAACGCTCAGCTTGTCGAGCAGAAGAACGCTGCAGCTCAGCAGCTGGCACAAGAGGTTGCCAAGCGCGACGCTGAGCTTGCCGAGCTGCGCGCCAAGCTCGAAGGCGCTGCCGCAGAGCGCGAGAGTGCAAGTCAGCGCGCGGCGGTTGAGGCCCGTTCCGATGCTCAAAAGGAGAAAGCCGAGCTTCAGCGCGAGATCGACAATTTACGTGCGCAGTTGGAGCGCAAAGATGATGAAGCCAGGCTTGCCGAGGCGGCGGCACGCAATGCTGCTCAAAACGACCTGTCCGCGCGCGACGCTCAGATTGCCGAGCTGCAGGCCAGGCTCGCCGCGGCGGACAAGGCCCAGGAGATGGCGCTTGCCGCTGCCGCGGCAGAGTCGCAGCGTGAGCTCGATGCCGCTCGCAGCGAGGCCGAGCGCGCGCTTACTGACTATCGCGCGAAGGTGCAAGAGAAGTTTTCCGCCGCAAAGGCTCAGTCCGAGCAAGAGGCCGAGGGCCTGCGTGCCCAGCTGCGCGAGCAGGAACTGATGGCAAAAATGAACCTGTCAGAGGCGGTCGCCGCGGCGGAGCGAGAGCGCGATGAGGCACGTGCCAAGCTGACGAGCGAGCTGGCGGTGCGCGATTCTCGCGAGGAGCAAGCCAAGGCGGCACACGAGCTCGAGCTCGCGCAGGCCAAGCGCGCGAGCGATGACCTGATTCGCTACAAGGATGAAGAGATCGAGCGCCTTAAGGACATGAAGGTCCGCCTGTCTACCAAGATGGTGGGCGAGTCGCTCGAACAGCACTGCGAGACCGAGTTCAACCGTCTGCGCATGACGGCGTTTCCCAACGCGTACTTCGAGAAAGATAACGATGCGTCCGAGGGTACCAAGGGCGACTTTATCTTCCGCGAGTGCGATGCGAGCGGTAACGAGATTATCTCGATCATGTTCGAGATGAAAAACGAGAACGACGAGACCGCGACCAAGCACAAGAACGAGGATTTCTTTAAGAAGCTCGACCACGATCGCCGCCAGAAAGGCTGTGAGTACGCGGTACTCTGCACGCTGCTCGAGCCCGAGAGCGAGCTTTACAACGCGGGAATCGTGGATGTGAGCTACCGCTACGAGAAGATGTACGTGATCCGCCCACAATTCTTCATTCCCATGATTACGCTGCTGCGCAACGCCGCCATGGGTTCGCTGCGCTATAAGCAGGAGCTGGCGGAGTACAAGCAGCAGAATATTGACGTCACGAACTTCGAAGCCAAGATGGAGAAGTTCAAGAACGACTTCGGTCGCAACTATGAGCTTGCGAGCCGTAAGTTCCAGACGGCGATCGAGGAGATCGACAAGACGATTAGCCATCTACAGAAAACCAAGGAGGCGTTGCTGTCCTCCGAGAACAATCTACGTCTAGCCAACAAGAAGGCTGACGATCTTACCATTCGCAAGCTCACCTGGGGCAACAAGACCATGAAGGCGGCGTTTGACGAGGCACGCGGGGCTGCGCCAGAGACAGGCGATGGGCCCGCCGAGGCGGATTCGTATGAGGTCGAGGATACCGAGTAGGGGATAACGTATCGCGCAAAAAGCGGGGCCGCTGGCGATGTTGCCAGCGGCCCCGCTTCGTTTCGTTCCAGTATGTTCGGCTAGTTCTCGAGCAGGTCCTCGATAAAGCCGACGCGGTAGTTTTTGAAGATGACCTCGCCACCGTCTTGCGTGGCGTCCAGATCGACATCGCCCATGATGCCAAAGTCGTGGTCGCCGTCCTCGTCGGCAAAGATCTGGTGCACGTGCCATACGTGCGCGGTCTTCTCGTCGGACTCGTCGATGGAAAACATCGCGGCGCTGCGGGCATCTCCGTCGGTGAGGATTTCCTCGTGCTGCTCATGGTAGGCATCGAGCGCCTTTTGCCAGCGAATTTCGCTCATGCCCCAGTCGTCGTCGAGCTCGCCCAGGTCGCGAACATGCTCGCGGGCGGCAAGGGTCACGCGGCGGAAGAGCGCGTTGCGCACCAACAGCGTGCAGCCGCGGCGGTCTGCCACGACTTCGTCGATGCCTTGTGGCGGCGCGGCATCGAGGGCTGCCGGGTTGCCGGCGTTCTCCCACTCGTCCACCAGGCTCGAGTCCACCGAGCGCACCACAAAGCCCAGCCACGAGATAATGTCGCGCAGGCGCTCGTCGCGCTTCTCGATGGGCACGGTGCGATCGAGGGAACGGTAGGCCTCGGCTAGGTAGCGCAGCAGAATGCCCTCGGAGCGGGCGATGCCGAGCTTTTGGATATAGCCCTTAAAGTCGCTCGCGCTCTCCAGCATGTCGCGCAGGACGCTCTTGGGCGAGAGCTGGTAGTCGTTGGCCCAAGGTACTTCCTGGCAGTACTTGTCAAAGGCGGCGTCGAGCAAATCCTCGAGCGGCTTTTCGTACGTGACGTCTTGGATGCGTTCCAGACGCTCCTCATAGTCGACGCCGTCAGCCTTCATCTCGGCCATGGCGCGATCGCGTGCGGCGCGCTCCTGTGCACGCAGCACCTGCTTGGGATCCTCGAGTGTTGCCTCGACCATAGAGATCAGATCCATGGTATAGGTCTCGCTCTCGGGATCGAGCAGCTCCAACGCGGCAAGCAAGAACGGCGAGAGCGGCTGATCGAGCGCGAAGTCCTCGGGCAGATCGACCGTCAGCGCATAGTCGATGTCCGGCGCGGCGTCAGCCGGAGCGTCGGGTGCGGGCGGCACCTCGGTGCGCACGACGACGCCGGAGTCGATGAGCGTTGCGAAGATCTCGTCGGCGCGAACCTCGAGCTTGGCCTTTTCCTCGGGGGTTTGCAAGCTCGTCTCGATGAGGTCGTGTACGCGGGCTCGGGCATCGCTGCCCTGCTCGACCACGCTAATCACCATGGAGTGTGTGATGCGCAGGTGCGGCTTGAGCGTCTCGGGCTGCGTCTCGATCAGGCGCTCAAAGGTCTGCTTGTTCCAGGTGACAAAGCCCTCGGGGGCCTTCTTCTTTTTAATCTTGCGGAGCTTCTTGGGGTCGTCGCCCGCCTTGGCCATGAGCTTGGCGTTCTCGATCTCGTGCTCCGGGGCCTCGGCGATGACCATGCCCTCGGTATCGAAGCCCGAACGGCCGGCGCGACCGGCAATCTGATGGAACTCGCGGGCGCGCAGACGACGCATCTTGTAGCCATCGAACTTGGTGAGCGCGGTGAGCACCACGGTGTGGATGGGTACGTTGATGCCGACGCCGAGCGTATCGGTGCCGCAGATGACGGGCAGCAGGCCCTGCTGCGCCAAGCGCTCGACCAGCAGGCGATAGCGCGGCAACATGCCGGCATGGTGCACGCCGACGCCGCAGCCGAGCAGGCGCTTGAGGATCTTGCCGAAGGCCGTCGAGAAGCTCGTGCCCTTGGCCGCTTCCTTGATGGCCTCGCGCTGCTCCTTGCTGGCAATGCCAAAGTTGGCGAGGGATTGCGCCGTCGCAAGTGCGGCATCCTGGCTAAAGTGCACGATGTAGAGCGGGGCCTCGCCGCGACGCATCGCGAGCTCGACCGTGCCCTCGAGGGAGGTCGTCACATAGTCGTAGCTCAGCGGAACAGGACGCGGGGCGTCGACAACCAAGTCGCAAGCAGCGCCGGTGTGCTCCTCGAGTGAGGTGGCGATGGCAGTGACATCGCCGAGCGTGGCACTCATGAGCATAAACTGCGTATGGGGCAGGGTGAGCAGCGGCACCTGCCAGGCCCAACCGCGATCGGGGTCGGCAAAGTAGTGGAATTCGTCCATGGCGACGCAGCCAACATCGGCATCTTCGCCCTCGCGCAGTGCGTCGTTGGCAAGGATCTCGGCCGTGCAGCAGATGACGGGCGCCTTGGTGTTGATATGCGTGTCGCCTGTGATCATACCGACGTTATCGCGGCCGAGCACCTGTACCAGATCGAAGAACTTTTCGCTGACCAGGGCCTTGATAGGGGCCGTGTAATAACAGCGCTTGCCCTGTGCCATGCCCATAAAGAGCATGCCCAGCGCGACGAGCGATTTACCCGATCCGGTCGGCGTGCCCAAAATGACGTGATCTCCGGCGGCCAGGTCCATGAGAGCCTCTTCTTGGTGATCCCACAGCTCAATGCCGCGATCGCTCGTCCATTCAAAGAAGCGCTCAAAGGCCTGATCGGGCGTGAGCCATGGTTCGGGCTCGCTGCCGTCCTCGGGCTCCCACCAGGTGGGGGAGAGCGCGCCGAGCGAGCCGAACTCGGCTTCGGTTCCCGTGCCGCCCGAGAATGAGCTGGCAGCGCCGGCGCCGGAGACGGTGCTGGCGGCGGTGTCTGTCGTGGTCTGTGCCATGTGGTTGCTTTCTCTCGCCGTTTGTCCGCCAACTATTATGGCGTAGCGGCGCCGCGGGGTGCCAGCGCGCGAGAAAATGCAGGAAATGGGCGCGTGAAGTTAGTGCTCTTGCGGTAGGCGCTTCTTGCCTTTGCGGGCACGGTTTCTAAAGTTCTCGACGGCCTCTTCCATGCCCAGAGGTACATAGGTGAGCTCATCGAGGTTATCGGGCAGGTAGCAGGCAAGGCTTTGCTCCTGCGCGCGTCCTACTGTGAGCTGTTCGTCGGTTGGCTGCGCTCCGGGCATGGCGCAAATGCCATAGACGACGGCACCCATCTCACGCGTGCGGCATTCATATTCGGTCTCGGGATGCTCGGGATGGTCGCGGCGGACGTCGTCACTTACCCAAAGCGTGTCGTAGCCGGCCGCGGCAAACTGCCCCAGGGCGTAGTCGCGCAATGGCTTGCTGTCGGTGCGCAGCGTGACGGTGGCGCTGGCTGCAAAGAGCGGACGGTAGAGCATCAGATGGTCGACATGGACGAGTCGTTTTTTGGCGTACTTGGCCTTGGGCTGCGGCGTGGGAAAGTTGATGGTGATGGCATCGAGCTCGCCTGCGGCAAACAGCTGCGGCAGCGATGTGGCGCCTCGGGGCAGGACGAGTGCGTTGGACAGCTCCTGCTCGCAGATTTTCTGCGCGGCATAGGCGATGCAGATGGGCTCCTGGTCCATACCGATAAAGAGGGTGTTTGGTTCGTGGGCCGCGCGCTCTACAAGGTACGTTCCCTTGCCACAGCCCAGATCCAGGTGAAGGTGCTCGAAGGGCTTGCTGCCAACCGGCGCACAGGCCTCGCGCCAATCTCCGGCATAGGCCTCGGGGTTCGTCTCAATCGCATCGGCGTAGCGCTCCAGGCGCTCCTCGAGCACAAAGTTCTTAGGCGTGCGAACGTGGACGGCTCCCATGAGGCTCCTTGGTCATAAGTATGGAACGCATAGCTGCGCGTTCCGTCAATGGGTTGAAAAAGGGTGGGCATAGTTTGCCCGAAAGACGCGGTGCGGCTCGACGGCGAGCCGTCGGTGCCTACAGGCGCTTGAGAATCACATAGCGGTTGAGATCGCCGCTGCGACCGTCAGCATGGAAGCGCTCAAGCTCGCGCACAGGGACCTCGCCGCTCTTGTAGAACGTACGCACGCCGCGCACCAGGTCGGTGATCTGCTGATCGTCAAAGTGATGGCAATAGCGGTAGGCGTGGCGGTCGTTTTGCCAGCCAATGAGGTGGTCACCGGCTTCAAACTGCGCGGAATCGTAACCCTCAAACGGCGGGGTGAGCTCGGCGCGGGCTTCGGCACGAACGGCCTTGCGCGCCATGCGCTCGTCGTTCATAAACTCCCAAAAGCTGATGGCGATGATGCCGCCCGGGCGCGTCTGCCGCACCAGGGCGTCGAGCACGCGTACGCGGTACTCGCACGACGGTACGTGGTGCATAAAGCCAAAACAGACCGAGATGTCGGCGAGCGGGGCGTCGAAAAGCGCGTCGGATGTCTCGGCGGGGTTAAGCTTCATAAGGGCGTCGAGCACATCGAGCTCCTGGAAGTACAGGTTGGGAATGCGCAGGGCGTGGCCGCGTGCATCGATGGCCAGGTCTTGGCACGAGTCGACGCCATAGAACTCAAACGGGCAGCTGGCATCTGCCGAGGGATTTGCGCCGTCGACGCCCTTGGCGGCAAGTGCGCCGCCGGCGGCAAAGTTTTCGAATCGCATATTGCCGCAGGCGAGATCGAAGACGCGGACGGGATGCTCGATCGTGGCGACGTCGAGCTGTTCGAGCGCGATATCCATGGTGCGCACCCAGCCGGGCCACGGGGCCTGGCGCGTATCGGAAAAGGAGGCGGAGTGCTCGCGATAGAACGTATTGTTGAGCTGGATGAGCGATGAGGCGAAATCGCGGTTCACGGCGCGGAACTCCCTCCGTTGGCGGTGCGGAATAAACAGTACGACCATACTACCGTTTACGCCGCAACGGGGACAACCAAGCTACGGGTCATTGCTTTGTTTGGACACATTTCCGCAGCTCATATGCACCCGCAACCGCCGGTTGTCAAAAATCTCACTAGAATAGGTGGCATGCTTTTGGCGGTGGCGGATAGATTTTTAACTGTGCAAGGCGCCTTAAGAACAAAAACGGTCCGGCGGCACGGCTGGCATCACATAGGAGGAACCATGAATGTAGAAACTGCGCAGCGGCTCGCCGACCTTCGCCGCAGCAAGGGTTTTAGCCAAGAAGGGCTGGCGCGAAAGCTGGGGCTGTCGCGCCAGGCAGTCAGTAAATGGGAGCGCGCGGAGAGCTCGCCCGATACCGAGAACCTGATCTCGCTCGCCAAACTCTATGGCGTGAGCCTGGACGAGCTCCTCAATCCGAGCGACGAGATCGAGGACGATATCGAGTTTGAGAACGAGGACCGCGCCCGTCAGCGCGAGGCCGAGGCGGCAGAGCGTGCTCGCACCCATGAGGCGGCGGTGCGCGCCACCGAAGCGGCAACGCAGGCGAGTGATGCCGCGGCTAAGGCGGCACAGGCGGCAAGCTGGAGTGCACAGGCCGCCAACGCTGCTACGGCGCAGGCGACGAGTGGCCACGCAGTTGGCTCGACTCCGGTGAAGGGCCCCTTCCAGTCGTTCCCGTATTGGGCCGTGTGCTGGCTGCTGTTCTTTTTGCTGATGCTCCTGGTTGGTGTCAGCCCTTTTCCCGCACTGATCTTCTTTACGATTCCCATCTATCACTGGGTGGCGCGTGCGCTCGATGGCGATTGGGCGCGCGGGGATATCCAGGTTGGTCCGGCGCCGGTGGCGGTCAAGGCCCAGGGGAAGGATACTTCTGCGGAACCTGATGCTGACGTGGCTACCACAGCCACCGCTGAGCCGTGTGCCAAAGAGGGTGACGAATGATGAAGCTTTCGCATGAATCCAGGCTGCGTCTGGGCGTTGGCATCGGAGCGTTTGTGCTCATCATCGGGCTTGTTTTTGGCATTTCACGGACTTTGATTCATTATGATGGCCCGTGGGATCTCGACGATGTCGTATCCGGCTTGTCTGGTATGGACGATGCGGTTGACGAGGACAATCTCTTGGACGACGGCAGCTATTCCGCTCGGCCTCAGCAACTTTCGAGCGAAACGTTTGATGCCGACGCGTTCACATCGCTTGACCTGGATGTGACGTCGGGCACGGTCGAGGTCAAACACGTCTCCGGCGGGCCGCTGCGCGTAATTGAAAGCGGTCGCGTGGCAACGGGGACCGTTGCCTTCGATGCGGCAACCCAGAACCTGGCCGAAATCAAGGGCTCTACGCTCAAGATTCGCCAGTTCGATTGCGATGACGAGCGCGCCATTGACCGCACGGTTACCGTCGAACTGCCGCGCGAAGTTGCCGATAACCTGGTCGGCATTACGGCGAAGGTGGGATCGGGTGATCTGACGGTCGCGGACATTGCGTGCCATGACCTCAACCTGACTTTGGACTCGGGAGATGTTGAGTTTACTGGCACCGTGACCGATACCCTGAATGCCGAGGTCGGTTCGGGCGATGTGACGTTCGAGCTCTATCAGGCCCCCGCGAAGTCGATGGACGTGAGTGTGGGCTCGGGCGACGTGGAGATAGCGGTTCCGAACTCGACGGGCTTTAAGGCGAGCCTAACTGTGGGCAGCGGTGACTTCGAGAGCGATTTCCTTCCGCTTGGCTACGACGGCGAGACCATATTGAATCATGAATTCGACAACGGTGATAAGTCTGCCACGTATCGTTTTAAGGTCGGTTCGGGCGACATGTCGTTTGATCCGGAGTGACGACGGCGGGCTAAGTCCGCAAACATAGATGCTTAGATGCGCTGTTTGATGAAGGCGTCGGGGCCGCGGTCGGCTTCGGCGCCTTTGCCTTTACAATGGGGACATGGAACAGATTATCTTGAACATACTCGACGCTCTGCGTCGCGGTGAGACCGTGGACGACAAAGCGCTCGTCAAACTGATACATGCTGAGGCGCGCCGCGAGGGCGCCGATAAGCGCGATTTGGCCAAGCGTCGCCTGCTGCCGTTTTACCAGCGGGTGAAGCGTGAGGAACCGGCGCGTTGGGCGGCATGGAATGTCAATTCCGAGCTGGAGCGTCAGCTGCTGCAGGTGCTTCGCATGAAGCCTCGTCGCACGGCTTCGGGCGTGGCGACCATTACCGTCATCACCAAGCCCTGGCCGTGCTCGGGCGATTGCCTGTTTTGCCCCAACGATCTGCGCATGCCTAAAAGCTATCTGCATGCCGAGCCGGCGTGCGCCCGTGCGGAGCAAAACTGCTTCGACCCGTATCTGCAGGTGAGTGCCCGTTTGACGGCGCTTTCGCAAATGGGGCATGCGACCGATAAGATCGAGCTCATTGTGCTCGGCGGTACCTGGAGCGACTATCCGCAAGGGTATCAAACGTGGTTTATGTCGGAGCTTTTCCGTGCGCTCAATGACGATGCCGTCGCCGGCGTGGCGGCAAACCCCATGTTGGCGCGTCCGGGCATCAGCCGTGCCGAGGCGGGGCGCCTGCTCGATGACGCTCCCGCCGATGCGCTGCCGCCGGTGGTGGCGGAGCGCCGCGAGCGCTATCGGGCTGCCGGTATTGCGACCGACGAGGCCGAGCTTGCGAGCGGTGTTGCCGACGAGCAGGGGCGTGTGGATGCTGCCGTGGGTGGCTATAACCGCGCGGTGCGTCGTCTGTACGGCCCCGGTACGCCGTGGGGCGAGGTTGCCGAGTGGCAAACGGCAACGATGGAGGAGCTCGAGCGTCAGCAGCGCATCAACGAGACGGCGAAGCATCGCGTGGTGGGGCTCGTTATCGAGACGCGCCCCGATGCCGTAACACCGCAGACCCTCGCGCTCATTCGCCGCCTGGGCTGCACCAAGATTCAGATGGGTATCCAGAGCCTCGACCAGCACCTGCTCGATATCAACGAGCGTCGCATTTCGGTGGCACAGATCGAGCGGGCGTTTTCGCTTGCGCGCCTGTTTGGCTTTAAGATCCACGCGCATTTTATGCTCAACTTGCTGGGTACCACGCCCGAGGGGGACAAGCGCGACTACGAGTGCTTTATGACCGAGGGGGCCTTTATGCCCGACGAAGTCAAGATCTACCCGTGCGCGCTCATCGAGGGTTCGCGTCTGGTGGGCTGCTACGAGCGTGGCGAGTGGCGCCCCTATACCGAGGAAGAGCTGCTCAATGTGCTGGCCGACGACATCGTGGTGACGCCGGCGTTCTGCCGCATCAGCCGCATGATTCGTGACTTTAGCTCCGACGACATCATGGTGGGCAACAAGAAGCCTAACCTGCGTCAGCTCGTTGAGAACCGCCTGGCTGCTCGGGGCGACGGTGCGACGGTGCGCGAGATCCGTTACCGCGAGATCAGCACGGCGGGTGCCGACTTGGATGAGCTATCTCTTGATGAGGAAGTGGCGTACGAGACGCCGGTGACTTACGAGCGCTTTTTGCAGTGGGTGACGCCGCGGGGCAAGATCGCGGGCTTTTTGCGGTTGTCGCTGCCCGACCATTCGTTTGTTGCCGCGCATGCGGACGAGTTGCCGACGACGCCGGATGAGGCGATGATTCGTGAGGTGCACGTGTATGGCATGGCGGCACGCGTGGGGGATCAAGGTCAGGCGGCTCAGCATCACGGTCTGGGGCGTCTGCTCGTGGAGCGTGCGTGTGAGATTGCCCGGGATGCGGGTTATGCACGTATCAACGTGATTAGCGCGATTGGCACACGCGAGTACTATCGCCATCTTGGATTTTATGACCATGGCCTTTATCTGCAAAAGGAGCTCTAGATGAACAAGCCGAGTGTTTCTGCCGGCGTCGTTGCCGGCGTTGCTCTGGGAGCCGCGGCGCTTGGTGCGGCCGCTGTCGCTGTTCGTGCTGCCTGTCTGCAGGTTGCGCGAACCCGCAATGGGTTGGCGCGCGTGAAACGCGTGCACGATGAGGGCGGCGATGAGATTCGCGTGCTCGTGCAGGGCGGCGTCTACCAAAGCGCAAGCCATGTTGGCGATCGTTGGGCAGAGCCCGTCTTTGCGTATTATCGTGCATTTGACGATGTGTTTGAGGCCGAGGACGCAATGCGTGACGCTTATGGTCACGGTATCGACCGTACGCTTATGCTGGGCGGCGGTGGGTTTGCCTATCCCAAGTTCGCGCTGATGTCGCACGAGAGCTTGCGCATGGACGTCATTGAGTACGATGCCGAGATTACGCGCCTGGCGCGCCGTTGGTTCTACCTGGACGAGCTGGAGCGCGCGGTGGGCGACCGCTTGCGGGTGATTACCGCTGAGGCTCGCTCGTATCTGGGCGTGACGAGTGTGGGCCATCGTCGCTACGACGTGGTCGTGAGCGATTGCTTTGGCGGTGCCGAGCCCGTACGCGAGCTGGCGACGGTTGAGGCGTTGCGTTTGGTGCGGGGCAGCCTAAATGTCGGTGGCGTCTACGTTGCCAATATCGTAAGCGCAAACGAGGGGAGCGACGTGACGTTCCTGCGCGACTGCGCTGCCACGGCACTCGAGGTATTCGCCCATGCCTGGGTGGTCCCATGTGGCGATGCGAAGTTCGGCGGCGAGGAAAACTACCTGCTCATCGCCAGTGACGGCGACTATGTCTTTGCCGAAGCTGTGCCCTTCGACACCGACTTCCTCGGCACTGCTCTCCACGACTAGCACGTCTCCCTGCGACCAGTCTGTTTGTGGTGGGGCTCTTTTAGCTACTTCTTGGTCATGCCCAAAGTAGCTCAACAAGCCCCGTCCCAAAAAAGACTGGTCTTAGGCGTGGTCGCGCCAGCCGAGAACGCGCTGCTTCATGCCTTCGATGTCGAGCACGCCTTCGGCAAAGCCCTTGAGCACGAGCTCTTCGGGAACGAACTCATCGTAACGATCAAAGTAAGGCACCTCGCCGGGATAGACGAGCTCGATGGGGTCGAAGTCCTTTTCGGCCTCGGCTGCGAGCACCTCAAAGAACGTCTCCTCGTCGGCCTTCATCTTAAACTGCATAAAGTATGGACGCGACGGATCGAGCCCGCGAAGGCCCAGCTCCGCGGCACACTTAATCTTGAGCATACGTTCGAGCGCCAGAAAGGCGTAGCTGCCCAACCAGGGGAAGAGCACCCAGGTGTCGCCACCCAGGTTGATGAGCGGTTTGGTCCCCGCACCCGAAATCTCGGCGGTATGACGAGCCTGTGCAAGGCGTGCCCGTGCGTTGCCCATGAGGTACGGATATGCCGCGTGCTCGTTGAGCGCCTTGCGCATGCGCTCGAGTACATGCGTGTTAATGTCGCCGGGGCAGTCGCCAAAGTATGCCGGCACACGACCTTTGACTTGCGTGGCAAAGACGGTGTGTCGCTTCCAGTCCACTTCCTCGACTATCCAGCAGTGCCCGGCTATGGCGATGCGCTCACCGGGCGGTGGCGGATTGACGATCGTGCCCAACTCGGCCGACTCGCTGCGAACGGTGAACTCCTCGTTTTCCTGGAACACAGCGTAGAACTTAAAGTTGTTAATGATGCGCTCGCCCGCGAGACCCACGATGAGCCCACCGCCCTCGGTGACCTGGATGTGGTCGATCTTGATGAGGTGGCGCAGCAGTACGCGATAGTCATCGGCCGAGACGCGGTGGAAATAGCTGAGCGTGAGCACGCGCTGAGCAAGCTCGGCCGGCGTGAGCTCGCCGGTGCTGGCGAGCGTCGACATGGTCTGGTGGTAGAGCAGGCTGTAGGGGAGTCGATCGAGCTCGGGCGGCTCGACCCACTTTTCCTCGCGATAGAGTTGTACGAGTGCGATGCCCTGCAGGAGCTTCCAGGGTATCGTTTCGGGCATCATCGTGCGCGGCTCGGGTTCTTCCTCTCGCATGACAAACCACATCTCGGGCGGAAGGTCGCGACGGCCTGTGCGCCCCATGCGCTGCAAAAAGGAGCTGACGGTAAACGGCGCGTCAATCTGGAACGCGCGCTCCAGGCGACCGATATCAATGCCGAGCTCCAGCGTGGAGGTGGTGACGGTCGTCTGCGCCTGCTCTTCGTCGCGCATGAGCTCCTCGGCCGTCTCGCGCAGCGATGCCGAAAGGTTGCCGTGATGGATTAGAAAGCGGTCTGGCTCGTGCCGGCTCTCGCAGTAGCTGCGCAACATGGAGCACACGGCCTCTGCCTCCTCGCGCGAGTTGGCAAAGACCAGGCACTTGCGGCCGCGGGTATGCTCAAAGATGTAGCCCATGCCGGGGTCGGCGTTGTCGGGTGCGGTGTCGGTGGGGTTGAGCAGTGCCTGTTCGGTTGCCTGCGGGATGTCGACTTCGCCCTCGGGGGCTGAGGAAGTGCGACGGTCCTTGGGGGCAGCCTTGCCCCGTGCCTGCTCGCGACGTTGGCGGCGCTCCTCTTGCGTGAGTTGTCCGCTGTGACGCATGTCTTGAGCACCGGCCGGCAGCGCCGCGGATGCCGCTGCCTCGATGCGCTCGCACGCGAGCACTTCGGCCTCTTGAGGACCTGTGCCCATGAATCCCCGCTGCTGTGCCTGGGGGCCCGAGTTGTAGAAGTGCTCCATGGAGATGCGCCATACGCGGTGCGGTTCTTCAAAGCGGGGGATAACACAGTTGCGCCCCGTTCCCTGTGAGAGAAAGGCACCCGTGCGTTCCGGGTCCCCGATGGTGGCCGAAAGGCCAATGCGGCGAGGCTGCACGCCGGCCATGCGCGAGAGTCGCTCGATAAGGCAGAGCGTTTGCCCGCCTCGATCGCCGCGCATGAGCGAGTGGACCTCATCGATGACCACGTAGCGTAGGTCGCAAAACATGCGCGGGATCGCCATGTGCTTATGGATTAAGAGCGCCTCGAGTGACTCGGGCGTAATCTGCAAGATGCCGCTCGGTTTTTTGATGAGCTTAGCTTTGTGCGATTGCGAGACGTCGCCATGCCAGTGCCAGACGGGGATGTCGGCCTCTTCGCACAGGTCATTGAGACGGACGAACTGATCATTGATGAGTGCCTTGAGGGGGCCGATGTAGAGGGCGCCAACGCTTGCGGGCGGGTTCTCCCAAAACTCGGTCAGGATGGGAAAGAAGGCCGCTTCGGTTTTGCCGGATGCCGTGGATGCCGTCAGGAGCACATTGTCTTGTGTGTTAAAGATGGCATCTGCTGCCGCAACCTGAATGGAGCGCAGGCT
Source organism: Collinsella sp. (assembly GCA_019419545.1). GTDB lineage: Bacteria > Actinomycetota > Coriobacteriia > Coriobacteriales > Coriobacteriaceae > Collinsella. Next base: position 32,244 of record DXZT01000024.1, on the reverse strand, counting down.
ATCCCAATCGTGGGAGTAGATGAAGTCTTGGATAAACGGGGCGTAGCGGTCAAAGGCGTTCACGGGGCCTCCTCTCATATACGAACCTCTTAACGCGGTGGTCAGTGGCTTGCTGCATTACTGTCTCAACGTTCGCCCAGATAAAACCTACCAAAATAAACCTGTCCCTTTTTGGCAGGTTAGATGGTGAATTCGGCGAAGTTACGGTCGCCACCTGCGGTATCGGTGTCGCCTGTTGCGGTTGCTGGCGCCAGCGCGTCACCGCCGACGCTTTGTAGTAGCTCGGCAACGTTGGCATCGGGGTTCTGGCATAGGATGTCGAGCAGCTCGATAAAGTCGCGAATGACCTCGCGAGGCGTCAGGTGCGTATCGGCTCCCACGCGGCCAAACTCAATCTTGAGGAAGTCCACCAAGTCGTTCTCGGTAAGCGTGGGCGTCCAGCCAAAGTAGCCGGCGTGAATTTGCATGAGTTTTTCGATCAGCACCAGTAGCTCCTCGTAGGTGAGCGGCTGCAAGCGGATGATGGGCGCGAGCATGTCCTTAAGGTCCTCGCGTGCAAAGCGACCCTGAGCGAGCCGGCTGCGCAGAGCCTCGTAGGAGAATACGCCGCGACGGCGGTCCTCGATGGAGGTCGGCGTGCCGCCCATGATCATGCCCAAGTACTGCGCCTTGCCCTGGAGCGTGTCGTTGTACATGGTGAGGATTTTCTCGTAGTTGTACTGGCGCGTGATGGCGTTGGGAATCTTGTACAGGTTTACGAGTTCGTCGATGAGCACCAGCATGCCCTTGTAGCCGCTGCAGACCAAAAAGCGTGCGATGAGTTTGACGTAGTCGTACCAGTCGTCATCGCTGATGATGGTCGAGGAGCCCAGCTCGGCGCGCGCCTCGCTCTTGGTTCGGTACTCGCCTCGGATCCACTTGGTCACGCGGCTCATGGTCTCCTCGTCGCCCTCGGAAACGGCCGCGCGATAGCGACGGAGCATGCGGGCAAAGTCGAAGCCGTGGACCATTTCCTCGAGCGGAGCGAGTTGGGCATTGATAGCCGACTCATCGGAGTCCGCGCACGAGGCGACCCAGCGATCCAGGATAAGGTTGAGCGCGCCGCCTTCGGGGCGCGTCTTGGTCGATATATTGCGGATGAGCTCACGGTAGGTGGCAAGGCCCTGTCCCTGGCCGCCCTGCAGGCGGCGCTCAGGGGATAGGTCGGCATCAGCGACGACGAATCCCTCGCCCATGGCGTGCGTGCGGATGGTCTGGAGCAAAAAGCTCTTGCCGGCGCCGTAACGACCGACCAGAAAGCGGAAGCTCGCGCCACCGTCGGCGATGAGACTCAGATCGGTGAGCAGGGCGCGGATCTCGACCTCGCGCCCTACGGTGATGTAGGGAAGGCCGATGCGCGGGACCACGCCGCCCTTGAGTGAGTTGAGAATGACGGCGGCGACGCGCTTGGGCACGCGGGGTGCTGCGGATGCGGTATCACTCATGGTCTAGGTATCCTCTCACGTCTGCTTCGTAATCCTCGATAATTTGCGGTCCTGCCGCGCCGAATTCGATAACGGTGTCTCCCACCAGGTCAAAGAGCGCCTCGTTGATGGTATCGACGAGCATGTCCTCGCTCTGTCCCGACCTCTCCACCGCCGATGCCGTCTGCGCTGCGTTTTGCTCGAGTAGTGCTCGAAGATAGGCGTCTGCGGCGGGATCGAGTGCGGTTGCGGTGCCAGCGGGTGCAGTCGATACGACCGCTGGCGTCGGTGCGAGCAGCGGCGCCACGACACCAAACTGTTCGGTGGATATGGTTGGCTCGTCGGTCTCGTCCTGCCGAATGGGTGCCGCGACCGCCTCGACAATCGCGTCGGCTACGGGCTCGGCTTCCGGTTGCCCTGAGTCCGCTGCCTCGGCTTCCACAGGTGCGCCGTCCTCGCGCTCTTCATCGATCAAAAGCGCTTCACGCGTTTGCGCGGCGGCGCTTCGAATGTGCCCCAGCTGACTCAGATCGATATCGATCTTGACGGGCTGGTGTGCGGCGTCCCACGAAAGCCATACCACAATCTCGTCATCGATAATCTTGGCCAGATATTTGGGGACCTTTTCTTCCTTAAGGGGATGGGCGGGGTCCAGCGCCAGGCGCAGGCGTTGGTCGCAGGCGCGCATCATTTCACCGAGCTTGCTGCTCTTTTGCCTACTACCGTGGATACGCATGCATTCCCAAAAGCCGTTTTGGCAACGGTAGATATGGATGGGATTCAAGCGGTATTCGCAGTCCTCGTGGCGCTCGGGCGCAAAGAATACGGCCGAGGCAAACATGGTGTAGGGCATGGCCGTCTCCTCCCCAAATAAGCTCGCCACGATGCCGGTCTTTCGGTGCGTGTCATAGTAGCGCGCCATACGGACATACACGGCGCACGCCACGTGGCGCAGATCGCGGTGGTGGCTGCGGTCGAGCCGCGAGTTACTTAGGTTGTACGTGGAGAG
>DXZT01000024.1:0-29762 GCA_019419545.1 Collinsella sp. | reverse complement strand
TGTGTATAAGAGACAGGTACGTGGAGAGGGCGTTGATGGCGGCCATGAGTCTCTCCTCGCGCACCTCATCGGGCGGAAGGGGGAGCGTGGGCTCGGAGGTTTTGCGACGCTTAGGGGTCTGGCCGGACGGTGCCGGTGCTGGTACAAGATCTCGTGCCGCGCGCCGCAGCTCGATAAGGGCGTTATCGAACATGACGGTTTTAGAGTCGCGAAGCAGCTTGGGGTCGAGCCCGTGGAACACGGCGTAATCCTGCAGCCACACGCGTGCAAATCGGTCGATGCCGGGCTCGAAGGCGCGATAGACATCCCAAAAAGCCTTGATCTTGTTAAAACCATCGAGCGGGTCATCTACGCCAATGCCGCAAATCAGCTCATAGAGATACAGAAAGGCAAAAGACGTAGACGTTTCCTCGACGGTTCCGCAGCGCACTTGGGCACGCCAGGTAAAGTAGCCGCGCAGCTGTCGGTCGCTCATAGCGTTGTAGGTGGGAAAGTACGACTTAAAGGTGCCGTTGTAGGGACAGTCGTCCTCAAAGTCGGCCATCAGCAGGCCCTGGCGGTAAAAAAGCTCGGCTTCCGAAAGCCAGCGGCCCGCACCGCCCTTGGGGTCTTCTTGCCAACGCGATATCTCACGCATCTTGCGGTACTGGTCGGGGAGGAAATTTTGCATCTGTCGGCCGGTTTTGAGAATCGGCTCGTCTGCGTAGACTTCGTTTGAGAAGCGGGCGGACTGATGGGTCCGGGCCTCGGCCATAATGCGCTCGATGAGCATCTTGATGTCCTGGTCGGCCACCGCTCCTCCTCTCGAACGCAGCTACGGTGACCTCATATCATAGCACAGCATCAAACAGATGTTCGAGATACCGCTGCGTTGATAGATTTAGAACAGGAGGGCGTAGATGACGGCGATGACGACGGAGGGAAGCATATTGGCCGTGCGGAAGGTCTGAGGACGGATGAGATTGACGCCGACGCAGAAGATGAGCATGGATCCTACGAGCGAAAGGCTGTTGAGGGCTGCTGTGGTCATGATGGGGGAGAGCGCGCCGGCAAACAGCGTAATCGTCCCCTGGAACACGGCGACGGGCAGGGCGGAGAAAATACAGCCGCGTCCAAGCGAGGCCGTCATGGTGCAGACGATGATGCAGTCCAGCGCTCCCTTGAGGGCGAGCGTGGACCAGTCGCCGAGCAGGCCGTCTTGGATTGATCCCACGATAGCCATGGCACCGATGCAGACGGTCAGCGATGTCGAGACAAAAGCGTTGGTGAACTCGTTATCGTCCTCACTGCCAGTCTTGCGCTTGAGCCATTCGCCAAGGTTCTCGATGGCGGCTTCCAAGTTGACGGCCTCGCCGATGAGCGAGCCGAGGGCGAACGAGACAATGAGCATGGTGGTGCCGGTGGTCGCTAGCGCCTTCCCATCGATAAGGAGCATCTTTTGCATGGTGCCGCCAAGGCCGATAAACAGGACGCACAGCCCCGATGCTTTCATGAGCGTGTCTTGGATGCGCGGTGTAATGAAGCGGCCGCCCGCTAATCCCAAAAGACCGCCCGCAACTAAAAGCACAACGTTGATGATTGTTCCCAAGCCCGGCATGAGCCCTCCTGTATTGATGCCAACGTGGCAATCGTAGCAGAACGAAATGCGAGGCACATCGCGACTCATCTAATACGTTATATAAGTGGTGTTAGGAATGATGCGCAGCATTTAAGCCTCAGGTGGTTGTCGGGACATAGGGATAATATTCAAAGCGCAGTGTCATAAGCCGCTGCGGGGATTCAATAGCCGCGGCGATGATATTGGCATCGCGGGCACGATCAAACCCTTCGAGTTCGATCTGATACGAGACGTCTTGCATAATGTCCAGACGCCGCCAGGCTAGGAGTGTGTCGCCATCGAATTCCAAGGTCTTGCCTCCATCTGGAGCAACGGCATATAGACGCAGCTTGGCGGTGGTTGCGGGGTCGACAACCGTGACCTTTTTAATTTCGTTTCGAGTATTCTTGGCGCCCAACAAGGTGAGCAGTGTTGGGGCCACGACCTCGCCCGATGGCAAAAAGACGACTTCGATGGATTCGGGAAATGCGATGATAGCCGACTTGCGGACGGGCTGATTGGCGGCGGCAACTTCGATGTTCGCAGCGTCGATGACCTCTGTGTGGTCGAGCGCGGCAAGCACGCAGCAGTTACCTTCATCGATCTCTTGAGGATCAGCAAGCCCCAGACTGTCCGCGAGTTCGGGATCGTTTGGATCGGTAGCGGGTTCATTCGGTGCTTCGAGAGAAGCTGGGACGCTGTTTGTCGGCGATGGCGTGTCGCCCGCACCTGCTTCTTTGTCCGCGCTCTCTTCTTGTATGGTTGCGTTGATGGGTTCGTCGTTTGAGGGGAGCGTCTTGGCGTCAAGCGCGGAGGGGAGAATTCCGATGGCTCCGGATCCGCTCCACTCCATTTCGAGAAGCGCCGGGTCGGCAAGAATGCGTTGCCTGCTTTGCGCGTGGGCATCGATTTCAATAGGGCCTGCCTCTATCCCTCGTGTAAGGCTGAGTGATCCGGCTGGCTTCTCGAAATGAGCGTCTGTGTCTTTGGTGCTGACGACGTAGAACAGCAGGGACGCTTCTCCCGCCGCGATGGCATCGGTGTCGGCTTTGGTCAGCCGCAACGATGCCGTGAATGAGAGGGTGGGCTGCGTGTCGTCTGCATTCGCGGCGGCGCAGCCCAGACATATACCGCCTCCTTTCTCAAAAAACGTACCGTCGAAGGCGACCTTCGCTCCGTTCGCCGAGTCATCGATCGAAGCGATGTCGATGCGCAGCTCTAAATTGCATGGATCGCCATCTGCGTCGAGCACAACCGAGCGCCACGTGCAGACGGCGTACCCCGCCTGGGAGCCGTTTGCCTTGTTCGAACGATTGATATCCACGACTATCGAACCGTCCGTATTACGACGAAGGCATCCCGAGGTTGAGATTGCAGCCCGTGCGATCGAAAAACGCTTGCACGCAATGGCGCTCGACGGATTTGATGCGGAGCTTAGGGCTGCTGGTAAGGAGTCTGCCATGACGGGAGTCGCCCAAGCGGCGACAGGCGTTCCGGTTGCGAGCGCGCCGCAGAGTGCGACGACGGGCAAAAGGTTCTTCGATGCCATGGGGTCTCCTTAGCTAATTTAGTGCGGCCTGTCCGTGTTTTGTTTCTGGCTGCGTTTGATGTGCAGGCCGAGGCCGGCGGTTCCCGCGCCTGCTGCTGTGGCGCCTGCTGCCAAGAGCCATCGTCCATCGCCTGTCTGCGCCAATGGTTCCTCGCGGTCGCCGCGGTCGAGCCCCGAGAGGTCGACCGTCACTTGCGTGGCGGCCTGCGCCTGTTCTTGCTGGGCAAAGGCTATGGCTGGGCCAAACGCTAGGATGCTGACGGCGGCGGCCAGGGCGACGGCCTTATGCCGTGTGCGCACCGGGCTCGACCGTCCAGGTGATCGTTGCAACCTGATCGCCTTCGCCGGTTACGTGGAAGATATCGCGCGTGACGCGGGCGACGTTTCCGCTTGTCTTGAGCTTAATTTTGTCCGTGCCGCCGGCAATGCCCTGGTAGCCCATGTCGAAGGCTGCATTCTTGGAAAGATCGAGGCCTGTCCCCTGCGTTGCGGCACTGGCGTTCTGGAGTGCGCCGTCGGGGCCGACCTTAAAGTCGATGGAGTTCTGCGCGGTTCCGGCCTTGGCGTCGGCGGCAATGGTCCAGGTGTTCATGGCGTCGATTTTCATGTTGGTGACATGGATGCCGTAGGCCGAAAGATTGTCGATGGTGATCGCGTCTTCCGAGGGACCCTGAAGCGTGCCGTCGGCTTGGGCGACGAAGGGAATAACCGTCGGTGCGTTGAACTTGATGTTGTCGATCTCGGTCTTGACCATTACCTTCGTGGTTCCAACACGCCCGGCTGCCATAGCTGGCGTCGGGGCGGCGCCCATTGCGAGCGCGAGCGCGAGCCCTGCACCCACGACGAGCGCTCTGGCTCCGTTCATATTCCTGGTGATGTCCATGGTCGTTCCTTTCTATTCGCCGCGGGCCGTCCCCGCGATGATTGGACGAATGCTGGTGAATCGCGTGCGGTGCCGCGTCGACCGGAAAGCTAGTTCTCGGCTTGCTCAACCCGTACCTTGACGCGTGTCGGGTTGCCGTGGCTGTCATAGGTCTTGGCCTCAAGCGCCTGGATCTCGATGTACGCCTCACCTTCCTCGATGTCGCCGGCGGGGCATGTCTCGACCGTTTTGCCGGTCTCGACCACATCGGATTCGTATATGGTCTCGTCGTTTTGGATGACGCGGAATCGCTGGGGAAATTTATTGTCTTGGACGTTTTGCACGTTGACGCGCAGCTTGCCGTCCTCCTGCAGCTGAGCGACCGGCGCGACCGAAATCGTCATCATGTTGTCGCGGACGATGGCGTCGAGCTCATCTTGGATTTCCTGACGCGTTTTGCCCTCGGCCGTCGTGACCGAAGCGCCCGCCTCGGGTACGGGCTGCGACTGCCAAGCGTATAGTCCTACGGCGACAAGGGCGCAGACGATGGCCAAGCAGGCAACGATGAGCTTCTTGCGACGACCCAGGCCTGCAAAGTGGGGTGGCTTCTTCGCGCTCATGCGGCATCCTTGGCGGTATAGACGCGCGCAAAGGTGGACGGGTCCGCTCCAAAGAGCATGTGAAGCATCAGACGGCGCGAGTAGACGAGCTCGTCGAAGTCGGGAGGGAGCTCGATGTCGTGGATATGCGCGATGTGGTGGGCGGGCGCCGAGAACGACTCGGGGTCGCAGATCACATCGGTGGTAACGTGGTAGACCGTCGTATCGGGGAATGCCTCTTCGTCGAAAGGCAGGAGATGGGGATCGTCGTCGACTTCGATGGCGATGCCGTACTGGGGCCAGTAATATGCCATGGGAACCTCCCTGCTTCTGGGCCAAAACTTCTATCGGTTTTGGCTGTCGACGCCGACCGTATCAGCCGCTACTTGACCAATTTCTGACCAAATGCTTGACGGATTGGCGTCTCCGCAGGTAAAAGGCGGCAAAAAATACTCCAACTTTTTTCGAGCGACAATCGCGCGGCCGGCGACGGCGGGGCCATATGTGTCAAAAGCATCGTCTGCCGAGGAAATCAAGCCGCTCGCCGAATTGCACGAACGTAAAAAACGCCAATTATGGAGACGGTCTCGAACACGTCGACGAAACGATGCGGTAACATCTCCCTGCAAACACTGTAGTTAGCTAAAGGGGGAGTTCGCGTGTCTGCAACCATCAAACCCTTCACCGACGAGTTCGAAGAGTATGGCCGCGATGAATCTCGCGCATCGGGCGAGGCCTCGAGCATCTCGTTTCCGACAACGGAAAACGAGGTCCGTGCCATTTTGGAAAAGCTCCATGCCGAGCGTGTTCCGGTAACGGTTCAGGGCGCCCGAACCGGCCTTGCCGCCGGCGCCGTGCCCCACGGCGGGCATATCCTCAATACTTCCCGTATGAATCGCTATTTGGGCCTTCGCCGCGATGAACAAGGCCAATTTCTGCTGCGCGTGGAGCCGGGCGTTGTGCTCTCGGAGCTGCGCAAGCAGCTGAGCAAGAAGGTGCTGCCGACCGCTGGTTGGGACCAGGCATCGCTTGAGGCCTACGAGGAGTTCCAAGAGGCTCCCGAGCAGTTTTTTCCCACCGATCCCACCGAGGCGTCTGCCTGTCTGGGCGGCATGGCGGCATGTAACGCCTCCGGTGCCCGCAGCTACGCCTACGGCCCCATGCGCCCACATATCACGGGACTCCACGTCGTGCTGGCTGATGGCGATTTGCTTGAGCTTCGGCGCGGCGAGGCTTTTGCCCAGGGCCGCCACCTGTCGCTCGTGACGGCAGCGGGCCGTACACTCGAGCTCGATCTTCCCGGCTATACCATGCCCAAGACAAAAAATGCTTCGGGCTATTTCGTTGCTGACGATATGGATGCCATCGATCTGTTTATCGGTGCGTGTGGCACAATCGGTGTCATCACCGAACTCGAGATTGCCCTGCAGGTGGCACCCGCGGTCGTTTGGGGCGTGAGCTGCTTCTTCGACAGCGAAGACAAGGCCGTGTCCTTCACCGATTCTGTGCGTCCCGTCCTGTCCCATGCGGCTGCCATCGAGTACTTCGATGCTGGCGCCCTGGATATTCTACGTCGCCAGCGCGAGCAGTCGACGGCGTTTGCCTCGCTGCCTGCGCTCGACAAAGACGCCAAGGTCTGTGTCTACGTGGAGCTCGACTGCGACGACGAAGCCCAGGCGACTGAGGAGCTGTATCACTTGGGGTGGGTACTGGAGCTTGCGGGCGGCAGTGACGATGCGACATGGGTCGCGCGCACCGAGGTCGATCGCGAGTGTCAGCGATTCTTCCGCCATGCGGTGCCCGAGAGCGTCAACATGCTCATCGACGAGCGCCGCCGCATAGATCCCACCATCACCAAACTGGGTTCGGACATGTCGGTGCCCAACGCGCACTTGGCCGATGTTATCGCCCTCTATCGCCGCACGCTGGCGGAAAGTGGGCTTGAATCTGCCGCCTGGGGGCATATCGGTAACAACCATCTGCATGTGAACATTCTGCCGCGCGATGCACAGGATTATCGCCGCGGCGCAGAACTCTTTGCCCAGTGGGCTTCCGAGGTCACGGCCATGGGCGGTGCCGTCTCCGCAGAACACGGCGTCGGCAAGATCAAGGCGGGCTTCTTGGAGACGATGTACGGTCACGAGGCCATGGTCGAGTCGGCGCGGCTCAAGCTCCAGCTCGATCCTGCCGGGCAGCTGGGTCGCGGTAACCTGTTTTCGGAGAAGCTCTTGGATGAGCTCGTCCAGAAAGGGGGCGCGTGAAGATGAGCGATTTCCATATGGTGGTGTGCGTCAAGGCCGTGCCGGGCAGCACCGAGGTCAAGATGGACCCCAAGACCAATACCATCGTGCGCGATGGCAAGCAGGCGGTCATTAATCCCTTTGATGCGAGCGCTTTGGAATGCGCGCTGGCGCTGAAGGACGACTTTATCGGCTTTGGCATGGATGTGCGCGTGACGGTGGTGTCGATGGGCATCCCCGCGACCGAGTCGCTGCTGCGCGACTGCATCGCTCGAGGCGCCGACGATGCGCTGCTGCTGACCGATCGCGCCTTTGCAGGTGCCGATACCCTGGCAACCACCTATGCCCTCAAGTGCGGCATCGAGGCGCTCGACGAGGACTTCGACCTGCTCATCTGCGGCAAGATGGCGGTGGATGGCGATACGGCCCAGATTGGTCCCGAGCTTGCCGGTGCCTTTGATATTCCCTGCGTGACCGACGTGAGCTGCGTGCAGAGCGCGGGCTTTACGACCTGTGGCTCGCTGGCGCTCGTTCACGGATGCGATGCCGGCGAGGAGACGGTGTACCTTGAGATGCCGTGCGCGATGACGACTGCCAAGGAGATTGGCCAGTTGCGTATGCCGAGTATTGCCGGTATTCGCGCGGCGGAGGAGGCGGACGTGCGCGTGGTCAGTGCCGCCGACGTGAACGCCGACCCCGCGCGTTGCGGTCTTGCCGGGTCGCCGACACAGGTCGTGCGCTCGTTTGTGCCCGACCGTGACCAAACGTGCGAGGCCGTTGAGGGGACGGCGTCCGAGCAGGCGGCAAAGCTTGCCAAGATTATCGAGGGGATGGCATAGATGAGCGGACTGATTATCGATAGCGAAGCCTGTATCGGCTGCGGTCGCTGCGTTCGCGCCTGTGCCTCGGGCGGCATCGTAGTGGAAGGCGAGCGACCCAGCCGATGCGCCCGCGTAACCGACGGCTGCATCCTATGCGGTGGGTGCGTCGACGCCTGCCCTGTCAACGCTATCTCGATCGAGCGTGACGAGGCCGCTGGTGCGGTGGACCTTGATGCATATCGAGACATTTGGGTATTCGCGCAGACCGACGAGCACGATACGGTGACTCCCGTTGCCTATGAGCTTATGGGCAAGGGCCGCGAGCTTGCCGATGCTCGCGACTGCCGTCTGGTGGCACTGATCGGTATGGGTCCCGAGGGTTCTCTCGGCGACCTGGAGCATCTGGTTTGCGCGGGCGCCGACGAAGTCCTGGCCTGTCGCGACGAGCGCCTGCGCCAAAACGATGCGGAGGTCTACGCCCGCTTGATCTGCGATTTGGTAGCCGAACGCAAACCCGAGGCCATCCTATACGGTGCGACCGCTTTTGGCCGCGAACTGGCACCCGGCGTTGCCGTGCGCTTGCAGACGGGCCTTACGGCTGACTGCACCGTACTTTCGATGGATACGGAGACGGGGCTGCTGCAACAGACGCGTCCGGCGTTTGGCGGCAACCTGATGGCCACCATCGTCTGCCCCAATCATCGTCCCCAGATGGCAACGGTTCGTCCCGGCATCTTTAAGGCGCCCGACTTTGACTACGACCGCTCCGGCACGATCACCCAGATATCGCTTGCGGATGATGCTAAGGCTCGTGTCGAGATCTCGATTCCCGCCGAGGAGTGGAGGCAGCAGGCCTCGATCGCCGATGCCGAGCGCTTGGTCGTGGTGGGCCGCGGCATTGGCTCCAAGAAGAATCTGCCCCTGATGCGAAGGCTCGCCGAGGCTCTGGGAGCCGAGCTTGGTTGCACGCGACCTGTCGTGGAGGCCGGCTGGTTGGAGTGTCGCCATCAGATTGGCCAGACCGGCGTATCGGTTTCGCCCAAGCTTCTCGTGAGTATCGGTGTTTCGGGCGCCATCCAGCATCTTGCCGGCATCGGTGGGGCAGAGTGCATTATCGCCATCAACGAGGACCCGGATGCCCCCATCTTTGGTGCTGCCCAGTACAAGGTTGTCGGCGATGCCGTCGAGGTCGTCGAGGAACTGCTGGCCCAGCTTGAGCGCTAGGCGCGCGCCAGCCAGTCGCGCATCTCGTCCTTAAGGCGGCTCCAAGTCGCCTGCGTGGCGGGGTCGGTAAAGGGCCGCGTAATGCCAAAGGGCGCGTCGAGCAGGCGGTAGATATCGCCCTGCTCGCGCGCCAGCGCGCGGCTCGCTGGATAGACGAGCTCAAACATAAAGCAGATGAGTCCCACCAGGTAGTCCGCCGGCTCGTTGCGCTCGTCGCGCGCGACGCACCGATGCTCGTCAAAGGCGGCAAGTGTCGGCGACGAGAAACGGCTGCCGAGAAACGTCTTCTCGTCCACCTTGAGGATGGTGTCGACGGTGCTGTCGGCGATGGTGCGCATAATGTCGATTTTGTCGCCATCGCGCACGATATCGCAGAAGCGCTGTGTACGCTCGTTGAGTTGTGCCGGTAGACGAAAGTCGCTGTGATAGGCGATGCTCGCGCGGATGAGCTCGTCGTGCTCGTCGGCCTCGATAAAATCTCGGATGCTTGTTGTGGCGGGCGCGTCGTCGGGGTTCTCGCCAAAGAGGACCCCGACGCCCAACGCTGCATGGCTCATACTCTCGGCGTCCTTAAAGGTGTCCCAGCGCCGCAGCTGCTCAAAGCGGCCCATATCGTGTAACAGGCCGCAAAGCCAGGCCAGGTCAATATCCTCTGTCGACCAGCCCTGCTCGCGCGCTACGGCATCGCATGCCTCGGCCACATGGTACGTATGCTCGATTTTGAGCGCGATGCGTGGGCTGGTGGCGTCGTAGGCATCGGTGTAGCTTTTGAAGGCCGCGCGCGCCCGGTCTCGATCGATAGCTGTCATAATGACTTCCTAAAAAGTTGTGTCTTTCGATCCGGTGGCAATTGTAGGTGAACTCGGTTGCTGTCGGATGATGATTCTGCCGTGTCGCTACATGCGGCTCGGAGACTTTGTCAGGATGAGAAGCGTATGGTGCTCAAAATCGTTAGAACCGTCTGGCCAGTGATGCTTACCTATGTTGCAATAGGCGCGCCGTGCGGAATGATCATGGGGCAGACGGGAATGGAACCCTGGATGGTCTTTGCCCTGAGCAGCACGTTTGTGACGGGCAGCGGCCAGTTTATGATCTGCAATCTTTGGCTGGCGGGCGTACCGGCACCTTCGATTATCGCGAGCGTTGCTGCCATCTCCTCGCGCTTTGCGCTTTACTCGGCATCGATCGCGCCGCATATGACGGGTGCCTCGAAGCGTCAGACGCTGGCTGTTGCCGCGACACTTACCGAGGAGGCATATGGCATCTCGCTTGCCAAGTTGGTTGAAGGGGAGGATTGGGGCCCGCGCGAGTCCTTTGTGCTCAACGTGATCCTTATCGCAACATGGGGCGTATCGTGTGCGATGGGCGCCATCGTCGGCGCCGTTGTCGATGTTCCCACCGCCATTGCAGCCTTTGTCTGCACCTCGCTCTTTATCTGCCTGCTCTTTTCGCAGCGGCTGTCGCGCGGCAACGTTGTCGCGGCGGTTTCGGGCGCGGTGTCCGTCGCCGTATGCAAGTTCTTGGGGTGGACGAATGTCGCCGTGCCGGTAAGCGTACTCGTCGGCGTTGCCGCGGCGCTCGTGTGCGATGCCCTCGCCGAAGGAAGGGGTGCCCGCGATGCCCGTTAACGAGTTCTTGGTTCTGTGGCTGTCGTCGTGGGCTGCTATCGCGTTCTTTCGCATCGCGCCGGCGTTTGCCTTGCGCGGGAGAACGCTGTCGCCCCGCATTACCGAGGCCCTGGGTTATATCCCGCCCGCTGCCTTTGCCGCGCTGGTCGCCAACGACTTGGTGAGCCCCGGGGCGTTCGACGCGGGACTCTGGCCTGCCTTGGTTCCCTGGATTGCGGCTGCCGGCGTCGTGGTGGTGGCAATCAGGACAAAGTCGATGTTGTGGTGCTGTGTTTCGGGCATCGTGCTCTATATCGTTTTGAGCCTCGTATAAGAGCGGGACACGTTTAGCATCCCGGCCAACGAATCCAATTTTTCACCGAGCTGGTCTATTTCTTCTGGTACCATGGTCAAACTTTACTGTAGCAAAGCGTGACGTGGGCTTTTGTACCCCGTCAGCGGAAATGGGGGTTTCATGGCACAGGAAGCGACCGCCAACGAGCAAAAGAAATTCAAGGTCCCGCGCATCCCGGGCGACATCATGATCTATCCGATGATCGTCGGTCTTTTGCTCAACACCTTCTGCCCGCAGGTTTTTGAGATCGGCGGCTTCTTTACGGCTGCCTGCCGCGGTGGCTCCAATACCATCGTCGCCGCGATCCTGCTGTTTGTGGGCGCCGGCATCAGCTTTAAGTCCACGCCGGGTGCCATCAAGACCGGTATCGTCGTGCTGATCCCCAAGCTGGTCGTCGCAGCGGCTCTCGGCCTGGGCGTGGCATATTTCTTTAACGACAACTTCCTGGGTCTGAGCTCCGTGTCTATCATCGGCGGCATCACGTTTTGCAACATGGCGCTCTATACGGGCATCATGGGCGAGTTCGGCGATGAGTCCGAGCAGGGCGCCGTCGGTATCCTGTTCTTTACGGCTGGCCCCGCCGTCACGATGATCATCCTCGGTGTTTCCGGCCTCGCCAACATTCCCATTGGCACCATTATCGGCTCCATCTTGCCACTCGTTATTGGCATGGTTCTGGGCAACCTGTTCCCGTTTATCAAGAACCTGCTGGTTCCCGGTGCCAATCCCGCGATTGCCGTCATCGGATTTCAGCTCGGTGCGTCCATGAGCCTGTCGAGCTTTATCACCGGCGGTATTTCCGGCATCTTGCTGGGCCTTGTCACGCTGTTTGTCGTCGGTCCCATCACCTTTGCGTTCGAGCGTCTGTGCGGCGGCAATGGCAAGGCCGCTGTGGCTTGCTCCACCATTGCCGGCACGGCTATGACCACACCGGTTGCCCTCGCCGAGGTCGCACCGCGTTACGCCGAGCTTGCGCCCACCGCGTACGCTCAGATCGCCACCGCCGTTATCATCACGGCGATCATGGCTCCGATTCTGACTGGCTGGGTCGACAAGAAGTTCTGCCAAGGCAAGGAGGATCTGTCGCCTGTCGGTGTCGAGGCCATCGAGGAGGCCGTCGCGACTGACATCGATGGCGAGTAGCAATCGATACCCATCAATGATGCCGGCGTGTGCAATTCGCGCCGTATGGGCGCCCGAACAGAAACTGTTTTGCAGTGATGTTCGGGCGCTCTGCTATTATCCCCTTTACCCCTGCGGAGTAAAGGGGTGTTTATTGCCCTGATTCGAATTGGGCGATTCTGACCACTTGGGTATTGAAGGGATGGCGCTAGTGGTTAAGGCACTCAAGATTGAGATATTCGTGCTATGCATGATTGTTCTTATCGGGCTTGCCGTGCGAAGTCGTTGCTCCTTGTTCTCGAGCACCCAGCAGCTATTGTTTAGCATGCTTGGCTACACCTCTGCCGCGTACATATTATTCGATATGATCTGGACGCTTTCGGACGGTGTGGACGGCACGTTGGGCATTGCTGCCAACTGGATTTCCAACGCGGTTTCGTTTTCGCTCTTTGCTATCGCGTGTCTCATTTGGTTTATCTATTCCGAGACGGTGCAGGGTTCTCGTCTTTTGACCTCGCGCTATAGGGTGGTGCTTGTAGCGTTGCCTACGGCTCTGGTGGTCGTGCTGGCGTTTACCAGTTACTGGACGCACGCCCTGTTCTATATCGATTCGCAGGGCGTGTATCGTCGCGGCTTTGCCTATATGATCCAGCCCATCGTCAGCTACTGTTACGTTATACATACGTCCCTGCATGCGTTTGTGCAATCTCGCAGGGTCGAGAGCCTGCAGACGAAGGCCATCTATCGAACCTTGGCATTTTTCGCCATTCCGGCCCTGGTGGGCGGTACCTTTCAGGTCGTATACTCGGTGCCCGGCCTTTGTGTCGGCATAATGATTAGCATGTTGCTGCTTTACATCATCTACCAGGAGCAGCTCATCTCGACCGACCCGTTGACTGGACTTAACAATCGCAACCGTTTTGAGACCTATATGCTGTCGCTCTTCTCAAATGTGGATCAGGCCGAAGATGTATATCTGCTTATGATGGACGCCGACGGCTTTAAGCAGATTAACGATCGCTATGGGCATGTGGAGGGCGACCACGCTCTTCAGGTCATATCCGCTGCGCTCAAAGAAGTCTGCTCGGCGTCTGGCGGCTTTATCGCACGTTATGGCGGCGATGAGTTCGTGGTGCTCCAAAAGGCGACGGCGGAGCAGGACATCATAAGCCTGTGTGCGGCAATCAACGATGAGCTCGCACGTGCCGACGTGCCGTATCTGTTGCGGATGTCCATCGGCTACGCACGGGTCGGTGACGGTGTCGATACCTGGCAAGACTTGCTTCGCGCTGCCGATGCGGAGCTCTACCGCGTCAAGGCCGAGAAAAAGAAAGCCGGCGTCCAGATACGCTAGAAAAAGGGGCGCACGCTTGCGTGCGTGGTGGCCTTCAGCTCACCGATGTACTCCATTAAACTAAAGTATGTGAATCTCTCTGCTAAATAAGGGCAGTTCGCTAGGCTTTTTTGGGTTTGTTGACGATGATGATGCCGCTGCAGACCAAGAGCAGGGCAACGATGACGGTAACGGGGCTCGTGCCGGCGCCCTCGCCAAGCAGCAGTGCGCTCAGCAGTACGCCAAAGACCGGGTTCATAAACCCAAAGACCGAGACGCGGCTGACGGGGTTGACGGCAAGCAGGCGCGACCACAGCGAGTAGGCGACCGCGGAGATAAGCGCCATGTAGATGATGAGCACGATGGCGGGGACAATCGCCGTGGGGGAGAGCGCGCCACCCATCAAAAAGCCGATGGCGGTGAGGACCAGGCCGCCGACCAAGAACTGCCACCCGGCAAGCAAGACGCCGTCGTGCTTGCGCGAGAAGATGCCGATCAGGCAGGTCGAAAGAGCACCCGCGACAGTGGAGGCTAGGATAAAGCCCTCGCCATCGAGCCTGAAGCCAAAGGTGCCATCTGCGCCCGAGAGGTTGACGAGCGCGACGCCGGCAAAGCCCAGCGCACAGCCAAGCACCTTGGCCGTATTGAGCTTCTCGGTGTGAAATGCCAGGGCGGCAAAGAGGATTGCGAGGAAGTTGGCGCTGGCCTCGATGATGGAGCTCGACATGGCGCTGGCGCGCGAGAGGCCCAGATAGAAAAAGAAGTACTGCCCGATAGTCTGGAAGAGCGACAAGACAAAGATGGGCTTGATGTCGCGAGCCTGCGGAATGAGGGGGCGGCGTTGGGCCGCACTCATCCCAACGATAACCAGGGCGCCGGCAAGCGTGAAGCGCAAGCCCGCAAAGAGCAGCTGCGAGGCGCTATCGTGCGCCGGGATACCAAAGAGTGCGTAGCCGATCTTGATGCAGGGAAAGGCCGACCCCCAGAGCGCGCAACAAACAAGGCAGCCCAGGATGAGTCCGGGCAGGGTGGCGAGATGCGGCTTGCGGCTTTCCATGGTGTCCTTCCTGTATGCGCGAAGCAAAAAAGAACCCGCCACCGGGTGTGCCGGTGGCGGGTGTTGTTACCCGAGGGGATTGTACCCGATGGGAAAGCTTTAAGCGAAGTAGGCTACGCCGCTCTCAAAGATCGGCATGAACTTGTCGCCGGGGACATGCTCGGGCACGTTGCGGTACAGGTTGTCGCCGCGACGCTCGGCATGGCCCATCTTGCCCAGGACGCGGCCGTCGGGGCTCGTGATGCCCTCGATGGCAAGTGCGGAGCCGTTGGGGTTGATGGAAAGGTCCATGCTCGGCTTGCCGTCCTCGCCCACGTACTGCGTGGCGACCTGGCCGTTGGCGATCAGCTGGGCGAGCACCTCGTCGTTGGCGACAAAGCGGCCCTCGCCGTGGCTGATGGCGACGGTGTAGGGGTCGTCGAGGCTGCACTGCGACAGCCACGGGGACAGGTTGGACGAGATGCGGGTGCGCACCAGGCGGCTCTGATGGCGACCGATGGTGTTGAACGTCAGCGTGGGCGCATCGGGCGTGGCGTCGACGATGTCGCCGTAGGGCACCAGGCCGAGCTTGACCAGAGCCTGGAAGCCGTTGCAGATGCCCAGCATCAGGCCGTCGCGGGCCTTGAGCAGGTCGCGGACTGCCTCGGTGACCTCGGGAGCGCGGAAGAACGCCGTGATGAACTTGGCGGAGCCATCGGGCTCGTCACCGCCCGAGAAGCCACCGGGGATCATGACGATCTGGCTTGCACGGATGCGGCGGGTGAGCTCGTGGGTGCTCTCGGCGACGGCCTCGGGCGTGAGGTTGTTGATCACGAAGGTGTCGGCCTCGGCACCGGCGGCACGGAAGGCGCGGGCGCTGTCGTACTCGCAGTTGTTGCCGGGGAACACGGGGATGATTACGCGCGGGCGGGCGATCTTGGCGCCGCCGTACATGTGGATATCCTTGGCGCGGAAGTCGATGGTCTCGACCTCGGCGGTCTCGCCGGTGCTGCGGTAGGCGAAGACGCCCTCGATGCCGCTCTCCCAGGCCTCCTGGAGCTCAGCGAGCTCGATGACTTCGGAGCCGGTGTCGATGACATAGCCCTCGACGGTGGTACCCAGGGGCTCGACGACAACGCCGTCGGCGACCTCGGGCAGCTCGGCGTCCTCGGCGAGCTCGACGATAAAGCTGCCGTAGAGCGGGGTGAAGAGGCTCTCCACGTCCACGTCCTCGGCAAGCTCGATGCCGATCTGGTTGCCGACGCACATCTTAAAGAGGCTCTCGACGCCGCAGCCGTAGCCGGGCGTGGAGACGGCCAGGGCGTCGCCGTTGGCGGTGAGCGCCTCGACGGCGTCAAACGCGGCGAGCAGCTGCTGAGCGTCGGGGCGGTAGTCCTCACCATAGGTGGCGGGGGCGATGCGCACGACGCGATGCGTCAGACCCTTGAACTCGGGCGAGACGGCACGGGCGGCCTTGCCCACGGCCACAGCGAAGCTGATCAGGGTCGGCGGAACGTTGAGCTCACCGGCCTCGTCCTCAAACGAGCCGCTCATAGAGTCCTTGCCGCCGATGGCACCGGCACCCAGATCGACTTGGGCCATAAGGGCGCCCAGGACGGCTGCCATGGGCTTGCCCCAGCGCTCGGCCTCGGTGCGCAGACGCTCGAAGTACTCCTGGAAGGAGAGATAGGCACGCTTGTGCTCAAAGCCGGCAGCCACGAGCTTGGCGATGGACTCAACCACGGACAGGTAGGCGCCCGCAAACTGGTCGGCCTCCATCAGGTAGGGGTTGAAGCCCCATGCCATAGCGCTCGCCGTGGTGGTCTCGCCGTCCACGGGGAACTTGGCAACCATGGCCGAGCTCGGGGTGAGCTGCGTCTTGCCGCCAAAGGGCATGAGCACGGTTGCGGCACCGATGGTGGAGTCGAAGCGCTCGGACAGGCCCTTGTTGGAGGCGACGTTGAGGTCAGTGACAAGCGAGGTCATGCGCTCGGCAAGCGTGGTGCCGGCCCAGCTGGGCTGCCACACGCTGCGGGCACAGACGTGGGCGACCTGGTGCTTGGGCGCGCCGTTGGAGTTGAGGAACTCGCGGGACAGATCGACGATGGCGACACCGTTCCAGGCCATGCGCATGCGCGGCTCGGCGGTAACCTCGGCGATAACGGTCGCCTCGAGGTTCTCCTCGGCGGCGTAGCCCATGAACTCCTCGACGTCACCGTCGGCGACGGCGCAGGCCATGCGCTCCTGGGACTCGGAAATGGCGAGCTCGGTGCCGTCCAGGCCGTCGTACTTCTTGGTCACGGTGTCCAGGTCGACATACAGGCCGTCGGCAAGCTCGCCCACGGCGACCGAGACGCCGCCGGCGCCAAAGTCGTTGCAGCGCTTGATCAGGCGGCAGGCGTCGCCGCGGCGGAACAGACGCTGCAGCTTGCGCTCGACCGGGGCGTTGCCCTTCTGGACCTCGGCGCCCGAGGTCTCGATGGACTCGGTGTTCTGGGTCTTGGAGGAGCCGGTGGCGCCGCCGATGCCGTCACGGCCGGTGCGGCCGCCCAGCAGGATGATCTTGTCAGTGGGGGCGGGGCACTCGCGACGCACGTGGTTTGCCGGGGTAGCGCCCACGACGGCGCCGACCTCCATGCGCTTGGCAACGTAGCCGGGGTGATAGAGCTCGTTGACCTGGCCGGTGGCAAGGCCGATCTGGTTGCCGTAGCTGGAGTAGCCGGCGGCAGCGGTGGTTACGAGCTTGCGCTGCGGCAGCTTGCCCTCGAGCGTCTCGGACACGGGGACGGTGGGGTCGCCGGCGCCGGTGACACGCATGGCCTGGTACACGTAGCTGCGGCCCGACAGCGGGTCGCGGATGGCACCGCCCACGCAGGTGGCGGCACCGCCGAAGGGCTCGATCTCGGTCGGGTGGTTGTGGGTCTCGTTCTTAAAGAGGAACAGCCAGTCCTGGTCCTCGCCGTCGACATCGACCTTCACCTTGACGGTGCAGGCGTTGATCTCCTCGGACTCGTCGACATCGGTCATGACGCCGGTCTTCTTGAGGTACTTGGCGCCGATGGTGCCCATGTCCATGAGGCAGACGGGCTTGGTGTCGCGACCGAGTTCGTGGCGCATCTCCATGTAGCGGTCGAAGGCCTGCTGCACCACGGCGTCGTCGATCGTCACGTCGTCCAGGACGGTGCCGAAGGTGGTGTGGCGGCAGTGATCGGACCAGTAGGTGTCGATCACGCGGATCTCGGTGATGGTGGGGTCGCGATCCTCATCGCGGAAGTACTGCTGGCAGAAGGCGATGTCCGCCTCGTCCATGGCAAGGCCGCGCTCGGAAATAAAGGCGGCAAGGCCGGCTTCGTCGAGCTCGCGGAAACCGTCGAGCACCTCGACGGGCTGGGGCTCGGGGGTCTCCATGTACAGCGTCTCGGGCAGGTCGAGCGAGGCGATGCGCGCCTCGACGGGGTTCACCACGTAGTGCTTGATGGCATCGATGGCGGCCTCGTCCAGAGCGCCCGAGATCATATAGACCTTGGCGGAGCGCACGGCGGGGCGCTCGCCCTGGCTGATGAGCTGCACGCACTCGCTGGCGGAGTCGGCGCGCTGGTCAAACTGGCCAGGCAGGAATTCGACGGCAAAGACGGCGCCATCGCTTGCGGGGAGCTCGTCGTAGGTCACATCGACCTGGGGCTCGCTAAAGACGGTCGGCACGCAGGACCGGAAAAGCTCCTTGTCGATGCCCTCGACGTCGTAGCGGTTGATAATCCTCAGGGCCTCGATGCCCTTGATGCCGAGAATTTCGGTCAGCTCGCCCTTGAGCTGCTGAGCCTCGACGTCGAACCCGGGTTTCTTCTCCACGTAGATACGAGAGACCATTGGTTCCTGCCTTCCTGATCGGTTGGGCGTACGGTACGGTATGCGGCAGCGGTCGGTTTGCGGGGTCTGCCCTGCGGTCGCCTTGAGCCACATGTTTGTAAACCTCACTATGATACGACAGCTCGCGGCGCGTTGAGGACGGCGAGGGTGCTACAGTGAAGCGCAAACAAGAGAAAGGCATCACATGGCATTCGTTTCGCTCGCCATCATCGCACTCGTGGCCTTTGCGAGTCCTTTTATCGCCTCGGCGATTCCCGGAAAACCCGTTCCCGAGACGGTCTTTTTGCTCGTGCTCGGCGCGGTACTGGGACCCCATATGCTCGGCGTCATCCATGTAGATGCTGAGGTCTCGCTTGTGTCCGAGCTGGGCCTGGCCTTTTTGTTCCTGCTTGCCGGCTTTGAGATCGACCCCAAGAGCATCACGGGCGTCGAGGGGCGCTACGGCTTGGCGACGTGGGTCGTCACGTTTGGTATCGCCTGGCTTGCCGTGCGCTTTACCCCGTGGTTCTCAGTCAGTCATTTCGACGGTATCGCCGTGACGCTTGCCCTCACTTCGACGGCGCTCGGTACGCTTGTGCCCATCATGCGTGAGCGCTCGCTCACCGGCACGCGCGTGGGCGACTCGATTCTCGCGTATGGCACTTGGGGCGAGCTCGGTCCCGTGCTCGCCATGTCGGTGCTGTTGTCTGCCCGCACTGGCATCCAAACGCTCGTTATCCTTGGCTTGTTTGCGGTGGTTTGCGTGTTGCTGGCCGTGGTCCCGAGCCGCTCCAAGCGCGTCGGCAGCCGCTTCTTTGCATTTGTTGAGGAGCGCGCCGATACCACGTCGCAGACCTTCGTGCGCCTGACGGTGCTCATCCTGGTCACGCTCGTGGCATTCTCGGCTGTCTTTGATCTCGACATCGTGTTGGGTTCTTTTGCCGCTGGCTTTGTCCTGCGCTATATCATCCCCGAGGGCAACCATACGCTCGAGACCAAGCTCGACGGTCTGGCCTACGGTTTTTTGATTCCGGTGTTCTTTACCGTGTCGGGCGCAAAGATCGACCTGACGGCCGTGGCGTCGCGCCCGGGCTTGCTCGCGGGCTTTATCGTGGCGTTGTTGATTATTCGTGCCGTGCCCATTCTTATTTCCATGAGCATTTGTCCTGCGACGCGCGATGTGTCGGCGTATGGTCGCATTACCGTGGCCCTGTACTGCACCACGGCGCTGCCGATCATCGTTGCCGTTACGAGCGTTGCCGTCAACGCGGGCGCGCTGTCGCAAGATATCGCGTCGGTCATGGTTGCCGCCGGTGCCATCACGGTGTTCTTGATGCCATTGCTCGCGCAGCTCTTCTACCGCGTGGTGGATGCCGCACCGGTCGCCGCCGTGGCAGAGGTTGCCGAGCATCCATCCGATGCGCTCGACATCTTGCGCGCCCACCACGACCTAGCGAGCTTGCTCGCGCGCGAGCACGAGCTGCTGACCTCGCATGGCCATGGTCGCGTATTCGAGGGCCTGCCTACGCTCGATACGATTGCCGAGCGTCTTTCCGCCGAGGCAGCGAGCGGCCACATCGATGCCCGCATCGTGGACGCGGCGCACCTGCTTGCCGATAAGACCTATGGAGACGAGGTCGACCCGTCCGAGCTGACTCCGCGTGAGCGCCGCCGCCTGGAGCGCGCCAAGCTCGCTGTGCGCGAATACCGCCGCCGCATGCTGGAGCTCTATGCGCGCGAAGAAGCCGAAGACGACGACGGTAAGTAGTCGATACTTTCTCGGGGAAGCCGCGTCCCGCTTTGAAGGCTCGGAACGGGATGTGGTTTCCGCAAGGAGGTCCTGGGGGAAACCGTGCCCCGTTCTGATCCGAAATACTGGGACATAGCTTCCCTTTCATAACAGGAGAAGGCGCGCTGTCTGTAGTTGATTCAGACGGCGCGCCTTTTTGGTTGAGCTATGTTGAAACTTGAAGCCAAAGCTTGTGGCTCCTTAGGAGCGGGCGGCTCCGTCGACGGGGAGCACGGCGCCCGTGACATAGGAGGACATGTCGCTCGCCAGGAAAACAAAGGCGTTGGCGACATCCTCGGGCTCGCCCATACGACCCAGCGGAATGGTGGCGATGATGGGCTTGATGACCTCTTCGGGCAGGTTGGCGACCATGTCGGTCTTAGTCACGCCGGGGGCGACGGCGTTGACGCGGATGCCCATGGGAGCGAGCTCGCGCGAGAGCGACTGGACCATACCGTTGACGGCAAACTTGGACGTGGGGTAACCGACGCCGGAGGGCTGGCCGTACTTGGCGACCATCGAGCTTGTGGTAGTGATGGTGCCGCCGTGGCCGGCCTCGGTCATGATCTTGGCGGCAGCCTGGTGGCCATTAAAGACGGCGACGACGTTAAGGTCCATGACCTTTGCGAACTCCTCGGCCGTATAGTTAAGGAGCGGCGAGCGCTGGGAGATGCCGGCATTGTTGACGACCGTGTCCAAGCCGCCCATGTCAGCGGCAGCCTGGGTAAAGGCCTCGGTCACGGCTTCGAGCGAGGTGAGATCGCAGGAGCGACCCCAGACCTTGGCGTCGGGATAGGCGGCTGTCAGCTTCTCAACGGCCGTGTCGGCAGTCTCCTGGCGCGAGCCAAAGACGGTGACGGCAGCGCCTTCCTCGATAAAACGGCAGGCGATGGCATAGCCGATACCGCGTGTGCCTCCGGTGATGATTGCTTTCTTGCCCTCGAGCAACATGGTGCTTCCTCTCATCGCGGGCGGACATTCGCAGCACAGCGTAGCGGTAGTCGGAATCGGCCGCGTTTGCATATCGGTGAACGGTAGCCCGCGTTACCGATGAGCGGCTCGCGCAAATGTGCTTTGCCGTTGTGCTTAGGGCAGGTGACAAAAGGGCTCCCGTCCCACATCGGACGGGAGCCCTCAAGGCGCGTATTGCTAGGCGAGCGTTGGGCTAGTTCGCCATGACGCCTTCGGTCCAAGCCTCAACGTCCTCGATGCGCAGGACGTTGGCGACCTCGGCCACGCAGCCGACGCTGGCAAGCTCGGCGGCGGCAGCCTGGACGTCCTTCTCGAGCGCGCGGTGCGTCAGGAAGATGACCGAGCAGGCATCGCTGACGCCCGACTTGCCGTCCTCGACCTGGTTGATGAGCGAGATCGAGATGTTATGCTTGGCAAAGATGTCGACCGTCTCGGACAGGGCGCCCACGCGGTCGGCGACCTTCAGGCGCACATAGTACTTGGTCTGGAGCTCGTCCATGGGCTTAAAGGCGAGGTTGTGGCCATAGGGCTCAATCTCGGGCAGCGGAGCCACGCCGCGGCTGATCTGCTCGGAGAGCGACAGGATATCGCCCACGACGGCGCTCGCGGTGGGGAAGGAGCCTGCGCCCGCGCCGTAGAACATGGTCTCGCCCACGGCGTCGCCTACCACGTAGACGGCGTTCATGGCGCCGTTGACCTTGGCGAGCATATGGTCTGCGGGGATCAGCGTGGGATGCACGCGAACGTCGACGCCAGCGTCGGTGTTGCGGGCGATGCCGAGCAGTTTGATGGTGTAGCCGAGCTCGCGGGCCTGGGCGATGTCCTCGGCGCCGATGGTGCGGATACCCTGCTGGTACACATCATCGGTGGTAACGCGGGTGCCAAAGCCGATGGAGGCGAGGATGGCCGTCTTGCTGGCGGCATCGAAGCCGTCGACGTCGGCGGACGGGTCGGCCTCGGCATAGCCCTTAGCCTGTGCGTCGGCGAGCACGTCAGCGTAATCGGCGCCCTCGGCGTCCATGCGCGACAGGATGTAGTTGGTGGTGCCGTTGAGGATGCCGGCGATGGTCAGGATCTTGTTACCCACCAGGTCGTGCTCGAGTGTGCTGACAATGGGGATGCCGCCACCGCAGCTGGCCTCGCACTTAATCTGCACGCCGCACGCACGCGCCTTCTCGGCAAGTGTCTCGACGTGACGGCCCAGCAGGGCCTTGTTGGCAGAGACGACGTGCTTGCCGTGCTCAAAGGCGGTGGTGAAGATCTCGGTCGCGGGGTGCTCGCCGCCGATGAGTTCGACGACGATATCGACGGCTGGGTCGGTGACGACGTCATGCCAGTCACTCGTAAAGGCCTCGCGCTCAATACCGGCTGCCTCGGCCTGCTCCCAGGCAAGCGCGCAGGCGCGGGTCAGCTTAAGGTCGATGCCGTAGGCTGCCAGGTACTCATCGTGGTGGCTCTTGATCAGACGGGCCACGCCGCCGCCGACGGTTCCCAGACCGATCAGACCGACGTTCACGGTGCGCAGGGATTCGCTCATAGATAGCTCCTTCGTGCATCTTATGGATGGATTAACCGCTTAAAGGTTGAGTGCATTCTAGCGTGAACCGGGGGCGCGTGCTCGCCAGGCAACAGGAGCCGCACAAAACGGCACCCCCGAAACGCTGCGGAAATATTGGAAACACGCTCGCTACAAACGGACTTCCGTAACAAACTGTCAACGTTTGCGCCATAAGGTTTGCCCTGTACCGCAAGACGGCCGCACCGCGGCCAGCGAAAAAGGGGGACACCATGTTCAACATCAACAGCACGCTCAGCCGTAGGAACTTTCTCGCCGGCGCTGCGGCGCTCGGCAGCACCGCCGCACTCGCTGGTTGCTCGTCGGGTGGCTCGGACGGCGGCACCGCCGATGACGGCAAGACCTTCAAGATCGGTGTCATCGGCCCTCTGACCGGCGCCGCGGCAACCTATGGCGTTTCGGCCGAGAAGGGTGCCAAGCTTGCCGCCAAGGATTTCTCGACCAAGGACCTCAAACTCTCGCTTAAGTCCGAGGATGACGTCGCCGACGGCGAGAAGGCTATCAACGCTTTCAATACCCTGTGCGACTGGGGCATGCAGGCGCTCGTCGGCCCCGTCACGACTGGTGCCGCCGTCGCTGTCTCGGGCGAGATCGCCGACGATATGCTCATGGTCACGCCCTCTGCTTCGTCCCTCGACGTCACCAAGGACAAGACCACGGTTTTCCAGGTTTGCTTTACCGACCCCACCATGGGCGCGAGTGCTGCCAAGTTTTTGGCCGAGAAGTATGCAGACGCCAAGATCGCCCTGTTCTACAACTCCAGCGATACGTACAGCTCGGGTGTTGCCGATGCCTTTGCCGAGCAGGCCAAGGAGTCCAAACTTGATATCGTCGATACCGAGACCTTTAAGGACGACTCCTCCACGAGCTTTACCAACCAGCTCACCAAGGCCAAGGAGGCCGGCGCCACGCTCATCTTTGCGCCGATCTACTACACGCCGGCGTCCGTTTTGCTCAAGAACGCCAAGGACATGGGATACGACATGACCCTCATGGGTACCGACGGCATGGACGGCCTGCTCTCCGTTGAGGGCTTCGACACCTCCCTTGCCGAGGGCGTGCTGCTCATGACCCCGTTCTCTGCCGACGATGAGAAGAACGCCGACTTTGTCAAGGCATATAAGGACGCCTACGACGAGACGCCCAACCAGTTTGCCGCCGATGCCTATGACTGCGTCCATGCGATTGTCGAGGCTATCGATAAGGCAGACATCGATATTACGGCCGACGGCGCCGACATTGCCGGCGACCTCGCCAAGGCCATGCGTAAAATCAAGATCGAGGGCCTGACGGGCGAGCTCACGTGGAACGACGAGGGCCAAGTCGAAAAGCCTGCTACGGCCTATGTGATTCAGGACGGCAAGTACATCGCTGCCTAAGTGCGCATAAAACGCGACCGGTGAGGCTGTATTATTCAGGGCAGGGACGCTTGTAACAGAATGGAAACATTACTTTTACATAATAAAATGGCATTACTGCATAAAATAATAGAAATACGCAGAAACATGGATAAATGAACAAATCCAAAGAAAAGTTGAAATAATCGCCACTTTTCCTAACTAAAGCGTCTACTATTTTGCGAACGCCGAACACGGCGAAGGATGGCCTGTCGGGTAACCAAAACCCGACGAGATTTGAGAGGAGAGCCGCATGTCGAGCCTCACCGGTAAGTCATTGAACCCTGTTATGAATCGCAGGAGTGTTATCGCGAGCGCAGCAGGTCTGGGGGCGATGTCCATTCTAGCTGGCTGCTCCTCCAACGGCGGCGACAGCGGTTCCGCTTCGGGCGACGCTTCGTTTAAGATCGGCACCATCGGCCCGCTGACCGGCGCCAACGCGTCCTACGGCAAGTCCGTTACCCAGGGTGTCGAGCTTGGCTGCAAGGATTTCTCGACCAAGGAGCTGCCGCTTGCCAGCAAGGCCGAGGATGACCAGGCCGATGGCGAGAAGGCCGTCAACGCCTTCAACACCCTGCTCGACTGGGGCATGCAGGCCCTCGTCGGCCCGACCACCACGGGTGCGTCGGTTGCCGTTGCCGCAGAGTGTGGTAACGACCCCAAGACGTTCATGATCACCCCGTCCGCGTCCTCCGAGGACGTCACCGACGGCAAGGATTGCGTCTTCCAGGTTTGCTTCACCGACCCCAACCAGGGTGTCAACGCTGCCAAGTTCCTGGCGCAGAAGTATGCGGACGAGAAGTTCGTGCTGTTCTATAACTCCGGCGACGCCTATTCTTCGGGTATCGCAGATTCCTTTAAGGCCCAGGCCGCTGAGTCCAAGCTCGAGGTTGTTGACGAGGAGACCTTTAAGGACGACTCCGCCACGAGCTTTACCAACCAGCTGACCAAGGCCAAGCAGGCCGGCGCCACCATGATCTTTGCGCCGATCTACTACACGCCGGCGTCCGTCCTGCTCAAGAATGCCAAGGACATGGGCTACAACGTCAAGATGATGGGCTGCGACGGCATGGACGGCATCCTGGGCGTTGAGGGCTTCGACACCTCTCTTGCCGAGGGTCTGCTGCTCATGACCCCGTTCTCCGCCGACGACGAGAAGAACGCCGACTTCGTCAACGCTTACAAGGATAAGTACGGCGATACTCCCGACCAGTTTGCCGCCGACGCCTACGACGGCGTGCACGCGGTGGCCGAGGCCCTCAAGGAGGCCGGTCTTGGTGTCGACGCCGACCCGACCGAGGCCGCCGAGAAGCTGCCCAAGGCTATGCTCAAGATTACCGTTGACGGTCTGACCGGCAAGCTCACCTGGAACGATAAGGGCCAGGTCCAGAAGGACCCCACGGCGTACGTCATCACCGATGGCAAGTACGTACAGGCCTAATAGACCGCCTTACATAGAGCGGTTTTGATCCCAAGCAGGGGAGGTTTTGGCCTTCCCTGCTTGCTTGGTATCTAGGGACAGTGTAACGTCCCTGTTTCATACATTAACTGGAAACCTATTCGAAAGGGGGATGTGGAACATGACGGTCTTTATCCAATACCTGGTCAACGGCCTGTCCATGGGCAGCGTCTACGCCATCATCGCGTTGGGCTACACCATGGTCTATGGCATCGCCAAGATGCTGAACTTCGCTCACGGCGACGTCATCATGGTCGGTGCCTATGTCTCGTTCTGTGCCACGTCGTATCTCGGCCTCCCGGGCTGGGCATCTGTAATTCTCTCTTGTGTGGTCTGTACCGTTCTCGGTGTTCTCATCGAGGGCCTGGCATACAAGCCGCTGCGTCAGGCGGGCCCGCTGGCCGTTCTGATCACGGCCATCGGCGTGTCTTACTTCCTGCAGAACGCCGCACAGCTTCTGTGGGGCGCCACGCCCAAGAACTTCACTTCGCTCGTCACCTTCCAGGTGCCGGAGTTCTTGGCCAAGTTCAATGTAAGCGCCGTCTCGCTCGTCACCATCGTCGCCTGCCTGGTTATCATGGCCGGCCTGATGTTCTTTACAGGTAAGACCAAGATGGGTAAAGCCATGCGCGCCGTGTCCGAGGACAAGGCTGCCGCTCAGCTCATGGGCATCAACGTCAACCGTACCATCTCGATGACGTTTGCCATCGGCTCTGCCCTTGCTGCCATCGCCGGCGTGCTGCTGTGCTCCTACTCGCCGGTGCTGCAGCCCACGACGGGTGCCATGCCTGGCATCAAGGCCTTCGACGCCGCCGTCTTCGGCGGTATCGGCTCCATCCCCGGCGCCTTTGTCGGTGGCATTCTCATCGGCATCATCGAAGCGATGGCGCAGGCCTATATTTCCACGAGCCTTGCCAACTCCATCGTCTTTGGTGTTCTGATCATTGTCCTGCTCGTCAAGCCTGCCGGCCTCTTGGGCAAGTACGTCCCCGAGAAGGTGTAGGTGAGCGTTATGAAGTTTCTTAAAGACAAGCAGACGCGTCACGACTTTGTCACGTACGCCATGTGCATCGTGGCATTTGCCATCGTGTTCTTTATGCAGTCCAACCATATGATCCCGCGCATGATTGCCGGCCAGTTGGTTCCCATTACGGCCTACATCGTCATGGCCATTTCCCTCAACCTCGTCGTCGGCATCGCGGGCGACCTGTCGCTGGGCCATGCGGGCTTTATGAGTGTCGGTGCCTACACGGGCATCGTCACCGCGGTCGCCCTCGAGAGCGCCGTTCCCTCCGATCCAGTGCGCCTGATCATCAGCATTGTGGTCGGCGCTATCGCCGCTGCCATCTTGGGCTTCTTGATCGGTATCCCGGTCCTGCGCCTGAGCGGCGACTATCTGGCCATCGTGACCCTGGCTTTTGGCGAGATCATCAAAGAGATCGTCACCTGTCTCATTGTGGGCGTCGACTCCCGCGGCCTGCATGTGATCTTTAACATCACGGGTAACTCCACGATCGACGACCTGCACCTGCTCGAGGACGGCACCGCCATCATCAAGGGCGCCCAGGGCGCCTCGGGCGTGTCGACGTACTCGACCTTCCTCGCCGGTGCCATCCTGGTCATGGTCGCACTCGTGATCGTGCTCAACCTGGTTCGCAGCCGTACCGGCCGTGCCATTATGGCCGTGCGTGACAACAAGATCGCTGCCGAGTCCGTGGGTATCTCCGTCACCCAGTACCGCATGATCGCCTTCGTGGTTTCCGCTGCCCTCGCCGGCGCTGCCGGAGCCCTCTTCGGCGGTAACTTCTCGCAGCTCTCCGCCACCAAGTTCGACTTCAACACGTCCATCCTCATTCTGGTGTTCGTGGTCCTGGGCGGTCTGGGCAACATGCGCGGCTCCGTCATCGCGGCGGCGTTGCTTACGGTGCTTCCCGAGCTGCTCCGTCAGTTCTCGGACTACCGCATGCTCATCTACGCCATCGTGCTGATCCTGGTCATGATCTTTACCAACAACCCGCAGCTCAAGTCGTTCTTCGCACGCATTAAGGACCGCTTTGCTTCCAAGAAGGAGGTGGCAGCCGATGCCCAGTAAGTTTGAGTTCAACAAGGGCAAGATGGTCCCGTATCCTTCTGGCGCCATCGTTCCCGACCGCGACCTGGGCCAGCGCCCGGCGCTCGAGTGCATCCACTTGGGCATTGAATTTGGCGGCCTTAAGGCAGTCGACGACTTTAGCCTGACCATCGGTAAGACCGAGATCGCCGGTCTGATCGGTCCCAACGGTGCCGGTAAGACCACGGTCTTCAACCTGCTCACCAAGGTGTACCAGCCCACGCACGGTACCATCCTGCTCGACGGTGAGGACACCTCGGGCAAGTCGGTCTATCAGGTCAACCGCATGGGTATTGCCCGTACCTTCCAGAACATTCGCCTGTTCAACACCATGACGGTGGAGGACAACGTCAAGGTCGGTCTGCACAACCAGGAGCGCTACTCCGGCTTTGAGGGCGTGCTGCGCCTGCCGACGTATTGGAAGCACGAGAAGGCCGCCCACGAGCGCGCCATGGAGCTGCTGTCCATTTTTGATATGGAGCACCTGGCAAACGAGCAGGCCGGCTCGCTGCCTTACGGCGCCCAGCGTCGTCTGGAGATCGTCCGCGCGCTTGCCACCAACCCCAAACTGCTGCTGCTCGACGAGCCTGCCGCCGGCATGAACCCGTCCGAGACCGCGGAGCTCATGGCGAACATCGTTAAGATTCGCGACACCTTTGGCATTGCCATCATGCTCATCGAGCACGACATGTCGCTCGTCATGAACATCTGCGAGGGCATCTGCGTGCTCAACTTTGGTAAGGTCATCGCCAAGGGCACGGCCGAGGAGATCCAGAACAACGACGCCGTTATTGAGGCATATCTGGGCAAGCAGGATAAGGGGGAGAACTAAATGGCAGAGCCGATGCTTTCCGTCTACAACATCAACGTCTGGTACGGCGCTATCCACGCCATCAAGGACATCTCCTTTAACGTCAACGAGGGCGAGATCGTGGCCCTGATTGGCGCCAACGGTGCCGGCAAGTCTACAACGCTTAAAACCGTCTCGGGCCTGTTGCGTTCCAAGACCGGCTCCATCAAGTTTATGGGCGAGGACATTACCCATACGCCTGCCGACAAGTTAGTGGGCAAGGGCCTGGCCCAGGTTCCCGAGGGCCGTCGCGCCTTTTTGCAGATGACGGTCGAGGAGAACCTGGAGATGGGCGCCTATACACAGCCCAAGTCCACGGTTGCTCCGGGCCTTGAGCGCGTCTACGAGCAGTTCCCGCGCCTGAAGGAGCGCCGCCGCCAGGTCGCCGGCACCCTTTCGGGCGGCGAGCAGCAGATGCTCGTCATGGGCCGTGCCCTTATGAGCAACCCCAAGCTGCTCATGCTCGACGAGCCTTCCATGGGCCTGGCGCCGATTCTGATTGAGCAGATTTTCCAGATTGTCGAGAACCTGCACAAGGCCGGCACCACGGTGCTTCTGGTCGAGCAGAACGCGCAGATGGCACTTTCCATCGCCACACGCGGCTACGTGCTCGAGACCGGCAAGATCACCATGACCGGCACCGGCCGAGAGCTACTGCACGACGACAACGTCCGTAAGGCATACCTGGGCGGCTAGGGAGTTGCGCGGTTCTACCGAACGGTGGACCGGCCGACGCTGCGCGGGCGCCAGGGCGACAACTTGTCATTCAAAGAGGGCGGCATGACCAGAAGGTCAATGCCGCCCTCTTTTCATGCCAATTTGTTCGCCCTGGCGCCCGCCCGCTGTCCGTTCTCTTACTGTGACGGCACCATGGTCCAAGGTGGTTGTTGGGCGGGCCGCTGTTCCTGGCGCTGTGCGCACGGAATGGGCTACTCGCTAACCCGGTGGCTAACGTCCCTCCTCAGCTTTCGAGCGCGGCTGTCGCGTCGTGGGTGTGCCGCGCGCATCACGGCGCGGCGGGCGTCCTCCTTCATGGCGTGCTCCTGAGCGAGGTTCCTGACATTGCAAAACGGGCATTCGCGGGTCGGATTCGCGTGCCGACGGTCTATCATCGAGACGGCTCGCTGGCGACGAGCCAGTCATCGAAAACTCTCATTATTCGCCCCTTGGACGCGAGGACTGCGCTGCCTTGTTGCCCCATGCTCTCTTCTCGGAAGGATGGTGACCCGATGGGCTGGATAGAGGGCCTCAACGACGCGATGGACTACATAGAGGCGAACCTCGAAGGCGACCTCGACCTCGCCCACGCGGCGCGGCTCGCCGCTTGCACCGAGGGACAGTTCCGGAGGATGTTCTCCTATATCGTGTTAGCGTCAATATATTTTTCACCATTTTCACCAACGTATTTTCGCCAATCG
>DXZT01000023.1 GCA_019419545.1 Collinsella sp. | reverse complement strand
GCACCTCATTTCAAGGGTCGGCGACTAACTTGGTAGCACTAATGTAAGTATACCAAGCGATTGGCCCGCCACTGGCTGGGTGTGCGCGTATGCTCCTCTGAAAACTGAATCCCGTTAGAAATGACGAGTTGTTTACGCTTCTTTTGGGGTGGCGGTACTATCATGGTTCGAATTGAATGTGGATGATGATGGGGAGCGCCTATACATGATTGAGTTGCTCAGGCGTTTTGGTGGTAAGTTTCGCCGATATATGGTGATCGGCCCTGCGTGCAAGTTGATCGAAGTGATCTTTGACCTGCTGACGCCGCTGGTGATTGCCCAGATGATCGATAAGGGCATTGGCTCGCACGACGTGGATGCCGTCGTCCGTTACGGTATGGTGCTTGCCGCCATGGCTGTGATCGGCATCTCGTTTACGCTCGTCTGCCAAAAGATGGCGGCGCTCACCTCGCAGGGCATGGGCACCGATATCCGTGGTGCGCTCTACCAGCACATCAACAAACTGAGCTATGCCGAGCTCGACCGTTTTGGCACGCCGTCGCTCATCACGCGCATCACCAACGACGTCAACCAGGTGCAGCTTGCCGTGGCGCTGGGCGTGCGCATGCTCATCCGCTGGCCTTTCCTGGCGGTGGGCTCCATGGTCGCGGCCCTTGCCATCGACCTTAAGCTTGGCGTGATTTTCTTGATTTGCACGCCCGCCATCGGCCTGGTGTTTTGGCTTGTCATGGCGCGCTGCATTCCCTACTACAAGCAGCTGCAGGCAAAGCTCGATTGCATCGCGCTTATCTGCCGCGAAGGTCTTTCGGGCGCCCGCGTGGTTCGTGCGTTTGTGCGCGAAGACCACGAGCGCGAGCGCTTTGCCCAGGCCGCCGACGACCAGGCCAATACCGCCATCGTGGTGGGCAAGCTTTCGTCGATTCTCAACCCTGTCACGTTTCTCGTGATGAACCTGGGCGTGTGCGCCATCCTGTGGGTGGGCGGCATCCAGGTCAACGTGGGCGAGCTCACGCAGGGCCAGGTCATGGCGTTTGTGAACTACATGACGCAGACCCTCACCTCCATCGTGTACGTCGCCAACCTGGTCGTGGTCTTTACCAAGGCGAGTGCCAGCGCGTCACGTATCAACGAGGTGCTCAATTGCGAGCCGAGCATTACGGACGAGGGCAACCAGCTGGTCGCGCTGCCCGAGTCGAGTGACCTGGCAAGTGGCGCCACTCCGGTTTCCGCGCTGAGCTTTGAGCATGCGAGCTTTTCGTTTGGCGCGGGCGCGGCAAATGCTGTTGACGATGTGACCCTGGAGCTGCCGCTGGGCAAAACGCTCGGCATTATAGGCGGAACGGGCAGCGGTAAGTCCACGCTCGTCTCGCTTATCCCGCGTCTGTACGATGCGGGCGCCGGCAGTGTGAGCGTGATGGGCGCCGACGTGCGCACCTGGCCGCTCGATCAGCTGCGCCACGTGGTCGCGACCGTTCCGCAGCGCGCGTCGCTGGTGAGCGGCACCATCCGCAGCAACCTGACCTGGCGCAACGAGGCGGCGACCGACGAGGAGCTCTGGGCGGCGCTCGACATGGCGCAGGCGAGCGAGTTCGTGCGCAACAAGCCCCAAGGCCTGGATGCCCCGGTCGAGGCGGGCGGCAAGAACTTTAGCGGCGGTCAGCGCCAGCGCCTGACTATCGCGCGCGCCCTGGTGGGTTCGCCACAGCTCCTGATCATGGACGACTCCGCCTCGGCGCTCGACTTTAAGACTGATGCGGCGCTTCGCCATGCCATTCGCGAGCGCAGCGTGCGCGGTGCCGCCGAGGGCGGGCTGCCGCTCACGACGGTGATTGTGAGCCAGCGCGTCTCGACCGTGCGCGACGCCGATATGATCTGCGTACTCGACCACGGCTCGGTTGCGGGCCTGGGCACGCACGATGAGCTGTACACGACCTGCCAGCTCTATCGCGAGATTTGCCAGTCGCAGCTGCGCCGCGAGGAACTCGAGGGCCAGCAGGGGAGCACGACGCCCGCGTCCGCTCCGACCGCCCCCGCATCCGCCTGCGCAAAGAAGGGCTGCTAAATGAATCCGTACACTTCTTCCGGTTCGGTCGCCACGATGACCGCCAACGTGTCCGGCAACGATAGCCTCAACGATCTGGGTGACGGCCCGCGTCAGCCCGGCGACCCCGAGCGCTATCCCGTGGGCGCGGTGACCCGCCGCCTGATGGGTTACGTCCGTCCGCACCGTATTTCGTTTACGGCGTCGTTTGTGAGCGCCGCCATCTCGGTGATTCTGCAGCTCTACACGCCTATCCTTATCGGTGAGGGCATCGACCTGATCGTTGCCGCGGGCCAGGTGAATTTCGATGCACTGCTGCCGCTTGTCACCAAGCTCGCGATTGTCGTCGTAGGTGCCGCGGCCTTCCAGTGGCTGCAGGGCTACTGCGTCAACCGCCTGTCCTACGAGACGGTGCGTGACATGCGCGTGGAGGCGAGCGACAAGCTCAGCCGTATGCCGCTCAGCTTTATCGACAGCCATGCCCACGGCGACCTTATGAGCCGCGTGGTCAATGACGTCGACCAGGTGGGCGACGGTCTGCTGCAGGGCTTCACGCAGCTTTTCACCGGCGTTATCACCATCGTGGGCACGCTCGCGTTTATGCTCTCCATTAACCTGGCCATGACGCTCGTGGTGGTGCTCGTCACGCCGCTTTCCATTTTTGCAGCCGGCGCCATCGCCAAGCTTTCCAACAAGAGCTTTACGGCGCAGCAGCGTATTCAAGGGCAGCTCGGTGGTCATATCGAGGAGTATGTGGGTGAGCAAAAGCTCGTGGACGCCTTCGCCTACGGCACGCACGCTCAGCAGCGCTTCGATGCCCTCAATGCTGAGCTCTACACCGCGGGTGAGCGCGCGCAGTTTATGGGTTCGCTTTCCAACCCCGGCACGCGCTTTATCAATAACATCATCTATGCCGTGGTCGCTGTGATCGGCTGCGTGGGCGTGATCACGGGCGTGCCCGCGGCGCTTACGGTGGGCGGCGTGCAGATTTTCCTGTCCTATGCCAACCAGTACACCAAGCCGTTCAACGAGGTCACCAACGTCATTACGCAGATCCAGACGGCGTATGCCTCGGCGCGCCGCATGTTCGCGCTGCTCGATGCACGCGAGCAGGAGCCCGATGCGCCAGATGCCGTGGAACTTGCCGCACCGCAGGGCGAGGTCGCCCTTGAGCATGTGGACTTTAGCTACGTGCCCGACCGCAGGCTGCTGCAGGACATCTGCATCGAGGCTAAGCCCGGCATGCGCTTTGCCCTGGTCGGTCCTACGGGCTGTGGCAAGACGACGCTCATCAATCTGCTGCTGCGCTTTTACGATATCGATGCTGGGTGCATCGCGGTCGATGGTCGCTCCTCGCGTGACTACACGCGCTCGAGCCTGCGCCGTGCCTTTGGCATGGTGCTGCAGGACACTTGGCTGTTCGAGGGCACGGTGGCGGAAAACATCGCTTACGGTTGCCCAGATGCCACGCGCGAGCAGGTTATCGAGGCGGCCAAGCGCGCGCATGCGCATAAGTTTATCGTGCAGCTGCCAGGCGGCTACGATACGGTCATCGGTGAGGACGGCGGCACGTTTAGCCAAGGCCAAAAGCAGCTGTTGTGCATCGCGCGCGTCATGCTCACCGATCCGGCGATTCTGCTGCTGGACGAGGCCACCTCGAGCATCGATACCCGTACCGAGCTGCAGGTGCAGGCGGCATTTGACGAGCTCATGGCCGGTCGCACGAGCTTTGTGGTGGCGCACCGCCTGTCGACGATTCGCAACGCCGACTGCATCCTGGTAATGCGCGATGGCGAGATTATCGAGCGCGGCACGCATGACGAGCTGCTAGCGGCAGGCGGCTTCTATGCCGAGCTTTATCGTAGCCAGTTTGCCCAGTAGGGCCCAGTAGGGGCTGCCGATTAGCGGCAGATGGTTTACATCTGCGTCGATAGTACTAAGATATGCTTTTAATAAATTGCATTAGTGGCTTTAGTTTTGGGGGAAACGAGGCAACGTGACTATGACGTGCTCTTTGGTGGTTAACAGCAAGAGCGGTAATACCAGGATGGTATCGGGCGCGATCAAGCACGCTCTGCAGGCTGCGGGTGTTGAGTTTGTCCATGCCGCGGCGTTGAGCGACGATGCGGATGCAGATCAGGTTGCGCTCGAGGCGCAGGGCGCCTGCGCGGCTGACACGGTGCTCGTCGGTTTTTGGTGCGACAAGGGCGCGTGCACGCCTTCGGTCGCGGCGTTGCTTTCCGCCTTGCACGGCAAGCGCGTCTTCCTGTTTGGCACCTGCGGTTTTGGGGCCGACCAGAGCTATTACCAGCAGATTATTGATCGCGTAACTTCCAATTTGGCTGGGGATGCCGAGCTTGCGGGCTGGGCGATGTGCCAGGGCAAGATGGGCCCCGCGGTCAAGCAGCGCTACGAGGCCATGCTCGAGCAAGATCCCGACAACGCCCGATTTAAGATGCTGCTCGACAACTGGGTTGCCGCGAAGGACCATCCCACCAAGGAGGATCTGGACAACATGGCTGCAGCCGCCAAGAAGGCCGTGCTGGGAGAGTAGCTTCGCCGTTCGCGGTCCTTCGTGCAAAACAATACAAATGTGAAAGCCTCGAAGTTCTCGAGGCTTTTTTCATGACACGAGGGCGCCCCTTTATTGATGGAAGGCCTAGTAAGCTGATTGTTCTATGCCCGGATGTGTGCGGAGTGGGATGGGATTTCCGGATGGGTGGGGTTGCGGAAAATGCGTCCCGGAATTTGCCTTTGGAATGGGATGCGGTTTCCCGTTGAGGGTCTTGGCGGAAAGTGCGACCCGGAATTTGTGATCGGAGTGGGATGTGGTTTCCCAACGGGGCCACAAGCGGAAGCCGCATCCCACTCCGGACGGGAATTCTGGGACACAGTTCTCAGAGGATTATGGGCTGCGAACTACATGGGGCCGTCATAAAACTCCGGTAAAAGGGGGTCGGAAATAAATGGCACTTCCAGTAGTTTCTTTTAATGTTGGGGGGGTACCATTATTTTAGTTTCGCAAAAAATTAATCCCTCTATGGGGAAGTTGCGTAGGGGGTCAGTCACAGATATTGGATAAAACAGACTAATTTGGGGATAAATGACCACTTACGCCAAAAATAGTAGCATTTAGCGACAAAACATTGAAAAATGTGTAGCACATCGCTATGTTTTTATTACGAAAAGATTCCAAATTGGCTTATTTCGGACTCACTTTGGTGGCGCGCGCAGACGTGGTGTAAGAGCGTCCCGAGGTCCGTCGCTGCAAGTC
>DXZT01000022.1 GCA_019419545.1 Collinsella sp. | reverse complement strand
CCGCAGGAAGCTTGGATACGCCTAGGCGCGGTCCAAGAAATCGTCCGCACCCCCGTTTGGCCGCCCGACGGCCGCAAACAGTCCGTATTTCACCGCAACTGAGGAGGGGACACGGCATCTTTGCTGCTAGCGGGGCACGTAGCGGCCGGGCTGGGCTCCGGTGGGCTCGCCATCGCGTGCCGCCAGCACGCCGTTCACAAACACGGCCTTGGCGCGGCCATGTGCCTCAAAACCCTCGAGCGGCGTGTAGTCCACAGCCTGATGCTGCGTCGCCGCGCTAATGGTCCAGCGCGCCTTGGGATCCCACACGCACACGTCGGCATCGGCGCCCTCGGCAAGACAGCCCTTACGCGGATACATGCCAAAGATGCGCGCCGGGTTCTCGCTCATCAAGCGGCACAGATCCTCGGGACCCAGCTGTCCCTCAAAGCTCGTAGCGATCGCGACAGGACGATGCTCCACGCCGGGTCCGCCGTTGGGAATCGCGCGGAAATCGTCGCGTCCGCGGTCCTTTTGCCCGTGCAGGTTAAAGCTGCAATGATCGGTCGCAATAGTATCGATCTCGCCGGCCACAAGCGCCTCGCGCAGCGCGGCACGGTCACCGGCATGGCGCAGCGGCGGGCTCATCACGTACTTGGCGCCCGCAAAGCCGTCCTCGCCCTGCTCCAGATAGCAAGTATCGTCGAGCATCAGATACTGAGGGCAGGTCTCGACATAGATATTCTTCTGCCCGCGCGCCTTGGCGGCACGGATGGCCTCAAGACCCAGCTTGGTCGAAAGGTGCACCACATTGACTGGAGCGTCCCCGGCTAAGTGCGCCAGATACAGCAGACGACTCACGGCCTCGGCCTCGCACACGTCCGGACGGCTGAGCGCATGCCCCTCGGGCCCATGAATCCCCTGCTCGTACACGCGCTTCTGCAGTTCATTCACCAGCGTACCGTTCTCGCAATGCACGCAGAGCATGCCGCCCACGCGCTTGAGTTCCTCCAGCACCTCGAGCGTCTCGGCGTCGTCCAGGCGCAGGTGGTCATAGGCAAAGTAGGTCTTAAACGACGACACGCCCGCCTCGCGCATGGCCGAAAGATCGGCGCGGTTGCGTTCATTCCACTCGGCGAGTGCCATATGAAACGCGTAGTTGGCCGTGCAGGTTCCGTCGGCGCGGCGATGCCACTCGGCCAAGGCATCGGGCATGGTCACGCCGCGATCGGCCGTCGCGTAGTCCACGATGGTCGTCGTACCGCCGCAGGCAGCCGCACGCGTACCGGTCTCAAAGCTATCGGCCGTCCAATCCATGCCAGTCCAGCACTGCATGTGCGTGTGGCCGTCGATAAAGCCGGGGAACACCCAACAGTCGGTGGCGTCCTGGACGGTATCGCCCTCGCCCGGCTCGATTGCCGCGGCAATCCGCACAATCTTATCGCCCTCCATGGCAAGATCGGCGCGGCGAAGCCCCTGGGGCGTCACGAGCGCGCCGTTTTTGATGATGATCATAATTGCTCCTTATTGATTGATGCAGTTGGCCACGCGATCAAAATACGAGCAGGCGGCGATATGCTCCGTTATGCGTTGCTGTCCCTTGGCGGTATCGACGTCCCACAGCTCGTAGGCACGCACCTCGACCAGCACCACGTCGGTACGGTCCTTGAGGATCGAACCGCCGCCGTCCTTGCCCTCAAGACACATAAGTGCATCGAGCAGTTCCGCCGGAAAGAGCACCGGGCTCGAAGGCTCACCGTTGCACGCAAGACGCACCGGATGTTTGCGGCCACACTCGTCAAACGCACGAACCATAGCCTCAAATGAACCCGAACTCACGAGCGGCTGGTCGCCCGGCAAAAAGAGGCAACCTTTCCAGTTGCGTTCGACTCCCCATGAAAGGCCCGCACGGACGCTTTCGCTGCGCAGCTCGCCGTCGTGCAGCACGCACGGGCAATGCTTGTCCTCGCAAATCTGAGCGACCTCGGGCCAACGCGTCGAAACCACGACGTCAAAGCCCCGGGGAACCGAATCGATGGTCCGAGCAATCAGCGGCTCGCCATAGATATCGGCAAGCATCTTGTTAGAGCCAAACCGCTTGCCCTCGCCCGAAGCCATAATGACGCATCCAAGTTTCATGGTGATACCTCCCCTGAAACCATCGTACCCATAACTCGCGCCGCGGGCATCCACATCGAAAGCGCTTATCCCGCACGCCCACGATGCAAAAAGGGGGCACCCCGCCGGTTGGCAGAGCGCCCCCTTTACATGCCTTACCTCAGCCCGGCTTTAGGCCTGGAGCCAACGGGCGGTGTTACGCTCGTCGAGGGCCTTGAGGGTAGCGGCGGGATCGGCAACCTTCTGCAGGAACATCATGGCAGCGATGGCGTACGGCTTGTAGCTGGCCTCCTTGTACATGCCCACGCGGTGCATGTCGAAGACGTCGGCGTTAACCTCGCCGTGCTCGCAGGAGACACCGGAGATGTCGGCGGGCAGCGGGTGCATAAAGATGGTGTCCTGGCCGTTGGCGGTCTTCTCCATGAGTTCGGTCGTGGAGCACCAGTCCTGATGGGTGGCGTTCTGGGCGAGCAGTTCCTTCTCGAGCGCTGCGATGCCGGCGTCGTCGCCCTCGGCGTACAGGTTGGTACGCTTCTCCATGGCGGCAAACGGAGCCCAGCTCTTGGGGATCACGATGTCGGCGCCCTCGAAGGCCTCGGCCATGGTGTTGACCTGCTTAAAGGTAGTGCCGGACTCGGCGGCATAGCCCTTGGCGCGCTCGACGACCTCGGGCATGAGGTCATAGCCCTCGGGGTGGGCCAGGGTGACGTCCATGCCAAAGCGGGGCAGCAGGCTGATCAGCGACTGCGGGCAGGACAGCGGCTTGCCGTAAGAGGGCGAATAGGCCCAGGTGACGGCAACCTTCTTGCCCTTGAGGTTCTCAAGGCCGCCAAACTCGTTGATGAGGTAGAGCATGTCGGCAGAGGACTGCGTGGGGTGGTCGGAATCGGACTGCAGGGAGATGAGCGTGGGACGGTGATCCAGAACGCCGTCCTCGTAGGCCTGCTGGACAGACTCGGAGACCTCGGCCATGTAGGCGTCGCCCTTGCCGATGTACATGTCGTCGCGGATGCCGATGACGTCGGCCATGAAGGAGATCATGGTAGCGGTCTCGCGGACGGTCTCGCCGTGAGCGATCTGGGACTTCTTCTCGTCCAGGTCCTGCAGCTCAAGACCGAGCAGGTTGGCTGCCTTAGAGAAGGAGAAGCGCGTACGGGTGGAGTTGTCACGGAACAGGGAGACGGCCAGACCCGAATCGAAGATCTTGGACGAAACGTTGTTCTCGCGCAGCTCGCGCAGGGCGTCGGCGACGATGTAGAGCGCCTTGAGCTCATCGGTGGTCTTATCCCAGGTGTGCAGGAAGTCGCTGCCGTACATGCCCTTAAAATCGAGGCCGTTCAGCTGCTCGACGAGCTCGGTAAACTTGGCGTCCATGTAAATATCCTTTCCAAAGATGAAACGATTGCAATGAGTAGATGTGCTCCGGCATGCGCGTGTGGCTAGAACATGCAGAGCACTATGACGAGGACCCGCTACCGTTAAGGAAGCATGGGAGATAACGACCGCGGGCCCCAAGTCAACAGGGGGTGCCGGGGACACGAGCTGTCCCCGGCTCAACAAGATCGAGGAATGGGACTAATCGATCTTGTTGTTGGTCAGACCGGCGCGGAACACGGTGGCGTCGCCATCGGCCTGGCTCGGATCGTAGAGGTTCAGGGCAGCCACATACATGGCGGCAGCGGTGACCAGGTCGTCCTTGTAGGTGACCTCGTTGGGAGCGTGAGCCTGAGACTCGGCACCCGGGCCAAAGCCGACGCAGGGGATGCCATAGCGGCCCTGGATGGAAACGCAGTTCGTGGAGAAGGTCCACTTGTCGCACAGCGGACGACCGGTGCGCTTATCCATGCTGGGCTCGCAGCCGATGCGCTCGTCACCGAACATGGCCTTGTGGGCGTCGACGAGGGCCTTGACGTGCGGAGCGGTCTCCTTGTTGATCCACGTGGGGAAGTAAGCCTCGGTCTCGTAAACCTCGCCGGTCCAGGACGGACGGTCGTACATGTACATGGAGACCTTCACGTCGTCG
Organism: Collinsella sp.; assembly: GCA_019419545.1. Taxonomy (GTDB): domain Bacteria; phylum Actinomycetota; class Coriobacteriia; order Coriobacteriales; family Coriobacteriaceae; genus Collinsella. The sequence goes on along the minus strand of DXZT01000022.1, from coordinate 11,454 downwards.
CCGTACTTCTTGGCGGCCGGCAGGTTGCGGATCTCGTCCAGGCAGGACTCCCAGGTCTCGCCGGCGGTCATGCGACGGTCGATGGAGATGGCGCAGGAGTCAGCGACAGCGCAGCGGCTGGGGCTGGTGTAGAAGATCTGGCTGACGGTGCAGGTGCCGCGGCCCAGGAAGCGGGCATCCTCGAAGTGCTCGGGGTTGTACTTGGGGTCGAGCATCTTGACGAGGCCCTTGATGTCGGTCGACTCGTCGCAGCCGTTGTTGTTGAGGGCGCGGACGTCGGCGATGATGTCGGCCATTTTGTAAATGGCGTTGTCGCCGCGGTCGGGAGCGGAGCCGTGGCAGGAGGTGCCGTGAACGTCGACGCGGATCTCCATACGGCCGCGGTGACCACGATAGATGCCGCCGTCGGTGGGCTCGGTGGAAATGACGAACTCGGGCTTAATGCCGTCCTTGTTGTAGATGTACTGCCAGCACATGCCGTCGCAGTCCTCTTCCTGGACGGTGCCGACGACCATGATCTTGTAGCCCTCGGGGATGAGGCCCATGTCCTTCATCATCTTGGCAGCGTAGGTAGCAGAAGCCATGCCACCCTCCTGGTCGGAGCCGCCGCGGCCGTAGATGATCTCGTCGGTCTCGTAGCCCTCATAGGGATCGGCATCCCAGTTCTCGATGTTGCCGATACCGACGGTGTCGATGTGGGAGTCGATGGCGATGATCTTGTCGCCCTCGCCCATAAAGCCCATAACGTTGCCCAGGCCGTCGACCTTGACCTCGTCATAACCAAGGCTCTCCATCTCGGCCTTGATGCAGGCAACAACCTCACCCTCCTCGCAGGACTCAGAGGGGTGAGAGATCATAGCGCGCAGGAAGCGAGTCATATCAGCACGATGGGACTCAGCAGCAGCCTTAATGGCATCAAAATCGAGTTCTTTAGTCATAACAGTCAACCTTTCTACAAGGGTTTACCTACAGGTAGATATTTCAGATAGATCACTTGTACCAAGCAGCGTGAGGTTGAGCACCCGGCAAGCAAGTAACCATAGGAGGCGGACGGAGGACTTTGCTCCGTCGCGAGTTCCGCACGAGCCGGAGAGCACTTAATGTGCTCTCCGTGCGAGCAGGACTGTCCGAGCAGGGAGTAAAGTCCTCCGGCTGCCTCCGGACAGGTCAGTCTGCTAGCAAGTCGGGTACTCGCCCTCCCAGACGATGCGACGGTACTGATCCGGATCGGTGTCGCCCTCGGTGGAGAAGCAGAGCACGGAGCTCGTCTTGTCCAGGCCGATGAGCTCCTTGAGCTCGGCGTACTCGGGATCGAGCATGAGGGTCTCGACCAGGCCGGTGGTCACCGCGCCGGACTCGCCGGAGATGACGCGCGGGTCGCCCTTCTCGGGAGCGCCCAGGGTGCGCATGCCGCGAGCGGTGACCCAGTCGGGGCAGGACACGAAGGCGGTGGTGTGGTTGCGCAGGATATCCCAACCCAGGATGTTGGGCTCGCCGCAGCACAGGCCGGCCATGATGGAGGGCATGTCGCCGTCCACGATGCGCGGATCGCCGTCGCCGGCGGCAGCGCCCTTGTACAGGCAGGCGGCAGGCGCGCACTCGACCACGACGAAGGTGGGCGGGTTATCGGGATACAGGTTGGTGAAGTAGCCCACCACGGCGCCGGCGAGCGAGCCCACGCCAGCCTGGACAAAGACGTGTGTCGGGCGGTTGATGGCCATCTCGCGCAGCTGCTCGGCAGCCTCGGAAGCCATGGTGCCGTAGCCCTCCATGATCCAGGACGGGATCTTCTCGTAGCCCTCCCAGGCGGTATCCTGAACGATGACGCCGCGCTCGCAGGCGTCGGCCTCGGCGGCGGCCATGCGCACGCACTCGTCGTAGTTGACCTCTTCGATGGTCACCGTGGCGCCCTCGGCGGCGATGTTATCAAAGCGGGGCTTGGTGGAACCCTTGGGCATGTGCACGACGGCCTTCTGGCCCAGCTTGTTGGCAGCCCATGCCACGCCGCGGCCATGGTTGCCGTCGGTGGCAGTAAAGAAGGTGGCCTGGCCAAAGTCCTTGGCAAGCTGATCGGAGGTCAGGTAATCGAAGGTGCACTCGGCAACGTCCTTGCCGGTCTCGTCGGCAATGTAGTTGGCCATGGCAAACGAACCGCCCAGGACCTTAAAGGCGTTGAGGCCAAAGCGATAGCTCTCGTCCTTAACGCACAGGTTGGAAAGGCCCAGGCGCGCAGCCTGACCATCCAGGCGGGCAAGCGGAGTGACGGTGTACTGGGGGAACGACTGGTGGAAGGCGCGGGCCTTCTTCACGTGGTCGAGGCTCATGATTCCCAAGTGCTTGTCATCGCTCTTGGGCATCGTGTTGCCCGCCCACTGGATCTTATCGGCCATACGGTGAACTCCTTAAGTTCTCTCTTGCCGGCCCCCGCATACGCGTTTCAGCCCGATCCCATTCACACGGCTGAACTTTTATGTGGATGCCAAACAAAAAGTTTGTTAGTACTGTTCTATCACACTTTTTGATTGGTATACCTAACAAATTGTTTGTTGCCGTAATCGGTACCTTTTCGCCGCCGAACGGTCACATAACGCAGCAACGCTTTCGTTATTTGCGAACAAGTGTGGTTTATGGCACAGTGAGCCCAAACTATTTTTTAGGAAGGCACCCATGACCCCCGCACAGATTGAGTTTTACAAGCGCCTTGCACACGGCCTGGCGCTCCAATTTGGCCCCAACTGCGAAGTCGTCGTCCACGACCTGGAGACCGAGGACGTGGACCACTCCATCGTAGTGATCGAAAACGGCCACGTCAGCGGGCGCAAACTGGGTGACGGCCCCAGCCATATTGTGTTTGAGTCCATGCACGAGGGCACCACCGACGTGCACGACCGCGAGCCATACCTCACCAAGACCACCGACGGCAAGCTGCTCAAGTCCTCGACCATCTTTATCCGCAACGACGAGGGCAAGCCCGTCGGCATTTTGGGCATTAACTTTGACATTACGCTCATGAAGGCTTTTGAGCGCTCGCTCGATGCCTTTACCGGCACCGGCGGCACGGGCTATACCGAACCCGAGCCCATTACCAAGAACATCGGCGACCTGCTCGAAGACCTGCTGCACGAGTGCGAGCAGTTTGTGGGCAAGCCCGCGGCACTCATGACCAAAGACGAGCGCATTCGTGCCATTGGCTACCTTGACCGTCGCGGCGCCTTCCTCATTTCCAAGTCGAGCGAGCGCGCCTGCGAGTTCTTTGGCATCTCCAAGTACAGCTTCTATAGCTACCTCAATGAGGCCAAGGCGGCAGCAGGCGACAAGTAGGCACTCGCCTGGATTGCCTCTCCCCTTTTGGGCGCGAGTTCTGGAAAGCATGAATCCAAGACCGAGCCGCTTGGAAAGTTCCATATAATCGATGTCATTAGTATTTCGAAAGGGTGGAACAGAATGGCGTTGAGCAAGGCATCATGCACCGGTCGCGGATTGATTCCGGCAATTGGTGGACATGTGCACCGCATGTTCGATGAGGGTGAAGACGACTTGTTTTCGCTGAGCCTTGACGACGTGATGGATGATCGCCCGTGGACCGCCGACGAACTCATGGGCGGCGGGGCTCGCCCGTCAAACCCCAATCCCGCACTTGCGCCTAAGACCGCATCTGCGCCGACTCCTGCGCAGTCGGCTGTTTCGACGCCCGCGCCTACGCCCGCACCCACTTCGGCGCCCACGCCTGCTCCCCGCCCCGCAAGCGACCCGTCCGAGACGGCAGCATTTCTCGCTGCAGCGACGCAGGGCAAATCGGCCGACAGCACCGTTATGTACAGCGCCCAGCAGTTGCTTGTTCCTGCGGCACGCAAGCCTCCGGTCGCAAGGCTCGACGAGCCCGTTGCCCATCAAGTTGCCTACGATTCCTGGGCTGCAACCGATCTGGATGAGACCTCTACCGGCATGCCGGCGCTCGATGTTCCAGTTAACCCGCTTTTTGCCGCCAACACGAGCGCCGCGGACTATGAGGGCGGTGCGGCATATTCCGATTATTCCGATGGCTATGCTGGCACCGGTCGCATCGAGACCGAGGATTATGGCACCGCATCGAGCGATTATCTCAACGATCCGTACGCTGCCACGCCTGCACCGGAATATGACCCGGAGGCCGCGTCCGCGCCGGCGTATACCAAAAGCACGGGCGAAGAGCGCTTCGCCGATTATTACGCCACGGAAAAGGCGCTGCGTTTCTCGGAATTTCCGCAGGCAGTCAAGGTTGCCTTTATCGCCATTATCATTGCCCTGCTCGGCGTCATTGCGTTTGAGGGATTCCAGCTGTTCCGCGGCCCCACCCAAGCGGAGTCGGAGACCCAGCAAAAAGAGGACGATAACCAGTACCTGGACATCAACACCCTCAAGGGCGACCCCAACGACGGAGACGATAAGTAGCGAGAGCTGAAGGCGGCCGCAGGATCCCGCATCCAACACCGGCTTCTAAGTGCTGTTTTGTCATCCAGCTACACTTTTCCGAAGTTTTAAGGTGCCTATTTCGACACTTTTCCGTACTTTTACACGGCTGATTATTCGACACTTTTCCGAATGAGAGCCGAATAATCACTTGAGAAACCAACGCCATCCGCGCGTCATTTCGTGGATGGCGTTGGTTTGTTTCCGTGCGCGCTGATAGACTCCATCTTGCCCGCAAGGAGCGGGCACGTTTTATCCAGAGTCGGGGTAGAGAGTTGGCTCCACGATCCCGACGCCAACCGACCAAGAGGCACGGTGGCCCTGCCAACATCGATGAAAGGAGTCCGTATGGACAATTTCTCTGTGCGCAACGAGCGCAACTTCCACAACCTGGCAGCCAAGCCAAAACGAATGCATCTTCTGGACAAGCCGAACTGCTATGCCTCGGCCATGGTCAAGAGTAGTCTCTCCCACCAGATGCGCTTTACGGTACAGAAGCTCGAGGAAGAGCTCCGTGCTGCTGGCGACCCGCACGTACTGCAGATCAAGCTGCTCGGAGATGACTCGCGTGAGCCGTCTAGCTGGAAGCTGTTTGCAGACGGCACGTGCATCGCAAGCGGTTCGGGTGACTTTGCCCGCGAATGCTTCTGCGAGGGAGCCGAGGTGTTTTTGGACTTGTGTCGTGACGCCGTCGAGACTGCCGAGCTGCGCCAATGGAGCCAGATGGAGTACGAGTTGCTGAGCGCGGCGCGCGGGATTGCGATGGTGTAGGCGAACGCAGGATGCATCATGATGACGTGCAGTCATTGCACGCCACCCCTCAAATCGCACGATGTCAAAAGACTGGCACTTGTGTATGCCTTTTGACATACACAAGTGTCAGTGATCTAAACTGGGCAACCACAACGGCATATGCAACGGCCGATAGCTCGCCAATCACGACATGCCCGCCTTCCGCGACCTGATTGCCGAAGTACCGGCACCCAGCAACGATTGCGTCGACATTTCGAGCGACATGCGGCTTGGAAGGGCTGATGAGAGATGGCTGAATGCTTGGTACGAGAGAGTGTAGTTCAGCGAAATCAGCCTAGACAGTGTGCCCCTCTGGTTCGAAGAACCTTGTCGAGATACTCGATAACCATACGCGCGGTTTCTTCGTTCACCTCATCCGCAGCGATGCAAAGTTTCGCATGAACCAGATTCCTCTTCTTGCGAATCTGGTGAGCCATGTCCGCCTCCTTCATCCAACGAGGCCTCTCCAGATACTTAATCTCGTTGATGTAGTCGATAAGGGCCGCGGGTTTCATCTTGCCGCTCTTCCTGTCCCGCACCATATACTTTTCCGCAAAGTAGTTAACGTGCTTGATTTCAGAAATCCAGTCGATAAGAACCGCCTCAAGAATGGAACCGGCAAGGATGATTGACGCCTTATAAGCGCCGTGCGAAAAACAAATATTTAGCTCACGGATGTCCGAGGAAAGGAAAGTGCGTAACTGTTCCTCGTTATATGCCTGAATCCTATCGGCGATTTCGGCGTTAAGGATCTCTTCCGCCGCAGACGGTTCCGCACCCTTTAGGCCTTCGAGGTCTTGGTAGTTCCTCGGCGCACGTCCGGACAGGATGGCATATTCGGTGAGATAGTACTGCTCGTCCATCGATGGTTCGACAACGGAAAAAACACTGAGGTCGCGAAGCGCTAGACGCTTCATGATGACGCCACCTGCCAACGATGACAGGGCCTGCTTTGCGATATCGCTGGAAAGGTAGAAGCAGAGATACTCCGGAGATATCCCGTTGGCACGAATAACAGCCATGCTCGTGCCCGCATAAACGGGCTCTTGCCCATCGCGGTCAAAGACGATGGCGTGATTCTCCTCGCCAATGAGGCACATGACAATATCACCCTTGCGCAGGGGCACCGTTGTTGCCTCGCCCCGCTCCAACGAGTCAAGATCAACTGGGAATCTAATGTTTCTTGGCCTGAGAACCAAGACGTTTCTGGCGGCGTCGCCAACCTTTCGCGGCAAAAGAATGCTGGCGACTTCCGAAAGCTCTACGGTCTTTGAACTCGCAAGCGTGCTACGTATCTTACGATTTCGAGGAGAATAGAATGCGGGGGTAAATCTTCCTTCTATAAGTTCGCTTGGAGGCATACCGTAAAAAGCTCCGCACTTAGACGGGCAGTCGGGAGTCCCTCCATTTGCATAATCTTCGACCGCCCGAAGATATGCGAGATAATCGTCGCTGAATCGATCGGCCGGAATCTTGCAGAGATTGTCAGTCCTGCGCGAGCCACGCGCCTTGGCGACAAGCGGTTTCTTGAGCTTGAGCGTCGAAAATCGACACTCTCCGAAGCCGGGTCGTGCGAAAACATAAAGCATGAGGAAAAGCGAAGTCCCAGACAGGATGTCCCCGAGCTCAAAGGCGCCGCGCAGGATGTAACCATCCGGAATAAGACTGCGCTTCTTACCGGTGTCAAAGAAACCGCGAGCGCCCACAAAAGCGTACTCATCCGACTCATCTGAGAATACGAGCTCGGCCAGTTCGTCATGCGTTCCCGTAACGAGAAAGCCTTCGCGGTTATCTAAACACTTTTGCAAGTCAATCGTCATTGCATCCTCCAACAACTATGCCGCGCGGTCCATGCCATAGAAGTAGTTAAATATCTCCTCAATACATCCGGGCAATGCTTCATCGGGATAACTAGACTCAGGAAGCTTGTATACCTCGTCGCGCACGATAAGCCTCACAATGTCGCGAGTCTCAGTCTTCTCCGTCCAGCGCACCATGTTGGCAAGCCGTTCTTCGATAATAGATACCATCTCGATGGCGACACACTTGACCTGCTTGATCTCAGCAGGCGTCAGCGTGTCCTTGAATAGCATCTCAAACACGGTCATCTGCTGCTGGTTCTGGAAGCCCTCGCGCACCCACTCCTTCTGTTTGTCATCAAGGTCGCGAGACAGGTTGATGAGGTCGTTGAACGTCTTCTCGATCATCGCCTTGTCCTGCTCAGAGTTGTAACTCTCGATAATCCGCTCGTAGCGTTCGAAGTAGTCAATACGTCTGGGATTATCCTTCAGCGCGGTCTTAAGACGCGCTTCTATGACAGAACGCAGGTCGTCAATGATGAGGTGTTTGCGCTTGGCCTTGGCAAACTCCTGTGAGAGCCTGTTGAAGTCGATACTGCTGATATCGAACTTGGTAGCCGTCTTGAGCCCCTCGGAGGCCTCGCTGACCACCACATGCTCGCTCACGATGCCCTGCAGCTGAACCATGAGCTCGGTTGTGTCGGCACTGGCCCTATGAGCATTGATGTGGTTGAAGACGGCGCGCAGGGCGTCGCGCTTGGCCAGCAGTTCCTCGCTCACCTCGCGTCGGCTCACGTATTTGTACAGTGTGAACAGCTCACGGCACATGACACCGTAACGTTTCTTTGTCTCGTCGCACTGCGACACACAGTCTGCAGCGTTCTTGATCTCTGCAACCTTGTCGAAGCCCTCTGCTGCCAGCAGGGATTCGAGCTCGTAGCCCAGCGACGACACGAACGAGACGGCGTCGTCCGTAAGTTCAAAAATCCTCGCAAGTAGCTCGTCTTTGTCGACCACCGGATCGACTCCGCCTCCGTCACCGGGGTTCTCGGTATAATCGGCCAGGGCCTTTCTCAGAGCCTTCACGACGCCGACGTAGTCGATGATGAGGCCGTTGCTCTTCCCCTTGCTCACGCGGTTGGCGCGCGCGATGGCCTGCATGAGACCGTGCGCCTTGAGCGGCTTGTCGAAATACATGGCAGAGAGCGACTTCACGTCGAAACCGGTAAGCCACATGGCACATACGAAGACGACGCGGAACGGGTTGTCGACATCCTTGAACTCGTCATCGAGCTGGCGCTCCTCCATCTTCTGGCGATGCGGCGCTATGTCGAGCCCCCACTTACGGAAGCGATCGATCTCGTTCTGTTCCTGACTCACCACGACCGCCATCTCGGTGGATTCCATCCAGGCGATTTTGCGGCGCTGCTCCATAGCCTGTTGCTGGTCCATGTCGGAGAGCCTTGCGCGCTCCTCGTCGAGCGCCTCGGCCCAGTATTCCTGCACGTAGTTGAACATCATCACGCAGGTAACTTTGTTCACGCAAATGAACATGGCCTTACCCGACTCCCAGATACTCGTGTAATGGGAGACAAAGTCGCGAGCCACGGCCCTCAAACGCGGCTCGGCCATAATGATATGGACACCGTGGTTGAGCTGGGCCTGCACCTTCTCGGTCTGATCGGCATCGAGGTCGGCATCTTCCACAGCTTGGAGCAGTTCGTCGTTAATATCCGGATTCTCGATACCAAGCTGGTCACTGCGGTTCTCGTAGAACAGCGGCACCGTGGCTCCGTCCTCGACGGCACGCTTGAAGTCGTAAACCGACACATAGCCGCCGAACGTTCTGGCGGTGAGATTGTCGAATGCCAGGATGGGCGTTCCCGTAAAGCCCAGTCGCGACGCCGTAGGCAGTAACTTAACCATATTCTCGGCAAAGATACCGTTGTTGGACCGGTGCGCCTCATCGGAGAGCACGACGATATCGTGGTCGGGCACGATAGGCCCGGCGTCAGGCTGGTTGAACTTCTGGATAAGCGAAAAGATATAGCTCGGATTGCCCTTGAGCTTCTCCACCAGGTCCTTGCCGCTCGTGGCGCGGCAGCGCTCGGCAGGGACACCCGCCAGGCAGCCGCAGCTTTCGAACGTCTCGCTGATTTGTTTGTTGAGCTCATCGCGGTCTGTGAGCACCAGAAACGTCGGCGACCCCGATTGCGTTCGACGAATCTTCTCGGCCAAGAAAACCATCGAGTAGCTCTTGCCCGAGCCCTGCGTGTGCCAGAAGACGCCAAGCTTGCCATCGCGCAGTTCGCGCTCAGAGTATGCACGCACGGCTTCGTTCACGCCCAGGTACTGGTGATTGCGCGCCAGAATCTTGACGGCCGGCGAATCGAAGTGATCAAACAGGATGAAGTTCTGGAAGAGGTCGAGCAGCGTCTCTTTGGCGCACACACCCCTCAGCATAGTCTCGAGCGCAACACTGCCAGCGTCACCCTCACTCAGACGTTTCCATTCGCCGAAGAACTCATAGGTGCTACCCAACGTTCCGATCTTGGACTCCAGCCCGTTGGAGAGCATCACAAAGGCGTTGTAATAGAAGATCTGGGGAATGGTATCCTGGTAGTCGGTGTAGTTGTCCTCGTACGCGCGCAGCACGTCCTTGTCGTGGCGCTTGAATTCGACGAACAGCAGCGGCACACCGTTGACGAAGCCTACGAGGTCGCAGCGGCGTCGATGCATGGGGCCCTTCACCCACAGTTCCTCTGCCGCCACGAAGCGGTTCAACTTTGGATGCTCAAAGTCGAAAGCCCGCGCGAGCTCAGTACGCATGGAGCCATCGGGCTGAACCTTCTTCACCGGTATGCCATCGCGAAGCATCTTATACTTTGCCTCGTTGGTCTGAAGCAGCGAATCGCCAACGAAGGCTTGCTCCAAGGTCGCCACGGCCTCGGCACATTCCGCCTCGGTAAGGTGCTCGTTCAGCTCAACCAACGCGTTCATGAGATCGCGTTTGAGAAGGACGTCCTTATAGGAGTCACGACCCAGCGTGCCACAGGGGCCGAGAACCTCATCGTCGAAGCAGTAATGGACGTCCCACCCCATGCGACGAAGCAGCTCGCCTGTGGGCTTCTGGACAGCCTCCTCTTCGGAGTAACGGCTGGTCATAGCCTTCCTCCATCTCGTGTCATAGCGTCTGCCGGACGGTATTTCAAATCAAGCGGGATCGCGTCATTGATCTCGCACGGGTGCATGAGGGCGATTTCGTACAGGGCGATGCGCGAAAGCATGTACAGCTCATCGTCGCTGTCGCTCTCATAGTCGAAAACGACTCGCCTACCGAGAACGTCGTCCATCTCGCGGAGTTTGATGCGCCCCCAATTCGCGTCACTTGGGCCATGCTCGCCGTCGAGATAATGGATCTTCTCGAGGTTGTATTCGAACCCCCTTAGCTCCTGGGCACCCGAATGAGAGAAAAGCAGGTGCTCAAACAGAATCCAGTCCGTTTCATCGCCTTCGATACCGGCATGTTCCAGACCTTCCCTCGACATGTCACGAAGTATGTTGAGCTGCAGCCCCAAGGCATGACGCCATGCCTCCGCATAACGGCGGGCAGCCGAAAGGTTCACCTCGTTCGAAGGGACGAAAGACACTGCCTTCTTGGCGAAGTCGTAAATGAAGTCGTTACTGGAGCCAAAGCGCTCAAGCTCGGCGCTCTTCAAGCGATCAATAAATTCGCCCTCTGTCTCGTTCCTTCCCCTGTCGGGAACCGGGATAGAGCAAAGCCTAGCAATGGCCTCCCGCTGAAAGCGTCCGAGACCCTCGATGACCTTTTCCAGCAATCCATAACGAAACTCGATATAGTCAAAGACCTGGTCCATATGGATACAAACGTCATCGCCCCAGCTGTTGGGCGCATTCGTGAACGCATGGGCGTGCAAGTCGCAATCCCACATTGTCTTGAAAATTGGCTCCTTTACCCATGTGATGTACGGGCAGGTAACGAGCTCCGAACTTTGGTACTCACCGGCATAGCGACTTGTCTCCACTGGGTGAACCGCGCAAAGGGAACGAATGAACCTGAAATATTTTTGGTCTGTGCCCTTCCTGTTCCTACCAAGCTGGGAGAACGCTCCGGTGCGGTCATTCTCCTCGGAGAGGTCAACTCCAAAAATTCTTGCGAGCATATCGACACAATCAATCACGGTAGCGGCATTGTTGATGAAGTTAATGAAGTCGAACGCGCTCCCGTACTCATACGTAGCCGTCCCAAGTACTTGTTCATTCAGGTAAGCGACCGTATCGCGAATCCTGTGCTCACACGAGCAGATGCAATCCCATGCGGGAAGGCCCCGAAATTTCTGGCTCTGTTAGACCAAATTTGACACGATCGGCTGTTCGTCGAACCGGAAAATAA
>DXZT01000021.1:10718-36768 GCA_019419545.1 Collinsella sp. | reverse complement strand
CCGCAGGAAGCTTGGATACGCCTAGGCGCGGTCCAAGAAATCGTCCGCACCCCCTAATTTGACACGTGGACGCGATACCAGACATCAAAGTAATTCGAAACGTCACCAGTCAAATTAATCTTCACAGCTTGGATTTGTTGTCCCTGTCCAATGGTTCCCGCTGTGGCTCCATCTGAGACAGCAGATTGCCAGCCGATATTGGATACGTGGGCGGAATACGAAATGCCACCGTTCATGGAACTATCGGAAAGGGACAGTTGCATTGCCTCCATGGCACGGTTCTGCCCAACCGTTCCGGCAACACCGCCATTGCCAACAGACGCTTGCCAGCCAAGACCGGAGCAATTTGCCTTAGCGGATAGCCCAGGAAGCTGGATCAACGCAGCATGATCTTGAACGGGAGCGTCGGACGAACCCTTGGCAACCAACTTAATTTGAATTGCCTCGGCCTGCTTAGACAGCCCAACGGTGCCAGCTGCGGCGTCATTTTTAGCCCAACCAAGCCAACCATAATCCGCCGCATGAATACGGTAGTAAATATTGTATTTTGACGAGTCGTTGCCAGTGAGCCTTAATTTAACCGCCTGAATTGCGAGGCCCTTGCCAACAGTGCCAGCATAGAAAGCACCCGAGACGTATGGCTGCCAGCCGATATTCGCAACATGTGCCGACACTTCAACTGAGGCATCGATGCCTTGCGTCGCAACATACAGCGCTTGCAGGGAACGAGACATACCCGTCTGACCCGCGGTTTCACCGTTACCAACGGGAGCCAGCCAGCCCGCAGAAGCAACGTGAGCCTGAGATACAAGACCGATTCCAGGCGTTTCGATAAATGCATTGGCAGAGGAGCCAGGCGAAGACTGACCTTCATTTACAAGTGCAACATCGATGCCGCACAAACCGGAAGAACCACCAGAAACGCCACATGCCTGACCATTTGATGCCCAGCCAGTCCAGCCATTACCGGAATCGCATACTCGATACCAGATGTCATAATTGGCAGCGAGTTGACCGCTCAACGACATTTTTATCGCTTTTATGGGGGCGCCGGATACAGCCTTGGCAGCGCCACCATCCGATGAAGAAGCGCCCCAGCCTGAATATGCATCCATAACAGCATAGGAAATCGATCCATCATCAGTTTGGCCAGCAACGCTTAAGGCAATAGAGCTGATCAGCTTAGCGCCCTTGTCTCCAATCGTGGCCTTTTTACCAGAAGAGGATCCAAGACTCTCCCCAGAAACGGCCGATCCGGAAACCGTAACAGCATCTTGATCGCCAATGAAGACCTTGGCCGAAGAGCCGGGCGCCGCTCCGCCTTTCTCCACGAGAACCACTTTGACCGCTTCAATAGCCCTGCCCTTACCGGCAGAACCAGCGGCAGCACCATTACAGGCCCAATCGAGCCAGCCTATGCCTGACACATGAGCGCAATACCAAATGTCATATTTATCTGCCGCCTCGCCGGTCAAGCGAATCTGGACGGCCTCGAGGCGCTGAGACTTTCCAGTCGTACCGCAGTGCCCCTTAGACCACTGCTGCCAGCCAACATTCGAGACATGACCACGAAGCTCAATAGAACCCGAGTGGCCATACCAGCCAAGCTGGGCTTCAAGAGCCTCCATGGGAAGGCCCCTACCAGTTGTCCCAGCAACAGATCCGCCACCTACGGGAGACATCCAGCCAATATTCGATGTATGCGAGCGAACGGAAATCGAAGCGGGATCATCGCTACGGTTCTTAAAAGGACAGGTAGCGTCGCCCGGGGCGGGGTCGCCCTTGGGCAGGACCGCGACCTGGACGGCCTGGACGGCGCGGCCGTAGCCCGCCGAGCCGGCGTCGGCGCCGTCGCACGCCCAGCCGAGCCACCCGAACTCGGCGGAGTGGACGCGGTACCAGACGGTGTAGCGCTCCGACAGGCCCGCGGACAACCTGACCCTCAGGGCCTCGACGGCGCGGGCCTGGCCGGTGGTGCCGGCGGTGCCGCCGTTGCCGACGGCGGCCTGCCAGCCGACGTTGGAGACGTGGGCCTCGACGGACAAGGCGTTTGCAACCTGCTCTTGAGAGGTTGCTCCATCCACTTCGAGTGAGATTCTGAGCGCCTCGAGATTAAGGCCCCTACCCGTCGTTCCGGCAACCTTACCCGAACCAACCGGATCCATCCAGCCGATATTCTGAACATGGGCAGAAACACTTACGTTTTTGACGGTCAGCTGATTGCTTACGGCAGAATCGTCAGCAACGACCTCGCTTCTATCTTCGGATGAACCCTGTTGCGTGTCTTGGGACTCGTTAACAACAGGGGACGCATTCGACTCTTGTCCTTCAGAGTCTGAACCATCATCAATAGCGTTCGAGTCTTCAGAATTCAAATCAGAATTCAAATTAGTTGAGTCAGTAGATCCGTTAACTGAATAATCAGCATATGCAGCAGTCACGGCCCATGATTGACTCATGAGCAACATAGCAGCCATGAGAATAGAAACGGACACATCAAAGAGACGTCTCACGATTCCACCTTCCTTCATCAATAAACGAATCTACTTAAGGACAACCGCCTGTGCCCCTCGTTGCGAGTATAACGAAGCAATGCGCTGGGCAGAGTTAGAGACATAGCCAGCGAGTGAATCAGCAATGTAAACGGTACCCAGGGAACGATTAAAGCCCCTAAGAACGACGGTATGGGAATTGGTGTAGGTTCGATAGACCCTTCCGCCATATGCCTGGGTCGCATAGCAGCTTCCCAAGTTTTGCATACCAATCGTTGACCAGATAATAGCGGGATGTCCGGCTTCCAAATAGGAATAAAGATCATAGAAACCAGTGCCTGTGACGTCATACGCCCGCAAACTGCTTCCACGACTAATCAAAAAAGAATTAGCTGTGTTGGTCAGTCCAGGAGCGGATATGCAGTTTCCATTCGAAGCACTATGCGGATTACCCCAAAACGCCGTCACAAAATCCCAGCTGCTCTTAGGCATATACGCATCCGCAATGACGGTTTTACCCAGTCCAAATCCGTAATAGTTGAGCGCATTGGTCAATGCAACGGACTCACAACCAGTCGGAAGCTCAGGATTCTGCATAGTGCAGGGAACGTTGAGGACAACCGAATTCGGATGCAAGGGGCGATCCCTGTACGCGCCCTCCGTGGGGCCCGGCGCCGCCGAGCCCTTCGCGAGGATGCGGACCTGGAGCGCCTCGACGCGGTAGCCGATGCCGGTCGTGCCGGCGCGGGCGCCGTCGCTGGCCCAGCCGAGCCAGCCGTAGTCCTGCACGTAGGCGCGGTACCACACGTCGTAGTACTCGGAGAGGCCCCCGGTCAGGCGCATCTTGACGCACTCGACCGCCCTGCCCTGGCCGGTGGTGCCGGCCACGGCGCCGCCCGATACCTCGTCCTGCCAGCCGACGCCGGAGACGTGGGCGCTGTAGGACAGGCCGCCGGAGACCGGCGAGGAGACCTCGGCCGCGATCGCCTCGACGGCGCGGGACTGGCCGGTGGTGCCGGCGGTGCCGCCGTTGCCGACGGCGGCCTGCCAGCCGACGCCCGAGACGTGGGCCCTGAGGCTGAGCGAGGGGACGGAGAGCTCGGCGGGGGCGCCCGACGAGGGGGCGTCGCCGCCCTTCTCGACGAGGACGACCTGGAGCGCCTCGGCCTGGACGCCGAGGCCCTCGGTGCCCGCGGCCTCGCCGTCCTTGGCCCAGCCGAGCCAGCCGTAGCCCGCCGCGTGGACGCGGTACCAGACGTCGTAGGAATCGGAGACGGGGCCGGAGAGGGACACCCTCACGGCCTGGACGGCGCGGCCCTGCCCCACCGTGCCGGCGTAGGAGGGGGCGGAGGCGGCGTCCTGCCAGCCGATGCCGGCCACGTGGGCCGCGACGGAGACGGAGCTCCCCTCGCCCGCCCCCTCGAGGTAGGCGCGCACCGCCTGGAGCGCGAGGCCCCTGCCGGTCGTGCCGACGTCCTCGCCGCCGCCCACCGCCTGCAGCCAGCCGCGCTCGGCGACGTGGCCCTGCAGGACGAGCGCCGGGCCGGAGGCGGCGCCGGAGACGAAGGCCCCCTCGGTCGGGCCGGGGGCGGCGCCGCCCTTCGCGACGAGGGCGACCTGGACTGCGGTGAGGCCCGAGGCGCCCGACTCGACGCCGGAGGGCTCGCCGGAGCTCGCCCAGCCGGTCCAGCCGCGCGCGGAGTCACAGGAGCGGTACCAGACGTCGTAGCGCTCGGCGAGGCCGCCGGACAGCCCGAAGCGGACGGCCTTGAGCTGCAGCCCGCCGCCCGTGGCGACGAGCTGCGCCCCGTCGAAGCTGGACTCCGCCTGCCAGCCGGAACCGAGCAGGAGGCCGCGGTAGCCGACCGACCCGTCGGACTCGAGGTTGTCGACGGTCGCGGCGACGGAGCCCAGCACGGGGCCCCTCTCGGAGCCGAGCGTCAGGACCCCGCCGGAGAACGACGAGCCCGCCGGCGAGCCGGAGACGGAGAGGGCCGAGCCGGACAGGCGCTCGCCGGCGCCGCGGAAGGCGCCGCCGGCCGGGCCCGGCGCGGAGCCGCCCTTGGGGACGAGCACGACCTGGACGGCCTGGACGGCCTTCGACAGGCCCACCGTGCCCGCGGACGCGCCGTCCTTGGCCCAGCCGAGCCAGCCGTAGTCGGCGCAGTGCACGCGGTACCAGACGTCGTAGGACGAGGCGGCCTCGCCGGAGAGCCTGAACTGGAGCGCCTCGACCGCCAGGGAGCGCCCGGTGGTGCCGGCGGCGCCCGAGGTCCAGCCCTGCCAGCCGACGTTCGAGACGTGGGCCCTCACCTCGAGGGAGGAGGAGCCGTGCCCGTACCAGGACACGGAGCCCGAGAGGGCCTCGAGGGCGCGGCCCTGCCCGGTGGTGCCGGCCACGGCGCCGTCCGAGACGGCGCCCTGCCAGCCGATGCCGGCGACGTGGGCGCGGTAGGAGACCGAGGGGGGCTCGGAGGACCTGTCGACGAAGGGCGTGGAGGTGTCGCCCGGGGCGGGGTCGCCCTTGGGCAGGACCGCGACCTGGACGGCCTGGACGGCGCGGCCGTAGCCCGCCGAGCCGGCGTCGGCGCCGTCGCACGCCCAGCCGAGCCACCCGAACTCGGCGGAGTGGACGCGGTACCAGACGGTGTAGCGCTCCGACAGGCCCGCGGACAACCTGACCCTCAGGGCCTCGACGGCGCGGGCCTGGCCGGTGGTGCCGGCGGTGCCGCCGTTGCCGACGGCGGCCTGCCAGCCGACGCCCGAGACGTGGGCCTCGACGGACAGGGCGTCGGCGCCGAGGGGCTCGCCGGTCGAGGCGTCGGACAGGACGAGGCGCAGCGCCTCGAGGGGGAGCCCCCTGCCGGTCGTGCCGGCGGTCTCGCCGCCGGCGACGGCGCCCATCCAGCCGATATTGGAGACGTGGGCGGAATAAGACAGCGAGACGGCAGTGGCCCCATCGGACTGCGCGGCCTCCGCCTGGCCCCCGTCGGCCTGGGCGGTTTCGGCCTGGGCGGCCTCGTCCTGGGCGCCGGACTCCCCGCCGGCGGGCTGCGCCTCGCCGGGGAGCGGCTGCGTGTCCCCCGCCGCGGCGGGGGCGACGTAGGCCGCGGGCCCGCACAGGGCCAGGGCGACCGCGACCGCGAGGACGGCGGCGGCCCCGGAAACTCGTTTCATGGAGCATTTCATGGAAAATCCCCCTAATCTAGCAACGGTTTAGAGTCTACTAGATTGGGGGGACGGGGGCCAAGCCCGCACAGTTAGCGTCGGCGTGACGCCCTTCGTCTGCGGCACAGCTAGACGCATCAAACAACCGAACTGCCTTCTAAGGGCGCAAGGAAGCATCTAAAACAGTGATGAGAATGTCTCCCGCATCACGTCCGTGTGTCTCCGTCGCAGGAACCGACGCGGTCTCGCCGTTAAGAACGCAAATAATGTCACGAGGCACTGAAGCCACGACAACCGGCAAATGCCTGGTCACGATAAACTGCACGTTGGGGAAGATGCGAACGAAGCCCTCCAGAATTCGTGCCTGCCAACGAGAGTGCAAATGAAGATCGATCTTGTCAATCATTACCACGCCCGGCGTCTTGAGCACACGATCCCCTAGTGCGGGGTTCAACATCGCCATGCGATATGCGATGTCCGCAAAAAGGCTCAACGTGCCACGATATCCGTCGCTCATAGAGTGAATCCTATCGCAATGGTAACTACCATCGGCAGTGCCATATGTAAACACCAGCTGGCCGAGTTCGGCATCAAAATCGACCATCGCGCCCACGGTAGAAGCAGCGGCATCAAAACATGAGGCCAATGCCTTTTTAACCGCAGAGAACAGTGCGCTGTCACGCCTATTCTGCCACTCCCAAATGGATTGAGATTTAAACCATGCATTTATACGTGCATCGTTCGAAGATGCCTGTAGGGCACCTTTGCACCCACGCGTCCTGTTAGGCAACGATTGGTCTTTAAATTCAGTCCGCGTCCACAATCGATCGGTCCCATAACGAGCAAGAATGGGAAGGACAACTGTCTCGCCACTGCCGACAATTTTTTGCAGCCAATCGCCGACATCCACTACAGGCGCAGCGTCAGCAATAGTCGTGCGGCCCTTGGCAGTATTAGGCGAATGCAAATTAAACCGTTGCAAACGCAATTAGGTATAATTCTTCCAAATCGCCTAGAGAAAGTGTTTGAATGCTGACCGTAATCGTGCCTACTTACAATGCCGAGCCGTATCTTTCTCAGGCTATAGGCAGCCTATTAAACGAAAAGAATATCGAACTGGAAATCCTCGCAATCAACGACGGATCCACCGACAACTCGCTCGCCATTATGCAAGATTTCGCTGCGCGCGACTCGCGCGTTCGAGTGATCGATAAGGCAAACCAGGGTTACGGCGCAACCTGCAATCTGGGCATTCGCGAGGCAAAGGGCGACTGGATTGCCATCCTCGAGCCCGATGACTGGATCGAGCCCGGAATGTACTCCGACATGCTTTCCTTTGCCAAGCGCGAATTTGGCGATCCGAACAAGCTCGACATTATCGAGACCCCGTATTGGATCATTCGCAACCCCGATACCCCCCAAGAGGTCAAACTACATTGCGCATATCGTGGTCGCATCAAACCGTCTCGGCAACCATTCACCATTCACGACGCTCCACACCTGCTGGCTCACCATCCGTCCATTTGGTCGGCAATCTATCGTCGCGACTTCCTGATGCAAAACAATATCTGGTTTAAGGAAATCCCCGGTGCAGGTTGGGCCGATAATCCATTCCTCGTCGAAACGCTATGCCAGGCAAAGGCCATCGCTTACTGGCCCAAGCCGTATTACTGCTACCGCGAGGAAACACCCGAAAAGGCGGCAGCTCTGGCCAAGCGTGACCCCTTGATGCCGTTTAATCGCTGGAACGACATGGTCGATATTCTTGAGCGGCTCAACGTCACCGACCCCGCCGTTTGGACACCCCAAATCACACGTGGCTTCACCTATATGGGCATCATGATTGAGCACACCGGAATTGATGGCCACCCCGAAATCGAGCGGGCGATCCACAGGATGTTCGAACGCATGCCGCAAGAGCTGGTATTTGCCAATCCTCGCATTACCCCTGCGGCCAAAAAGCTCTATGCCGAGTATATGGGCATCGCCAACCCTAAAATCAGCTACTGCGCATACGCCAAGGACCTCGTGGGCGAGGGCCTGTATAACGTATGGAACAAGGGGCCCAAGCAAACTCTAAAAATGATCACATCGCACTTTGGTTCATACAACGCACGCGCTGGAAAATAGTCTGATGGGCAGCAAAACAAGCAGAAACACCTCCATCGAAGCGCTGCGCTTGGTAGCGGTCGCTGGCATCGCGGTATTCCACACGTTTCAGTGGACCTTCCAGGCGACCTGCGTCGGCTTGCCGGAATACGCGCCGCTCGCCACCTTCCCCTACTCCGGCGCGCTCGGCTTTATCAACCTGCTGGGCTGCTGGGCCAACGAGGTCTTCTTTATGATCTCGGGCTATTTTCTCATCGCTTCTGCCGCGCGTGCTTGGGACGGTGGAGCAACGTGGAAGTCGCAAATGCAACGGACGGCGCAGCGCCTGGGCAAGGTCGTTATGCCCACTGCGTTTTATTGCCTCGTGGCGCTCGCATGGTCCACGGTCGTCTCCCCCATTCCCGATGTTACCCTCAACACGCACTACTGGTACACGCTAGGCCTTGAGTTTATCTGGGTCTATGCCGCCACGGTCTTCATGGCGCCATGGTTTGGACTGGCTAAAAGTCGACTCCCCCAGAAAACCCACACGACGACGGTCATCGCCGTTGGCATCTTCGCATTTGTTGTTAACGGGTATTTAGCCGCCATGAGCGCGACAAGCGGCGGTGAGTTTTCTTGGCTGCAGAAGCTCATGAGCGCCGTCACGTACGCTATCGCGTTTTTGATCGGCGGACTGCTCCGCGATGTAACCGACGCCATGGATTCGGACAGGGCGGGCGCCTTGGGCATGCGGTCGCTCGCAGCGGTTTTGGTGCTCACCATCATCCTGGAAGGCGAACTCTCCTTCATCGGCAACCTCACGGCGATGGCAGCCCTCTCCTACAAATCGACCTCGCTGATCTCGTTTGCCCTCGCTGCCGCCTCCTTGCTCTTTGCGGCAACCCGACGCAGCGCCTCAGGCAATCCGCGGACTTCAGGTGCCATCGTCACCTTATCGACCGCCACGCTCGGTTTCTATGTGATGCAGTCGCTCACCAGTAGCCTGTGGCGTCCCGTCTTCAATACGTTGCTCGCAAACATACTGGTCAGCCAAAACAGCCCGGCAGCTATATGTATCGTCACGGGTACCGTCATTAGCATCGTCTTTGCCCTGACGCTTCTCACCATCGACGCAGCTAGAAGCCTTATCACTCGCAAGCCCAAGCGGCAATACACACGCTGCCGTCAGACCCTAAAGCCGCTACAGCCGTGGCAGGTTCCTGCGTTTTATTCAAAGCTTGCCGCCAAGGTGCGCCGAGCCTTTACAATAGGACAGTCCCAAGGACGTATTCGATAGCTTCCGTGCAGCGCATGCGCGCCGCGCGTGAAAGGATATATTGCCCCATGACTTCAACCCTCCCCGCCCCCATCGATAAGCTCGCCATCGTCGTCGTTACGTACAAACGCCAGGAACTCCTGGCCAATTTGTTCGACTCCATGACCGAGCTCACGGCAACGCCCTGGCGCATCGTGATTGTCGATAACGAGAATTCGCGCGAGACCGAGGCCATGTGCACCGCATTCAACGAGCGCCTGGCCAACCTGTGGGGCATCGACACCGAGCAGCCCGACGCGCAGGGCGGCACCGACCGTGTCATCTACGCCCCGCAGCTCGAAAACGGCGGCGGTGCGGGCGGCTTCTCCGCCGGCACTAAATGCGCCTACGACTTGGGGGCCCAGTGGTTCTGGGTCATGGACGACGACGTGCTCGTCATCCCCGAAGGCATCGAGCGCTTGGCCAAGTGGACCGACCGCTACGACGTCATCCAGGGTTCGCGCCTGGACTTTGACGGCGGCGCCTTCTTTTGGCAGTACCAGCTCATCCTTTCACTCGGCATTCCCAACCCTGTCGCCAAGTGGGACCTGGGACCCGAGGGCTACCGCGCCATGAACCAGCTATGCTTTGAGGGCGGCATGTTCTCGCGCCGCGTGGTCGACAAGATCGGCCTGCCCGATGCGCGATTCTTCATCTACGGCGACGATGCCTGCTATGGCTACGTGGCCAGCCAGCACTTCCCCGCCGCCGTTGTCGCCGACGTGGTGCTCAAGCGCGCCCGCGCCGTCTCTAACTGGGACATCGCCGGCAAACGCCAGCTCAACTCCACGAGCGACACCAACCGCTACTACATCATGCGCAACCGCGGCTATCTGGCCCGCTACATGCAGATTTACGGCGACTATCACCCCGTGCTGTTCCGTCTGGGCAACGCCGCGACCTTCTGCAAGGAGTTCATTCGCCTGGCCGCCGTTGACAAGTGCTTTAAGACCGGCATTCCGGCGCTGCGCCGTGGCATGAAGGACGCCCGCAAGATCGTTAAGGATCCCAACTGGAAGCCCATGCCGCCCATGAAGGCCACCAAGTAACGGAAGCCGGAAAAACCTCAGCGCTTAAAGCCGCTGGCACACCGTAGCCACATGCTGCCCATCAAAACCGAACCCCCAGCGCATGCGACCCACGCCGGGGCGCGGTACACGGATTTCGTCGATGCCGCCGCGCTCTATGTCGAGTAGCGACTGCACGGCCAGCAATTCCAGGCCCAGCGCATCCACATCGGGGTCATACATCATATTGATCGTTATAAGCGGGCGCTCGTCCAGCATGCCGATAGTGTCAGCTACGTCGAACACAGCGCCCGTAGGAAAAACCTGGATGTCCCAGCGACCCGCGCCACACTTTCGCCTCGAAGCAGGATTGGCATAGCCCGGCAATCCAAAGCAGAGCCCCTGCAAGAGCAGATGATATGGCAGCGGCGTATCTGGGTCGGTCGCACCGATTCCCGCATCTCCCAAGATGCGGCTTAGCGCCCGCCTCACGGTATCCTCGTTCCCATGGCACAGCCCGTCGCGAAACGCATCGACGTCTCGAATGTCTTCTGCGGCACACTCAAACCACTCAATAATCACTAGACGCAAGGCCTGACGAAGCTCGTTATTGGGCAATCGCAAAGCACGGAGGCGATCGCCATGCTCTGGCTCCTCAGTCATATCCGTCGTGAGAAAACCGGACAGATACAGCGCTGTCCACATGCCATCATCAGGCGAGACATCTGGCTCTGCAGTGCCCAAACAAAGCGGGACCTCAGCGCACCCATGGGCCTCGAGCAAATCAAACAAGACCGAAAGGCGGTCGAGATTCCACCCGGCAACTACCCTACTCAGGCAATCGGCATATCCATACAGATCGGCACGCACAGGAGCCGTGCAGCCTCGGCCCAGAAAACCGATCACACGCTCTGGACTCGAGCAATAGGCCCTGCCAAACCGATACCCCTCGAGCCATTCACGCGCATCATCCAGGTATTCCTCGCGCCCAGCATGATTCAATAGAGCCTGGACCTCGGCATCCGAAAAACCGAAACATCGGTCACACCACGCCGACAGCGGCGTCGTCAGACAATACGAGCAGCCGCGCGAAGAAAGCGCCACTTCGGCAGGACTGGGACGCTCCCCCATCAGACACGTCAGCCGCAACGAATCACGCGCAGTGGCAATGGCGTCGAACAGCACACGGTCAAGTAGTTCTGCCGGATCGGCGTCGGAAGCGTCCCTCGCGCTCGCACGGCGAGACCACGCCGCATCGTACCCATCAACGAGCAATACAACCTGCTCATCGCAGGCAATCTCCAGCAGCTCTATGAGCACACCGAGCACCGAGTCAACCTCGTCCGCGCTCGCCACGCCACGCGCGACACGTTCGATGTGACGCACCTTATCTCGAGCTAAATCCGGAGCCTCCAAGAGCGCCAACAAGCGAGCGCACTCGCCCGAAAGGGCATCGCGCACGACGCCGGCAACAGCGGGGCCACACCTCGCAGCGCCAGAAAAGTCCAGCGATATCACCGGATAGCAAGCATACTCATCCCGATAGCGCCCGCCGTTCGCATCCCAAATCTGAGCATCGGCAAACGAGATCCGACCGGCGCGACCGACCGCCGGACGCTCCAGAAAAGCCCTGAGCATCGACAAGTTCATGCTCTTGCCAAAACCCTCGGGTCGACAGCACACCACAACGGACGCGTCGCAGTCCAACACATCAGCAATAAACATGGTCTTGTCAACCAGCATGCAGCAACCAAGGGCCTCCGCATAGTCGTGCATGCCAATGGGCAAAACCGCATCGTCGGCACAGCCGATCAAGCGCACGCCAAAGCCAGCAGCACAATCAACATTTGCCTGTTCAGACACCAAAACGTTCCCCCTAAATCGCAGCACGATGCCAATTGTAATGACCGCATCGCATGTACCGATGACGCCGCGCAAACATATCGGGCAACGGTAGCAACAAGAGGTGTGAGGGGGCACAACTAATCGTTGCACAACAAAACGGGGCCCGACGCATTCGCACCGGACCCCGTCCCAACTCTTTAGTTATCTAGCAACCAAGAGGCTACTCCTCCGAGCCGTCCTCCCCAGAAGCTTTCTTCTGCTGATCGAGCTTATGCTTACCACTTACGATAGACGTAGCGCCCAGTGTGGCCAAGCTTGCACTGGCAAGGCTCGCCATAACGATAAGGTCGCCCGTCTTGGGCATGTTACCGCCAGATGACTTGGTCGTTGTAGTCGTCGTGGTTGTAGTGGTCACCGTCTTGGAGTCATTTTGCTCTTGGACCTGGTTGTCAGCACCGCTCTTGTCGTCGTCTTCGGGCTGTTTCTTTTCGCCCTCGGTCTTGCTCTCGTCCTTCTTCTGAGCGGATTTGTCGCCCTTCTCCTCAGAGCTAGAACCCTTATCGGATTCGGTCTTCTCGGAAGCCTTGTCCTTGAAGTCGCCCTTTGAAGCCTCGACCTTTTCCGTGGAAACCTGATCAGACTTGTCCTTGTTCTGGGTCGAGCCGTTATTGACGCCAGCCATCAGCGAAGAGCCCAGCGTAGAACCAAGCTCCACGGAGAAAGAAGGCTTCTTGTCCGGCGAAGCAACGGGGGCGTCCGGCGCCTTATTCGAGTCGTCCTTGGAAGCATTGGAATCAGGAGTTGCATCAGAGCCGGAGCCGTTGTTAGAGCCGGTGTCAACGGACGAATCGCTCGAGCCGGTGGATGAGTTAGAGGTGCCAGTGCCGGTCGAACCAGAAGCGTCGCTGTCCGTATTGCCGGCAGAGCTTGAAGACGAATCGCCCGCAGCAGAGCCGTTCGAAGTAGAGCCGTCGTTGGTAGTGCCACCAGCAGAGCCATTACCGTCAGCATCGGTCGAGGGCGCATCCATCCTGTCATCGTTGACATCGTCACTCGAGTCGTCATTCGAATCAGGTGTCGGCGAGGGCGCCGGCGTAGGCTCGGGCTGCACGGGCGTCGCGGCGGCAGCCTCGTCCTCAGCGATATAAACCAAGCAGTCCTTTAGCTCATTGCGGTAGCGGTTCTTCCAGCCCTCGTGGTACTGGGGCTGGCTTGCATACTTGGTCGCCACGTTATTGACCACGCTGTTGGAAAGCGCCGTCACAAACTCGCGGTCGGACATATCGTTGGAAAGATTCGCCCAGCGGAAAAAGTCCCTGCAGCCACCGGTGCCGCACATGTTGGTAATGCTCCACACCATGCCCTTGACGCAATCGGCGCGGCCCGAAATATCAATACCCAGGCCGCTCTTGAGCCACGCCTCGGTCACCGCATAGTACGAGTTGTACGCATACGCATCCTGCAGAGCCGAAAACTCAGCAGGATCGGTGTTATAAGCACCTTGGAAGGCATCCTGCGCGATATGGCCCAGCTCGGTGAGCTGGCCGTTCTCGTACATGGCATTGCTCGTGTTGGAAATCTCGCTGCCTCGATCAATCGCATCCTTGAGCATGCAGTATTTTTCGGGGTTGTAGTTGTAGGCCTGCTTCATAAACGGGATGAGCGACCAACGACGGTCGAACTGGTAATAACCCAGCGCGTTGTAGCCGTCGCCATACGAAAATCCCTGGTTGTAGTTGCCATGGCTCTCGTACTTGGTAAAGTACTTCATCTCGGGAGTCACGTTGACAAACGAAACGCCCTGGACCGACCTCAGCACGCCCGAGAAGGACTGCTGGGTGTAGAGACCTTTGTCGATATCGGTGGCATCCGAGGCAACGCCCG
Organism: Collinsella sp.; assembly: GCA_019419545.1. Taxonomy (GTDB): domain Bacteria; phylum Actinomycetota; class Coriobacteriia; order Coriobacteriales; family Coriobacteriaceae; genus Collinsella. The sequence goes on along the minus strand of DXZT01000021.1, from coordinate 22,966 downwards.
GCGTGGGCTCCTCGGCGGCGGCGGGCGCGGGTGCGGTAACGGCGCCAAACGAAAGCGCCAGCGTCAGGCCCGCGACAATAGCAGAATGCTTGGGCTGCATAAGATCCTCCCTGCATTGGTGTAGTTAAAGTGCGGTTTGCAAAGATAGAATTAAGTATTGCAGCTCACCCGTTGTTGCACAACAACCCCTCGGTAAACGGCAACAACCCTCCGCGAAATCTTAAGGAATTGCGCTCAACCTACAGCTTAATGTCAAAGTTGATCTCGGGAACGGCGGCCAGGTCGGCCAACGTCACGCCGTCGACGTACTTTTCGATCACATCGTCCAGGCCGCGCCAGAACTTGACGGTGGAACACAGGTCACTGCGGGCGCAGCTGTTGTCGATGCCGTCGCACGCCACGGGCGCCGTACTGCCCTCGACGGCGCGCAGGATGTCACCCGCACGTACCTCGGAGGGATCCTTGGCCATCATGTAGCCGCCGCCCTTGCCGCGCACGCTTTTAAGCAGGCCCGCCTTCATAAGCGGACGAACCAGCTGCTCCAAATACTTTTGTGAGATATGCTCGCGGTCGGCAACCTCGCGCAGGGCAATCTTGCCCTCGGCGTCGCCCAGCGCCGCGATATAGATCATCAGCCGGAGGGCATAGCGGCCCTTGGAAGAAATGAGCATACCTACCCTCCCATCGCATTTGGGACAACATAACCAGGTTTGTTTGTCCCAAATCTTAAGTAAATGGGACAAACACAACAGGTTATTTTGTCCCAGAATTTGAAAAGTCGAGTGGATTAGTCGGGTTTTCCCTTGACTAACGCCGAACCCATAGTAACTTTATTCCGAGAAGATTCCTAGGGTTTAGTACACCTATGAGTACACCATATACAGAGAGGGACAGCATGAGCGCAAATCCGCTGCTTTCCATCGAAGGTCTGACCGCCTCCGTGGACGAGAAGACCATCCTCCACAACGTCAACCTCAACGTCGCCGCCGGCGAGACCCACGTGCTGATGGGACCCAACGGCGCCGGCAAGTCCACCCTCGGCCACCTGGTCATGGGCGACCCCGTCTACACGGTCAACGACGGCCGCATCGTCTTTGACGGCCAGAACATCACCGAGCTCACCACCGACAAGCGTTCGCGCGCCGGCCTGTTCCTGAGCTTCCAGGCCCCGGTCGAGATTCCGGGCGTGCCACTGTCGAGCTTTTTGCGCGCCAGCATCGCCGGCCGCCCCGGCCTGGAGATGAAGGGCAAGGAGTTCCGCCGCCGCGTCAAGGAACTCGCGGCCGAGCTCAACATGGATACCGCCTACCTCAACCGCGAGCTGGGCGTGGGTTTCTCGGGCGGCGAGAAAAAGAAGGTCGAGATGCTCCAGCTTCTGCTGCTGCAGCCCAAGCTCGCCATCCTGGACGAGACTGACTCCGGCCTGGACGTCGACGCCCTTTCCACCGTCAGTCATGGCATGGACGCCTACCGCAAGAGCTGCGACGGCTCCATGCTCATCATCACGCACAACACGCGCATCCTGGAGCACCTGGATGTCGACCGCGTCCACGTTATGGTCAAGGGCCACATCGTGCGCGAGGACGACGCCTCGCTGATCCCCTGGATCGACAAGAACGGCTTTGAGACCTTCGAGCGCGAGGCCGCCGAGCAGCGCGCCCAGGCCGAGGCCGCCGCTGCCGAGCAGCAGGCGTAAAGGGGCGACGCAATGACCAAGAACCGCACCGAGGTCGCGGACATCGACCGCAGCCTCTACGACTTCACCTATGGCGAGGAGGGATTTGAGCGCCTCGACGCCGGCATCACGCCCGACATCGTGCGCGAGATCAGCGCCAAGAAGGACGAGCCGCAGTGGATGCTCGACCTGCGCTTAAAGTCCCTCGAGATCTTCAACCGCTTCCCCGACCCGACGTGGGGCCCCTCCATCGAGGGCCTGGACATGGATAACATCGTCGCCTATGTCAAGCCCAACACCGACCAAAAGCACGACTGGGAGTCGGTGCCCGACGACATCAAGAGCACCTTTGAGCGCCTGGGCATCCCCGAGGCCGAGCGCAGCTATCTGGCAGGCGTCGGCGCGCAGTACGACTCCGAGCTCGTCTACCACAACATGCAGGACACAGCGTCTAAGATGGGCATCGTCTACTCCGGCATCGAGGAGGCCCTGCACGACCCGCAGTGGGAACCGCTCATCCACGAGAAGTTTATGACGCTCATCCCGCCCACCGACCACAAGTTTGCGGCCCTGCACGGCGCCGTATGGTCGGGCGGCTCGTTTGTCTACGTGCCCAAGGGCACCAAGCTCGACTTCCCGCTGCAGAGCTACTTCCGTCTTAACGCCAAGGGCGCCGGCCAGTTTGAGCACACGCTCATCATCGTCGAGGAAGACGCCGACCTGCACTTTATCGAGGGTTGCTCCGCGCCCAAGTACAACGTAGCCAACCTCCACGCCGGCGCCGTCGAGCTCTTTGTGGGCAAGCGTGCGCACCTGCGCTACTCGACCATCGAGAACTGGTCCAAGAACATGTACAACCTCAACACCAAGCGTGCGCGCGTGGACGAGGACGGCGACATCGAGTGGATCAGCGGCTCCTTCGGTAGCCACGTGGGCTACCTCTACCCCATGAGCGTGCTCAACGGCCGTCGCGCCCGCTCGAGCTTTACCGGCATCACCTTTGCCGGCGCCGGGCAGAACCTCGACACCGGCTGCAAGGTCGTGCTCAACGCGCCCGAGACCTCGGCAACCGTCGAGACCAAGGGCATCTCCAAGAGCGGCGGCATCCAGACGTTCCGCAGCTCTATCGTTGCCACGCCCAAGGCCGAGGGCTCCAAGGCAACCGTGAGCTGCCAGTCACTGATGCTCGACGACCAGAGCCGCTCCGACACCATCCCGGCCATGGACATCCGCGCCAAGAACGTCGACATCGGCCACGAGGCCACCATCGGCCGCATCGGCGACGATAAGGTGTTCTACCTGATGAGCCGCGGCATCTCGGAGGAAGAGGCCCGCACCATGATCGTCAACGGCTTTGCCAACCCGGTCTCCAAGGAGCTGCCGCTGGAGTACGCCGTCGAGATGAACAACCTGATCAAGCTGGAGATGGAAGGAGCGATCGGATAATGAAACAGGAAACCAACACCGCTGCTACCACGCTCGAGCAGGTTAATGCGATGCCGGCAGCAACTTGGGGCTGGCTCAAAATGAACCAGACCAAGCTCGAGCTTTCGGACGAGCTTTCCGCCGCTCCCGCCGAGGCCGTTGAGGTTGAGGGCTTGGAAGAGCAGTTTGCTGGCACGGCCGACGCCTTCGATACCGCCATGGACGCCATGGCCGAGCGCTTCCCCGAGCGCCGTGCCTCCGCCCCCGGCGACGCCGCCGACCGCGCCCGCATCACGCCCGAGACCGAGCTCGACGTGCCCGCCACCTCCGTCTACCAGGCCGGCGCTATCAAGCTCGAGGAGGAGCTCTCCCCTGCCGAAGCCTTCGAGACCGGCATGGGCGAGGCTGCCTGCACCTATCTGATCGACCACGCCACCAAGTGCATCGTCATCGATGTGCCCGCATACCAGCACGCCACGGTTACCGTGCGCGTGAGTGGCGCCGACGCGGCGGCGGCCATCGCCGCTATCGATGTCGTCGCCCGTCCGCAGGCAACGCTCGACCTCGCTCTAGCCCTGGACTCCCCCGTCAGCGGCCAAGGCGTCGTGGGCTCCGTGCTGCGCGTGTGCGCTCACGAGTACGCCACCGTCAACGTGACCTGCACACAGACGCTCGATGACAGCTGGATCGCACTCGATGACACCGGTCTATTCCTAGACGAGGGCGCGCGCGTCAACGTGCAGCACACCGTCCTGGGTGCCGGTGCCAGCGCCACCGGCCTCGCCGGCGATCTGCTGGGCGACACCGCCAAGGTGACCATCGATACCGATTACCTAGGTGCCCGCGAACAGGTGCGCGACTTTAACTACGAGCTGCGCCACCGCGGTCGCAAGACCGAGTGCGAAATCGACGCCAACGGCGTGCTGACCGGCACGTCCAAGAAGGTCTACCGCGGCACCATCGACCTCGTGCACGGCTGCAAGGGTGCAACCGGCACCGAGCGCGAGACGGTGCTCTTGGCCAACAAGGGCGTCGACAACAAGACCGTTCCCGTCATTCTCTGCGACGAGGACGACGTCGCCGGCAACCACGGCGCCACCATCGGCCACGTCCGCGACGAGCAGCTGTTCTACCTCGCCTGCCGCGGCCTTGACCAAAACGCAGCCGAGGACCTGTTCATCCGCGCCAAGCTGGAGGACGCTGCGCTTTCCGCCACCGACGAGCGCACCCGCGCCGCCGTCGTCCGCCTGGGCAACAACCTGATCGACAACTTTGAGGAGGAGCTCGCATGATCGATACCGAGCACGTTAAATGTGACACCTGTACCGCACCGGAGCCTATGGAGCTCGACGCCAGCGACGAGGCTTCGCGCGGCTGGCCCACCGTAGATATCGAGACCAACCCCTACAAGGGCCAGTTCCCGCTGTTCCAGCAGCACCCCGAGATCGCCTTCCTCGATAGCGCCGCCACCGCGCAGCGCCCTGCCTGTGTGCTCGACGCCGAACGCGACTTCTACCAGCGCATGAACGCCAACCCTCTGCGCGGCCTGTACTCGCTGTCCGTCGAGGCCACCGACGCCATCGCGAAGGTCCGCCAACAGATCGCCGACCTCATCGGCGCCCCCAACGCCAACGAGATTGTCTTCACACGCAACACGAGCGAGTCGCTCAACCTGGTCGCCAAGAGCTTTGCGCCCACAGTGCTCGAACCGGGCGACGAGGTCGTCATCACCATCATGGAGCACCACTCCAACCTGATTCCGTGGCAGCAGGTCTGCCGCGGGACCGGTGCCAAGCTCGTCTACCTCTACCCCACCAAGACCGGCCAGCTCACGACCGAGGAGGTTCTGGCCAAGGTGGGCCCCAAGACCAAGATCCTGGCCGTGGGTCAGGTCTCTAACGTGCTGGGCGTCGAGAACCCGGTCAAGAATCTCGGCAAGCTCGTGCACAAGTACGGCGGCTATCTGGTCGTCGACGGCGCACAGTCGCTGCCGCACATGCCAGTTAATGTGGCCGATCTGGGCGCCGACTTCTTTGCCTTTAGCGCGCACAAGGCCATGGGCCCCATGGGCATCGGCGTGCTGTGGGGCAAGATGGACCTGCTCAACGCCATGCCGCCCATGCTTACCGGCGGTGAGATGATCGACTCGGTTACTGAGCAGGACGCCGTCTGGGCTCCCGTCCCCGAGAAGTTCGAGGCCGGCACGCAGGACGCCGCCGGCATCTTCGCCACAGGCGCTGCCCTCGACTACCTCGTCAACACGGTGGGCTACGAAAACATCCAGGCACGCGAGCAGGCACTCGTCCACTACCTGATGGGCGAGCTCATGCAGCTCGACTTTGTCCAGATCATCGGCTCAATCTATTGGGATAACCACCACGGTGTCGTGAGCTTTAATGTCAAGGGCATCCACCCGCACGATGTCGCGAGCATCATGGACATGGACGGCGTCTGCATCCGCGCCGGTCACCACTGCGCGCAGCCGCTGCTCACCTGGCTGGGCGTCGAGAACCTTGCCTGCTGCCGCGCCAGCGTGGCCTTCTACAACGACAAGGCCGACATCGACAAGTTCATCGCCGGCCTGCATCACGTTTGGAGCACATTCAATGGGTAATCTGTACACCTCCACCACATTTATGGAGCACAACTCGCACCCCGACTATAAGTACGAGATGGATGCTCCCACGCACGAGCACGACGGCATCAACCCTAGCTGCGGAGACGAGCTCACCTTGCAGCTGCGTGTCGAGAACAACGTGATCGAGGAGGCCTCCTTTACCGGTCACGGCTGCGCCATCAGCCAGGCCAGTGCCGACATCATGGCCGACCTCATCACCGGCGAGACCGTCGAGGAAGCTCGCCACCTGGCAGAGCTCTTCCTCGCCATGATCCGCGGCGAGAAGCTCTCCGAGGAGGACCTGGAAGACCTGGACGAAGCCGCCCAGCTCCAGGACATCTCGCACATGCCCGCCCGCGTCAAGTGCGCCGAGCTCGCCTGGCGCACCCTCGACGGCATGCTCACGGGACAAAATAATCAGTAGTATTTGTCCCAAATCTTAAGAATTTTGTTGGCCGAATCGCTTGACAAGAGTGGTTCGGCCATTTTCTATTCCGAGCCCTCAGCCTGAGCATTCACCCGCGCATAAGCGCGCACGATACGAGAGACGGTACTCTTGCTGATTCCCGTATACCGTTCGATCTCGCGCACCGTGTAGCCGCCATCGTGCAGGGCGAAAATGATTCCGTCTCGCCGCGAGGGTGCTACGGTCTTGAGTTTGTTGAGCGGCACACCCAGGCGCTTCGCCATCTTGTCGGCAAACGCACGCCGCTCCCACTCTGTCTCATCCATATCGTGAATCACCGGATCGGAACCATCGGGCATTAACAGAGAATAATCCAGAAACCCCCTGACAGACTCAAAGAGCTCGAGCACACAAGAAGGGTCCGAAAATCCCCTCGTCATATCGTTGTCATACGCTCGCAGATACTCGGCAAAGCTGCTCCACGGATAGCGCTCGATCAGGGCGATACCCGCCTCCTGCGGATTAGCATGAACATAGCGAATGGCGGCCATTAGATAACGGTCGGTATCGAGCGAGCGCCGGTCAAAACGGTTCTGGAACAGATGGCCCGTGCGCCCCGTGCGTTTACTGAACCGACGAGCGTACGTCAAAAGCAGTCGTTGCATCGCCGCGCTCATCGTGTCCTCATAATCCGAGAGTACCAGATCCACGTGATTGCCCATAAGGCACCAGGCGATAACCGTCACGCCCGCCTCGCGGCAGCACTCGCGCATCAGCTCCAAAAACTCCCACCGGTCTTCATCGCCCTCAAAGATGAGCTGCTTGCCCGTACCGCGGGCACAAACATGGTAAAAGCCGGTAACCGTTCTCCAAACGCGCTGCATGGCGCTCCCTTCGCCTGGATCTGCTTGCCATCCAATACAACACGATTGAAGCGTGCCACCAAATCATTCACGCAAAACAATACATTCGCGCGGCCAAAGGCAATAAACAGGCGGCGAACGGCACCGTTGCAACAGGTCAGCCCCTGCAACGCTTACAAGAGCTGACCAAAAGCTTGCCCAAGACGAACCCCTTCTACAAAAGTTCACGACCACAGAATATAGAGTTAAACCGTTTCAATTAAAACTTCCGGACTTCTCGCTACGAAAACTGAGCCGTTCGCCGAATATTCCGTGCATTTCGCGGTATTATAGGGGCTGCATGTCATGTCCCTTTCGAAGGGTCGCCCGGCAATCGCCAGCCACGACCCCCAGACGGGACGCCAACACGATAGAGAGGAGAGGCATGCAGTACTCACAGGAAGTGGAGAACATGTGCCCCGTTGCCAAGGGTGCATACCACGGCCCCGCACCCATCCCCGAGGAGGGCAAGTGGGTCCAGGCTAAGGAGATTTCCGACATCTCCGGTCTTACGCACGGTGTGGGTTGGTGCGCACCTCAGCAGGGCGCCTGCAAGCTCACGCTGAACGTCAAGGACGGCATCATCGAGGAGGCCCTCGTTGAGACCATCGGCTGCTCGGGCATGACCCACTCTGCCGCCATGGCTTCCGAGATCCTTCCCGGTAAGACCATCCTCGAGGCCCTCAACACCGACCTCGTCTGCGACGCCATCAACGTTGCTATGCGCGAGATCTTCCTGCAGATCGTTTACGGCCGCAGCCAGACCGCGTTCTCCGAGGGCGGCCTGCCCGTGGGCGCCTCCCTCGACGACCTCGGCAAGGGCCTTCGCTCTCAGGTCGGCACCATGTTCGGCACCAAGGCCAAGGGCGCTCGTTACCTCGAGCTCGCTCAGGGCTACGTCACCCGCATGGCTCTCAACGACAAGAACGAGATCATCGCATTCGAGTTCCTGAACCTCGGCAAGTTCACCGACGCCGTCAAGGCCGGCAAGACCCCCGAGGAGGCCATTGCTGGCGCTATGGGCCACTATGGTCAGTGGGAGAACGCTGCCAAGTACATCGACCCGCGCACCGACGAGGAGACTCACTCCGTCGCCAGCGTGTTCCCGGTTCACGAGTAGAAAGGGAGGGAAATAACTATGACTGTTACGTTCGAAGGTTACGAGCGCCGCGCTGACAAGATCAACAAGTGCCTCGCCGACAACGGCATCGCCTCCCTCGAGGAAGCTCTGCAGATCTGCACCGACAAGGGCTTCAACCCGCGTGAGATCGTCAACAACACCCAGTCCATCGCCTTCCAGAACGCCGAGTGGGCCTACACCCTCGGTTGCGCTCTCGCTGTCAAGCGTGGCGCCAAGACCGCTTCTGAGGCTGCCGCCATCATCGGCGAGGGCATCCAGGCCTTCACCGTTCCCGGCTCCGTTGCCGAGGACCGCAAGGTCGGTCTGGGCCACGGCAACCTGGGCGCTATGCTGCTCTCCGACGACACCGAGTGCTTCGCCTTCCTGGCTGGCCACGAGTCCTTCGCTGCCGCTGAGGGCGCTATCGGCCTGGCTCTGAACGCCAACAAGGCTCGCAAGAAGCCGCTGCGCGTTATCCTCAACGGTCTGGGCAAGGACGCCGCTCAGATCATCGCCCGCATCAACGGCTTCACCTACGTGAAGACCCAGTTCGACTACTACACGGGCGAGCTCAAGGTCGTCGAGACCATCCCCTACTCCGATGGTCCCCGCGCTGCCGTTAACTGCTACGGTTCCGATGACGTCCGCGAGGGCGTTGCCATCATGTGGCACGAGAACGTCGACATCTCGATCACCGGTAACTCCACCAACCCCACGCGCTTCCAGCACCCCGTCGCTGGCACCTACAAGAAGGAGCGCCTCGAGGCTGGCAAGAAGTACTTCTCCGTCGCTTCTGGTGGCGGCACTGGCCGTACCCTGCACCCGGACAACATGGGCGCCGGCCCTGCCTCTTACGGCATGACCGACACCATGGGCCGTATGCACTCCGACGCCCAGTTCGCCGGTTCTTCCTCCGTGCCTGCGCACGTCGACATGATGGGTCTCATCGGCATGGGCAACAACCCCATGGTCGGTGCCACCGTCGCCTGCGCTGTCGCCGTCGAGGAGGCCCTCAAGGCCTAATCGCGCCCGCGCGATGCTCACATAGTTGAGCTTTGGAGCCGCTACCCACCCGGGTAGCGGCTCTTTTTGTTTGCGCTGTCGCAGGATAGCTAATGCCGATATATCAGTTGGGGCGAAATACGAGATGTGATGAGATGGAGCGTCAGAGCGTCCACGACGCCCACCTGTCATATTTGCCCTTTACCGATTTGCCGAGTCTTTGCGGCCCCATTGCCGATCACCCGTGCGACAATGCGCCGGACGAGAAAGGAATCCGATGGAATCGACTGATGTACTGGTAATTGGATCTGGCATTGCGGGCCTTTGCGCCGCCTTCGAAGCGGCACGCACGGGCGCAACCGTCGCTGTGGCAAGCGCCGGCAAGACTATGAGTGGATCGAGCTTCTTCCCGGGCACCTGGGGTCTGGGCCTTATTGGCCCCGTCGACGAGGGCGACGAGCAGGACCTCATCGACACCATCCAGACCGTCGGCGGCGGTGTCGCCGACCTCGAGCTTGTCCAGACGTTTGTGCACGGCATTCCCCAGGCAATTGAATGGCTCGAGCAAGACCTGGGCGTTGAGCTCCAGCGTCCGCAAAGCGCTGAGAGCGCTCAGCAAAAGCAGTTTATCCCCTGCTTTGACCACAAAACGCGCATGTGGCGCGGCCTCACCCGCAAGCCCCTTGAGGACGCTCTGACGGCCCGGCTCGAGTCGCTCGGCATTCGTCTGCTCCCCCGCCATGAGCTTATCGACCTTGTTGAGGACACGAACGGCAGAATAACCGGAACCGTGCTCTACGACCTCACCGAAAATCGAATCGTGCCCTTTGCTGCCAAGGCCACGATCATCGCAGCCGGTGGCACAGGTGGCCTGTTCGAGCGCAGCCTTACGTCGGCTGATGTGCTCAGCTCCTCGCAGGCCATCGCGCTGGCGCACGGCGCAACACTTACTAATATAGAGTTCATGCAGATGATGCCCGGCTTCATCGAGCCCAAGCGCAACCTGGTCTTCAACGAGAAAACCTGGCGCTACGTACATGTTGACCAGCCGGTAGATATTGCCGACAACAAGCTGGACGACCTGCTCGAGCAGCGCTCTGGATATGGTCCCTTCACGTCACGCTTGGCCTCCCGCGCTATCGATCTCGTCATCGATCAGGCAGGTGTCGAAGGCCTGGCACTCCACTACGACTTCCCCCGCGAGGATGTCCCAGAGTTTGTGCAGACCTTTGCCACCTGGCTGCAAGACGAGCACGGCATCGCCCCGACTGACGAGATGCGCGTTGCGATGTATGCCCACGCCGCTAATGGCGGCATCAAGATCGATAAGACCGCGCACACGGGCGTTGAGGGCCTCTACGCTTGCGGTGAGGCGACAGGCGGCATGCACGGCGCCGACCGCATTGGTGGCTTGTCAAGCGCCAACGGCATCGTGTTCGGACGCATCGCGGGCGCATCGGCAGCCCAGGCAGCACAGAATGCACCTGAGGTGGCCCCGAAGGCGGATATCGCCCTCCCCCAGTATGGCATTGCCACAACAGATGCCGAACGCCTGACACACAGCCTTAAGCACACGATGAGCACCTATTGCATGATCAACAGGACCGAAGCAGGTCTATCCAAGGCCCTGCAACAGCTTGAAAGCCTGAAAGACGAGGCAACGGCGCTGAGCAAGCCGCATGCCAATGACAGCGAGATCGCAGCCCTCGCCCGCCTGCAATCGCAGAATCAGCTGGCAACGGAGATGGTCAAAGCCATGCGCAAGCGGACCGAAAGCCTGGGTTCGCACTATCGATCGAATTAAACTGGACACCTATCTAGAGCAGAGCACAACTAATCGATATCTATGGGCCCCGTGACCTCGAAGTGGCACGGGGCCCATTCGTGTCCACACGGCAGCGTATCCTTATTCTGAGTACAGAGCGGGCAAAGCGCGCATAGACAATAGATCAGCGAGGAGGAGATATGGACAGTAGAGATATCGAGAAGTGGCGTGTCGAACTTGATAGCTACGCCAATGTGGAAGAAGGCGTTGAGTATTGGCTCGCACGCGATTTAATGGAACCCATGGGGTACACTCGATGGGAGAACTTTGCCGAAGTTGTTAAGAGGGCAAAAGTCTCGTGCGAAACAAACAAAACTCCAGTTGATTCCCATTTTCGTGACACCACGAAAATGGTAACTGCCGGTGTCGCCGCTCGCGCAGTTAAAGACTACAAACTTACGCGCTATGCATGCTATTTAATCGCCCAGAACGGAGATTCAAACAAGCAAGAAATCGCGCTCGCACAGGCGTACTTCGCCGTGCAGACGCGCCGCCAAGAGCTCATAGAGCAGCGCTTCGCAGAGATTCAGCGCTTGCAGGCGCGCCACTCGCTATCTGATTCAGAGAAACAGCTCTCGGGTATTGCGTTCAAACGCGGCGTGGACTCCAAAGGATTCGCGATCATCAAGTCGAAGGGCGATGAAGCGTTATTCGGCGGCAGAAGCACGGCGGAAATGAAGCAACAGCTCGGCGTATCCAAGAGCTCGGCATTGGCGGACAGGCTAGCCGATGTTCTCATCAAAGCAAAGGACCTTACGAACTCGATGACGGCCTTCAACGCCGAGGAACACGACCTGTACGGTCTGGACCAGATCAAGCAAGAGCACGTCGAGAACAACACAAGCGTGCGTGGCAGCCTCATCGACCGCGGAATTGTACCCGAGAACCTACCGCCTGCCGAAGATACAAAGAAGCTCGAACGTCGCGTGAAAGCAGACGAGAAAAAGCTCAAGGAGGGTACAGACGGATTCACCGACCCCCAGGGCAGGCTCGACTTGTAAAGCGTCTGCGCCCTTACGGGTTCGGCCCCATGCGAGGTTAATAAAAAAGACGGCCAACCGAGATTGACCGTCTTAACATGCTTTGGTGGGCCGTCAGGGGTTCGAACCCTGGACCTTGGGATTAAGAGTCCCCTGCTCTACCAACTGAGCTAACGACCCAAAGCTAAAGTCCGTGGTGGCGGACTTTAGAGGAGATATCGTGTGGTGGGCCGTCAGGGGGTCGAACCCTGGACCTTGGGATTAAGAGTCCCCTGCTCTACCAACTGAGCTAACGA
>DXZT01000021.1:0-10618 GCA_019419545.1 Collinsella sp. | reverse complement strand
CCCGATATCAACACGAAGCAAGAACTGGGGTGGGTAAAGGGACTCGAACCCTCGACCTACGGGACCACAACCCGTCGCTCTAGCCAACTGAGCTACACCCACCGTGTCCTGTGCGCTTCGCGCTCGACTATTATTGCAAGGAACGCCACGCGATGCAAGCCCCAATTTTCAAGAATTTTGAAAAGAGTTTTTCGAGACCATTTCGAGCAATTCCCACCGGTTTCATAGGAGTAAACTTGCCCCACTGCAAATGCTCGAAAGGACAAGCATGAAAGAACTCTCCAACCGTACGGCAACGTTTACCGATTCGGTCATCCGCCGCATGACGCGCATCTCCAATAAGTATGGCGCCGTCAACCTGTCGCAGGGCTTCCCCGACTTCGATCCCCCGGCGCAGCTGCTCAACAGCCTGAGCGCCATCGCCAGCGACCCCAAGCCGCTCTATCACCAGTACTCCATCACCTGGGGCTCCCAGGCCATGCGTGAGGCGCTTGCCGCCAAGCAGGAGCACTTTATGGGCATGCCGATCAACCCCAACGAGAACATCGTGGTCACCTGCGGCTCCACCGAGGCCATGATGGCCGCCATGATGACGGTCACAAACCCCGGCGACAAGGTCGTCATCTTCTCGCCATTCTACGAGAACTACGGCGCCGACACGATCCTCTCGGGTGCCGAGCCCATCTACGTGCCGCTTAACCCACCTGCGTTCGACTTTGACCGCGAGACACTCGAGGCGGCCTTCCGCGACAACGATCCCAAGGCCATCGTCCTGTGCAACCCTTCCAACCCCTGCGGCAAGGTCTTTACGCGCGAGGAGCTCACCTTAATCGCCGACCTCTGCAAAAAGTACGACGCCTACTGCATTACCGACGAGGTATACGAGCACATCGTCTACGCGCCCCGCGAGCACGTCTATATGGCCACGCTGCCCGGCATGTTCGATCGAACCATCAGCTGCAGTTCGCTGTCTAAGACGTACTCCATCACCGGCTGGCGTCTGGGCTACACCATCGCCCCGGCCCAGATCACCGAGCGCATTAAAAAGGTCCACGACTTCCTCACCGTGGGTGCTGCCGCTCCCCTGCAGGAAGCTGTCGTCACCGCCCTCAAATTCGACGACAGCTATTACCAGGAGGTCCTCGACCTCTACACCGCCAAGCGCGACCTATTCTGTCAGGGGCTCGATAGCATCGGTCTTGAGCACAACGTGCCGCAGGGCGCCTACTATGTGATGATGGATATCTCGGAGTTTGGCTATGACAGCGACCTCGACTTCTGTGAGGATTTGGCCTCCAAGGTGGGCGTGGGCGCCGTTCCGGGCTCGAGCTTCTTCCGCGAGCCCGTCAACCATCTGATTCGTTTCCACTTTGCCAAGCGAGACGAGACGCTCAACGCTGCGCTTGAGAACCTCAAGTCGCTACGTGATAAAATCAACCCGCGCGGGTAAGGACGGTCAGTAACTAAAGGCACTAAAGAAACCTCGTGAACCCGTTGGGCCATGAGGTTTCTTTTTATAGCGACCTCATTTATTTTTTAGAGCGCTATACTTTAGTCACGGAGCAACTCGTCCAGAGAGGAATACTATGGCAGAGCAGCAGCTTATCGGAGCGCTCGAGGCCGGCGGCACCAAGATGGTCTGCGCCACGGGCTATGCAGACGGCACGGTCCTGGAACGCGAGCAGATTGCGACCACGACCCCGCAGGAGACCGTTGAGGCCGTCAACGCATGGTTTGCCGACAAGGACATCGCCGCGCTGGGCATCGGCGCCTTTGGCCCCACCGCAGTCAACCCTGCCTCGTCCCAATACGGCAAGATCCTGGAGACGCCCAAAACGGCATGGCGCTACTTTGACCTGCTGGGCACCATCCAAAACGAGCTCAATATTCCCTGCGGCTACGACACCGACGTCAACGTCGCCTGCCTGGGCGAGGTCACCTTTGGTTGCGCCCAGGGCCTCACTGACGTGGTGTATCTGACCATCGGTACCGGCGTGGGCGCCGGCGTGCTCTCGGGCGGTAAGCTCGTGCACGGCATGATGCATCCCGAGGCCGGTCACATCCTGGTCACGCGCGACCCGCGCGACACCATCGGCGAGCACAGCGGCTGCCCCTTCCACGACAACTGCCTCGAGGGCCTCATCGCCGGTCCCGGCGTCAAAAAGCGCTGGGGTGGCAAGAGCGCCGGAGAGATGGCCGATGACCCGGAGGCCATGGACCTGCTCGCCGGCTATCTGGCGCAGGCGCTCATGACCTACATCCTGTGCTACGCACCGCAAAAGATCGTCATCGGTGGCGGCGTGGCCGACCACACCCCCATCGTGCCGCTCGCGCGCAAGAAGTGCGCCGAGATGCTCAACGGCTACATCGTCACGCCCGAGATGGCCGACATCGATAACTACATCGTCAACAACAGCCTCGAGGGCAAACAGGGCATTATGGGCTGCTTGGCCCTGGGCGCTCAGGCGCTTCAGTAGCAGACGCACCCACAGGGCGTGGCGCGCCCGGCAAATCCGACCTACGGAACGACGCCACCACACCTCATATAAGCCCTCAAATAAAAAAGGCCGCCTAGGACCAAACAATACGCCCTAGGCGGCTTTTTTGGCGCGCATCAGCGGCCGTAAGAGATATCGGAGCACAACGCCCGTTGCCGCACCACAGCAGTCGATCATCACATCGGTGATCATGCCGGCGCGTCCCGGCACAAAGAGCTGAATCGTCTCGTCGATCGAAGGAATCAGCAGCAGGAACACCGCCGTGGGCAGCAGCACGTCAAAGGTGCGCCGGCCCTCAAAATCAAAGGCGTGCGTTGCCAAGATGCCGAGCACCATATACTCGGTAAAATGCGCGCATTTGCGAACAACAAAGTTGGTCACCCATTCATATGGAAGTCCCACGCCGCGCAGGAAATCGCGGATAGCTTCCATGACCGTTAGGCTCAGCGAGCCCGACCCCGAGCCGGGAACCAGCGAATTGCCCCAGATCAAGAGCGCCATCAGGCAGGTCACGACCGCCCATTTTCGATTGATCTTAACCATGCAGAAGTTATGCCTCCGCGCGGAGCGGCGCGAAGCTGGCGGTACCGCCCTCGATAACGCTCAGATAGGCACGGCCCGTACGCTTGGCGGTAGAGGACTGCAGGCGCTCGATCTCTTCCTCGAGGATCTGATTGACGCGCTCGTGACGACGATTTTCCATAATGCCGGCGGCAATAGCCTCGGCTCGCTCGATGCCCTCGCGCGAGATACGGGCGGTATCCTCGGGGAACACAGCGCTGTGACGGCCGACATAGGCGGGTGCAGCAGGCTGAGGGGCAGCGACGGGAGCGGGAGCTGCAACAGGAGCAGGCTCGTCGATCTCGTCCAGAATCGCGGTGGCAGCGGCCCACATGTCCTCGTGGCCCGAGTAATCGGCCATGGGGACATCAACCTCGAGCGAGGCATCCGGAAGGTCGCCGGTGTCGATGCGATCTTGGGCATCAATCGATGCGGTGATGGCTGCAGGCTCATCGAGGTCATCGAGATCGATGTCCGCGGCACCGAAAATGATAGGCATGCTGGCGAGGTTTGCGTTGTACGGCGCAGCCTCAGCCGCCTGCTGCTGGGCAGGAGCGCCCCAAAGCGAGCTTTCGGCGGCACGGCGGGCGGCAACGGCCTCCTCGTCCGCGGTCATGGCTTCATCAACGTACGAATTATCGGCAGAAGCGTTCACGTCCGCCGAGGTGGCGCTGCAGGCGTTATTGGCTGCCGCGTTGGCAACGAGTGCCACAAAAGCCGCCGTGCTGCCCGCAGGGGCGGCCTGGGAGCCAGACACGGCGCGTGCCGCGGCGGCGATGTCGTCGCGATTGAAGGAGCCGGTCTGCCCGCCGTTGGTGAGCTCGTCGATGGCGACTTGATAGACGTCGCGCGAGCGCGCAGGGTCGCAGCTCACCGGCGAATCGTCGTCGAGCATACTGTCGATCATGGACCAAGCCTCGGCCTCGTCCATGGCATCTGCGGCTCGAGCGATGGTAGGGACACCATCATCGGCATGACGGCGATGGAACGCACCAGTCAGGCCGGAAAGGAATGCCGAGGTAGACTGCTCCGACTGAGCCTGAGAAGCAGAAGCGGCAGCATATGGAGTCGCATCCTGCTGCTGAGCTGGAATCGAGGCGGTCTTGAACTCGCTTTGATGCTGATTGAGATTGGCGGCACCGCCCATGGCATCGGGCTGGAACAGACGCTCTTCACGCTGCGCACGGTACTCGGAGATACCCAGCGAGGCGGCATAGATGCCCACGCCCGCCACCGCACCGACGGCAAAGGGAACAGCGCCCGCGACAACCGTCTCGTTGACCGACGAGAACGGCAGCGTCGCGGCATACATCACCACGGGGGCGGCAAGGCCGATCCCGCAGGAAAGTCCGGCAAGGACTGCTCGTTGTGTTGCATCAGAAGAAGCCATGAGCTCTCCCCATCTTCCAGCACCCAAATCGCATCATTCAGTTGGCTGCGCGAGAGAAGATGAAGCGGGGCTATGCCCCAAAGCAACGGTATATGGTTCGTTTCATCTGCGTTTTCCGTCGCGAAGCTTAAAAGCTATTATGCGAAACCGCCCTGCCGATTGCAAGCGACGATGTCGGATTGAAACGGGAAACCTGCTGCTCGTCGGTCTTACGGTCAAAAATAAGCGCGGAGCGGCGCTATAGAAAAGGGCCGAGGCTCAAAGCCCCGACCCTTTATCGCATTGATGACTATCGCTGCGTGTGGATGACAACCTAGAACGTCTGCTCGTAGTCGCTGTGTTTTTTGGCCGAACGCACCAGGAACTCCTGGTTGGTGTTGGTGCCCTTAAGACCCTTGATAAACGATGCGGCCGCGCGCTCGGTGTTGTTCATGCCGGCAAGAATGCGACGCAGACCAAAGACAAACGGACGCATCTGCTCGTCGACCAACAGATCCTCGTTACGCGTACCGGAGGCAACGGGGTCGATAGCCGGGAAGATGCGGCGGTCGGCCAGGTCGCGGTCGAGCTTAAGCTCCATGTTGCCGGTGCCCTTGAACTCCTCGAAAATGACCTCGTCCATCTTGGAACCGGTGTCGATGAGGGCAGAGGCCAGGATGGTGAGCGAGCCGCCGTTCTCGATATTGCGGGCTGCACCCAGGAAGCGCTTGGGCGGATACAGTGCCGCCGAATCGACGCCGCCCGAAAGGATGCGGCCTGAGGCGGGCGCCGCCAAGTTGTAGGCGCGGGCGAGGCGCGTGATGGAGTCGAGCACCACCACGACGTCGCCACCCAGCTCTACGATGCGCTTGGCGCGCTCGATGACGAGCTCTGCCACGCGAGTGTGGTTGTCGGCAGGCATATCGAAGGTCGACGCCACAACCTCACCCTTGATGGAACGCTGCATATCGGTGACCTCTTCGGGGCGCTCGTCGACGAGCAGGCAGATGAGGTGCACCTCGGGGTTGTTAATCGAGATGGACTGGCAGATCTTCTTGAGGATCGTGGTCTTGCCGGCCTTGGGCGGGGACACGATCAGGCCGCGCTGGCCCTTGCCAATCGGCGACACGATGTCGATGGCGCGACCGGTGATGGAATCCTTGCCGTGCTCCATGCGCAGCGGCTCATTGGGATAGACCGGGGTAAGGTCGCCGAACTTGGGGCGGTTGCGAATCTGCTCGGGGTCCAGACCGTTGACGGTCGTGATTTTGGCGAGGCCGGCGCGCTTGTCGCCGCCGCGCGAAGGACGCAGCGAGCCCTCGATGACGTCGCCCGTGCGCAGGCGCGCGGAGCGGATGAGGTAGGCGGGCACGAAGGCGTCGTCGTTGGACTTCATGTAGCCATGGGCGTGGATGATGCCGGAGCTGTCCGGGCGAATCTGCAGAATTCCCTTGATGTCGCGGAAGCCCTCGGCCTTCGCGGCGGTGACGTAGATCTCCTCGACGAGCTCGGCTTTCTTCTTGCCGGTCGTCTCGATCTCGAACTCCTTGGCCTTCTCGCGAAGTTCGGCGACCTTCATGGCAGCGAGCTCCTCGCGCGAAAGCGTGGGCTCGGTGGGAGCGGCATTACGCTCCTTGTTGCGTTGCTTGCGATCGCGCTGGCGGTTGCGACGGTCGTTGTTGCGCTCGTCCTTGCGCTCGTTGCGCTCCTCGTTGCGCTTGTGCTGGCGACGGTTGGGGCGAGCGCCGTCTTCGCCCTCGGCGGGGGCGGCACCATCGGTTGCGGCGGTGTCAACATTGGCCGCAGCGGCGTCATTGGCCTCGGCGCCAGAATCAACCTGCGCTTCGACATCAACCTGCTGCTCGGCGGCCTTAGCCTTAACGGACTTCTTGCGAGCGCGCTTGGGCTTCTCGGATGCAGGCCGTTCGACGTCCTGGGGCTCGACGGCATCAGTCGATGCATCGGCGGTCGTCTCGGCGGAATCCTCGGACGCACCCTTCTTGGCAGCCTTAGCCTTGGACGTGCGCTTAGCAGCAGTGCGACGGCTGCGACCGGGACGGACGTCGGCGGGCTCGGCATCGGCAGAAACGGCCTTGGAAGTCGTAGCATCCTGGACGGGTGCATCGGCAGCAGTTGAGGACTTGGCGGTCGCCGCAGCATCCCGAGCGGCGGCGGCTGCGGCTGCGGCCTTCTCGGCCTCGACAAAGGCCTTGGGCTTGCGACCGCGGCGGTGCGGGCGCAAAGCCGGATCGACAACGGGAACTTCGCTGGCCTCGACAGGCGCAGCGGGCTCAACAGGCGATGTGCCCTCCCCTGCCGCGGAACGGACCGAAGCCTCAGCGAGCTCGGGGGTTACCTGTTCAGCAACCTGCTCGGCCTTAGCAGCCGTGCGACGGCGTGTGCGCGGTACCGGCTTCTCGGTCGGCTGGTCGGCGACAGGAGTCTCGGTGGCGGCAGGCGTCTCGGGCACAGACGGAGCTGCAAGCTCGGTCAGAGCCGCGGCCTCGCGCTCGGCAGCACGACGGCGGGCGCGCACCACCTGAGCCTCGCTAATCTGCGCCAACGCACGTGCCTGCGCGACCTCATCGGAAATCGGCGCCGAGGAGTCAGCTGCAACGGTGAGCTTGGCGCGCGTCGTGCGCGTGGTACGGCGCTTTGGCTTGGTGACCTCCTCGCCGTCAGCGGCAGGCTTGGCCGTGCGGCGCGTGCGCTTGGGCTTTGCCGGAGCAGCCTCCTCACCAGTTGCAGGCACGGCCTTCTCAGCCGCTACAGGCATAGGCGTCGAAGCAGCCTTAGGCGTCTCAGGAGCCGAGGCTTGCGCGGGCGCCGCGACCTGGTCCGACGCAACCGGTACAGCGGGAGCGGCCTGCGTCGTCGTTATTTCGTTTTCTTGCTGTTGATCAGACACAGTGTTTGCTCAACTTTCTTTTCAAGCCCTGTGATCACATGCTCCCTGCATAAACCTTCAGGGCGGCTAAACAGTCTAGTTCCGTTCAAAACGACGGACATCATTGATCTGTATCGAGATGATTGCGTCAACTACGCAGCGTTAGTGTAACACAACCGCCGCCACCTGCAACTTAGTCATTGGGGGGACGTTCTTAAACGATTAGTCAAAAGGGACACTCTTTGTTTGCCACCCACAAATCTGACTGCCTCCGCCAAAACTATGGCGGTTTACTACGATGAATCGCTCAACCGCGACCACTCCGAAACTTGTTGAACTAAAACCGCAGGTAGACGCCTTGCACTTTTTAGCAAAACGCCGGCGTGGTTAGAATTCCTCAATTCATCGTAGTAAACCGGCATAGTTTCGTATTTCCAGCAGTTCCAAATTCATCAATACGTCGGCGTTTGCGAAAAAAGCCCGACCTCCGTAGGGGATCGGGCTTATAGGGCTCAGTTAAACCAAACCTACACGGTCAAATGACCCGCAGATTACATCTGCTCGGGCGCGGAAACGCCAACGAGGGTAAGCACCAGGGCGAGCGTCACGCGGACAGCGTCGCAAGCTGCCAGACGGGCGCGCGAAAGCTCGGGGTCGACGGGACGGCCCTCGCTCGGCAGAACCTGGCAGGCAGCGTAGAAGCTGTGGAAGTCGCCGGCGAGCTCCTCGGCAAAGTGGGTCAGACGGAACGGAGCGCGGTCGCGAGCACAGCTGGCGATCAGGTCGGTGAGCTCGTTGAGCTTGCGCGAAAGGGCGAGCTCGGTCGGGTCGGTCAGCAGCGAGTAATCGACGTTCTCACCGATGGCCTTGGCGGCAACGGCCTTCATGCCCATCTCGTCGGCCTGCTCGGCGGTAACGTCGGCGGCACGGCGCAGGATGGAGCACACGCGGGCGTGAGCGTACTGCACGTAATAGACCGGGTTGGAGTTGTCGCGCTTCTTAACGGCCTCGATGTCGAAGTCGACCATCTGGTTGGAGCTCTTGGAGATGAGCGTGTAGCGAGCGGCATCGGAGCCGACCTCGTCGACGAGCTCCTGCAGGGTCACCATGGTGCCCTTGCGCTTGGACATACGGACGGGCTTGCCGTTACGCAGCAGGTTGACGAGCTGGCCCAGCAGAACCTCAAACTTGCCGGGATAGCCAAGAGCGTCGCAGACGCAGCGTACGCGCTCGATGTAACCGTGGTGGTCGGCGCCCCAGATGTCGATGACGTGATCGACGCGCTGGAACTTATCCCAGTGATAGGCGACGTCGGAGGCGAAGTAGGTGTACTCGCCGTCGGACTTGATCAGGACGCGGTCCTTGTCGTCGCCCAGATCGGTGGAGCGGAACCACAGGGCGCCGTCCTTGGTGTAGAGGTAGCCCATCTTGTCGAGCTTCTCAAAAGCGCGGTCGACGGCGGAGGTACCGGCGGTCTCGCCCTCGGTGTCCTTCACGTACAGCGAGCGCTCGGAGTACCAACGATCGAAGTCGCAGTTGACGGCGTGGCAGAGGTCGCGCATGTTATCGACCATCTTTACATAGCCGCGCTCGCGGAAGCTCTCCATGCGCTCCTGAGGATCGGCGTTGACCCACTTATCGCCGTCGGTGCGCCAGAACTCGGCGGCCTCGTCGATGATGTAGTCGCCGCCGTAAGAGTCCTTGCCCAAGGTCTCGGCAAAGTTGTCCTGATACGGATGGGTCTCGGGGTGCTCGTCGTTCTCGTCGGCAACAAAGGCGTCACGGTCGGCGATCAGCAGCTTGTGAGCCTCGTCGATATCAACGCCCTGCTTGGCGATGATGTCGGCAAGCTGCATATAGCGCGTGCTGATGGAGTTGCCGAAGGTGTTCATCTGAGAGCCGTGGTCATTGATGTAGAACTCACGCTGGATCTCATAGCCGGCGTGGTCCATAACGCGGCAGAGCGAATCGCCCAGCGCGGCCCAGCGGCCGTGGCCGATGTGCATGGGGCCGACGGGGTTGGCGGAAACGAACTCGACCTGGGTCTTCAGGCCACCACCGACGTTGGACTTAGCGAAGTCCATGCCCTTCTCGCGAGCCTCGCCAAAGATGGCATTCTTGACGGCAACGGAGAGGTAGAAGTTGATGAAACCGGGGCCTGCGATCTCAACCTTCTCGATCGCGGGATCCTCGGGCATATGGGCAACGATGGCCTCGGCGATCTTGCGCGGGGCGCAGTGGGCCAGCTTGGCGGACTTCAGGGCCATGGTAGAGGTCCACTCGCCATGAGAAGTGTCAGCCGGTCGCTCGATAGCGCAATCGTCAAGTTCAAATGCGGAAAGGTCGCCGGCCTCCTGGGCCGCAGCAAGCGCAGCGCGTACCAGCTCTTCAATCTTCTCGGGCATAGATCCTCCTTGTGTTAAAGCCCCCGAGCTCTTGGTCACTCGTAGGGCAAAAGCCAGAGTTTGTAGCACTCTATCACAAGCGAGGGGCACTGTCGCAGGGTAAAGCCAATCGAAATTGCATATGCACAAAATTGACTACAGCTTGTATGGAGTCACTCAAAGATGCCGGTCTGCCTGCAGATTATGCACGCGTTGAAAATGCATAAAGGTGTGAATGAGCTGTGTCTTTTATCGAATACTCTTACCTATCAGAGTTGTGTGCTTTTCCTGCATAAAGCGAGGATTTGCGCACGTCAGCGTGTTATTCTAGACATACGTAAATTCGTATAAGTTGGAGGTAGCATGTTCTCAATCGGTCAACACGTCATTCATCCGGGTCAGGGAGTCTGCACCGTCGTCGGTTTTAGGGACGACACGCCGCAGCCCATGTTGTTGCTCGAGGCCAAGCAGGGGCATGCGCAGACGATCCTTATGTACCCCGTGGCGCAGGCCGACCGTCTGCATGCCGCCATCTCTCAGCAAGATGCCGAGCATCTGCTGAGCCACTATGACGAGCTGGAGTGCGACACCTTTACCGAGCGCAACAGCTCGCTTGAAGAGACACACTTTAAGCAGCAGCTCAAGCTGGGCGCGCCCGAGACGGTCCGCGTGGCAAAGACCATGATGCACCGCATTCGCCAGGCCGAGGAAGCCGATAAAAAGCCCAGCTCTTACTATATGCGTGTACTCAAGGAAGCCAAGCGCCGCTCCATCGAGGAGTTCGCCGTGGCATTGGGCGTCACCGAGGAGGCCGCCGAAGCCCGCCTAGCCCAAGCCGCCCTCAACTAACCCATCCGCGCCAAAAACCACCACAAAGGGGACAGTGAACTGCCTCCCATTTCTTGGACATCGGGAAATG
>DXZT01000020.1 GCA_019419545.1 Collinsella sp. | reverse complement strand
GCTGCGGAAACGCGGGGTCCGTTCAGGCTGTTGCGCTGAGATTGAAAATCAACCGTCCCTCTTTTTTCAAAATGTCGCACACCTCGTTCTTAGTAATCGGCTTTTCAAACAACGAAAGCAAAGCGAACGAAAAATCATTAACCGCACACATTCTATGGGTGGCACAACTCAGCAGTACTCTTAACCCCTCTTTTGAGCGTCCGACTTCTTTAACAAACGAACTTTTAACCAATTGAAAACCATTATCGTGCATTACATAATCGGCATCGATATTTGTATTCAGCAATCCATAATGCAACAGTTCTTCTATCGCCCTTGTCAGCTCGAGGTCGCCCTGATCAAGAATAAGAGAAATGCTACAATCGGCCTCCAATAAACGGGCCAACTTAAGGTATACCAACTGGGAAACAGCATAGACATGATGGTATTCAGAATTATAGAAGTAGGCAAATGGCTCAACGAGCACGACAGAGGTCTTGGAATCCAGCCAGATTCGATCAGCTGGATTTAGACTAGTTAGCCGTCGCTTTACTTTGGTCAAATGTCCCTTATACCTGACAGCGTGAATAGAATCTAGGATCCAGGTCACCTCTGAAATATGAAGGCGCTGGGGCAAGTCAATTGTGTCGCTACCGTTTATGACCTCTTGCATATAAAAATCAATATGATGCTCATCAGATAAGGATTTTGCTTCATTTAAAGTTAAACCAGTGCCTGAAACATAATCCACTTCGAGGCGCAAATCCTCATATTGGGACTTCGGCATTACAGAGACACCATACTTATCGGGATGATTCCAAACATCCGACCCCATAACGAGACTAAAATTCGTAAATCCTCTCGTGGAATATGGAACACCACATACCTGTTTTGAATAATTCAAAACATTCTCTGTATAAGCTAAGGTGTTCAGAGCCTCTTCTTTAGTTTCGGTCGGAAAGCCAATCATAAAAAATAGATGAACAGGAATACCCGCATTGAGACAATCATGGATATTGCGATCAATCCAATCAACTCTCGTGTTCTTCTTCATTAGATCAAGAACTCTTTGGTTGTATGACTCGAGGCCAAACTGAATCTGCCTACATCCACTTTGGTATATCTTGTTAAAAACTTCTGTACTTAGGGTTGGAGAGAACCTCGTTTCTCCATGCCAGAAAAACGTTTTTCCCGATGCGTTTATTTCATCCGCGAGTTGCTCCATTCTTTTGCCTTCGAATGTTTCATCCACAAAAGAGAAAACTCTCGTGCCGTATTTTTCATTTAACCGACACATTATTTCAAATACTCTCGATATAGGCATCTTTCGGTAACAACCACCGGTAGCACCGGGAATGGTGCAGAAGGCGCAATGATTAAAACACTGCCTAGAGGAATAAACCGGCATTATTAACTCAGGCATGAAGTATTTAGAAAGGGCGAAGCCATCGAAATCGGGAACTGTATCGTTGATAAATGTTTGCTCAATCCGATGGTTTTTATATATCTTTCCACCTTTAGCATGGCAAAGGTTTGGAACACAGTCGAGATTGTCATCACCAGAGTCAAGAGCCTCAAGAAGACGTGCAAGCGGCTCTTCGCCGTCATACATCATTATCGAATCAATGTATTCAAAAAAGGGATGCCATTCTTTCATGCAGTCATCTGCTAAACGAGTAATGTAATTGCCGCCCAATGAGACGTGTTTAACAGATGGACACTCTTCCTTAATCAGTTTCGCTAACGTAACTGCAGAAATCAATTGGAAACAGCCGCTCACCGAAATCCCAATAAACTCGATTTTTTCCCTCTGAATACGCTTAAGAAAGGCAGTTTCATAGAAGGAAATAAACGGATTATGCAAGGTATCTGCAAGCGATTTCATTATTTCTGGTGTCGAATAATAATCATAGGGCAGATCTATGGAGTTGAACGTGTATTTAACTCCATATGAGACGTGATTTATGATATAGAGTGCATTTCTAAAAATGTTTTCAGCATATTGTCTTTCTTTTAGATTAAAGTATCTCTTCGATCTGAAAATATCTTTTGCCTCGTCAACATTAAGTGCCGACTTTTGTATCAACTCGATTGTTAATTGAACATTCGAACTAAACGAATCCTTTGATTCCCGATACCTTTTACAGCACTCTTCGACATGTCTAAAAGATAGGAGGTCATCGTAAAATTCCACGTTTAAGTCAACAATGTCAACTTTGTATTGTTCAACCTCTTGAAGATATGACTTCAAAACAGGCAAGGCAAGATACGGCCCCACTGGACTCCATCCTGGGGGAAATACTAAAAGCGTTTTAGGCATATCAACGTCACATCTTTCGCAAATAATTCAATTGAAACACAACTACCATCATAATTGAAAATACACCAAGTCCTGTAACGAGAATTGAGAACATCGCGATGCTCGTGAACAGCGAAACAAGAAGTGTTGAAATAACAACAGCAACCGATTGCAAAGACTCCCTAATTGAAAACAGGCTTATCGATTCAGATCCGTCTCTCGCCAAATCCTGCAGCGATGTTATGAGAAGCACATCTTGAATGGCGTTTCCGGCACCGACGATAAAAAGGAAAATAAACGATATCCCAGACGCATAGCGATAGCCAAACGCCAGATACGCACCGAGCGCAAGATACGTCACAAAACAATATGATTTAACGCAATCGGAACCACTGATTAAACGACCATATATTGTATTTCCGAACAACAGTCCGATTGTAAGACTACTCTGAAGGAATCCGTATTGTATCGATGACGAGTCAAATTGCAATTGCGCTATAGCTGGCAAAAGAGAATTCAGAGAGCCGAATGCCACGCCACTAGAAATATCGATTAATAGGAAACCAATTGCCAAGTGCTTCGCGCTAAGATCACTAAATGCAGTCCTGTTTTTTTCATTTTTGCTTATTCCCTCTTTATCATTAACCTCGATAATCGACGGAACATCTCGCAGCAACCAGAACGACGCGGCAAAAGAAAGCGCGTCTAATGCAAGAACAGCCTCCGCCCCAAATTGAGCGACAACAAAACCGCCGGCAACTGGCCCCAGAACCATCATCAAATTCTGCAGGAACCCAAACGAATTATTAATTACGTCGCGATTGATACTATTCGTATTGGCTCTTAACAACGAGTAAAAGCAGGGCATTTCTACCGTTCGGCAAAGCGATACCGCGCACGTAATAGCAAACATACTCCATTTACTATCAACAAAAATATAGCAAACGAATAATCCCGCGCGAATTAAGTCTGCCAATCTCATGGCCTGCAGTGTCCCGATACCCATCTTCTGAGGCAGCTGCGCGAGCGCAACTGAAAACAGAGAGGGGGCAAATCTGCAGCAGACCATCAAAGCAGTTGCAGAAACATCGTGAGTTACCTCGTAAATCAGCATTGGCAAAGCAATATTCGCACACCAATTGCCTATTTCGCTTATCCCTCTAGCAATATATAGGACCCGAACCGGACGGCTAGCTCTCAATACCGTGAACATCACGATTAACCTCGTATTTCAGGCCTCGTTCATCCCTTAATAGGAATCCATAATCAACCAAGTACCGCCTCAACACGGCATAATCAGGATAGAGCTGTGACAGCACACGATTAACCTGAAGCTCCGTATAACTTGTATTTAATTCAAAGAAAGAGACGGCCCATAGCAGCATGATTCTTTTATAGCTTTCCTTTTTTGGAATTGAAACCAGCTCGCCATTCTTGAGAAATCGTTTTTTAAAGTCTATTAGCTCATCCATTCACATCCTCCATTTCATACGCATCTAATACTAAAAATGCATACGCTTTAGGTCATCGCATTCAGCTTCTTTATTCGAACTAAACTCGAACTAATCTAAATTATTTGCTCAGACACTCTTCGAAAGCTCGTTTTTCACTCTGAGTAAAATGCCCTTCCCAGTCAGTCCACGAACAGGAAGGCAACTCACAACGAGCGGAGTCGAAGCCCTCTGCCGTCGGTCGCTCAAAATGCACGATAACCTTTTCGATATCGCCATCTGTAATCAGGTCAGAATGAATGACCTCGGTTCCATCTTCGAATGTCATATACGGGTACATCACGTAAACCACCTCGCAAACATAAATCCAGTTTAGCATCAAGCTATTGCACCAAAGACAGCAGGCCCCCTTGATGAGTTGATGGTATCTGTTAAATGTCACGTACGATTCACATCTGGTGGGTACCCTGATGGCTACACGAAACGAAGCAGATTTACACCGGGAGGACCCCGTATGGCAACCAAGTACACCGACGCGCCGCGCACGCGCGTCATGACACCGGCCGCGCTCAACAACGGCGTGCACGAGAACCATTCCATCGGACAGACCATGGCCATCGCGCCCAAAAAGGGCCTGTTCGATGACATTTCCATTCCCCAGATCATCGCCGGCGCCGCAGCTGCCGCCACGAGCGTGGCGCTTGCTTCAAAGATCGGCATTGCCGGCTCGGTGATTGGTGCCGCTGTGAGCTCAGTCATCACTGTTGTGTCCTCGCAGGTCTATCGCCACTTTATCTCCGCCAGCGCCGAAGCAATCAAGGGCACGCATGCCGCTGTCGACTACCCTACCGGCGCCTACGAGCCCGTTGAGCCCAATGTCGAGGAGCACCTAGGTGGCGCCGCAACCACGCAGGAGATGCGCCAGGTTGCGGGACGCGCGACCACGGCGCGCGTCGCTCCCAACAGCCTGCGCGCCAAGGCGGCGGCTGAGCGCAGCCAGACGCAAAAGAAGGTCATCGTCTTCTCGATCGCTATCGCCATCGTCGCGGTCATCGCCTGCGCCGGCGCCATCCTTATCACCACTGCCGGTGAGGGTCTGGGCGAGCGTCCCGAGCCAATCCTGTCGTCGCGCACGACCGAGAGCGATGCAAATGGCAACACCCAGTCGCAGGATCAGCAGGCACAGACGGACGATACGCAAGACAGTTCTACCTCTGCCAATTCGTCCTCGAACACCCAAAACCAATCGCAGGGCGTCGATTCCTCTGCGAACAACAGCGGCACGCAATCCGGCACGACTGACTCAAGTCAAACGACTGACGGCTCTCAACCGAGCACGGGCGACCAGGCGAATGGCAATACACCGAGTACGGGATCTACCGACAACAGCAACACCAACAGCTCGAGCGGAACCGCGTCCGGCACGGCATCTGACAGTTCAAGCCAAGGCGCGACATCGGGCAACTAGGCACATTTGCCTCTCATAGATAACCGACCTGTATAACGGGCGCGAATCGACAGCGGTTCGCGCCCGTTTGCCTTGGGCGCCGCCATGGCGAGCGCCATGCGATGGTAAGATGCTTTACATGTGTAAAGAGGAGATTTGCCATGAGCAAGACAATAGTTAGGCCCACGCTTTCACTGGGCAACCACATCTATCTGTATCGCCTGCTGCGCGATGCGATTGGATGCGGCAAGCAAACGTTTATGACGCAGGTCGAAGAGGCGCTCGCCGCTGGCGACATGACCGCTTATGACCTGGGCTTCGAATCCACGCGCGAGCTGCTCGAAGAGCTTGACGACTGCATTAAGCTGACCGTCTTTAAGGGCGGTCGCCTGTATGCCACCGTCATCGCCAACGAGGCCTGGGATGCCGCCCTTGCCAAGGGCGAGGACAAGCCCAAGACCGCCAAGGGCGCTAAGCAGTCCTACAAAAAGAAAAAGCGCGGTGAGAAGGACCTCAAGGCTGTGCGCCCCAAGCACGTTAAGCGTCCCGAACCAGAAGCCGCGGTTGAAGCTGTGCCGGAGCCCGAGCCCGAGACAGAGATCGAAGTCGCTATTGAGGTGGCAGCGGAAGCCGAAACCGAAATCGCCGCCATGACCGATCCCGAAGTCATGCCAGAGCAGGAAGCCGCTGTGGAGCTCAACGAGGCATCCAAGTCGACAACCGAAGAGGCGGCTGGCCAGCCCGAGGCGCCCGTGTTCCAGAACCACGATGCCTTTGGCGACAACACCGAGGACAATCAGTCCGACGAGCTCGCGGATCAAGATGCTGCCGAGGCAACACCGGAGCCCGAGGCGCCCCAGCCTGCCATCTCGCTCACGGTTGTCTACGACCCCGAGAACGCCAACGCCGGCATCACCACCATGGTATCCACGCCGGTCGAGGCCAAGCCGAACGTCGAGGCAGAGGACACTCCGCAGGCCGATGCCAAAACCGGGACCGAAGACACGTCCATCTCCGTGGAACCGACAGATTCCATAGCTAAGCCAGAAGCGGCATCTGAGTCTGCACCTGTCATTGAGTCCGCATCCGCACCCGCCTGTGACCAGGCTCCCACACCTGCACCGACTCCGGTCCCCAATTCAGCACCGGCCCCCGCTCCCGCAGCACCGACCATCCCCGGGGACTTCCCCATCGATTTCGCGACCGAGGTCTTCTGCCCTAGCCCGCTGCTGCACCAGCTGTCGACTTATCTCCCCTACGGCGCTGACACCCTCGGCATCGTCGGCGAGTACTACTGGATCGCTCGCGAGCGCGGTACCATCGAGGCCGGCCGTAACCGCGCGTGCTTCCCCCTGCGCTACACACAGGCCGGCAAACGCCACGAAGTCACCGTACGCATTCGCCGCAACACCACCGGCGGCCTCGGAGCCACCTGGGCCATCGACAAGGTCGAAGCCCCGGTCGAGTAAAAAACGGCCTCGGATAGCCAATTGACCATCCGAGGCCGTTTGAATTCAGGCCTTTTAGTTGTCATCGGCGCATATAGACACCAGAGAAGCAAGCTCATCCTCAAGTTGCGGAGCAAAGTATCTAAAAGAAACCTGCGCTCCGGTCGGTATCGACTCAATCATATTCGCAGCATTATCTGAAACTCGGTACGATGCAGTTTCACCTGTCTTCAAATCCTCTATTGAGCAGACAGCGTCTTCAGCATCATTCGACCTAAGCACGCCTTTTCCTTGTAACATCACATCGGCATGCCCGCCAGCTATTTCTAATGAACCTGAGTCTGTCGCAGTCACTTCTCCGGAACCTCCGCGCGATATCTCTTCCTTTGTTGAACAGCCCACCAATGAAGCCATCAGCACCAAAGACAGAGCTAGACGAATCGCCCTACTTCGAAAAAGTCGTTCCATAAGTCCACGCATAATAGCTCTGATCATACTTCAGGAAGGATAAAGATGAATTCCAGCCGTCCGCTATGCCAATCATCTGCCTTGTCTCTCCAGTTTTCTTACCAGTAAGTGTGGCGTAAGCCTCCGCTGTTACAGAATGGGCTGATCCGTTGTACAAACTCGCATGTAAAACATTCGGTCTATTAGAGTTAATCTCATTTTGAATGCTCGCGATAGCCGGAGAGGAGACAGTGCGGGCGATAAGAGCACTTCCTCTGCTTGCGCAGTAATTTGTAAACCCCGTTGCACAGGTTGATATCGGCGTTCCGCCCAAAACAACGCCGGGAACAGTCTGTTCTTCAGCGGAAAGAGCATGGGTATTGGTGTAATTCCATATCTGCATATATTGCGAAGGGTCGCTATATAAATTGGCAATGCCATACAGTTCCGCAACGTTCGAAAAAGCGGTCACCATACAAGC
This sequence comes from Collinsella sp., assembly GCA_019419545.1. Taxonomy (GTDB): domain Bacteria; phylum Actinomycetota; class Coriobacteriia; order Coriobacteriales; family Coriobacteriaceae; genus Collinsella. The sequence continues at coordinate 51,490 of DXZT01000020.1, read as the reverse complement.
ATAGTGGGCAGTAAGCCTCTTAATCTCGCTTTCATCATATGACATAAACTGAGAAATGGAACGAAATCCAGATACTGTGTAATCCTGCATTTGAGTTGCGTAAATTACGACATCGTTCCAGCTTGAAGGTTTATTCGATAAAACGACAGGCCGTCCTTCTATGGAAACAGCCGGGATTGTTCTTCCGCAATTTGTTGTTATTGAACCGTCCAAAGATTGCACACCGAATTCGAATGGATTGATCATTACGACTGGGTTATTGAAAGAATAAGACTCAACACCAAGATCTCCTCCCCGATCCATAGGGCTGACTAAGCCGTCTCCAAAACGATATCCCGTAAGTATTTCATCATCTGAAGCATCTAAAACCAAATAGCCCGCGGCTCTATTGAATGTCACAACCGGAACAATGTAGCCAAGCGGGGACCCATCAACGTCTACAAAAGGAATAGGGTCAGAAGGCGTATACGAAGAGCCGAGGAGTCCCTTTATATATTTATCGGCAAGCTCTTGCGCAATTTCTGAAGTAAATTGTATCTGCTCACCATCAATATTGCCCGTCGAAGCAAAAACCTCTTTCGGACGTGCGGCTAAGGCGACAATTGAAGACGCGACAAGTTGCAGAAAACGACGACGCGAAAGCATATGTTCTTCTTTCTAGAGGAGCGACTTATAAGATACTCCTATTCTATAACCTTTTTTGTAACGTTACAGCACTGGTTATATTTCAATTCGATTTGCTTATGTCCTTGTAACCCAATACGTCTTTACGTTTTAAACGGAATTAGAAAATCACTCATAGCAAAAACGGGCTTTAATCCCAAAGAGATGACTTTGATTATGAATCAAACCAGCAGCCAGGGCATAGCTGCAGTGCAATTGCTACAAGAAAGGCCGCCCTTGCTGGCGGCCTTTCTACTTGCTACTAGTCACGCGTGAGCTTGCGGTGAATACGATGCGGCTGGGCTGCGTCCTCGCCCAGGCGCTCGATGCGGTTGGCCTGATAGGCCTCGAAGTTGCCCTCGAACCAATACCAGTTGCCCGGGTTCTCGTCGGTGCCTTCCCACGCCAGGATGTGCGTGGCGACGCGGTCCAGGAACATGCGGTCGTGGCTAATGACCACCGAGCAGCCCGGGAACTCGAGCAGCGCCGCCTCGAGCGAGGACAGCGTCTCGACGTCAAGATCGTTCGTGGGCTCGTCGAGGAGCAGCAGGTTGCCGCCCTGCTTGAGCGTAAGAGCCAAGTTCAGACGGTTGCGCTCGCCACCGGAGAGTACGCCAGCGCGCTTCTGCTGGTCCTGGCCTTTAAAGCCAAAGCTCGCCACGTACGCGCGGCTCGGAACCTCGGTCTCGCCGACCATCATGTGATCCAGGCCGTCCGAGACGACCTCCCACAGGTTCTTATCGGGGTCGATGCCGGAACGGTTCTGGTCGACGTAAGAAATCTTGACGGTCTCGCCCACCTCGAGCTCGCCCGAAGTCAGCGGCTCCAGACCCACAATCGTCTTGAACAGCGTGGTCTTACCGACACCGTTGGGGCCGATGACGCCCACGATGCCGTTGCGCGGCAGGGTGAACGAAAGGTCATCGATGAGCACGCGACCGTCGAACTCCTTGTGCAGGTGATGGGCCTCGAGCACCTTATTGCCCAGACGCGGGCCGACAGGGATGCGAATGTCAGTCCAGTCGAGCTTCTGGCTAGCGCGCGCCTCAGCCTCCATCTCCTCGTAGCGGGCCAGACGGGCCTTGTTCTTGGCCTGACGGGCCTTGGGCGAGCTGCGCACCCACTCGAGCTCGGCCTCCATGCGCTTGGCGAGCTTGGCGTCGCGGTTGCCCTGTGCCTCGATACGGGCGGCCTTGGTCTCCAGATACGTGGAGTAGTTGCCCTTGTAGGGATAAAGGTGGCCGCGGTCGACCTCGCAGATCCACTCGGCAACGTTGTCCAGGAAGTAGCGATCGTGCGTGACGGCAAGCACCGCGCCCTGGTAGTTGTGCAGGAAGTGCTCGAGCCACAGGATCGACTCGGCGTCCAGGTGGTTCGTGGGCTCGTCAAGCAGCAGCAGGTCGGGAGCCTCGAGCAGTAGCTTGCACAGGGCCACGCGACGGCGCTCGCCGCCGGAAAGCACGTTGACCGGCATGTCGGAATCGGGCAGCTGCAGGGCGTCCATGGCCTGGCCGAGCTTGGAATCGATATCCCAGCCGTCGGCGGCATCGATCTCGTCCTGGAGCTTGCCCATCTCGGCCATGAGGGCGTCCATGTCGCAATCCGGGTCGCACATCTCCTCGCCGATCTTGTTGAATCGATCGACCTTGGCGATCATGTCGCCAAATGCCATGCGCACGTTCTCGATGACGGTCTTGTCGTCGTCGAGCGGCGGCTCCTGCTGCAGGATGCCCACGGTGTAGCCAGGGGTGAGCCTGGCATCGCCGTTGGAGACCTCCTCGATACCGGCCATGATCTTGAGCAGGGTCGACTTGCCCATGCCGTTGGGGCCCACGACGCCGATCTTGGCACCGGGATAGAAGCTCAGGGTCACGTCGTCAAGAATCACCTTGTCGCCATGGGCCTTGCGAGCCTGATACATCTGGTAGATAAACTCCGCCATTTGCCTGTTTTATCCTTTCTACCTGCTGTTTCCCTATTCTTGATTCGCTTTAGTGGAAACGAAATGAGGAAACCAGCTCTGAAACTTAACGAAAAAGGGGCATGGTTGCCCACACCCCCTAATACTACCTGGGAAAAGTCCCCCAGAACATACTATGAACTGCGTACGCTAGTTTTCCGCAAGCTTAGCGAACGGCTCGCTGCGATTTACGCCACAGCAGATACGAATAGACGTAGGCAGCTCCGGCTGAACCAAACGCCAGAACCGCAATCACCGCGGCAACGACTTCACTCGAAAGCACCGCACCTGCCACGCCCATCACAATCAGGCCAATACCCAGCACCATAAAGCAGGCGCCGCCAAAACGCTGCGTACGGCGCCAGTTCTCGGGATCGGCAAGCGCCCAAGGCGTCTTGATACCGAGCGTATAGTTCTGCTTCACACGCGGTAAGTAGTTGCCTACGCCGATGAACAGCAAACCGATAGCACCGGAAATCAGCACGTTGACCGAACCGACCGCCGGCACCACGCCCCAGACCGTAAGCTCTCCCAGCCAGCTTATGGCGCACATGAACAAGGTGAAGGCGATTACGAAGCCCTGATAGAACTTGCCCGAGGTTCGATATGCCTCACCTTTGGGATCGATGCGCGGCACCACGCAGAACATTGCGAGAAGCGCCAGAGGCAGCACGCCGAGCGCGGAGGCCATCCAGCTAGGACCCCAACCATCGACGGCGCCGTTCGCGCCCCAGTGCGTGGGAATCTGTGCAGGCAAGCTCGGCATCACCATGAGGTGCGCTACGACATTGGCAACGCACAGAACGACCAGCGCAATCCACACGCGCGACGATACCCCCGTGGGGTGAATGCCCTTGTTTTCGTTATTCATCCTTATCACCTTCCGTGTTTGTAAAGCCCATAAACCAGCCAATCAAGTCCTGCATGACGGTGGTGTTTAAGCTGTAAACGATGTTTTGGCCATGGCGCTCGTCGGTCACCAACCCGGCGTTTTTGAGCGTCGCCAAGTGATGGCTCAGCGACGGCTTACTGATATCGAAATGCTCGGCAAGCTCCCCCGCCGTGCAATTGCCCTCGCGCAGCAACTCCAAAATGCGCCGTCGCGTTGGATCGGCAAGCGCCTTAAAACCCTCTCCCGGCATAAGACCTCCTCTCATCATCTCTCATGACGCACACACTATACTCGATATTTAGATGTTTGTCTAATTGTCTAATCTTACACTCAAAAAAAATAGCCACCCCCGCGTAATGCGAAGACGGCCACTTCTCACGCCATAAACGTGTTTCGGAGTTGGCCAACCCGCTGCAACGGGTGCCATCTGCTTCAGTCTTATGCGAATCCCGATCCCATTTCAACAAGCTCCAAGGGCTCAAATGGAATCGCAATAATACCTATAATGGCGATAGCTAAAACACGATTCGCTTCCCCATCGGAGGATATCCATGACCGAAACCATAGCCGCTTCACCCATCGAGACGCGCGACACCAAGCTCGAGATCATCATGGGCCGCGAGGCACTCGACAAGCTCGCTGACGCCACGGTGCTGGTACTCGGCTGCGGCGGCGTGGGCTCCAACTGCTGCGAGGCACTCGCCCGCGGCGGCATCGGTCATTTCGTCATTCTGGACAAGGACATCATCGCGCCCAGCAATATCAATCGCCAGGCCATCGCCTTTCACAGCACCATCGGCAAGCGCAAAGTGGACGTGATGGATGCCATGATTCGCGATATCAATCCCGCCGCCACCGTTATCAAGCGCACCGAATACCTGCTGAGCGACAACATCGACGAGTTCTTCGCGAGCGTTTTGGAGCAGACGGGTGGCAAGCTCGACTACGTCGTCGACGCCATCGACACCATCTCGGCCAAGCTTACCATTGCCAAATATGCTCAGGACCACGGCATTCGTTTGGTTAGCTCCATGGGCGGGGCCAACAAGCTCCATCCCGAGTGCCTCCGCTTTGCCGACATTTTCGATACGGTACGTGACCCCATGAGCCGCATCATGCGCAAAGAATGTAAGAAGCGCGGCATCAAGAGCCTACATGTACTGTTTAGCTGCGAGGAATCGGTTAAGACACAGCCCCGCGACCCTTCCAATATCCACGAGCGCACCGAGTTGGGCACCGCCAGTTTTATGCCGCCCATCATGGGTCAGATGATCGCCGGCGAGGTTATCCGCCAGATCAGCGGGCGCGGCACCGAGCGCGTACGCGCCGACGGCCAACGCCTGGACTAGCAGGATGTCCTGCGATGGAACCGCAATTCTTTGACACGCATTGTCATCTTGATTTGATGCTCGGCCCCGATGCTGCAGCCAGTGAGTCGGCGGCGTCGGGTCTGGGGCTCTTTGACTGCGGGGTCGACCCACGCGACTTTTCGGCCGCAAACGAGCGCGCCCGTCGCCTACCAGGCGTCATCGCTGGCGTTGGGCTCCACCCCTGGTGGCTCGCCGACGGCCGCTGCGGTCCTGCCGAAGTCGATCTGCTTTGCGAAGTTGCTGTCCAAGAGCGCTACATCGGCGAAGTCGGACTCGACTTTTCCGCGCGCTTTGCTGGAAGTGAGCCGCTACAAATACAGACATTTGACCGGCTCTGCGATGCGCTCGTGCAGCATCCTCTTACCGGGCGCGTAATATCAATTCACGCCGTTCGTTCGGCGGGAACCGTACTGGACGTCCTCGAATCGCATGGACTACTCATCCCAAACTCCGACTCCCCCGTTATCATCTTCCACTGGTTTAGCGGCACTTCGGACGAACTCGTCCGCGCGCGTAATGCGGGCTGCTATTTTTCCGTCAACGAACGCATGCTCGCATCTAAACGAGGACGCGAATACGCACGACAGATTCCACTCGACCGTCTACTGCTCGAGACCGATGCGCCGGCCGAGCCAAACACAGAAACAAGCGCGCAATTGCTCATCAGATCGCTCACAAGGACCTCAGAACGCATCGCCTCGCTCAAAAAATGTGACATAAAGCGCATCGAATCGGCAGTTTTAGCAAATGCGCGCTCTGTTTTTGACCTTCGCTAACCCCTGTGGGCAAAAATGCCAAGGGACATGCGAATCGCACAACGCAGTCCCTATTGGAAGGCGGTACAGTTCGGCGGCATTACACCAATTCGTGCATGAGATCACGGTTGCGTGTATACAATTCGTCAAAGATATGACGGCGCGACGCATATAGCTCGTGGGCAGTCATATCGGGCACGATTGTTTGCGCAACGCCAAGGACTCGGGCGAGTTCATCCCATGATGCATAGGCGCCACCTGCGAGAGCTGCCATGATGGCATCACCGAAGCATGCGCCCACCGTAACCTTGGCAACCGAGACCTCGCGCCCGCATACGTCGGCGATGGCCTGCATCCAAACTGGATTCTTGGTTCCACCTCCGACAAGCATAATGCGCCCAATTGGCAGTCCATGCTCTCGCTCGATAATGTCGACATGGGATGCAACGGTATACGCGACGCCTTCCAAGGCGGCGCGAACCATATGGGCTCGCGTATGCCTTCCGGTCAGGCCAAAGAAGACGCCACGTGCCTCGGGATCGTTGAGCGGAGTACGCTCCCCCGCAAAGTACGGCAGGCACAGGAGCCCATCGGCACCCGGCGCCACATCGGCGGCATCATGCGCCATGACCGAATATGCATCGGGGCCACCGTGGCCCTCGGCCTCTACGGCGTCGCGATACAGCTCTTGGCGCAGCCACGATGTGAGCGCACCCGCCGTATTGGTCCCCGCGCAGATCCCGTAAGTTCCGGGAATGATAAACGTCCCTGGCCACAGACGGGCATCATCGATCATATGATCAGCTAGGTAGATGAAATACGCCGTACTCCCCAACTGAACCATCATATCGCCGGGACGGAATACACCCGTCGAAATGGCCTCGGCACCAGAGTCGCCCGTTCCCACTAAGACAGGTGTCCCTGCCGCGAGCCCCGTCGCCTCAGCCGCACGCTGCGTAATCACCCCGGCAATATCGGTAGCCGACATTACCTCCGCCATCTGGTCAGGCCGGCAGAAACGAGCACATTCCCGAGCATCAACCTTCCAAGTGTAGCGGTCATATAGGGGAAGAAAATCCTCCGCCAAATAACGGTCCACCGTAAAACGCCCCGTCAACTTCGCGCACAGAAACGATGACGCCGTCAGGAACTTCGCAGCGCGTTCGTGCACCTCGGGCATATTCTCCTTAAACCACAAGATCTTTGGAGCAATATCTGACGAACAGGGATCGTGCCCGAAAAGCTCGCGTGCGCGATCTGGCCCATATTCGGAAAGAAGCTCGTCAATCTGCGGCTTCGAACGTGCATCGACTCCATATAAAATCGCGGGCGCCAGCGCGTTGCACTCGGTATCGACCGGTACGCAGTCGCAACCCAATGCGGAAAGGCCCACGCATCCGATCTGCGCCGCATTAACCCCCGATCGCACCATCAGCTCGCGTGACAAGCGGCAAAAATCGCCCCACCAAACTGCCTCAGCATCATGCTGGTACCATCCATCACACGGGTTGTCCGTCTCATGTCCACAAGAGGCTTGGCAAACGATGTTGCATCGATTATCGATTAAAACGCCTTTAGAGGCGCTTGTCCCAATATCAATACCCAGATAGAGCGCCATAGGTGCCTACTCCCCTCGCGCCGTACGAGCGGCAGCCATAAAACGAACCACCCGCTCAACATCAACCGGGGCATCCAGCTTTCCGTCGCGCTTTAAGCACGTGCCGACAAACGCGCCATCGTAGTGAGCAAATACGTCAGCCACGGTATTTTCGCGACAACCGGTGCCACATACCACGGGCACTTCGCCAACACGCTCGCGGACCTCATCGGCAAGCTCGCCCGAAGCGCCACGACCGGCAGCCGAACCGCCGATGACCATCGCATCCGGTAGGCAATTAAAGAGAAGTGAATCGGCAATGTCCGCAGTCGTGCGGTCGTTGAGATAAACCTCCCCCTCGCTCGTGATGAAGTGAAAAAGCTTGAGGTCGTCCAGGCGCAGCGCCGCCTTGCGACGCATAGTGTGAGCGAAATCTCGGTTAATCAGCCCGAGATCACCGGCCCAGGCACCGCAAAAATTGCAGCGCGTGAACTGCGCGTCGACGGCAGCGCACAGCTCGATTGTGGCATCACCATCGTAAATAGCTTCAGCTCCCCAAGGAGTCGACAGATCATGGGATAGAGCCCCGATTACATAGCCCATCGATGCAAGGGTTGAGGGAGAAACATGCTGCTCATAGGGCATCGAGAGCTCATTGGTAATCAAAATGCCATCGACACCGCCCTGCTGCAACGCCTCGAGATCGCGCTTGGCGGCTTCCACGACCTGCGACACGCTTCCGCCCGGATAATACAGTGGATCGCCCGGCAGAGGACGCAGGTGCAGCATTCCGATAACCGGCTTTTCGGTCTTGAACATCGAGGTTAGAAACGACATAACGTGCTCCTTAATAGGGTTATTGCAGGGACGTTACTCCCCCAGCACCTCGACATACACTTTTCGCTTCTGCGGACCGTCAAACTCCGCAAGATAGATGTTCTGGGCACTTCCGCACACGATGTGGCCATCTTGGACGGGAAAGAAGCAACTGTTTCCACAAATCATGCTCTTGATATGCCCACAGGAGTTGTTACCGGTGGCTCCATAGCTCGGCAGGAAGTGTGCATGCGCATAGGGGGCATCGAGTGGGGCGATGCGATCAAGCGTCTCCATAAGATCCGTCTCCACGCAGGGCAGCCCCTCGTTTACCACGATTCCGCAGGTCGTATGCGACAAAATAATCGCCGCCAAGCCATTGGTCACCGAGCTGCGCTCGATGGCAGCGTGCACGTCCTCGGTAATATCGATGAACTGGTCCGGAGCAGTCGATAGATAGCTCAATGTCTCGAGCGTCACCATGTTCACTCATCCCCTTCAAGAAAACGCAGGGCATTACCCCAGTAGAGCCTTTCTCGCGCACCATCGCGCATGGGCACGGTATCGAGCGCCCGCTTGAGTTTGAATGCACGGAAGCGCGGCGTATTGCTGGCGAACATCACTTGGTGCGATAGCGCGCGCTCATACCACAGCGGCCCCATATCGACCGTGAAAAGACGCTGCATCATCTCCTCGGGCGAATCGATGTAAGTGATAGAGGTGTCCGCGTAGCAGTTGGGATACTTGAGCAGTATCGCCACGGTCTCGCGCACCCAGGGCCAGCCAAAATGGGTCAAACTAAAACGCACATTTGGATGCGTTGCGATTGTGTGCTCAAATGCAAGCGGGTTACTGCGCGAGAGCTCTGCGCCCGGCTCCCAAGACATACCGGCATGGAAAACCACCGGCTTGTTATAGCGCTCGCACAGTTCGTAAAGCGGCTCGGCCACAGCATCATCGGGGGCAAAACCCTGCTTTGCAGGATGCAGGCAAAGCCCCTTTGCCCCCAACTCGGTAAAGGCGCGCTCCAATTCGTCTGCGGCACCGCTCACCTGCGGGTCTACGCTCGCAAATCCCCACAGACGATCGGGATGTGCGGCAACCAGCATGGCAATCTGGTCATTGGTGCCAAAGTGCCCTCCGCATGCCGTGGTTACATCGAGCGGCATGAGCACGCTCTTCTGCACATCGCAGACGTCCATCTCGACTTGAAGCTCATCCCAATCCATGGGGCCCATATGCCCCATACCAAATTCTCGTGACCAAAAACCGAATCCATCAGGCTCATCACCCGGCGTACAGATCTCGCCGTAGAGCATAGGATGGACCAACATGTCGATAGCCATTTCGTACTCCTTTCCAGGCATTTGACCCTAGTACGGCTCAAAAGAACCAATCACTCGGGACGACAGCTCAGCGCCCGCCTTCATACACGCCGGAATATCAAGGCCATCGATCACGCCCTTGGTAAACCCGGCGATATACGAGTCGCCGGCACCCACGGTATTAACGACCTTCTCCGCCGGCACGATCCCGCACTCATAGAAGCGCTCACCGTCATAGGCAATGCTTCCCTTCTCGCCAAGCGTGGCAACCGCAACGCGCGGCCCCAATTCCTGCGCGTGACGTACCCAGTCTCGCAGCTCCGGAGTGTCATCTTCAAACGACATAAATGCGTAGTCAACGTAGGGAAAATGATTCTCGCAGGCATATTCGGGATCCTGGCTGAACACCGAGAAGTCCATAACCACCGTCTTGCCCGCATCATGCCACTCGGGCAGGAGGTCCAAACAATTGCCAAACAGGTCGGTATGAATGATGTCATGCTCTAGGATAAACACCCGGTCGTCTTCATTCGGTCGATATGTCTCCATTACGCCATCGATTGCCTCGAGATGCACACGATCGACGCCGTCTTTCAATGCCATGAGCATCACCGAAGTGTCGCCATCCTCCACCCGCAGGTGTGAGATATCGAACCCCTCAGCGGCCAGCGCCTCCCTCATCTTGTCTCCGTACTCGTCCTTGCCGACAACCGACACGGCGGATACCGAAACGCCCATTCGTGCAAGATGGATACCCCAGTCAATGCCGTTACCAGTCGGATAGAACACGCCGATGTTTTGATAGACGTCCGCGCAGCAAAAACCAGCCGCACACGCTTTAATACCCATACTCTTCTCCAATGTTCAAAAGGGGACCCACCACATAACGAGCCCCCTTTTCGCGTTTCGCTTATTGTTTTGCATCGGCTGTCCAAGGCCTCATAGCCAGACCGCCGTACGCTTTCTTAAGCTATTCGACGATTGGTGCTCCGTGGCCCCAAGAACCTTCCATGCCGCACACGGTCGAGGCAAACCCGGCAGCAAAATCGAGCGCGCGCTCGATGGCCTCGGCGCCATCCTCACCACGCTTGGCGGAATCGAGATAGCACATCAAAAACGAGGTGAGGAACGAGTCGCCCGCCCCCATGGTGTCCTTCATGTCCGTTACCGGTTTAGCCAGCTGGCGGTAATAACGCTCGCCGTCGTAAGCAATGCAGCCCTCGGCGCCCGCCGTAGCCGACACAAAACGCGGACCCAGGCCCTTCACCCATGCCAGACGCTCGCGAATCTCGTCCTCACTCGCGGCATCCGCCGCACTAAAGAAAGCAAAATCGACGTAGGGCGCAATCTGCTCGTAGTACTCGTCGGTGGAGTCGTCCGAAAAGTCAAAAGAGACCGTGACGCCCGCAGCCTTCAACTTGGGCAGCTCGCGCTCGGTAAAGCAATAGTTGCCCGAATGAACCACATCGAACTGCTTCATGTACGAAAGGTCAAAGCGATCGAGGACATAGCGCGCATCGCCACGGATACCGCCCTCGTTGGAGCCGAGGAAGACACGGTCACCGTCAACGACGGTCACGCGAGCCGCTCCGTTCTCGCCAATCATCTGCTCGCACTTGTCAAGTTCGATACCCTCATCCTCGAGGCTTGCAATGACATGCTCGGCAGCGGCGTCATTGCCAAAAATGCCCATGTATGCGGAGCGTGCGGCACCGCATTTCTTGGCATAAACGGCGAAGTTCACCGCGTTGCCGCCAGGATACATGGTGTGGATATGCTCGTAGCGATCGACGACGTTGTCGCCAAATCCGAGCGCGTTAACGTTAAATGCCATGGTATTTACCCTTCTAGTACTCGACGACGCCCATGTAGCGACGGAAATCGGGATCATGGTCAAACACCTTGCCGCGTGCGGCACGCAGCTCGCAGTTCATGGCGTAGAACAGCACCGGGTCCAGATAGGCACGGACGCTCGCCGGCACGGCTTCCATACCGTACTCCTTGGCATCGAGCACCATCAGCGTATCGGTATGCGTCTTAAGGAACGCCAGGGCGCGCTCGTCCATAGCACGGCACTCGCTGGAGCCCATCTGCAGGAAGTAAAAAACGCCATCCTGAGTAGCCTCGAAGGGGCCATGGAAGTACTCGGCAGAGTGGATGTAGCTGCAGTGCTGCCACTGCATCTCCATAAGAGAGCAGATAGCGAAACCGTAGGTCTGGCTAAAGTTGGGACCGCTGCCCAGAATATAGAAGAACTCATGCTCCTGGCAAAGCTTGGCAAAACGATCGCCCAGCTCGGCATTTACCTTCTCGCGTGCCGGGGGAAGAATCTTATCCATCTCGGCGATACCGGCATACATATCGGCAAGATCGACGTAGCCCTCCTGCTGATCGAGCAGCTCTGCCGCAAGCGACAGCGAAATGCCAGCGGGGACCTCGGCCTGCGGCACGCCCTCGCCCCACGGGTAGACCCACGTGGTCCACTTGCCAGAGTCAATCTTGGATCCAGCGTTGTCGGTCTGGGCGATCACCGTAGCGCCGGCGGCAAGGGCGATCTCACAGCCCTCGACGACCTCGGGGGTGTTGCCACTGTGGCTGCAGGCAATGACCAGGGATTTCTCACCCAAGCGGCGCGGACGCATGATATCGAACTCGCGAGCCGTATAGATATACGAAGTGAAGGTGGTTGCCTCGCGCTGCAGAAGCTCATGAGCCGGGATCAAATCGATCATGGAGCCACCGCAAGCAATCCAGTAGACGCTGTCGAACTTGCCCTTCTCGGCAATTGCCTCTTTGATCAGATCGTGTGCGTTCATATCCAGTTCCTTTCTTGTTTGGTCCGCAATCAATGACGTTGGCTGCGTGGCCGATAGTTGTTTTAGTCAATCAGATATTTCTCGAATGCGGCCATGTTCTTGGCATCTGCCGCCGCCGGGTCATCGTAGTAACGCCCGTCCGTGATTTCCTGGCCCAGCATGCCATCGAAACCATGGGCATTAAGCGTGGCGACGAAGGCGTCCATATCGTGCTTGCCATCGCCCCACACCAGATGGCCATACGGGTCACCGTCGATAAAGTGCATCTCGTGAATTGCCCCATCACCAAAGGCGGCAAACCAGTCCTCGAGCGTCTCGCCCGCAACGCCCATCGCGGTTGTATCAACCATGGGCTGTAAGTACGGGCTCGCGACCTCGTCAATCATGCGCTTCGCATCGGAAACCGTCGTTACAAGGTTGCTCTCCTCGGGACGCAGGCTTTCCATCGTAAGCACCAGACCGTGCTCACCGGCATACTCCGCCAGAATGGACAAGTGCTCGCGGCTGCGCTTCCAGGCTTCCTCGCGGTCCTCGTCCCAGTCGCCCCAGCCCGAGTTGACGGACATACGGTCGCACCCAAGTACCTCGGCAAGCTCAATGCCGTGCTTAAAGTACGCCAGGCTGCGCTGTTCATGCAGCGGTTTGCGTGCGCAGTACTGCCAAGGATAGACAACATTCTCGGGGCACAGAGTACGATACCTAAGCCCACGGTCTGCAGCCTTTTTCGCCAGGACCTCAGCCTCAAAGTAGCCCGTGTGGTCGAGCGTCACATGCGGCTCCGCACACCACAGCTCAATGGACTCAAAGCCCAAACGCTGCTGCACATCAAGGAAGTAATCGAGCGACCACATGATGTAGTGGATATTCATGCCCGCAATCTGTTCGCGGCGCAGCGTCGGTTTGGATTCAGACATCTTATGCCTCCTTATTTCGATCGAACACGATTTGTCCGTCCGACATCGTCATATCAACCGAAAGATCGCGTGCGTCGCGATAATCGATGTCGAACACATCCCGATCGAGCACGCAGATATCGGCAAGCTTGCCGACCTCAAGCGTACCCAGTTCGTCTTCGCGCATCAAATCGTACGCGCCCCCGGCAGTCCAAGCACGCAAGAGCTCGACAAGCGTCAGCGCGTTGGCCTCATTCACGGGCAGTCCATCGTCGAAGTATCCACCGCACGCGCTGTAGATTGACTCGCCCAGGCTCGGAATCAGCAGTGGCAAATCCGTACCACAGCACACCGTGCATCCGGAATCTTCCATGCCGCGGCGATTCCAGCTGTGCAAAAGTCGCGTCTCGCCAATTTGTCGACGCATCATCGACAGGCAATCCTCGCGCCGGTCCAGCGTCAGAATCTGCGGATAGACCTCGCAAATTCCACCTAACTTGCCAAACTCGACAAGATCGGTCGGGTCAGAGTTCTCGAGATCGGTAATCGCATGGCGGCGAAGCAACCGTCCATGCTCGTCTCGAGGCAGCGAGGCATAGAGCGCCACGGTGCGACGAACGGCGCCATCGCCCTGGCAATGCAAAGAATATCGGAAGCCGTCAGCATCAATTGCACGCAGCTCGTTCTCAATCAGATCCCACTCGGGCTCCTCGACAACCGTCTTGCCGGCAGCTCCCGCATCGGCCGTGTCCTCATAGGGGTCAATCATCTCGGCAAGCCCCGCCCATACACCGCGATCGGTCATACGGTTGAAGCCAGAAAAACGAACGAACGGACCCCGGAAGCGCTCTCGTGCCTCGCGAGCATATGACAGATTTGCACCGGCACCCACCGGCTGCGACATCATAGAGACGCGAACCGTCAGCTCACCAGATTCCTCACGGCGAGCCATTTCGTCGGCAAAACCGTAGTAGTCGTCAAACGCCATCTCCTTGATGGCGGTAACGCCGCGCTCGTTAAGCGTGCCCATGTAGTCCGAATACCCCGCACGTACCTCGGGCAGCGCGAGGAAATCGCTCATCATGCGCCAGATCTTCTCGGCATAACACGCCTGGGGTGTGAAGCCGTATCGCGCACTGGCGGCAGCATTGAGAACGCAGGTCTCCGCACCCGGTGTAAAGCAGACGACAGGGATATCGCCAAAACAATCGTCAAACACAGCTGCCGTATTTGCGTTCTCGGCATCCGATGCCAACGTTTCGGGCAGGTTGTGGCCAAAAGCCGCCGCGCAATCCGGATGATCTTCTTTCCATGCACGCAAGAGCGACACGGCCTCTTTGGCATCAGCGATGCCGGACAGATCAGACCCCAACGTCCGCAGCGCCCAGCCTGTATAGAAGGTATGCACATCGATCAGGCCAGGCATGACGGTGCGGTCGCCCAGGTCAACTACCTCGTCCGCCTGGGTCAAATACGAAGCTACCTCACACTTGGTGCCAACCGCCTCAATTCGATTGTCACGGACCGCTACGAAACCTTCAAACGGCAGGTCCCCCGTACCGGTAAAGACACTCTTAGACGTCAGGACCGTCAAACGATCGGACATTATAATCACCTACGCCGGAAGCATGCCAGAAATGGCAGTAATGACCAAGCCAAACACGACCATGAAGATGAAGAACTTCCAAATGGTCTTCCACCATTGGCCAAACGAAATTTTAGCCACGCCAAGGCCGGCAACCGTCATGCCCGCCACGGGACTGATGGTGTTGATGGTCTGGTTGGCAAACTGGAGCGCGGTAACGGCCGCCTCGGGATTGAGGCCCATGAGCTCGGTCAGGGGGCCCATAACGGGCATGGTGAGTGCCGCCAGGCCAGAACTCGAGGGAACCAGCAAAGAGAGCAGGCCAAGGACGATATACATAAACGTGGTGTAGACGGCGGCGGGCGCACCGGCGAGCGCAGTAGCGAGCGCCTGGAGGATGGTGTCGATGATCATGCCACCCTCGGCGATGACCAGAATACCGCGAGCGATACCGATAACGATGGCGGCGTACGCAAAGTCGGCGAGACCTTTAACGAACTCCTCGGCAATCGTCTGCTGGTCAAGACCGCCCAGGATACCGGCAAGCAAGCCCATGCCAAGGAACACGGCGGAAATCTCATTCATGTACCAACCCTGGGTAACAAGACCCCAGACGATAATGCCCATACCGCAAGCAAAATCGATAAGCACGAGCTTCTGACGGGTAGTGAACTCTTCCTCGATGGAGGCATCGGTCACGGAAAACTCGATACGCTTGAGCTTATCGTCCTCGTACGTAATGGACGACTCGGGGTTTTTCTTGACGCGCATGGCGTAGCGCATGGCCCATGCGATACCGACGGCAGTGAAGATGACCCAAGAAACGGCGCGCAGCCACAGTTGCGGATTGCCCTCGATGCCAATGATGCCTTGGGCGATCAAAACATTAAACGGGTCGATGGTCGAAGCACAATATCCCAGGTTAGGACCAAGGAAGCAGATGATGAATGCCGTCATCGAGTCATAACCGATACCCATCATGATGGGAATGAAGATGGCATAGAACGGCAGGGCTTCCTCAGACATACCAAACGTGGTGCCGCAAATGGACAGCAACGTCATCGTGATGGGAATGATGAGGATGTCCTTGTTCTTGAGCTTTTTAATCACACGGCTCATGCCGGCATTCAAAGCGTTGGTCTTGGTGATGATTGCGAACGATCCGCCAATCAATAAGACGAACGCAACGACGTCGGCAGCCTCCTGGATACCCTTAGTGGGCGCTTGCAGGACCGCGAAGATATCCTGACCCAGATTGATGGTCTCGCCGGTCTCGGAATCGGTGTAGTTCTTATCGACCTGTTCATAGGTTCCAGCAACGGCGACTTCACGCTCGCCCGCCGCTGTCGAAATCGTCTTGCGCTGATACTGACCAGAGGGAACGATCCAAGTCAAGACCGCAAAGACAACGATCAGCAAGAACATGATCGTATAGACATGCGGTAATTTGAACTTAAAACGTCTGTTTGTCTTCTTCGCCTTCGTATCTGACATAGATACCTCCAAAGAACTCGAGACTGCATCGCATCTCGCTTCAACGTTTGCACAAGGCAAACGTTCTATGACGTTCTATAGATTACCAGCAGCTTTTCTCGTCATCAAGATAATTTCAAACTGATTGCCGCAACGCGGTTGAACGGTTGCGTTTGCGCCGTGAACGGTATGGAAACGCCCGGTGAGATGATTCACCGGGCGTTTCCACACGCAATGTCCTAGATGTCAAAAACGTAGCGAGACCCAACGATCCGCTGACGACCGATGATAAACGGCCGCCGCTGCTCATCGAAAAAGAAGGCTTCCATATAAAACAAGGGTTCGCCAACGGGAACTGCCAACAACCGAGCGACCTCGGGCGACGCACACGCGATCTCAAGCGTGCATGGGTCGGTAAACGCGGGCGTGCGGCCCGTCCGGTTGCGCACGAACTCAAAAATGGATTGGTTAGATAGAGGTGCCGTTGATAGATAGGCGTTGTCCTCGTAAACATATATGTTGTTCTCGAGCATGACAGGGACGCCATCGGCAGTACGCACGCGCTCAACGCAGATCAAGTCAGTTCCAACGGGAACACCAAAGAACTGTGCTTCGGTGGAATCCGCCGGCAGCATCTTTCTCGAAATGACACGCGCCCCCGGTTCCATTCCGTTAACGCGGCATGCGTCCGAAAAACTCTGGACGTCATCCTTCTGGCGAATCTTGCGCTTGAGCTTGGGGGCATTGACAAACGTGCCTTTCCCCTGTCGCTTCGTTAGATAGCCCTGTTGGACGAGCTCCTCAATAGCGCGTCGCACGGTAACGCGGCCAACTTTATAGCTCTCAGCCAATTCGAATTCGTTGGGTATCCGCGCACCTGCCTTGTAGGCACCGGAGTTGATTTCGTTTTTGATGATATCGATAACCTGTTGGTACAGCGGTATCGCTGCTTTACCGTCAGTTAGCCCTTCAGTCGGTGGCATATACCCTCTCCAAGCACAATTAAGTCTAAAACGGGCTTAAGGGCATTCAACAAGTCCTTAAGCCCGCATTAGCTTAAAGTATGCTAGGTGTCGCACCAAAATGTCGGCTATTTACTCATCAGACCCGAAAAACGCGCAACTACCGCGCTCCTAAGAAAGCGTGAGCAGCTCGGGCAGCTGGTCGATAATCTTGTCCGCGGCATCCTGGCTAAAGCCAAAGCGCTCCTCGCGCTTGGCAATGACTGTCAGGCCGGCTCGCTTGCCGGCAGTGATGCCAGGCACCGAATCCTCAACGCAGCAGCAACGGACCGCAGGCAGCCCCAACAGGTCCAGCGCATGCAGGTAGATGTCGGGCTCGGGTTTGCTCTCCTTAAACTGCTCGCCGCTCACCACGTACTCAAAGGCATCCGACAGCCCGCATGCGTTGAGCACTTCCTCGATGCTAACCATGGGAGACGAGCTCGCCAGCGCCACGCGAACGCCGCGGCGCGGCAACTCTCGAATCGTATCCACGGCGCCCGGGTTAATCAAAGCCTGGTAGTCACGCAGACGCTTATGCGCCCACTCGTCCCAACGGGCCAACGCTTCCTCGCCAGTGAAGTGCCCTTTACCGGCGCGCTCAAACCAATCGACCAGCATATGCAGGAAGAACTGATGCGAGGTACCGACCTGTCCATTCAACTCCTCTTGAGTCAGATTCAGCCCAAGCTCCTTGGCAAACGCGGCAGTCTCCCCCAGGTAGTAATACTCGGTATCGACGATAACGCCATCCATGTCAAAGATAACGGCGTCGAACGGAAATGCGGACACGGCACCCTCCCTAACAAAAGGGCGCCCGCAAGCGGACGCCCGAACCATGCACTATCGGCGATTCTAACCCAGCAGCTGGTCAAGTGCTACCGCAATACCGTCTTCGTTGTTATTGGCGGTCACCATCTGGGCCACAGCCTTAACCTCATCGACGGCGTTGCCCATGGCGACGCCGGTACCGGCCCATTCGATCATGGACTTGTCGTTCTGGCCGTCGCCAAACGAGACAACCTCGCTGGCATCGATACCCAGCTTGGAAAGGGCACCCTCGAGCGCGCGAGCCTTGTCGATGCCAGGTGCCGTATATTCAAAGTACCAGTCAGCCGTAAACATGCCCGAAAGCGTCTGGGTAAAGGGCGTATACATTTCCTCGTAATGCGCCTGCAGGTAGGTCGGATCGCCCGCCGTCAGCAGCTTGTCCACGGGATAAGTATCCACGACCTCATGCAAGCTCTCGACCTCGCGGATCTTAAGGTCGCACGCATCGCGCTCATATTTGACGATGTTTTTCTGCGAGCCGTCAGGCAGCGTGATCATGCAATGGTACGAGTCCTCGACGTGCAAATCGCGACCGAGCGAAATCATAGGAATCACGTCAAAATTGCGCAGATGATCAATCAGACGGTGCAGCTCGTCAGCCGGCATGGCCTGGTCAAAAAGAACCTCATCGGTCTGGGCATCGACCACATGCGCGCCATTAAAGGCCACCAGCAAACCATCATGGTTCTGAAGGTCGAGCTCCTGCGCCAAGGCGTGCAGCCCCCATGCGGGACGGCCCGAAGCCAAGATGAGCTTAATGCCCGACTCCTGCGTCGCGAGCAGCTTCTCGCGCGTACGCGGGCTGATGACCTTTTGATCGTTGGTGAGCGTACCGTCGATATCCATTGCGATGGCTTTGATTGCCATATATGCCTCCCTGTCATTGAACAACCTTGTCTGAGCCATCATACAGAACACCCACGGCGGCGCTGTTTGCAACGGGAAAAATGTCATATTGTCCCAAACATGAACGGCGCGCCTTCGACGATTGCGATGCCCGTCGAGGCGCCTCCCGATACATTCCATCCTATCCAAATAGCAAGGGGCCCGTATCCCAACGGATACGGGCCCCTTTCAGCCATAAGCCAACTCAGCCGTAAAGACTACTTGCGATGAGCGCGATAGAACTCGATGAGCGCCTGGGTCGAAGCGTCCTGCTCGGCCTTGGCGGCGTCGTCGTGGAAGGCCGGGGTGATCTGCTTGGCAAGCTGCTTGCCCAGCTCGACGCCCCACTGGTCGTAGGAGTCGATGCCCCAGACCGTGCCCTCGACAAACGTGATGTGCTCGTACAGGGCGATGAGCTCGCCGAGTGCGAACGGGGTCAGCGTGTCGCCGAAGATCGAGGTCGTCGGACGGTTGCCCTCAAAGCAGCGGGCCGGGACGATCTGCTCGGGCGTGCCCTCGGCACGAACCTCGTCGGCCGTCTTACCAAAGGCGAGCGCCTTGGTCTGGGCCAGGAAGTTGCCCAGGAACAGCTCGTGGACGTCCTGGCCGCTGTCGGTTGCAGGGTTGGCAGTGTTGGCGAAAGCGATAAAGTCGGCCGGGACCACCACGGTGCCCTGGTGCAGCAGCTGGTAGAAGGCGTGCTGACCGTTGGTACCGGGCTCGCCCCAGAAGATCTCACCGGTATCGGAGGTCACAGCGCTGCCGTCCCAGCGGACGTGCTTGCCGTTGGACTCCATGGTGAGCTGTTGCAGGTAGGCCGGGAAGCGGTGCAGATACTGGCAGTACGGCAGCACGGCGTGGCTCTTGGAACCGAAGAAGTTGACGTACCAGACGTTGAGCAGGCCCATCAGCGCGACGGCGTTGTTCTCGAGCGGGGTGTTGCAGAAGTACTCGTCGATGGCGTGGAAGCCCTCAAGGAACTGCTGGAAGCGCTCGGGGCCGAGCACGACGATCAGCGACAGGCCCACGGCGGAGTCGACAGAGTAGCGGCCGCCGACCCAGTTCCAGAAACCAAAAGCGTTGGCGGGGTCGATGCCGAAGGCCTCGACCTTCTCGAGTGCGGTGGAAACGGCGACAAAGTGCTTGGCCACGGCCTCGGCGTTCTGCTCATCGGAGCCGTCGATGGCACCCTGAGCCTTGAGCTGCTCGAGCATCCAGGTCTTGACCTCACGAGCGTTGGTGAGGGTCTCGAGCGTGGTGAAAGTCTTGGAGACGATAATCACGAGCGTGGTCTCGGGATCGAGGCCCTTGAGCTTCTCTGCCTGATCGTTGGGGTCGATGTTGGAGATGTAGCGGCAGTCAATACCGGCGTCGGCGTAGGGACGCAGGGCCTCGTAGGCCATGACCGGGCCCAGATCGGAGCCGCCGATGCCGATGGACACCAGGTGCTCGATCTTTTTGCCGGTAACACCCTTCCACTCACCGGAGCGCACGCGCTCGGCGAAGGCATACATGCGGTCGAGAACCTCGTGCACGTCGGCGACGACGTCCTGGCCGTCGACGATGAGCTGGCCCTTCTCGCTTGCCGGGCGGCGCAGCGCGGTGTGCAGGACGGCGCGGTCCTCGGTGGTGTTGATGTGCTCGCCGGAGAACATGGCGTCGCGGCGCTCCTCGAGCTTCACCTCGCGGGCAAGATCGCACAGCAGCTTGACGGTCTCATCAGTCACCAGGTTCTTGGACAGGTCGAAGTGCAGGTCACCGGCGTCAAAGCTCAGCTTGTTCACGCGCTCGGCATCGGCGGCGAACCAGGCCTTGAGGTCGATACCCTCGGCCTCGAGCTTCTCCTGATGGGCCTCGAGCGCCTTCCAAGCGGCAGTCGACGTAGCATCGATAGGTGCGGCAACAGTTGCCATAGAGTCCTCCTCAGCATACGGGCGCACGCCTCCATGCGCCCGGACATTCAGATGCCACTATTCTAGCGCAGGTCAAGACTACAATCAGCGAGCGTTGCCAATTGGCCCCCAAACGGCAACCGACCAAAAAGGGACAGGTTTATTTTGGCAGGTCAAACGCTTTACCTACCAAAATTAACCTGTCCCTTCCTGGCAGGTATTATGCCGCGGCGCACACGCTACCGAGCAGCTCGCGCAAGGGAGACCCAATGCCCTCCAGCAGTTCGGGAGCGATGATGGCAAAAACGGGAACCTCGCCGGCGCCCACCGTAGCGGGCACCTTGCCCTCCGAGACAATGCATCCATAGGGGACAAAGCCGTCCCCGCCGGCATCAAGCATCGCCATGCGGCGGGCGAGCTCGCGCGCAAAGCCGGCTGTATCGGCATCACCGATCTCCAGGACAAAGTCCACGCCCTCGTCGGTCGCCAGGGCCACGGCCTCGTCGACCAGCCCATCTCCCCCATCGCCTCCAACCGAGCCACAGCGAAAGAGCACGCGTTCGAGCAGGGCCCGGTCGAGCGAGCCGAGCGCCAAAGCGACAAGCTCGTCGCGCGTATGCTTGTCTCCACCCAGCACAACCAGCGCCTTGGTGCCACCGTAGTGAGCGACCAATCGTCCGCACCAGCGAGCCACGTCTCCATCCGCAACAAGGCGCGTCGGCATACCAAACCCATAATTGACCATCTTTTCCACAACCTTCCGTGCGTATAGGCGGTATCAATCGTTAGGCCCATGCTACGAAGCGAGGTTTTCCGAGCTGTTTCGCACTCTTTAGAGCTGCGTTAAAACCCGATACAGCCGCACGGCCATACCTACCAAAACAAACCAGTCCCTTTTTGGCAGGTTTTGACGATGTCCGGATGAGCGGGTATTATCGAACATGTATTCGATAAGAACATGTGTTTGATGGGAGGACGCGTGGGGCACGAGCGTCGCACCTATATCTGCATCGACCTTAAGACGTTTTACGCCAGCGTCGAGTGCGTCGACCGCGGACTCGACCCACTCACCACGTGCCTGGTCGTTGCCGACGAATCGCGCGGACGCACGACCATCTGCCTTGCCATCACGCAGGCCATGAAGGACCTCGGAATACACAACCGCTGCCGTCTGTTCGAGATTCCCGACGGCATCGACTACATCAAGGCCGTACCGCGCATGCAGCACTACATGGAGGTGTCGGCGAAAATCTACGGCATCTATCTGGAATACGTAAGCCCGCAAGACATTCACGTCTATTCAATCGACGAGTGCTTTATCGACGTGACGCCCTATCTAGACCTCTACCACACCGATGCCGAAGGGTTCGCCTGCATGCTGCGCGACGAGGTCCTCGCGCGCACCGGCATCACGGCCACCGTCGGTATCGGCCCCAACCTATTCCAGGCTAAGGTAGCGCTCGATATTACCGCAAAGCACGTACCCAGCCGCATCGGCATACTCGATAACGAAACCTTTCGCAAGGAGATCTGGCCGCATCGACCCATCACCGATATCTGGGGTATCGGCCCCGGCGTGGCGGCCCGTCTCGAGAAATACGGTGTCTACGATCTGATGGGCGTCGCCGCACTCGACGAAAACCTGCTCTACGACGAACTCGGCGTCAATGCCGAATATCTCATCGACCACGCCTTCGGGCGCGAGCCGACAACCATCGCCGATATCCAAGCCTATCGCCCGCAAGCAACCTCAACCACCACAGGACAGGTGCTCTCGAAGGGCTATGCCTACGAGCAGGCCTACACCGTCTTGCGCGAGATGGTCGACAACGCCGTGCTGGACTTGGTCGATAAGCACTTGGTATGTGACAGCATCTCACTCTTTGTGGGCTACGCGAGCGAGCGAGCCGACATACGCCGACTCGATGCCAGCGGCACGGCGCAATATGTAGACGGATGCGGACATCTGCGCTCGAGCACCTCGGGCATCGAGCCCGCAGTGACCGCCGGCCCCGAGCTCGCGCCCCGTGCGCCCAAGCCCGTCCAGCACGATGACGAACGGCGTCGTCTAGTGCGCGAGGCGCAGGCAATCGATGGCATCTTTGTGGGGGAACACGGCGGCAAACCGCGCGGTGGCTATGCCGCACTCTTCGCGCACTCCAACGCCTCGCGAAAACTGCCCGAGCGCACCAATTCGTTTAAGAAGATCATGGGCTATTTCGATGAGCTCTGGGCGCAGACTGTCGATCCCAAACGACCGGTCAAGCGCATCAACTTGGGATTTGGCAACCTCATGCCCGAGGAATTTGCCACCATCGATCTGTTCAGCGATATCGAGGCCGATGAGCGCGAGCGCGACCTGGCGCGCGCCGTCCTGGCCGTGAAAGGCAAGTACGGCAAGAACGCGCTCGTCAAGGGATTAAGCTTTACCGCCGGCGCCACCGCGCGCGAACGCAATGAACAAGTTGGAGGACACCGTGCCTAAACCCAAACAACAGCCCGTGCGCCCGCCGACCGCCTTCGAGCGCCTGGCGGACCCCGAGGGCAGACGCCGCGCCGCCGACCCCAACCTCACTGCCAACGGTGCCGTGCGCGCCAACCGCGCCGCACAGTTTATGCCCTTTGCCGCCCTCACGGGATACTACGAGCTCGTGCGCAAACAAGAGATCACTGTTGAGCCCAAATGCGAACTCACAGAAGAAAAAGCCCTCGAGCTTTCGAAAAAGCTCGAGGGTCTCAAACGTGGCGACTTGGTTCGTGTCACCTATTACGATACATACGGCTATCGCAGCCGCACCGGCATCCTCGACGAGGCGCTCCCCGCCTTCAAGCTCCTCAAGCTCCGAGACATCGCCATCGACTTCGACGACATCCAAGACATCGAACTGCGCGGACGAGCCTAGCCAAGGAAGCGCATCCAGAGCGACGCTTACAGCGTCATGATGTAGTAGCCCGCGTCTTTCACGGCCGTCTCGAGGACATCACGATCAACCGGCTGCTTAGAGCGCACGCGTGCCGTGTGGTCCGCATACGTCACCGTTGCCCACACGCCATCCAGTGCATTGAGGGCATTGGCCACATTCTGAGCGCAGCCGTCACAGCTCATGCCGCCGATGAGCAGCTCATCGCTATAGGGATAGTGTGACACATCGGTATCCACCACAACAACCTTTTTGGCCTTCTTGCCGCTCGCACCATCGCTGCAGCAACTCTTCCCGTGTGTCGAAGCGGCAATGCGACGCAGTCCAAAAAACATGCCGACGGCAATGACGGCCAGCACGATGAGATTCGCAGGGTTGAGCAAGTCACTCATGCGCTCCCCTTTCAAGTAGCACTATCTAAATACCCCCATGGGGTGTCCCCATCTTAACCCAAAATCATGTCTGTTCGGTCAATTAGTTTCCCTCTTCAAACTTTTTTGTTGACCATGGCTTACTTTCGTGTATAAGTTTTCCAAGGCTAACAGTTTAGATCCGTAAGGAGCGCCGTGACTCGAACCATAGACATCCCAACGTTTCAGGCGGCAGTCGTGCGCAACTGCTCTCCCACGCTCGCGGGCATCAAGCCGGCATCGCTCTTTACCTATCCAGGCACCTACGCCCACGGGGACGGCTCGACCACAACCGAAACCATTGCAGAACGCCGAGCACGTCTGCTCAACGTTATCGCCCAGTGCAATCGCGAGCTTGACCCGCTCGGCATCCACCTGAGTGTTTTGGTCTGGCGGCCCTGCGGAGCGCTCGTGTACGCGTACCGAGCCAAAAGCCTCACCACCTATTTCGCAGACCCTCGCGTCCAAACGGCGCTCACCTCGGAAGGCTACGACACGAGAGACCTTTCGGCATGCCTTGTGCATTTGGCATCACGCATCACGCTCGCGAGCAATAACGTCGCGGAATGCGCCTGCAGCCAGACTCGATGCGCACTACCCCAGCAAGCTAGCTGCAGCAAAGACTGCACCTGCGAGTTTCCGCACGAAATAGGCTACTTCCTTGGATATCCCTACGACGACGTGCACGAATTTATCGTCCAGCGCGGCGAGAACTACAAGGTCTTTGGGGCCTGGAAGGTCTACGCAAATGTCGAGCAGGCGCTTGCGACGTTTGATGCCTACCGTGCCTGCACCCAATACTTCACTTTTATCTATCAGCAGGGCTGCAGCCTGGCGCAACTTGCCCAGGCAACCCGATAGAACGTACAAGCCGCGGCAAGCGCCGCACGACCGAAAGGACAAAACATGAGCAAGATCGCCGTCGTCTACTGGAGCGGCACGGGCAATACCGAGGCCATGGCAAACCTCGTCGCCGAAAGCGCCACGTCCGCGGGGGCCGAGACTGAGGTCATCCCCTGCGCCGACTTCTCTGCCGACAAGGCCGCCGAATATGATGCCTTCGCCTTCGGCTGCCCCGCCATGGGCTCCGAGGAGCTTGAGTGTGACGAGTTTCAGCCTATGTGGGACGAGGTCAAGGAGACCCTCGGCGACAAGAAGGTCGTCCTCTTTGGCTCCTATTCGTGGGCCGAGGGCGAGTGGATGGACAACTGGAAGGCCGACGCCGACGAGGCCGGCGTCAACGTCGTGGACTCCGTCATTTGCTACGATGCGCCCGACGATGAGGGCGAGGCGGCCTGCAAGGCCCTCGGAGCCGAGCTCGCGTAACGAAACCAGGCCTCCAAAAGAGCCTGTATCACAGCGCATCCCCATCCCTACAAAAGAGCGGGGGCTGGATTCAAGTCCAGCCCCCGCTCTTTTGTAACGGCAGTTACATCAACCGGCTACGAGATATTTCCCAAGAACGCCTTGGTGCGCTCGCTCTTGGGGTGGTCGAAGACCTCGCTCGGCGTACCCTCTTCCACAATGACGCCGCCGTCCATAAAGACGACGCGGTCGGCGACATCGCGGGCAAAGCCCATCTCGTGCGTCACGACGATCATGGTCATGCCGTCGCGTGCCAGGTCGCGCATGACACCCAGGACGTCGCGCACGAGCTCGGGGTCGAGCGCCGAGGTGGCCTCGTCAAAGAGCATGACGTGCGGGTTCATCGACAGGGCGCGGGCGATGGCAACGCGCTGCTGCTGACCGCCCGAGAGCTGGCTCGGCATAAAGTCGATACGCTCGGCAAGACCGACCTTGGTCAGCTCCTCGACGGCAATTTTCTCGGCCTCTTCCTTACTGCGCTTGAGCACCTTCTGCTGCGCGAGCATGACGTTCTTTTTGACTGAGAGGTGCGGGAACAAATTGAACTGCTGGAACACCATACCCAGATGCGTGCGCACCTTGTTAAGATCGACGCCCTTGGCGCACACGTCCACACCCTCAACGACAATCGAGCCACTCGTGGGATGCTCAAGACGGTTGATGCAGCGAAGCATCGTCGACTTACCCGAGCCCGAGGGACCCAGAACTACGACAACCTCGCCCTTGTGCACATCCAGATCGATATCGCGCAGGACCACGTTATCGCCAAAGGCCTTCTGGAGGTTCTTGATGCTGACGACGACCTCGTTCGAGTTATTGGTTTCGCTCATGATAGGACCTCCTTACAGACCGGCGATGTGATCGGCGGGCGTCGCGACGACCTGTCCGGCGCTCTTGGCGGGACGCTTCTTCTTAGTTTCGGCCGTGCCCAAAAGCCTCGCCTCAAGGCCGCTCACCAAGCGAGCGAGCGGCAGGGTGATGACCAGATAGAACAGGGCGGCAACCACGTACGGTGTAATAGAGCCCGTCGTGGCCACGATGGTGCGGGCGTTCATGACGATCTCGACCACGCCCACGGCCGCGAGCAGCGACGTATCCTTGTAAAGCAGGATGAACTCACTGGTCAACGTTGGCAGGACATTGCGGAACGTCTGCGGAATCATAACGTAGAGCAGTGTCTGGAAGGCGTTCATGCCCAGCGAGCGCGCAGCCTCGTTCTGGCCCTTGGGGATCGACTGAATACCGGCACGGAAGATCTCGCACAGGTAGGCGGACGAGTTCATGGCCATGACGATGACGCCCAGCACATAGTCGTCAACCTTGACGCCGGCCAGCGGCAGGCCAAAGAACGCGATGTAGATCTGCAGGAACGCCGGCGTACCGCGAATGATATTCACATAGATACCGGCAAGGCAACGCAGGATGCGCGACTTGGAGATGCGCATGAGCGACAGGGCGAAACCGAAGGGAATTGCCAGCGGAAACGCCACGAGCACGATCGAGAGCGACATGAGGAAGCCTTTGAAGACGATCGGCAGGCTCTGGACCAAAATGACCGGGTTCAGGAACAGGCGAAGGAACATGTTGGAATTCCATGCCTCGACCCACGGCTGCTCCTTAAGGTCGGCCAGGAAGTTATCGAATGCCGTCACGCCCTTGATCTCCACAGACGGAATCTTGGAGATCTTCTTGGTCGAACCATCGGCCAAAGTGTAGGTGCCGCTAAAGGCCTCGTCGCCGCCCTCGACGGGGAAGGCCACGCCGTAAACCTCGACACGGAAAAAGCCGCCGGCAGGCGCCGTCTCGCCAAAGTCAATCTTGAGCGTCTGGCCGTCAGCCTTGCACGTGGGTTTCATGGGCGTACGGTCCATAAGGTCATCGCCCGAGAGCATCGTCAGACGCGTGTCGTCCGCACCAAAGGTCGTGCCATCGACAAACGTCAGCGAAAGACCGCTCAGTTCCTCATCGGCATCGGCCTGGACCTCCCAAGTGATACGAGTCTCGGTGCCACCGACCACGTCGCTACCCGAACCGGTATTGGGTCGGGCGGTAATCTTTGCGGTCTCAAGTGCCTGAGCAGTCGAGGGCACGCAGGCCCCCGCGCATACCAGGGCGAGCGCCACAGCCAGGGCACAGGCCAGCTTTTGGAGCATCGAGGGCAGTGGATGGCTCTTGCCCATGGCTCCTTGGTTCAATCGAGACAAGGTGGCTCCTAACGTTTAAGTTGCCGACATAACGGGGCGGGATGACGCCCATTCAAGAAACGCAAAGGCCCTCTCCGCCAAAACGGAAAGGGCCCGCGTGCAATCAAGTAGCTATTTTACTTGATGTTGTACTTAGCCATAAGGGCGTCAACGGTACCGTCATCGGTCAGGTCCTTGATGGCCTGGTTGACGTCGTCCTTGAGCTTAGTGTTGCCCTGGTTGATGGCGATGGCGTACTCCTCGCCGGTGCTGATCTGCTTGATGGTCTGGCAGGTGTTGAACTGCTCGGCGGTCAGCTGGCTGGCGACGGAGCGGTTGGTCACCACGGCGTCACCCTTATCGGACTGTAGGGCGCTGAAGCACTCGGTAGCGTCCTTATAGGGAACGATCTTGGCCTTGGGGAAGTTCTCCTGAGCAAAGGCCTCGGCGGTCGAACCGGACTGAACGATGATCGTGGCGTCGGCATTGTTGAGCTTCTCGCTGTAGTTATCGGCCGTAATGTCGGTGTTATCGACCTTGGTCACGACAGCCTGATCGTCCATGTAGTAAGAGTCGGAGAAAGTGACTTCCTTCTCACGCTCGGGTGTGTCAGTGATAGCCGCAATGGCGACGTCGTACTTGGCGCCCGAAGCAACGCCGGGGACGAGCGTGTCGAAGTCGTTGTTGACGTACTCGACATCCAGACCCAGCTTGTCACCGATAGCCTTGATGAGCTCAAGGTCAAAGCCCTGGTAGTCGCCGTTGTCATCCTTGTACTCAAACGGCGCGTACTCGGCAGAGGTGCCGACGGTGAGCGTACCGTCCTTGACGAGTACATACTCCTTGGAGCCGTCGACCTTCTCGACCTTCGCGTTGTCAGAGCTGCTGGAACCGGCATCGGAACCAGAGGTGGCGTTGGACGAACCACAGCCCGTCAGTGCAAGAGCGAGCGCCATGGCGCCCGTGGCTGCAAACGCGCCAAGCTTCTTGAGCTTCATAATCAGTCTCCTTCCAGTGACCCCGTTTGATTCAGAGGTCTGCAAAAACTGTTGGCTATTATGCACCCGGAATTACAATTCTGCAATGAGAAAACTGATTGAAACAAACCCATAACGTGAATGGAATACTCCACTTAGCAACAGTCATTACTGCTGCAATGACCTTAACAGTTTGATTTCAGCTGCATAACCTGCAAGTTCGTTCGGCGTCTCCAAAATAAATGGAAGTGCACGCAAGCGGCTATTCGATACAATATTCTGCATAACCTGCATACCGCCGCCAAACTCTTCACTACCCAGGTAGCCCTTGCCGATGCACTCGTGGCGATCCTTATGGGCGCCGCAGGGGTTCTTGGAGTCATTGATATGCACGGCGCGCAAGCGCTCGATACCCACCACGCGGTCGAACTCGTCGAGTACGCCGTCAAGATCATGGATGATGTCGTAGCCGGCATCGCTCACATGGCAGGTGTCCAAACAAACGCCCAGCTTATCGGACAGCTCTGGGCACTTGGCGGCAACGCCCTCGATAATGCGCGCCAGTTCTTCAAAGCTACGGCCCACCTCGGTGCCCTTGCCCGCCATGGTCTCAAGCAATACCGTCGTCTGCTGTCCCTCAAACATCACCTGGCACAGCGTGTCGACAATCATCTGAATGCCGGCGTCTGCCCCCTGTCCCACATGCGCACCGGGATGGAAGTTGTAGTAGTTGCCGGGCAGTGCTTCCAGACGCTGCAAATCTTCCGCCATAGCCTCCAAGGCAAACTCGCGCGCTCGCTCCTTAGCGGAGCAGGGGTTATAGGTATACGGGGCATGCGCCACCAGCGGTCCAAAGTCGTTTTGCGCCATAAGCTCGCGCAGAGCCGCCACGTCATCCATGTCAAGGTCTTTTGCCTTGCCACCGCGCGGGTTGCGCGTAAAGAACGCAAAGGTATTGGCGCCAATGGATAGCGCCGTCTCCCCCATCGCCCGATAGCCCTTCGTCGTCGAAAGATGACACCCGATCGTCAGCATCTCCAACTCCCTCTTCATCAGTCGCGGTGAAATACGGTCTATTGGTGCCCTATTTTGGCGCAAACAGACCGTATTCCACCGCACGTTATAAAAGGGTCATGAGGAGCGCGTTTTGCTGAAGACTTTAAGCATGACCGTTACGGGGCCAGGCTGGAAACGTCGGCGCGCGTCGTCGAGACGCTCGGGGATATCGATGTGTTGCGGGCAGTGACGCGCACATTTGCCGCACTTGACGCAATTGCTCACGAGCTTGGGCTCGCTCGTGCGCACCGCGCTCGCCGTAAAGTATTGCGACAGCCCCGTAAACCAGCTGTGCGCATAGCTCGCGTTGTAAGCGGCAAAGCAGCCGGGAATGTTAATACCCTTGGGACATGGCATGCAGTAGCCGCATCCCGTGCAGGGCACGCGATTCGATTTTTCAAACTCCGCCAGCACACGTGCGATGGTATCGAGCTGCTCTGTCGTCATCGAATTCGGCAGTGCGCGATCCGCCAATGCCGCGTTCTCGTCCACCTGTGCGGTATCGGTCATGCCCGAAAGCAGCATCGTGACCTGAGGATGGTTCCACACCCACGAAAGTCCCCAGGCGGCAGGAGTGCGCAAATGCGGGTCACGGGCGCCATCGAGCACGGCGCGGGCCCGCGGAGGCAGCTTGCCCGCCAGGCGTCCACCCAAAAGCGGCTCCATCACAAACACCGCGAGCCCGCGCTCCGCAGCCGCCATGAGTCCCGCCGTTCCCGCTTGGTAGCGCTCTCCAGCGTAGTTGTACTGGATCTGGCAAAAATCCCAGTCATACGCGTCAAGCATCGTGAGGAAGTCCGCGGCGCTGCCGTGGTACGAAAAACCTATCTGGCGAATACGCCCCGCAGCCTTTTGGTGCGCAATCCAGTCCTCGATGCCCAACGCCACCACGCGCTCCCACTGGGCGGGCGAGGTGATGTTGTGCATAAGGTAGTAGTCAATATGGTCGGTCCGCAGGCGGTGCAGTTGCTCGTCGAAGAACCGGTCGAAATCCTCCGCGCACTTGCACGAAGCGTGCGGCAACTTAGTCGCGAGCAACACGCGGTCGCGCAGACCCAGGCGCTCAAGTGAGGCGCCCACGCACACCTCGTTACCGGGATAGAGATACGCGGTATCCAGATAATTAATCCCCTGCTCCACCGCACGGGAAATGATGGCATCGGCCGTCTTCGCATCGGGGTGTCCCGGCGCACCGGGAAATCTCATGCAGCCCAGACCCAGAGCGGATATTCGGTTACCACTTTTGGGGTCAACGCGATATTGCACGGCCCCTCCTTTCGCCATCAGCGCCCCGGCAAGGCGAAACACAATGGTCACGCGGCCGAAACATCGTGGAATCGCAATCGAGAACGTATCGTAACGCAGCAGAAATCGAGCTGTCACGGCACCGCTTTAACATCAGCAAAAAGCCCGATGAAAGGAGCCGCCCATGCCCGCGCTCGACCTTTGGAACCTCGCCTCCCAGCTCAAAAGCAACGATTATCGCTGGGTCGACCTCACCCACACGCTCTCATGCGACACCCCGCACTGGTTTGGCTTTAAGCCGTTTGAGTCCACCAAGCTCTTCGACTACCTGCCCGGCACGCCCAAGGACATGCTCGCCCCCATGCGTTGCTTCCAGTATTCGGTTGCTTCGCAGTACGGCACGCATGTCGACGCACCGCGCCACTTCCATGTTGACGGCCGTTCCCTTGGAGAGATTGAACCCATCGAGTTTATGCATCCGCTCTGCGTGATCGACAAGCACGAGGAGTGCGCCGCGAATCCCGACTTTATCCTGACCATCGAGGACCTCAAAGCTTGGGAGGATGAGCACGGTCGCATTCCCGAGGACGCTTTCGTCGCCTTCCGCTCCGACTGGTCCAAGCTCGCCGACCTCGAGAACAAGGACGAGGACGGCCAGCCCCACTACCCCGGCTGGGACCTCGACGCCATCAAGTGGCTCGTTGAAGAGCGCGACATCGGCGCCATCGGCCACGAGCCGGCTGACACCGACCCGGCGAGCGTGACCACGCGTGAGGACGCCTACCCCTACCCCGGCGAACAGTACATCCTCTCGGTCGATCGCTATCAGATCGAGGTCATGGACCATCTAGACGAGCTTCCCGCCACGGGCGCCGTCATCTTCTGCACCTTCCCCAAGGTGCGTGATGGCGTCGGATATCCCGCACGTGTCTTTGCGGTCTGCCCCGCGTCATAAGTTCCCATGCGTTTGTTCTTCTAAATACGGCCATCCGGTGCACGCGACATGGCCCGGCGGCATACAATCCATCAGGCGCCCCATACGCGGGCGCCTTTTTATGGGGAGATGATTCACATGCAGATCAACAAGGTCGCCTTCATCGGCAAGGGCGGCGTGGGCCTGCTCTACGGCAGCATGATCGCCCAAGCGCTCGGCAACGACGCCGTCGAATACGTTATGGACGACGCGCGCTTTGAGCGCCACGCGGGTGATGCGCTCACCGTCAACGGCAAGCCCTGCGCGCTCAAGTCCGTCCGCGCGAGCGAGGCGACGCCCGTCGACCTGGTCATCCTCACGGTCAAGACAACCGGGCTCGATGTGGCGCTCAAAACCCTGGAAAGCGTCGTGGGACCCGACACGCTGATCGCGTCGCTGTGCAACGGCATCACGAGCGAGCAGAAGATTGCCGAGCGCTTTGGCTGGGAGCACACCGTCCTTGGTATCTGCCAGGGCATGGACGCCGTATTCCTCAACGGGGAGCTCACCTATACCAATGCCGGCGAGATCCGCTTTGGTGCGGCAGCGGGCACCGACCCCGCAACCGTTATCGCCATCGACGAGCTCTACACGCGTTGCGGCATCGCCCATACCGTCGAGCACGACATCGCACATCGCATGTGGGCCAAACTCATGCTCAACGACGGCATCAACCAGACCTGTATGGCCTACGGCGGCACCTACGGAAGCGCTACGGAGCAGGGCTCCGAGCAGCTCCGCAGTTTTGTCTCCGCCATGCGCGAGACGCTTGCAGTCGCCAATGCCGAGGGTATCGAGCTCACCGAGGCAGACCTAACGCAGATGGTGCGTCTCATAAAAGGGCTCGATCCCGCCGGCATGCCCTCGATGGCGCAAGACCGCATCGCTCAACGCAGAACCGAGGTCGAGGAATTTGCGGGTACCATCTGCCGCCTCGCGGCCAAGCACGGTATCCAGGTGCCGCAAAACGAATGGCTCTATTCGCGCATCCGCGAAATCGAGGCCAGCTGGTAACGCCGCCGCACCGCATCCAACAGTCTCAATAGCAAAAACCGCCGCAAAGGGCACTCCCCTTGCGGCGGCTTCCTTCTTCATCTATGGGCAAAACCAGCTTCACAACGGTTAGCGCCGCACCTGCGGCGTCTCGTCCTCGTCATCGCGGCAAAGGGTCACGCCCGCACTTCCCAGCAGCGCTGCTGCGATGAGCGCGCCGACCACAATAGGAGCAGCCCCGCACGAGCCCTGCATGCCTGCGACAAACGCAGCTGTAGGGCCAAGACAGCCAAGTACCAATGCGACGGCGGCGATAGCGATATCTCGAGCGTTCATGAGACCACTTCCTCCACGAGAAAGACCTTATTTCTCATGAACCAGTGTGCCCCGCATGCATACGCCCAGCGTACCGCCACGGTAAGGGCTCTGTTAACTCAAACGCACATAAAGAAAGGGCGGCTTTACGTTGCCTAAAAGCTCAGTAAAGACGCCCGCCCATCATGTGCCTATTTTGCTCTGATGGCAGATTACCAACCGGTATAGTAGTCGGTGGTTCCGGCAGCACAGCCGGAGTCATAGACCTTGCACTCGCCCTTGGAACCGGTAAACGTGGAGCCTTGGGCCTTATCGCCCGCGGCAACGACGTAGTAGCCATCGGAATCGCGCCAAAAGCCCTCGGAATCCTGCGTCCATTCGCCCGTGCGGTGGTGATACAACACGTTGCTGCTGTAATAAGTCTCGCGGCGGCCGTTATAGTTATTGACGCCGCTCGAGCGCGTCAGACCCGAGCCGTTCGCGTAATACGCAGCAGACGTGTAAGACAAGCCGGAGCCGGCGTTGTAATACGAAGCCTGAACGGCCTCGGCGGCCTCGGCCTCGGCTGCGGCGGCCTCGAGCGCTTCGCGCTTGGCATTCTCAAGCGCAGTGCGCAGCTCATCGAGCTCGGTCGACTTCGTGTCGACCTCCCCCATCGTCAACAGACTACCCGCACCGTCGATACAACCCTGCAGCACAGCGCGCTCGTCATCGGTAGCATAGTCGCCATACATATTCATAATGATCTGAGCGCGCATCTCAAGGGAATCGCGCTTGGCCTCCATCGAGGCGTTCCACTCCTGCATGGAACCATAACCATCGCCGCGATAATCAACGGGCTGTACCAGCGTCGCCTCGGACGGCGTAGATCCAACCGTATCGGACAGTGTTGCCGCGTGGGCATCAGTTGCGCCGGCGCCTGCCAAAAGTGCCACGGTCAGAGCGGCAGAAAGGGCAGCGGCTTTCGGTTTTCGTGAATCGATCCTCATGTAGCTGGAAACCTCCGTAGTGCGTTTTTGCTGCGTTTGAGCTGCGTGTGATTCGATCGCGCTGCATAGTACCTCGAGCAAATCGCGACCTGCAGTTTTACTCAAAAGGCGCACGTCAATTGCGTAAAACTCACATCCTCTCAACAGGAGTTTTCCACAACTCAAATGCATAAAGCATGCCAAAAACCCTGTAATAGCGCCCTTCCTATGCAAAAAAGGCGCCTGCGCAACCATTGCTTGCGCAGGCGCCTTGAGCAGGCATTTATGCAGTTATACCTATCGAGTCGCAAGGGGTCCTTGCACAAGTCGCCTTACTCGTCCAGCACGGCGAAGGCCTGCTTCAGATCCCAAATGATGTCCTCGGCGTTCTCGGTACCGATGGAAAGACGGATCGTGGAGGGCGTGATGTTCTGCTCGGCGAGCTCCTCGGCAGAGAGCTGGGAGTGCGTGGTGGTAGCCGGGTGCACGACGAGCGACTTGACGTCGGCCACGTTGGCGAGCAGCGAGAACACCTGCAGATGATCGATGAACTTCCAGGCAGCCTCCTGGCCACCCTTAATCTCAAAGGTGAAGATCGAAGCGCCGCCGTTGGGGAAGTACTTCTGATAGAGCTCGTGATCGGGGTGCTCAGGCAGGCTCGGGTGGTTCACCTTGGCAACGTGGCTGTCGCCGGCAAGGAACTCAACGACCTTCTTGGTGTTCTCGACATGACGGTCAACGCGCAGCGACAGGGTCTCGGTGCCCTGGAGCAGGACCCAGGCGTTGAACGGGCTGATGCAGGCACCCTCGTCACGCAGCAGGATGGCGCGGACATAGGTTGCGAAGGCGGCGGGACCGGCAGCCTCGGCAAACGAGACGCCATGGTAGGAGGGGTTGGGCTCAGCGATCTGGGCGTACTTTCCGCTCGCCTTCCAATCGAAGTTACCGCCGTCGACGATCACGCCGCCCAGCGAGGTGCCGTGGCCGCCGATGAACTTGGTTGCGGAGTGGACAACGATGTTGGCGCCATGCTCCAGCGGACGGAACAGATACGGGGTGCCGAAGGTGTTATCGACGACAACCGGCAGACCGTGCTTCTTGGCGATCTCGGAGATAGCGTCGATGTTGGGGATGTCAGAGTTGGGGTTGCCGAGCGTCTCGAGATAGATGACCGTGGTGTTGTCCTTGATGGCACCCTCAACCTCTTCCAGGTTATGAGCATCGACAAACGTGGTCTCGACGCCAAACTGGGAGAGCGTATGCTCCAGCAGGTTGTAGGAGCCACCGTAGATGGTCTTCTGAGCCACCACGTGGTCGCCAGCCTGGGCAAGAGCCTGCAGGGTATAGGTGATGGCAGCGGCACCGGAGGCGACGGCAAGACCGGCCACGCCACCCTCGAGCGCGGCGATACGGTCCTCAAAGACGTCCTGGGTGGAGTTGGTCAGACGGCCGTAGATGTTACCGGCGTCGGCAAGACCAAAGCGATCGGCGGCGTGCTGGGAGTTGCGGAACACATAGCTCGTGGTCTGGTAGATAGGCACGGCGCGGGAGTCGGATGCGGGGTCGGCGCTCTCCTGGCCAACATGAAGCTGCAGGGTATCGAAACCAAAGGTGTGCTCGGGGTTGTTGATGAACTGGCTCATGATGATCTCCTTGATCGAACGAAAGTAAATAAATAAGAGAGAAGTAAGTCGCTGTCTCCTGATCACGCCGACGGGCGCAAACAGGAGCCCGGCATTCGTCTTGGTAAGCAGTTCATATGCGGTCCTCCTTTTGACATCCCGGTTCCGTGGTCGGCTTAATTACCTACCGCCTTTGTGTGTTTTGAATAGTACGAGCATTGTTTCGCTCGGTCAATCACTTAAAAGCGCTAACCTGTTATCGGTTTTTTAGATAGCTATCGAAAGGACGGGCACCGATGACACTCCAGCAGCTTCGTTTTCTTATCGCCGTGGCAGAGTCCGGCTCAATCAACGCCGCAGCTCAGCGCCTCTATACCGCTCAGTCCAACATCTCAAACGCCGTCAAAAGCCTAGAACAAGAGCTCCATCTGGAGATCTTTACGCGCTCCAGCCGCGGCGTCACGCTCACCAACGACGGCACCGAGCTTTTGGGCTATGCGCGCCAGGTCGTAGAGCAGGCCGACATGCTCGAGGCACGCTACGAGGACGGTGGCACCCCGCAAGCCCGCCTCGCCATTTCCGCCCAGCACTACGCCTTTTCGGTCGAGGCCTTTGTCAACGTAGTCGAGCGCTGCCGCGACAGCAAGTTCGAGTTCATCATGCGCGAGACCACCACATCGCAGATCATCGATGACGTCCGTGCGTTTCGCAGCGATATCGGCATTCTGTATCTGGATGACTTTAACGCCCGCGTTCTGCAGAAGGCCTTCGCCGATGCCCGCGCAAGCTTCCATCCCCTATTCGACGCGACGGTCCACGTCTTCGTTAGCGAGCGCCACCCGCTCGCACGCCGCCCGCAGCTGTCCCTTGCCGACCTCACACCCTATACGCGCTACAGCTTTGAGCAGGGAACCTCAAACTCCTTCTATTACGCCGAGGAACCTTTTAGCTATATCCCTTGCGACCGCAACATACGAATCTCGGACCGCGGAACACTTACTAACTTACTTATCACGTCGAACGGTTACACTCTGTCGACCGGCGTCCTCTCCAATGAAATGCAATGGGGCATGGCATCGATCCCGTTAGCAGACGCCCCAACGATGCACGTAGGCTATATCATGCACGACGAGCGCAAGCCCTCTCCCCTCTTGCAGCAATACCTCGACGAGCTCAACCGCACCATCCATGCCAACTAACTGTCGGAAGACGGGGCAGAAATCATAGATTGCTAGCCCCCGGCGGGCATGGCGCTACAATGGTCACTCACATGAAACGCACTCAACGAAAGGAAGTCCGTGAAGGTCATCATCTATACCGACGGCTCGGCCCGATCAAATCCGGGACGCGGCGGCTACGGCGCCGTGCTCAAATACACCAACCCCGCCGGCAAGACCTTTACCTCCGAGCTTTCACGCGGCTACGCTAAGACCACCAACAACCGTATGGAGCTCATGGCCGTTATCGTGGCACTCGAGGCGCTCAACCGCCCCTGCGAGGTCGAAGTCCATTCCGATTCGCAGTACGTCGTCAACGCCTTTAACAAGCACTGGATCGACGGCTGGAAAAAGCGCGGGTGGAAAACCGCCAACAAGCAGCCCGTCAAGAACCGCGACCTGTGGGAGCGCCTACTCACCGCCAAAAGCAAGCACAAGGTTGAGTTCATCTGGGTTAAGGGTCACGCCGGCCACGAGCTCAATGAGCG
Organism: Collinsella sp.; assembly: GCA_019419545.1. Taxonomy (GTDB): domain Bacteria; phylum Actinomycetota; class Coriobacteriia; order Coriobacteriales; family Coriobacteriaceae; genus Collinsella. The sequence continues at coordinate 14,003 of DXZT01000020.1, read as the reverse complement.
CTGCGATGAGCTCGCCACCACGGCGGCCGACGGCAGCAACCTCGATATCGACACCGGCTTTAACGAGAGCGACCTGTAATAGCGTTTTCGCACAGCTTTATATCCCCACGCGCTACACTCATCCTGTAGACCAAACAACGCAAGGGGGACGTATGCTGCGCATCGCGACCATCGGCACATCCATGATCACCGACGACTTTATCCAAGTCGTCAACGCCAACGACCAAGCCGCGTTTGTGGGCACGCTTTCACGCGATGCCAATCGCGGTGCTGCCTTTACCGCCGAGCGCGATGGCGAGCGAAACTTTATCTCACTCGATGAGCTTGCGGCAGCCGCCGACGTCGACGCCGTCTATATCGGCAGCCCCAACGCACTTCACTACGAGCAGGCCCTTGCCTGCATCGCCGGTGGCAAGCACGTCATCGTCGAGAAGCCCTTCTGCGCCACCGAAGCGCAGGCGCTGGAAGTCTTCCGCGCTGCCGAGGCAGCAGGTGTCGTGGCCCTCGAGGCCATGCGTCCCCTCCACGATCCCGCCTTCCACGCCATCGAGGACGCCCTGGGCGAGATCGCCCCCATCCGCCGCGCCTCATTGCGCTTTGGCAAATATTCCTCGCGCTACAACGAGATTCTCGCGGGACGCGCCACCAATATCTTCGACTGCAATATGGCATCGGGTTCCCTCATGGACATTGGCGTCTACACCGTCGAGCCCATGGTCGAGATTTTCGGCATGCCCTCCGGCCTTACGAGCATGACTACTCTGCTCGACCCCACCACGCGACAGCTCACGCACGGCCCCATCGATGGCTGCGGTTCCATCCTTGCCAGCTACGGCGGTGGCCGTATCTCCGTCGAGCTCGCGCACTCCAAAATTACGAATGACCTGCTGCCCTCGCAGATCGAAGGCGAGCGTGGCACTATCCAGATTGACCATCTGTCCACGCCCCGCAACGTCCGTATCGACTATCGCGGCGATGTCGTACGCGGATCGGCGACCGAGGCGCCGCGCGAGCAAGGCGGCAACGGACGCGCGCTCGACCTTCCCAAGTCAAGCAACACCATGGAATACGAGCTCGCGGACTTTATCACCGCCATCGACGGCATCGATAACGTTAAGGAAGAGATTTGGGAGACCCCGGCGGGACGCCACGAGCTTGGCCACTACCGCGATGTCACGCTCGTCTCGCTGCGTATCATGGATGCCGTGCGCCAGCAGGCCGGCATAACCTTCCCGGCCGACGCAGGCAAGCAGGCATAGCGATGGGCCTCTTCGATACGTTCTTCTCCAGCGTCACCGGCGGCAGTCGAGAGCCTCAAAAACCATCAAACGTCGAGCTCGAGCTGCGCCGCAGGCTTACTGTGCTCGCAAGCGACGAGGCCACTCAAGACGCTCCCCTGCGCTATTTCCTGCGCTGGGAAGGGCAAGTCCAGGGCGTCGGTTTTCGCTTTACCAACACCAACCTCGCGCAGGCACGCGCACTCACCGGCTGGGTGCGTAACATGGAAGACGGCTCAGTCGAGATGGAGATACAGGGGGCTCCGGCAAACATCCTATCTCATCTCGAGGCGCTTCATGCCTCCTACGAGCGCATGGGAACGCGTTTTCGCCTCGTAGACGCCCAGACCCGAGCCCCACTTGCCAATGAAGACGGTTTCATTCCTCGTTATTAGTATTGTGTGCTAAATACGGTATCATTTACCTACGACCGTTGATAGAAAAGAGGCGAGGCGCATGGCGGTGCAAAGAAGGAATACCAGGCAGCGAAAGCTGGTTCTCGACGCCGTGCGCCAAAGCTATAACCATCCCACCGCCGACGAAATCTACAACGTCGTGCGCGCGCAGGATGACAAAATCAGCCGTGGTACGGTCTACCGCAATCTCAATCTCTTGGCCGACGCTGGCGAGATCCTCTCCATCAAGACGCCGGGCGGCAGCCGCTTCGATCGCACGATCGAGCCGCATGCGCATATCATCTGCACCTCGTGCAGCCGCGTCATCGATGTACCGCTCCCCTTCGATGCCCAGCTCGACGCCAAGGCGTCCGAGCAAATCAGCTGGCACGTCACGTCGCACTACACCATCTTCGAGGGTCTCTGCCCCGACTGCCGGTAGATGTTTGGGACATGCCTACTCAGCAAGTAGACGACGCAGCTCCTCTTCGACCGTGCGCACGTAGCGGACACGGTCATTGACACCGCGCATGCTGGGATTGCAGCTCTCCATCAGATAGGGATGGCCCACCACGTTGAGCATGTCGCGATCGTTTTCGTTATCGCCAAACGCCATCATTTCGTTAGGTGAGATCCCCAGCGCACAACCATAATCGGCAAGCGCGGACCCCTTGCCCGAATCAAAGCCGATAAAGTCGGTCCATTCGGTTCCCGACGTCATCACATCGACCCGGTCGCTAAAGCGACGCACAAAAAACTCCAGCGCCGCCGGCTGCTCCGCCTCGGGCGTCTGGAAGGCAATCTTAATGACATCCTCGTCAATGTCTTCGGGACGGTCGACTACCGCCACATCACAATGGACCTCATAACGCAGGTGGTCAACAAACGCATCGTTGCTGCTCATGGTGTAGAGGTGTCCCTCGCACGAAAGGGTCACGTCGGCATGGGGGTACGCAACCACGGCATTCGCGATATCCATGGCCAGGCCACGCTCCATAGAACGCTTGACCACGGCACGCCCCTCGCTCATCACCAGGGCTCCGTTTTCGCACACATAGGCGAGCTCATCGGCCACCGGGGCAAACAGGTAGCGCAAGCTCGCGTATTGACGGCCGCTCGCCGGCATAAACACGATACCGCGACGATGCAGCTCATCAATGAGCTCAAAGGCCTCGGGGCGTGGCTCGCGCTCCCCCGGATGCAGCAACGTACCGTCCAAATCACAGGCGATCAGCTTGATTCCCTCAAGACCCATATGTTCCCCCAAAGCATCTCATCAACAGCAAGACGGACTTTGGATAGTTGCCTCTCAAAGTCCGTCTTACGCATACGCACGCTAACCGCGCGCCTTCTTTACGATCGTAAAGTCTGGAGCCATACTCACAACAACATCCGCCGCGCTCGATGCAAAGCGTCGACTGGCATCGAGCTCGCGTGTGACCACCGAGAGCCGAACGCCTTCAATACCCCGGAACATGCGGCCCAAAACCGGTTGTACCGGCGTATACATGCGCACGGTATGGTCATCCGAATCACCCCGGAAGAGCGGCGCGTGCATGTTGCCGATCTCCCAGCACGCATGCGCGAGCACAATCGGATCCATGCGGTCGACTTCGACCAAATAGACCTCGGCGCTACGCAGACGCACGACAACCGCCACGGGCACCGCGCCCATGCGGTCGACAGCGAGCACGTCGCCGTCGGCAAGACGACCGCCGTCGGCAGTATCCAGTCGAACATCGACCGTGCGCCCCAGCTCCGTCACGCCCACAAACAGGCGCGCATCAGCCTGGTCCCAATCGAGCAGCAACTCGTCAACTTCAAAGACGCCGCCCAACTTCCGGCGAAGCAGGAGTTCATAGGACGGATCGTTGAGATTTCCCAAGCATGTCGTCGAAACCAAGCGTTCAGGCATACTCTAGTCCTCGACCTCGACGAGCTCGATATCAAAGTTGAGGTCCTTGCCGGCGAGCTCGTGGTTGGCGTCGAGCGTCACGGCCTCGGGCGTCACATCGATGACGACGGCGGGGACAGGCATGCCGCTCGGCGTGGACAGGAAGAGCTTCATACCCTTCTCGATCTGCTCGATGTTGGGAACCTGCTCGGCCGGGAAGGTCAGGACCATCTCGGGATTGTGCTCGCCGTAGGCATCGACCGCAGGAATGTGTACGGACTTCTTCTCGCCCACCTGCATATCGATAACGGCGGCGTCGAAGCCTTTGATCATCTGACCGGCACCGCAGGTGAACTCCAGCGGCTCGCCGCGATCGTAGGAGCTATCGAACTGCGTGCCGTCGTCGAGCGTGCCACGATAATGGGTCTTAACCTTCTTGCCCTGGTTGGACATGGTAACCTCCGTAATAAGGGCGGCGCACAACGCGGGCCGCCGTGAACATATGGCGCTAACTATACCCTAGTCATACAATTCAAAGACAGTTTGCAAAGAAACGCTGCAACCGGAGGAACCATGGCATATCCCGTATTTGACCTACACTGCGACACTGCCGACCGAATCGGCTGGGCCACGCTCGATCTCGACCTGCGCTTTACCGCCGGCACCGACGGTTATTTCCCCGGCGACGAAACGCATCCGCAAGATTTCGACCTCATCGAGGGTAACGCCTGTGCCATCTCGCTCGTAAAGATCGGCAACACGCCGTGGGCACAGTGCTTCGCCACGTTTGTCCCCGACGAGATTCCCACCGCCCACGCCGCGCGCTTCCAGGCGCAGATCATGGCGCATATGAGCGGCCAGGCAATGCTCAACCACGACCGTATGGTCAACGTGCGCAGCGCCGCAGACATTCGCCCCGCGCTCAAGGACGGCAAGGTCGCTTGCATCCACACCATCGAAAACGCCACGTTCTTTGCCGAGGACCCCGCGCTGATCGAGGTGCTCAAGAGCCTGGGCGTGCTTATGTCGTCACTCAGCTGGAACGCGCAGGGACCGCTCGCGAGCGGCCACGACACCCACGCCGGTCTCACCGCCGCCGGCATCGAGGCACTTACGCAGATGGAGCACGCCGGCATGGTACTTGATGTCTCCCACCTCAACGATGAGTGCTTTGACGAGGTTGTCGCCCACGCCACGCGTCCCTTCGTCGCCAGCCACTCCAACTCCCGTGCGGTTTGCGGCATCAAACGCAACCTTACCGACGACCAGTTCCGCACCATTCGCGACATGGGTGGCATCGTCGGCCTCAACTACTGCAGCGAGTTCCTTTCCAACGACGCAACCGACGAAACCGCCGCAGACGTCACCTTCGACCAGCTGGCGGCACATATCGAGCACTGGCTCGACCTGGGCGGCGAAGATGTCATCGCACTCGGCGGCGACTGGGACGGCGCCAAGGTACCCGACTTCCTCTCTGATGCCAGCAAGATGCCCGAATTCCAGAACATGCTCTCCAAGCACTTTGGCAAGACCGTGATGCAGAAGCTCTGCAGCGACAACGCGCTCGCCTTCTTTGAGCGTTATTAATTTCACATCCCTTGAGCGGGCCGGCATGCCGAACGGTCGACATGCCGGCCCGTCCCCAATCTGAAGGACCGCTTTTGACGCAGCAGTTTACGATTTCCGCATCCCGACCGGATGGGACGCCCATCCCCGTCATCGTTACCAAAAAGCGCGTCAAGAACTTCAACCTACGCGTCACATCGAGCGGTGAGGTCCACGCCAGTGCACCGCTCGGCGCCAGCCGCGAGCGTATCGAAGCGTTTGTGAAGCGCAACAGCGCCTGGATTATCAGCCGACTTGCCCAGCGCGAGCAACGTCAGGCGACGGCGCGAGAGCCGCTCAGTCCCTCGTCCATCATTGCGCTTTGGGGCAAACCCATCACCGTTCAGGATGCACTCGATCACAACTTTGAGCCACCCGCACCGCGGCCCAAGCAGGCTACCTTCGCAAGTTTTATGGGTACCGACGAGCCAAGTGGGTGCACGCAGGCAAAGCAGCGCACAGCCCTCGACGGCCTAACGCCCAAAGAACTCCAGATCCACATCGACCAGCTCTATACGTCCGAAGTCACATCGGCGCTGCGCGATATGGTGCACGCATACGAAATCGCAATGGGTGTCGCCATTTCCCGCGTTTCCGTACGCAGCATGAAAACGCGCTGGGGCTCATGCACGCCCAAAACCGGCACCATTCGCATTGCACGCGAACTTGCCGCCTACCCCGTCGAGTGCCTTGACATGGTTGTCGCCCACGAGCTCGTCCATTTGCTCGAGCCAAGCCACAATCAGCGGTTCCATGCCCTGCTCGACACGTACTGTCCCAACAATAGGGTTCTGTCGCAGCGGCTCAAAAAACCGCCCGCCAACGAGCTCTAGCGTCGGTTAGCGCACGCGCTCGATCTCGACGCCGCAGCTTGCCAGGGGAAGACCGACGGGCGCCCAAGGCTTATCGAGCTTAACACGCACGCCAAGCAGCAGGGGGTAACGACGTAGCAGCATCGAGGCCACGCCCTCGGCTGCAGCCTCGATGAGCTTAAACGTATGCTCGCGCAGATAGCCATCGACATCGTGGCACACCGAGCCATAGTCAATCGAGGCGTCCAGGTTATCGTGCTCCCCCGCTGCACGCAGGTCGGCATAGAGCACCAAGGACACGATGAACTTCTGGCCCAGCGCGTTCTCCTCGGGATACACGCCGTGGTTGGCAAAGACTTCGAGACCTTCAACGGTGATGCGGTCGGCATGGCGCAGATCGTCATAGCTCACGTGGGGTACCGCCGTTGCGGTGGATATTTCGCCCCTTCCACGGCGGGCGAGCTCGGCACCTTCAGTCTTGGTTGCATTCTCGGGCAGTTTCTTATTGCTCATCGCGATCGTCTCCTTCGTTTAGAACCCCGACCGCGCAAACTAACTACACGCGAATCGACAGGTTCTTTTTATCATCGCTCCAGTTGCAAGCATTGCGCGCGGGGCATGCAAAGCAGGCGCGCGACGCTTTATCGGCCGCATAGAGCAGACGCTCAAGCGGTTGGCTGTTCACGCGCAGCTTTCGATGGCCCAGAATGGCCGTCTTAATGGCTGCGGCATCGGCCGGCTCAAACGCCACATCATCGGGCATGCCGCCGAGAATCGCATCAGCGACGCGTTCGCTTGCAACATCATGGGATATACCCGATTCATACTGTTCATCTTTGCCGATATCGTGAAGAAGTGCCGTGGCGTAGATGACCTCGCGGTCAAATTCGAGCTGTTCCTCGAGATTCTTGATCCACATAATGCGAGCGACATCGAGCAGATGGTCAATACCGTGGCGGCAGAAGATGCGCCCCGATTCCAACTGCGCAATGTTGCCCAGGTGCCGCCGAAACAGCCCGTTGGCACAAATGTAATCAATGCGAGGCATGGCATCAAAGGGGGCCAGGCCCGAAGCCATGAAGCCGCGACGCGGCGTCCCCTCATCGGTCTTCGATGTAAAGTCGTTGACGACCCTCATGCTAACGGCCCAGCATCCTAAAGAACCGCTCCTCGAGCGCGGGATCGGTCTCAAAGACGCCGCGGCGAGCGAGCGTCACGGTCTTGGTGCCAGGCTTTTGCACGCCGCGCATGGTCATGCACATATGCTCAGCCTCCATGAGCACAATCGCTCCCTGGGGAGCGAGATACTCCATGAGGGCATCGGCAACCTGTGCGCACAGCTGCTCCTGCAGCTGCAGACGACGGGCGTAGACCTCAACCGTGCGGGCAAGCTTAGAGAGCCCTGCGACACGGCCGTTGGGGATATAACCAATGGCGGCCTTGCCATAAAACGGCAGCAGATGATGTTCGCACAGCGAGTAGAACGTGATGTCGCGCTCGATAACCAAGTCGTTCGAAGCGACGGCAAAGGTTTTGGACAGGTGCTCCTCGGCACTCTGATCCATACCGCCGGCGATCTCACCATACATACGGGCAACGCGCGCCGGGGTCTCCAGCAGGCCCTCACGAGTTGGGTCCTCGCCTATGCCCTCAAGCAACAGCTTAATGGCGGCCTCGACTTTTTCCTGATCGACCATCTGGGCCTCACTTTTCCGATTTCACGTTCGCGCTATGGTACCACGCCCTTTGGCATCGGCCACAAGCTACATAGTATGGGTCGAATAGACCGGATCGTCCCGCCAAAGCTCCACAGCGTCGCAAAGCGCAACGCCCTCACGCACAGCGCGGTCGCGCGTAGCGTTCATATCGATCACACGCTGGTTACTCGAGCCCCTAAAGCGCAATGAGATATCGTACAGATCCTGAACAAACGGGCCATCCACCAACATATCGAGGCAGGCAAGGATACGGTCCGTCGCCTCGGTATGGTGACGACCACCCGGCATAAGCTCCTCGAGCACGTCGCCGGTAAAGCACCAAATGGTCTTGCCCGACCCTGCAGGATAGGCCGCACGCACGCGTTCGATAAAGTCAACAAGCCCCGCCTGGTTCTCGGGCTCCATAGGCTCGCCGCCCAGAATCGTCAAGCCATCGATAAAGGGATGATCGAGGCTCTCGATAATCTTGTCCTCGACGGCACGATCGAACGGCTCGCCCGCAGCAAAGTCCCACGCGACAGAGTTAAAGCAATTCTTGCACCCACGACGGCACCCACTCACAAACAGAGAAGTACGAACGCCTTCTCCATCAGCAATGTCGAAATACTTAATGTTCGCGTAGTTCATAGGTAACCTTTCTGGGGGTCTGGAGTATATCATCCCGTCCTCAAACAGCTTCGCTCGCTGCGCTCGCTGCAGAACTGCGGGCGGGACGATATACTCCAGACCCCTCGCGAGCGATACTCGGTGAACGAAGCGAACATCGAGTATAGGGTTCGAGGTCTAATAAATACTGAGTTGCAGCTCAACCAACTTCACAAGCAAAGCGCTGTTGCAAGTCAACTCAATTCCACTAAGAACTTCGAGGAGTGAGCAGGCCTCATGCTGCATCTCAGCTACGTCAACTTGGCCGCCCCGTAGCGAGGCCCCGGACCTTTGCTCGATATAAGTTCCGCACGAACAGGAGGCGCCAGTGGCGCCTCCGTCGTGAGCCAGGACTGTCCGAAATAGCGAGTAAAGGTCCGGGGCCTCGCTACGGGGCGGCCTGGGATGGTTATTAGAGATGCAGCACGCGGTCGCGGATCTCCTCGGTTCGACCCTGGTTCCAGAACTGGGTACCGATGTAACCGCACGTGCGACGGGCGACATTCATCTTCTCCTGGTCACGATTGCCGCAGTTGGGGCACTCCCACACCAGCTTGCCGTCATCCTCGACAATCTTAATCTCACCGTCGTAGCCGCACACCTGGCAATAATCGCTCTTGGTGTTGAGCTCGGCGTACATGATGTTGTCGTAGATGTACTGCATCACGCGAATGACAGCCTTGAGGTTGTCCTGCATGTTGGGAACCTCGACGTAGGAGATGGCACCGCCCGGCGAAAGCTGCTGGAACATACCCTCAAACTTAAGCTTGTCGAATGCGTCGATCTCCTCGGACACGTGGACGTGGTAGCTGTTGGTGATGTAGCCCTTGTCCGTCACGCCCGGGATGATGCCAAAACGACGCTGCAGGCACTTGGCGAACTTGTAGGTCGTCGACTCAAGCGGGGTACCGTACAGCGAGAAGTCAATATCGCTTTCGGCCTTCCACTCGGCGCACTTGTCGTTCATGCGCTGCATGACGGCCATGGCAAAGGGCGTGCCCTCCTTCTCGGTGTGGCTGTGGCCCGTCATGTACTTGACGCACTCATACAGGCCGGCATAACCCAGACTAATGGTGGAGTAACCGCCCACGAGTAGCTTGTCGATCGTCTCGCCCTTCTTCAGACGGGCGAGGGCACCGTACTGCCAAAGAATCGGTGCGGCGTCAGAAAGCGTACCCATCAGACGCTCATGACGGCACAGCAGGGCGCGGTGGCACAGCTCAAGGCGCTCGTCGAAGATCTTCCAGAACTTGTCCATGTCCTGATGCGAGCTCAGTGCGACATCAGGCAGGTTGATGGTCACGACGCCCTGGTTAAAGCGACCATAGTACTTGGGCTTGTTCGGGTCGTAGTTCAGCGCGTTGGCAACGTTGTTAAAACCGTTGCCCGAGCGGTCGGGCGTCAAGAAGCTGCGGCAGCCCATGCAGGTATAGCAATCGCCGTTGCCGGCGGTCTCGCCCTTCGACAGCTTGAGCTCGCGCATCTTCTTCTCGGAGATGTAGTCGGGAACCATGCGCTTGGCGGTGCACTTGGCAGCCAGCTGGGTCAGGTAGAAGTACGGGGAATCCTCGTGAACGTTATCGTCCTCGAGTACATAGATGAGCTTGGGGAATGCCGGGGTAATCCAAACGCCGGCCTCGTTCTTAACGCCCTCGTAGCGCTGGCGAAGCGTCTCCTCCACGATCATGGCAAGGTCGTGCTTCTCCTGAGGCGTACGGGCCTCGTTAAGATACATAAAGACCGTCACGAACGGCGCCTGGCCATTGGTGGTCATAAGGGTCACGACCTGATACTGAATCGTCTGGACGCCGCGACGAATCTCATCGCGCAGGCGATCCTCAACAACCTCGCGGACCTTTTCGGGAGATGCGGAAACGCCGAGCTCCTCGAGCTCGCGGGCGACCTCGCCGCGAATCTTCTGACGGCTCACCTCAACAAACGGGGCAAGATGGGTCAGCGAAATCGACTGGCCGCCGTACTGGGAGGAAGCAACCTGAGCGATAATCTGCGTCGCGATGTTGCAGGCGGTCGAGAAGCTGTGCGGCTTCTCGATCAGCGTGCCCGAGATAACGGTGCCGTTCTGGAGCATGTCCTCCAGGTTCACCAGGTCGCAGTTGTGCATGTGCTGAGCAAAGTAATCCGAATCGTGGAAATGGATCAGGCCCTCATTATGGGCATCCACGATCTCTTGAGGCAGCAGCACACGCTGAGTCAGGTCCTTGGAGATCTCGCCGGCCATGTAGTCACGCTGAACGGAATTGACGGTCGGGTTCTTGTTGGAGTTCTCCTGCTTGACCTCTTCGTTATTGCACTCGATCAGCGACAGGATCTTGTCATCGGTCGTGTTCTTCTGGCGCTTCAGGCTCTGAACATAGCGATAGATGATGTAGTGGCGGGCAACCTCGTAGCAGTCGAGACGCATGATCTCGTCCTCGACCAAATCCTGAATCTCCTCGACCGAAACAGTGTGGCCCGCGTTCTCGCATGCCTCGGCGACGTTTTGCGCCGCGTAAACCACCTGGCGGTCGGTAAGACGAGAGCTCTCCTCGACCTCCAAGTTTGCGGCGCGGATGGCATTGACGATCTTATCGATGTCAAAGACAACCTCGGTGCCGCTGCGCTTGATGATCTTCATCCTCTTGCCTCTTTCGCATCGTAGCCTCATCGCGCTTCAGAGCCAAACGATACCCGGCAGGGCTTGCCCCTGTCTTGCGGCGCCGTCGCGCAATCTGTGTTCTCGATAAACCATAAGCCTCCATGCGGACATTCCCTGGAGCCGATCAAGCGGCTCAAGGGCACGTTCAAAAGAGGCAGTTAAGGTCTTCGTTCTCTGTCCGCCATCTATCATACGACAAAGACGCATCTATATCCTGTATTTTTTTTTTTGGTCAAAAACAAAAAATAGGGGTTCAGCAGGTCAAAGCAATTAGGCATTTTGCAGACCCATTAATTATAAGGGGTTCTTGGCAAGTCGGTAAAACGTTACCAACACGGCTACCTGCATGGCAGTTATAAAACCCCCTTAGTCAAGCCGCTGACAAATCCTACCAAAACCAAGCCGCTCACGCCAAAAGAATCCAAAAGATTATGCTTGACCAACATGTTGCGGTCACGGTCGGCCAGGACGTATGCAACCTGCCGGCACCTCTACGGGGACCTTGGATCAATATTTGCTGGCATATTTGACGGCGTGCTTGGTAGCAAAACAAAACAGCTCAGAGGACATAGCCTCTGAGCTGCGAACATTTGGTGGGCGTTAGAAGATTTGAACTTCTGACCTCTTCCGTGTCAGGGAAGCGCTCTCCCCCTGAGCTAAACGCCCAAATGGAGCGGACAACGGGGCTCGAACCCGCGACCCCAACCTTGGCAAGGTTGTGCTCTACCAACTGAGCCATGTCCGCTTACGAGGATTAATCTTACTTGATGCCCGCATCCTATGCAAGAACTTTTTTTGAAAAGTTTTGCGACGCTCTCGCGAGGGCATCAGTCGTCACGAAGGCGCGAACAAACGCAGGCTCGCAGCGAGATGCCCCTACATCTCACCGAGCATGATCCAGGCAGAGCTGTCCTGCGCGAGCCTGCCGTCTGCAAGCGGTGATGAGGTGAGCAGGACCCTGCCCGCCGGCAGCTCCACGGGTGCTGCACCGAAGTTCGTCACACACGCCCAGCCGTTATCGCGGCGATAGGCGATGACGCCGCCCTCAGCGCCCTCGGCACCATCCGCAAGACCGGTGCGCCCGTCAAGATCGAGCCACGCAAGATCGTTGGCGCACCCGCGCAGCTTGCGCCGCAGCCAGAGGGCGTCACGATAGAGCGCAAGCATCGATGTCGGGTCCACTTCTTCCCTATCGGCAGCATAATCGGAAAACCATGCAGGCTGCGGCAGATGGGGCGCCGCGTCGGCGTCTGCCGGCGAAAACCCAAACGATCCGCCATGCGCGGGATCGTCCGCCGCCACCCACGGCAGGGGCACACGACAGCCGTCGCGCCCCTTCTCACGCTTCGGTCCGTGCGTATTGGTCGCAGTAGGGTCTTCGAGTGCAGCCCACGGGATATCAGCCACCTCAAAAAGGCCGAGCTCCTCACCCTGATACACGTATGCCGAGCCCGGAAGCGCCAGTTCAAGCAAAAGGGCCGCCCGCGCGCGGCGCTCGCCGAGTTCACGGTCCTCGTCATAAGACAACCCGTCGCGTAAGAGCCAGTCGAGCGCAATCTGGTGGTAGCGCGTCGCCTTGATTTGCGGCAGGGCATAGCGTGTCGCCACGCGCGGCACGTCGTGGTTGGAGAGTACCCAGGTCGAGGCGGAATCGGATTCGACGGCTGCCTTCAAGCCCTTCTCGATTGCAGTGTGCATGTCATCATAGGTCCAAGTGGCCTTGGCAAACTCAAAGTTGAATGTCTGGCCAAGCTCGCTGGGACGCGCATAGAGATACTGGCGCTCGGGCAGCACCCACGCCTCGGCAACGGCACTGCGCGGCGGATTATAGCGGTCGAACACGCGGCGCCACTCGCGATAGATCTCGTGGACCTCATTGCGGTCCCACAGCGGATGGGTGCCGTCGTCAACCATGTCATCGCCCTCGGCGAGATGCCACCGGTCGAGGTCATCGCGGTCGAGATCCTTGGCGAGACCCTGCGCCACATCAATGCGAAAGCCGTCGACGCCTCGATCGCTCCAAAACGCCAGGACGTCGCAAAAGAGCGCATGAACCTCGGGGCATGACCAGCCAAAGTCCGGTTGCTCGGGCGTAAACATGTGCAGATACCACTGACCGTCCGCAACACGCGTCCATGCGGGGCCGCCAAAGTTGGCATTCCAATTGGTGGGAGGCAGCTCGCCATGCTCGCCGCGACCATCGCGGAAGATATAACGGGCGCGCTCGGGCGATCCGGGGCCGGCGGCAAGAGCGGCTTTGAACCAGGGGTGCTGGTTGGATGAATGGTTGGGCACGATGTCGACGATGACCTTGATGCCGCGCGCGTGAGCCGCAGCGATCATGTCATCGAAGTCGTCAAGCGAGCCGAGACGCGGGTCGACATCGCAGTAGTCCGCCACATCATAGCCGCCATCGACAAGAGGCGATGGGTAAAACGGGCTCAGCCAGATGGCCTCGATACCCAGTCGCTCAAGATAGTCCATCTGCTGGGTAATGCCCGCGATATCGCCCAGACCCGAACCAGTCGAATCCTTAAACGAGCGCGGGTAGATCTGATAGATCGCGGCATCGGACATCCATGAGCGCGAAGAAGTCTTTTCTGTAGCCATGGGGCGTATCTCCCTTGCAACGAGATTATGCGAGATGCCCACGATGATACGCCCAAAGCGGACATTCGCGACAAACAACGCCACAGCCACGCCCCAAAACGATCGCCCCCTCTCGGGTTCAAGCCTCCTGGGACGAATCGACCGATTAGTGAAAAGAACGGAAGACCCACTTTCCCGGCCACGACAGCGAGCGGGCTCCGGGTGCCCCAGGTTGCCGCGAAAGAGGAGGGAAGCGTACTTTATGTACGCGACCGACGATTGAGGGGCAAGATGGGGTGCCCGGGGCTCGCGCAGCGTCAACAAAAAACGCGGTTCGTTAGAACCGCGTAAGATAGTTGGAGCGGACAACGGGGCTCGAACCCGCGACCCCAACCTTGGCAAGGTTGTGCTC
>DXZT01000002.1 GCA_019419545.1 Collinsella sp. | reverse complement strand
CGAACCTCCAGTCCGGACCGCCCCGCGGTCCAACTTTCTGTCCGCACCCCCAAATGGGTCTATCTACTACGTTTAACCGACCACCCTCAACCATACCGAATTTCGCGAAATAAAAACCGCAGGTAAACGGCTTGCCAATTTTCGGAAAACCGGGGGATGGTCGACCCATACGGGTTAAACGTAGTAGATAGGCCGCTTTCGTGGCTCGGCCCCAAAACAGTCTTTTTTGGGCGAAGTGTCGGGTGGTATCCTTGGTAGCCCTGTGTTGCAAACGCACCCTAAACGCAAGGAGTCCCATGGATCTTATCGCCCAGCTCGCCCGCGAGCTCAACCTTGAGGCCGCCAACGTCGAGGCAGCCGTCAAGCTCATCGACGAGGGCAACACCATCCCATTTATCTCGCGCTACCGCAAGGAAGCTACGGGCGGCATGGACGACGTCGCCCTGCGCGCACTCGACGAGCGCCTGTCCTACCTGCGCAATCTTGAGCAGCGTAAAGAGGACGTCATGCTGCTCATCGACGCCCAGGGCAAGCTCACGCCCGAACTCGAGCAGCAGATTCGCGAGGCCACGCAGCTCCAGCGTGTCGAGGACCTCTACAAGCCCTACCGCAAAAAGCGCATGACTCGCGCGCAGAAGGCCCGCGAGGCAGGTCTGGAGCCGCTTGCCAACATGATCATCATGCAGGCCTCGGCCAAGGGCAGCGCGCTCGACGCCGCCGCGGAATACGTCAACGAGGAGGCCGGCTTCGACACACCTGAGAAGGCGCTTGCCGGCGCCGCCGACATCGTGGCCGAGACGGTGGCCGAGGACCCTGAGAACGTCGCCGACCTGCGCGCCTTTACGCAAAACACCGCCGACATCGTCGTCGAGGCCACCGACCCCACCGAGAAGACCCCCTACGAGCCGTACTACAGCTACGACGAGCCCCTGCGCCGCATCCCCAACCACCGCGTGCTGGCCATCGATCGCGGCGAGCGCGAGGGCAAGCTCCGCGTACGCGTGAACGTCGACGGCACCGCCGCCACGGCACGCCTTGGCAGCCGTTGGCCCCGACGCCAGGGCGTGTTTGCTCCCATCTTCGATGCCGCCATCGCCGATGGTTACAAGCGCCTCATGGCCCCCTCGCTGGAGCGCGAGGCCCGCGCCAAGCTCACCGTCCGCGCGCAGACCGAGGCCATCAACGTCTTTGCCAAGAATCTTGAGGGCCTGCTCTCGGCACGCCCCGTGCGCGGCGCCCGCGTGCTCGCGCTCGATCCGGGCTACCGCACTGGCTGCAAGGTCGCCGTCATGGACGAGACCGGCAAGCTGCTCGACCATGGCGTGGTCTACCCCACCAAGCCGCGCCACGACGTCGCCGGCACCAAGCGCGAGCTCGCCCGCCTCGTCAAGAAGGACGGCGTCAACACCATCGTCATCGGCAACGGCACCGCCAGCCGCGAGACCGAAGAAGTCGTCTCGGAGTTCATTGCCGAGCAGGCGCCCAGCCTTCGCTACACCATCGTTAACGAGGCCGGCGCGTCGGTGTACTCCGCGTCCGAGCTCGCCAGCCAGGAATATCCCGACCTGGACGTCACCGTGCGCGGCGCCATGAGCCTGGGCCGCCGCCTGCAGGACCCGCTGGCAGAGCTCGTCAAGATTCCGCCCCAGTCCATCGGCGTTGGCCAGTACCAGCACGACCTTGACCAGGCCGAGCTTTCGCGCACCCTGGGCCACGTGGTGGAAGACGTCGTCAACCGTGTGGGCGTCGACGTCAACACCGCGAGCGCAAGCCTGCTGGGCTACGTGTCGGGCATTACGCCAAGCGTAGCCAAAAACATCGTGGCCTACCGCGAGGAAAACGGCGCCTTTACCGATCGCCGCCAGCTCAAGAAGGTCCCCAAGCTGGGACCCAAGGCGTACCTCAACGCCGCGGGTTTCCTGCGCATCAGCGGCGGCAAGAACCCGCTCGACGCGACAAGCGTCCACCCCGAAAGCTACGAGGTGGCCACGGCCGTCCTGGAGCGCGCCGGCGTTGCGGCAAGCGAGCTCAGCCGCGGCGGCGTGCCCGACATCGAGCGCCGCCTGGGCAGCATCTCGGCGCTGGCAAGCGACCTGGACTGCGGCACCCTGACGCTCATCGACATCGTCAACGAGCTCAAGAAGCCCGGCCGCGACCCGCGCGACGACGCTCCCGAGGTTGTCTTTAGCCGCTCGGCGCTTTCCATCGACGACCTGGAGCCCGGCATGGAGCTCAAGGGCACGGTACGCAATGTCGTCGACTTTGGCGCCTTCGTCGACGTGGGCGTGCACCAGGACGGCCTCGTGCACATCTCCAAGCTGGCCAACCGCTTCGTAAAGCACCCGAGCGACGTGGTGCGCGTCGGCGATACGGTCAAGGTGTGGGTCGAGAAGGTCGATCGCGACCGCAAGAAGATCTCACTCACCATGGTGCAGGGGAAATAAACCGCCAAAGCGAACGTCCCCCTCTTCGCGGCGAGTGTCGCAAAGAGTGCGGGAATTCCCCGCACTCTTTGCCCCTTCGACAAAGTGGGGTATACTGTCCGCAGTGTGAAAAGCCTTCGTGCTTTTAGCGGCTGCGGGTACCTGTACCTACAGCCGCATTTTTCGTTTTGGAGGCTCGACTATGAAGGAGCGCCCGCTCATCCCGGCAGAACAACAGGTCGCCCACCTCGCAGAGCGGGGCGTCCGCTTCGACATAATGAGCCCCGAGGATGCGGTTGCGTTCCTCCGCGACAAAAACTTCTTTTTCAAGGTCAAGGCGTTTGCGAAGTGCTTCTCAACGTATCGTAGCTCCGCGTCAGAGGGCTACGGACGCTACGTCAACCTAGACTTCGCCTACCTCGCCGAGCTCACCAGACTCGACCACCACCTCCGCGAGCACATCCTCTCGATGACGCTTGACATCGAGCACTACATGAAGGTCCATCTAAACCGGACGATGATGGACGACGGCGCCGACGGGAAGGAGATCCTCGACCTCCTCTTCGCCCACGAGAGGGTGCGTAAGGAGAGGATGCTGGAGGAGCGGTTCGATCCAAGCGGGTCAGAAACAGCCGTCGAGAAGATGAAAGCCATCGCCGACCGGCTAGATGGAGTGGGCGGCAGCGAGCGAGCGACGCTCTTCCTCGAGATGCTCCACATCGCCGAGGACCAGACTTTGGGGATAGACCCGGAGCACCTTGAGCGCAGCGTCTCGTACCTCGGAGACTCGAACTACACCCGGAACCTCGCGAATAAGTATGGCAGACGCGAGGACATGTACGTCTGGAACTACCTGGAACTCGTCTCCTTCGGGGGAATCATCGCGCTTTACAAGTTCTACTTCTACGACCTCAGGAGGGAACGCAGCCAGGAGGCCGAATCCGTCAAGCAGCTCCTGTTCCCCGTGAAGGCCCTGCGCAACGCGGCCGCTCATAACGGCAACGTTCTGAACACGATCGGGCAGCGCCTACAGAAGCCCGTCGGCTCCATCGCGACGGCCGCGCGGGAGGAGCTCAGAATCGACCAGGAGCTCGTCGCCCTTACAAAGCGCTTCCCCGTCATCCACGACTTCACCGCACTCGTACTCTGCTTCGATAGAATCGTCAGCGATGCGGACGCGAGGTCGGAAAAGGCAGCAGGCCTGCGCACCCTGCGCGAGCGCTTCCTTGAGCACGCCGACTACTTCGAAAAGCAGATCGAGCTTGACCGAGGAATCAGGATGCTGGGGGAAGTCATGCGCTCGGGAGCCGATGCCATCTCCTCGAGCTCCCTATAGCTCTTCAGTCCCCTAATAGCCCCTTGCCACTTGGGCCCCGCTCGGACAGAGTAGGTTCGAGCAACTCAGCAGCAATCCGACTACCCGCTGCATGAAAACCGCAGTTCAGACGCATGACATGCCGTCCCATGAAGCAGCGGGTTCGGGTAAGAGTACGTCCGAGTGGTCAGAGTAGGGCCCGACTTCCCCCTCTTGGCGACGTGCAAAATCGCGAATATTCAGCATCTCTCGATAGCCCCGCGGTGCCTCAGAGAGCCATAAAAGCAAAAACGGCCCCCGTTTTAGCGTCAATTAGAGCCAAAACGGGGGCCGTTCCGTGCTTCAACCAGCTGGTAAAAGCCTTTACCGTGCTGAATATTCGCGATTTTGCACGTCGCCGCAGGGGGTACCCTTGCTTACGGCAGGATATGGAAGCCCAAAGCGGCGATATCCTTGGCAAAGCCGCGCACGGTGTCGAGCGAGACCTCGTACGGGTCGCGGCCGATGTTCTTGCGCTTGGCCAGGATGCTGTTGGGCACCGTGATGATCTGGCAACCGCAGGCTTCGGCCTGGTAGATGTTGATAAGCTCACGCGTGGATGCCCACAGGACCTCGCAGTTGGGCTTGGCGACGGCCTTCTTGACCGACTCCGTCATAAACGGAATGGGATCGACGCCGGTGTCGCCGATGCGGCCGGCAAAGAGCGAGATGATGGACGGCGTCTCGGCGTCAACGGCCTCGACCATCTCGTCAACCTGTTCGGGCGTAAAGATGGTGGTGACGTTAACCTTGATGCCATCGGCCGAAAGCTTGCGGACCAGCTCGGCGGTGGACTCGCCCTTGGTGGTCACGCACGGAATCTTGACGTAGACGTTCTCGGCCCAGGTAGCGATCTCGCGGGCCTCGACCTCCATGGTCTCGACGTCGTCGGCAAAAACCTCAAACGAGACGGACACATCGGTGATGTGGGCCAGGACCTCCTTGGCAAACGCGCGGTAGTCCGTCACGCCGCCCTTCTTCATAAGGGACGGGTTGGTCGTGAAACCCTGAACGTTGCCGTTCTCGTACATGTCGAGCATGCCCTCGAGGTTTGCACCGTCAGCGAACACCTTGATTGCCATCTGCCTGATTCCTTTCGCTTGCACATGGGCGTTAAACTGCTAAACACTTTACCTACGTTTATCAAGGCGTGAGCTGCGGTTTTTTATCTTCTCGGCGAACGGTATAAACACCTCAGTGTTTGGATTGATAAATCGATTGAGCATGTAAAAGCAAAGAGTCACAGTTTGAGCAAACGTCAGAACGCGGGATTCATTAGATGAGGCCGAAATGCTGCATCGCTGTGACGGTGCCGTCGTGTGCGACATCGTCGGTCACGTAGTCGGCGACCGCCTTGACCTCAGGCATGGCGTTGCCCATGGCGACAGCCGTCTCGACCGCAGCGAGCATGCCCAGGTCGTTGCCGGAATCACCAAAGCCAAAGGTGCGCGCGTTGCCGGTGCGACCCAGGTATTCCAGCGCTCGCGCCACGCCCACGCCCTTGTCGATGCCCTTGGGGCTCAGCTCGCGATTCTGACCACCGGTGTTGCACAGCTCAAACTCGCGCTCGATAAAGCCGTCATCGTTGGCTACGCGAGCCAGGTCGTACGCGTTAATGCACACCTTGCCTACGCGCAAGCGGCCATCGATGCGCATCTGATCGGTGCCATGCACCACGCCGGCGCCTAGCAGAAATGACTGTTCGACACCAACTGGCTCAAGTGAATAGGTGGCACCGTTCGTCTCGAACAATGCCTCGCCGCCCGCCACAGTAATGCGACGCGCGAGCTCCTCAACAATGTCCTCGTCAATGCAGTCCTCGTGTGCCACGCGGCCCTCGACCTCGAGCGTGGCCCCCGCCATGGCAACGATACCCGCCGGGTTCAGCGCGCGCAGGCCATCGGCAATCAGCCACAAGGGGCGACCCGTGCAGATAAATGCCTGGTGACCCGCATTGCGCAGGCGACCAAATGCATCGACAACGGCCTTCGACGGATGGATTGCATTGAAGTCCTTATCGGTCATATCGTCGGGATCGAACGACGTCAGCGTGCCGTCCACGTCAAAAAAGAGCACAGCGGGTTCGGGACACGCATCAATCATATGGGTTCCTTTCGAGGATAAGGGCAAACGAAGCATCCATCATATAATGGAGCGACGCAACCAGAGAGGTCACCCATGGAATTTTACGCAAGCTGCCCCGAGGGCTTTGAGTCCGCACTCGCCGATGAGCTTAAACGCCTCGGGCTTTCGCATGTCCGCCGCCTGAAGGGCCGCGCTACATTTGAGGGCGAGCTCGAAGAAGGCTACCGCGCCTGCCTGTGGTCGCGCCTGGCCAGCCGCGTGTTTGTGGTGCTCGGGCGCTTTGGGGCACAGGATGCCGATGAGTTGTACGACAGCGTTTACGACATCGCCTGGGAGAACATCGTCCGCCCCGGCGCCACCATCGCCATTACCGCCCGCGGCGTGACCGAGCAGCTGCGCAACACGCGCTTCTCGGCCCTGCGTGCCAAAGACGCGCTGTGCGACCGCCTGGCCGAGACCACGGGACGTCGCGCCGATGTCGATGCCGCCGACCCCGATGTTCACCTACTGCTTTCGCTGCGCCAGCGCCGCGCGAGCATAAGCCTAGACCTTTCGGGCGACCCGCTGTTCAAACGCCTGCCGCCCGCTGCGACTCGTGCCGGCGAGGGCGCACACGTGTTGCGCCCCGACTACGCCGCCCTGGTGCTGGCGCAGGTCGGCTGGACCGCACTATGCGAGCGCGAGCTGACGGCCGACGATTACGAGAACGAAGCCCTTCCCACGCTGATCGATGCCTCGTGCGCCGGCGGCGGCCTGCTGCTGGAGGCCGTGAACATTCTGACCGACCGCGCCCCGGGCGTCGCACGCGAGCGCTGGGGCTTTGAGGGCTGGCAGCTGCACGATGCCGCCCTGTGGGAGCAGCTGCTTGCCGAGGCGCGCGGGCGCGAGGCGGCAGCGCGCGAGCGCCAGGCGCGCATCGTGGCCGTGGATGTTGACCCCGCCGCCCGCAAGACCGCTGAGCGCATGGTTAAATGTGCCGGCTACAAGCGCTTTGTCGATTTTTGCGCCGCCAAGTCCGCCACCGTACTGGACCACGCGGGCGCTGTCGCCGGCGCCGCCGTGGTCGCGGATACGAACGAGACACCGCTTTCGCTCATGCATGACACCATGACGCTCATCGGCGAGTTGCGCCGCGCGCCCGAGCTTGCCGCGGCGCCGGTCGCCGCCCTCACCCGCGACGGATTGCTGGCCCGCGCGCTCCATGCCGAGCCCGCGCGCTCCATCGCCGTCATGCCCAACAACGAAGAGGCGACCGTCGAAGTCTGGCCTTCGCTCGACCACGCCGCCGCAGCGTTTGAGGCTGCGACCAGCGCAAACACCGAGGGCGAGACCGCGGACGCCGACGACGTCATCAGCGACGAAGCCGCCGGCGCCCTCATGCCCGAACCTGCCGCCATGCTCGACCTGGGCGACGGCAAGCCGCTGCCCGTGCTCATCCCCGAGTCCGAGCAGTTCGCCAACCGCCTGCGCAAGAATGCCCGTCTGCGCCGCAAGTGGGCCAAGCGCGAGGGCGTGAGCTGCTACCGCGTCTACGATGCCGACCTGCCCGACTACTCCGCCGCCATCGATCTGTACGAGGGTTGCCCGCAGACGCCGGGCCGCTGGCTCGTCATCGCCGAATACGCCGCGCCCAAGACCATCGATCCCGCGCTTGCCCAGGCCCGCATGCTCGACATCTTGGCCATCGCGCCGCGCATCCTAGATGTTCCCGCCGAGCATGTGCACGCCAAGGCCCGCATGCGTTCGCGCGGCGGCTCGCAGTACGGCAAGCAGGGCGCCGGCAAGGGCGGCTCGGGCGAGCGCGCCAATATCGCGCGTCGTCGCCTGCCGCTCATCGAAGAGGGCGGCCTCACCTTTGCCGTCAACTTTGACGACTACCTGGACGTCGGCATCTTCTTGGACCACCGCGTCACCCGCAACCTGGTGCGCGAGCACGCCAAGCAGGCGCGCCGCTTCCTCAATCTGTTTGCCTACACCGGCACTGCCACCTGCTACGCGGCCGATGGCGGCGTCGAGGAGACCGTGACGGTCGACCTCTCCAATACCTATCTGGACTGGGCCGAGCGCAACATGCGCCAGAACGGCTTTGTGGGCCCGCAGCATCACTTTGTGCGCGACGACGTGCTTGCCTGGATTCGCGACCAGCGCCAGACGCGCAACCGCTGGGACCTGATCTTTGTCGACCCGCCCACGTTTTCGAACTCGTCCAAGATGGGCCGTCGCACCTGGGATGTCCAGCGCGACCATGTGGAGCTTTTAGCCGGCGTATCTCGCCTGCTCGCACAGGGCGGACATGCCATCTTTAGCTGCAACCTGCGCGGCTTCCGCCCCGAGACGCGCAAGCTCGCACGCGCGGGCGTCGTGCTGGAGGACATTACGGCGCAGACCATCCCCGAGGATTTCGCACGCAACCAGAAGGTGCACCATTGCTATATCGTGCGCCGCCTGCCCATCGAGGACGCCATGGCCGAGGTCGGCTTTAGCGCCGAGGAGATTGCCGAGCGAACCGAGGAGCTGCGCAACCCCGAAACCCGCAAGCCTCGCGCAACGGCGCCCGCGCACGCGCAGGCCGGCAACGGCAAGTCCAACTTTGCCGGCAAGCCCTTCCCCGCCGGCAAGCCCAAAAAGAAGAAGTTCTACGCCAGCAAGCCCAAGGGCAAATAACAAAGTTGCGGTGGAATACGGACTGTTTTGCCTGGAATTAGGCAGATTTAGACCGTATTTCACCGCAACTCAAATTGGGATGGTGGTTGGCTATCTAGCCTTGGGTGACCAGGCGATAGCCGATACCCACGTGCGTCTGGATATAGCGCGGGTGCGCGGGGTCGGACTCAATCTTCTTGCGCAGCGTGCCCATAAAGACGCGCAGGCTCGCAAGGTCGCTCTTGGTCGCCGTGCCCCAAATCTCGTGCAGAATAAACTGATGCGTGAGTACCTTGTCGGCGTTGTGCGCCAGCAAGCAGAGCAACTTGTACTCGATCGGCGTCAGATGCAGCTCCTCGCCGTCCATCGTGGCGATGCCGGCATCAAAGTCGATATGCAGCTCGCCGGTATCGTACGTGCCCTCGGACGAACCCGCACCTATCTGCGCATACGAAAGACGCCTGAGCGTGGTGCGGATACGCGCGAGCAGCTCCTCGACCGAAAACGGCTTGGTCAGATAGTCATCGGCACCGGCATCGAGCGCGCGGATCTTGTCTGCATCCTCGCTGCGCGCCGAGACCACGATAATCGGCATGCCCGACCACGTGCGCACCGACTCGACCACCTTGACGCCGTCCATATCGGGCAAGCCCAGATCGAGCAGCACAATGCTCGGCGCCTGCGACGAGGCGGCGGCGATGGCGGCATGGGCGGTCTCCACGGCCATATGACGCAAGCCGTGCGCCTCGAGCGCGGCAACAATAAGGTTGCGGACGGCGGGATCGTCCTCAACGACCAAGATGAGCGGTTTTACGGCAGAGTTCGGCACAGCGCTACTCCTTATCAAACGAAACGTCGGCGACGGGAAGCTCAATCGTAAAGACCGAGCCGTGCGGGTCCGCCGCGGCAACCTCTATGCTACCGCCATGTGCCAACGCAATGGAACGGCAGAGCGAAAGACCCAGGCCAACGCTACGGTGGCTGTCGGCCAGACCATGATTGGCGGTATAGAACGACTCAAAGATCCGCTCGCGATCCTCGGGTGCGATGCCCGGACCATCATCGGCCACCGAGCACGCCACGCGTCCATCGTCGACGCTAATCGAAATCATGATATGCGAGCCCGCGGGCGTATAGGTGATGGCGTTGTTCACCAGATTGACCACCAGCTGCACCATCAGACGCGCATCGACGTTGACGAGCGCCGGCTCATCGCACGCCACCACCTTAAGGTCGTGCTCGCGCACGGCAGGGTTCACGTGGCGCAGCGCCTCCTCGACGATATCGTCCATGAGCTCGAGCGTGGTCGACAGGCGCATACCGCCACCCTCGAGCTTGGTGATGGCGAGCAGATTCTCGACGGTGGCGTTGAGCCACAGCGCATCCGAGCGAATGGATAGAAGCAGGCCGCGGCGCGTCTGGGCGTCGAGCACGGCGGTGCCGGTCGAGCCCTGATCGAGCAGCACGTCGGCATTACCCGAAATACTGGTAAGCGGCGTGCGCAGATCGTGCGAAATGGAGCGCAGCAGGTTGGCGCGCAGCTGTTCGTTTTTGGCGAGCACCGCCGCCTCCTCGCGGGCCTCCATGGCGCGGGCGCGGTCGAGCGCCAGCTCGCCTTCGCTCACGATGGCATCGGCAAGTGTCCGCTCCTCATGCGTCAGCACGTCGGGCTCGGCAACGATAGCCAGCACGCCCACCACCGAGGCAGGGTCGCCCGAGCGCACGAAGCCGTCGCCCGTGCGAACCGTCAGGTAGATGCCATAAAACGCCGAGCCGCCATAGGTGGCATCGAGCGGCGTTCCCACATAGGCGGACGCCGAGAGCCGCGGCGGCATCTGCGGCGCCAGTTCATGCACCGGCGCGGCATCGCCCACGGCCGTGTATGTCGCGCGCGGCAGCAGGTCATCGCCCTCGGCGTCGGCGCTGTACCACACGACCGGACAGCCCGAAAGACGCGCCAGCTGCGTTGCCATGGCATGGACAATCTGCTGCTGACCGGCGCACCGCTGCAGCATACGGTTGGTCTCGAGCACCATATGCGTGCGGCGGTCACTGGCGGCAGCCTGTGCCAAGGCGCGGCGCAGGGCCAACGCAATCGAGCTCGACACGAGCGAGACCACAAACATGATGAAGAACATGCCGGGATAGACGCGGTCGATAAGCGACAGCGAGTAGCGCGGATCGACAAACAAGAAGTTGTAGAGCGCCACGGCGGCAGCCGAGCTCAGCAAGCAATACAGGCGACTCCAGGTAAAGAATGCGCACAGCTGAACGGCGAACACATAGACGATCATGATGCTCGGCGCGAGACCCGGATGGTCGAGCAGCGCACCCACAATCGTCGCCGCGACCAACAGCCCCACCGATACGCAAGCGTCATACAGAGGAGTGCGGCGCGTCAGCGTTGTGCGCCGCCACCAAAAGCTATCGGCAATATCGCCGTCCGTACGGACGTCCATCAGCGCCCCGCCCCTCTCTCAAAAACAAAAACCACCACAAAGGAACAGGCACCTTTGTGGTGGTTTCCCTTGTGGTGGTTCCAAGTGTATAGCCTTTGCAACCGGCGGTCGCTAGACAAACAGCACGTGCGCGAGCAGGGCACACACGCACACCGCTCCAAATACCAGTGCCACGATCGAAATTACGCGATCGGCCATATCCATGTTGGCACGGTTCGTCAAAAACCGATCTTCGGCGGCGTCGGCACGTGCCTCACGCACCAGCTCGGCCGCAAGATCGCGACCGTCAAGCACCTTTGCATCCATGTTTGCCTCCCCGGTCTCAATCTTGTCCATCGAAAACCAACTCCGTGCAACCCGTCGGCGCCTACGGGCGTTCGTTGGGGGCCAGGCGTTGCATCTTGTTCACGGCCTTGAACTTGGTGAACAGCGGCACGTACTCAAAGCTCACGTTGGAGTTCTCCAGGCCGTACCAGCGCGCAGGCGTGCCGGCAGCACGGCGGATGATGTACTTGAGCGTGATGGCCGTACGCTCGCTGGGCTCCACGTCGCTTTCGGGCGCCAGCAGCTTGCGGATCATGACGAACTTAAACGTACCGATGTTGCCCGGATCCTTGTAGACCGAGTAGTCGTGCGTCTGCGCCGGCAGCTCGCCGCTGGCAGCCAGGTCCTGAACAACCTGGCGCAGGTAGGCATTGACGCGCTGGTTGATCTTATAGCCTAGGTACAGATGCACGCGGAATACGTAGTCGGTGCCGAACGTCTCGACCGAGTAGGCAAAGGTATGCGGCTCGTCCATGGTCTCAACATTCACGAACCACCAGGCGCGAGCGCGCTTGGGGTGCTTATCCAAGATGGAGTAGACGATATCGCGGTCGATATAGTCGGTGTTGGTGTCCTTGGTCAGGTACACGATGTTGTCGCTCATGAGCTCGTAGCGATCGTCGTCGCGCAGGCGCTTGAGCTGCGGCAGATAGCTGCGCAGCGGCAGCAGCGTAAACTGACGTTGCTCGACCGCCGTGCCGTTGTACCAGCACACCATGATGCCCATGATGAGCGCGGCCATGAGGATGGTGAAATAGCCGCCGTGGAAGAACTTGGTGAGCGAGCTCACAAAGAAGAAGCCCTCGAGCATAAGGAAGAAGGCGGCAAAGATCCACGGCGCGACCTTGAGATTGCGCTCCACGTGCAGATAGAAGAAGAGCAGCATTGTCGTGCACATCATGGTCAGGGTAATGGCCAGGCCGTACGCGGCCTCCATGTGCGCCGAGTTCTGGAACAGCAGCACCACGACGACGCAGCCCACGAGCATGACGTTGTTGACCATGGGGATGTAGAGCTGGCCCTTGGTCTCGGCAGGATAGAAGACCTGCATATGCGGCATGAGGTCCAGGCGGCTGGCCTCGGACACCAGCGAGAATGCGCCGGTGATGAGCGCCTGCGAGGCGATGATGGCCGCGACGGTGGAAAGGCCGACGGCAAAGGGGCGCAGACCCGGGGCGAGCATCTGGTAGAACGGGTTGAGGTCGGCGATACCCATGAGCTCCGGGTTGCCGGCGTTGTTGATAAGCCACGCGCCCTGGCCCATGTAGGACAGCAGCAGGCAGCACTTAACGAACGGCCAGGTGGCATAGATGTTGCCGCGGCCCACATGGCCCATGTCGGAATAGAGCGCCTCGGCACCGGTGGTAGCGAGGAAGCAGCTGCCCAAAATCATGATGCCCGCATGGTTGTTGGGGCTCAGCAGAAAAGCGATGCCACGCAACGGGTTGAGGCACAGCAGCACCGCGGGATACTGGCAGACAAAGAACAGGCCCGTGCCGCCCAGGAACAAAAACCACAGCGTCATGATGGGGCCGAAGGCGTGACCGATCTTGGCCGTGCCGATGCGCTGCACCAAGAAGAGCGCGATGATGATGGCAAGCGTGATGGCGACGACACGACCCTGGTCGTCACCGAGCACGGCATGGACCGCCGGGATGGTGCGCAGGCCCTCGATGGCCGTGGTGACGGTAACGGCAGGCGTCAGGATGCCGTCGGCGAGGAGCGCCGCGCCGCCCAGCATGGCGGGGATGATGAGCCACTTGCCGCAGCGCTTGACCAGGCTGTACAGGGCAAAGATGCCGCCCTCGCCGTGGTTGTCGGCGCGCAGCGAAATCAGCACGTACTTGACGGTCGTCAGCAGCGTGACCGTCCACACGACAAGGGAGAGCGCGCCGAGCACGAACTCCTGCGTGACGCTTCCGATGCCGCCGTTGCCGGCAACGAGCGCCTTGGTTACATACATGGGGCTGGTGCCGATATCGCCATACACCACGCCCAGCGTGACGAGCATCGCCGAGATGCTCACAGGAATCGCAGCGTGCGAGGCTACTTCCTTTGCCTTTTGTTCCATAAGCCGGTTTCCTCCCAATTTTAACGTTCGACGGGATTATATGTAATCAGCCCATATTTTAATGGCACCGTTTTCCCAGCTAGATAAACATTTATGCGGCCTTTAGGCCACCGCGGCGATATGGAATGTGACAAAGGGACGCCCCCTTTGTCACATTCGTCATTTTCCGAGCCAGTTTTTGAACCACCACTCCATAGAGCGGCTCATCTCGGCCATAAAGGGGCTCGTGTGCTTACGGGTGTAGATGTCGATGACGCGCTCGCCCACCTCGCGGGCGTGCGGGCGAAACATCGCATCCATCTCGGCCACCTGCGCATCCATCGTCGCGGCGTCGGCGCGGCGGTAGTGCTCCTCGTGCACCAGGTTCACCACGGGATGTGCGATTGCCGGGCGCTCCTTACGGGGCGTGCCGATGATGAGCATCGACAGGGGCATGGTATAGGGCGGCAGATCGAGCAGCTCGGCGACTTCCTCGGCATTCTCGACGATATCACCGATGTAGCAGCTCCCCAGCCCCAGGGCCTCGGTGGCAACCACGGCGTTTTGCGCGGCGATCACGGCATCCTGCGCCGCGATGGCAAAGTCGCCCAAACCCGGCGCGTGGCGGGGCGCCTTGCCCGTACGCTCGACAAACTCGGGCTCAAAGCAGCCCACGTGCTCAAACAGATCGATCCACTTGGCATAATCGACCACAAATATTAGTGCCCAGGGCGCCTTGGCGATCATGGGCTGGTGGTCGCACAGGTCGGCCAGACGATCGAGCGTGGCCTGCTCGCGGATGCTCACGATGGAATACATCATCATGGCGCCTGCCGACGGCGCACGGCTCGCCGCATGCAGAATCGCCGCCCGCTGCTCGTCGGTCACCGCCACGGGTCGGCCGTCGTCATCGCGCGCAAAAGCGCGCGTGGAGGAACGGTGCTCCAACGTGTCCAGCACCGCGTTGCCCGTGGCCTCGACCGGATAACCGCCAGCATCCACGCCCGCAGCTCCGCCGCCGCCCACGTCCGCCTTGCAAACCTGCTCGCTCATCGCCCTACCCTCGCCATTTCTTTAAGAAGCCTTTACGTTTCCGTGTAATTCCCGTCCATTATCGCGCAGGTCGCCACTACATTGCGCCACACCGCCACACGTGCGCGTTAATATGGCTGGTTGTTGTGCGCAGCCACCAATTGCAGCGCATATCTTGGTAACAATCGGGTAAACCCCCGCTTTCGTAGGTTTTAAGTTTGTGAGGAGTCTCAGCATGTTCGCTGCCGCCATCTCGCTCGTCGGTCTTGCGGCGACCGTCCACTTTGTTTTACGTGAGACCAAGACCGTCAAGGCGCAATCGGGCACCATTGCCAAGAGCGCCATCGCCTGGAGCGTCGCCTTCGGTCTGTTCCAGGTCTTTTTGACCATTTGGGGCGCCGTGGGCCTCGTCGCCCAAAACGAGCCGCTCGCCTTTGTGATGCTCATCCTGACCAACGTCATCCTCACCGGATGCGCTTGGGCCAGCATCGCCCGCGACCGCATCGCCCCGCGCGTCTTTGCGTTCGCCGAGCCCGACGCCCCCGCCCCCACCGGCAAGCTCGCCCGCCTGCGCGGCGCCTTTGTGGGCCGCCCGCTCGTCGCCGCCGTCCTGTGCCTGCTACTCGCCGGCGTCTTTGCGCTGCTGGGCATGGAGGTCTCGTCCAACCACGACTTTACTTGGGTCTACCCCCTGTGCATCCTGCTCGAGTGGGCCATCATCACCACGCTCATGGTCGGCCTGTTCTTCCTATTCCAGCGCCACGGCGCAGCTCCCGCGATTCTGGCCTTCGCCCTCTTTATCCTGGGCATTGCCGAGTTCTTCGTCATCACGTTTAAATCCATGCCCATCCAGCCGGGCGACCTTTCGGCCATCTCCACCGCCGCCGCGGTCGCCGGCAACGGCTACACCTTCTCCATCTCGCTGTTCTGCGTACTGTCAATGGGCTTTACCGCCATCGCCATGCTGCTGTGCGAGTACGCCGGCCTGGTCGCGCCGCATCGCCAGAAGGGCGCCACCAACGCCAAGCGCATGCTGCTCACCAACCTGCTCGTGGCGGTGCTGTGCCTGGGCGGCGTGACCGCGCATGTCACGCTCATCGACTACTACAACACCCTCGGCATCACCGTCTATACCTGGCGCCCGCTCGAGAGCTACTGGCGCGAGGGCTATCTGCCTGCCTTTATTAGTGCAGCACAGTCCATCAAGCCGCCCAAACCCGCCGACTATTCTGTCGATGACGCCAAGGCCACGCTCAAAAAGTACGCCAAGGCCTACGACAAGTCCGACGCGGCCAAGAGCGACGAGCGCGCCGCCGCAGAGGAGCAATTCGACAGCGAGAAGCCCACGGTCATCGCCATCATGAACGAGACCTTCTCGGACCTATCCATCTACCAGAATATGCGCGCCGGCTACGAGAGTCCGCAGTACTTTAAGAGCCTGTCCAACTGCCTCAGCCGCGGCAAGCTCTACGTGAGCGCCTACGGCGGCGGCACGGCCAATACCGAGTTTGAGTTTATGACCGGCAACTCCATGGCCAACCTGGGCTCGGGCGTGTACCCCTACACCATCTACAACATGGAAACGACCGGGAACCTGGCAGAGCAGTTCAAGTCGCTCGGATATTCCACCACGGCCATGCACCCCAACCACGCCACCAACTGGAACCGCGAGAACGTCTACAAGGACTTTGGCTTTGACCAGTTCCTGTCCATCAACGATTTCCAGGGTGCCGATACCCTGCGCGGCATGGTGACCGACCAGGCGACCTACGACAAGATTCTTGAGCTGCTCGACCAGAACGCCGATCCTCAGTTTATCTTCGACGTGACCATGCAGAACCACTCGGGCTACGATACGGGTCTGCTGCCGGCCGACAAGCAGATGCACCTGAACATCGACACGACCGACCTGGACGCCAAGACCGTCGAGGACGGCACGCTCTCCGATGTCGACGAGTATGTCTCGTGCATCGAGCAGTCCGACCAAGCGCTGCGTTACTTCCTCAACGCCCTGAGCAAGCTCGACCGCAAGGTTGTCGTGGTGTTCTGGGGCGACCACCAGCCGTTCTTCCCGTCCAAGTTCAATGACAAGTGGTTTACCGGCGAGGACGACGCTACCCACCAGGAGCGCTTGTGGCAGACCGACTACATCATTTGGGCTAACTACGACGTTGCCGGCTGCGACCAGACGAGCGAGGTCGATGACCTGTCCACCAACTACCTGTCCACCCAGCTCATGCAGCTGATCGGCGCACCGCTGACCGACTACCAGAAGGCGCATATGACGCTGCGCGAGTCGCTGCCCGCCATCAACTCCGTGGGCTACGAGGACGCCAGCCTGCGCTGGGCGCTCTCCTCCAACGTCACCGGTGACGACGTCGCTGCCGCAGCCGCCACCAAGGCGCGCGAGGATTACGCCAAGATGCAGTACTACGAGATGTTCCGCGACGGCAAGAACGTCTACACCAAGCACTTCCAGACCGAAGCCAACGAGACCGATCCTAACTTGGCACCGGGTACGACCAAGATCAAATAGCGGCTAGCTGCGAGTTCATAACTGAAACGTCTGTCCGGGCGGAGGCATATAAGGTTCCCTGCTCGGACAGTCCTGCGCAAGACGAAGGCCACATTAAGTGGCCTCCTTTGCGTGCGGAACTCGCGATGAACCTTATATGCCTCCGCCCGGACAGACGCCTTGTTGTTGGAGCACGGCTTGTCATGGGGGCATCCGCTGAACATATATAAGACGAAGGCCACGTCATGTGGCCTTCGTCTTGCGCAGGACTGTAGAGCAGGGAACTTCGTGCCAGCCGCCCGGGAGGGCGTTGCGTTTAGAAGATGGACCTAGTACTTATCCCTCCGGGACAAAAGAAGCGCGGCTATAAATGCGATGATTGCAAGCGTCAGCAGCACCAAAAGCAACGTGAGCGTGCTGTCGCCTGTTGCCACCAGACCAAGCAAGCCGGGCTTCTTGCTGCCAGCAGGTTGTACGGGGATCTTCTCGCCATCGTCTTCGGCGGTGATTTCCCAGCGAATTGCCTTGTTTGCGTCGGCAAGTTCGTTGCCCACCGACGTCGGGACACTTAGTTGCAAATTGAGCACCGTGCTGCCATCGCTCGTAAACGTTGCGACCTGCGTGGGATAGGCGAACACACTGCCCGGCGTTCCCGTCTGGAGCCAACCGGCAGACGCATCGCCCACCGATGCCGTTAAGGTGATAGGCGACAACAGGCGTGCCGTCTCGTGATCGACAACGGCACGCACAAACACGCGCACCTGGGACTTTACGCCCGTGGCACGAATCTCTATCTGCTGATCACGCACATCGCCAGGCATCAGATCTTTAAAGGCCAAAAACAGATCGGGCTCCCCCGAGGAGTCCGTCGCCCCCGAGACCGTCAGCTGACGCGCATTTCCGTCATAGGCAATCGTGGGAGCATCGGCAAACGCACGGGCAGGCGCGGCAAGCGCGGCAACACAGGCAACAACCGCGACCACACAGCGCACGGCGCGCATAGCGTCTTTGCGAATCGGAAAAGCCATGCTTACGCACCCCCATGCGGCGGCACCAGCACGCCATCCTTGACCGTACAGCCCCATGCCTCTGTAACTGCGTCATCGGGCGTGGACTGAATTGCCTGGGTCGAAATGTCGACGACCAGGTTCTTGCCATCCGCCTTCCTCTCAGTCACGCTCTTGATGAGCACGCCGGTTTTGTCCATCGGCGCAACGGAAGATGTCCAATAGTAGAATCCGTCGGACGCGGCAACCCAAGACGAGGCGCTGTTGGAAGCAGACGCATCGGACACGTTGCCCCACTCAATAACGTAGTCCGTTCCCGCAACCGGCTCATCCCACAAGCGCGCGCCATCCTGGTCCTGCCAGTAGATATCCACCGCAGCACGCAGGTATGCCGGAGCCGAGCCCTTGTTTGTAATCGTGACGTCACTCTTCACGTTGCCATTGAGCTTCTCGTCTACCGAGGGCGCCACCAAACCAAAGCCAAACTCGTTGACCAGCACGCCCGTAACCGAAAGCCAGGCAAAGGTGCCGGCAGCGCCAGCCAAAAGAAGAACGCCGACAAGGAGGGCGACGATTTGCTTGCGCTTAGTCATCCTGGTCCTCCTTCTTCAGCGTGCCGTTTTCCCAAACATTCTTGGCACGCGAGCCACCATCGACCCATTTGTCCTTCGCGCGCGTGTTAACGCACGTCACCACCGCATCGCCCGCGCTCGAGGCAGACGAAATCGTCAGCTCGGCAGATTTGCCGGGCGCCTTACCAGGCGTGCTCAGCTCACCCTGGTAGCGCCATGCCCAAGCCGTATCTTCCTCGACGGTATAGAAACCCGCCGGCGCGGCAAATTGCACACTGCCGACATACCAGGTCTCGCCGTTTTCCTGCTGCGTTTTATCGACCTTCACTTCGACCATGCGCGTCTCGGCAAGAGAATCCTTCGACGCCTTCCGTGCCACCTTAAAGCGGGATGTCTGTCCCATGGCACTAGCATCGGTGGTCTTTTTTACAATTGTCAATGCGTGAGTCTGGGCGAACTTGAACACGGCATTACCGGGGCCCTGTTCGCCTTCACCCGTCTTCTTGGACTCCAGACGATTGGCTAGGTCGAACGAGCCATTGCCCGAGCCCAAGCTGTAGAGCGAGACATACTGGTCGTTAACGGGTTCCTCCGTCATGGACGCATCAGGACCGTAGCTCGCCCGCTTAACGGTAACAGTCAGCTGCGTTCCCATAAACGGCTCGGCAAAGCAGACCTTAAAGGGTGCCTGGTCGGCACTGTTGTCGACTGTGTTGGCGGCGTTGGGATCGAGCAACCACTTAAGCCGCGCGGTCATTGTTTTAGGGTTAGTGGAATCGGATGTGTCGTTGGCAGTCACACGATACGTCACGGGATACAGGTCCATGTCTCCCTTGACCGGCTCGCCCTTAAACTCATTCCAAGACTTCGCATCGCCATCGGCAGGCACATATCGCCACTCCAGGAAGAGCTCACGTACGTCACCGCTAGTAGTCGTCTGTTCATCGAGCAGCGCGACGATCTTGGAGTGGGCGTCCGGGTCGTATGCCACGGACTTTTTCTCCATCTCGGGATTGCCGTCGTTGTCATAGACCGGGTTGCCGCTCTCATCCACCTTGGGAACATCGACGTTATGGACAAAGCCGGCGCCCGTCGCGCGCTCGCCGTCCGAGTCGACCGTCGCCGTAAAGACGACCGACCCGTCGACACCGTGATAGCGAACCTTATACGGCGCGATCTTGTACACCGCAGTGTACGTCACGCTCTTAAAGGGCTCATTACCCTCGAGGGGATACTTATCGTCACCGGTCATTAGGGTGTATTTGCCATCGGGTTCGAAGTCGCGCGACCAGCCGACAAAGTCGTACTTGGTGCCGTCAATGCCCACAACCTCCTTGACAGCCTTGACCTCAAGAGAAATCTGGTCGCCGGAATCAGTACGGCCGAGACCGCGGACAAGAGCAGGATTCGCGAGATTTGAGTCGATGTTCGATTGAACGGTAACCAGGCTGGGACGGTAGACCGGGTACAGCTCCATGGGGGCCCTGACCACGGTAGAAGCACTCACCATGCGGATACCCTCCGACCAAGCGACATAGCCCTTGACAGGTGCCGGCTTGGCTTCCGTCCAGCCCACGAAGGCGTTGAACGCACCTCCTGTATCCCTATCGATAGCGCTGACGTCATAAGTGGGCTTCGGGATGCCGCCATCAAGGTTGCCGAGCATATCGCCTTGCTGAGCAACTTTGCCGTCAACATCTTTGGCATTGAGATGGTACACGACCGCCAACGGCGAATAGTACGCCACAAATGTATAGGCCCCGCCGGGTTCCACCTGATGAGAATACGAGTTATCGCCGTTAGGTTCGATGTCTTCAACTTCGCCATTCGGAAGCTCGATCTCAACCTTCTGCAACTTATACAGCTCACCGCCTGCTTTATAAACCGGAGTCGTGACGTCAGGGGTCACCGTTGCCGTAGCAGGGTCGGTGCCCGCGTTGATAACGGGATCGATGTCGTACCTAGGCACATTGACCTTGTCCGTGCCCTTAAAACCGGCGCGATACAGGTTGGTGGTGTACCTAACATCGTACTTCGCGTACACCGGATAGGCATCCTGCCACTGGGTGACCTTAAAATCTGGTTTCACCAGATACGGTTCGGCCTTATCCGGGTCAGAAGTGGTGAAGGAATCGCCCTCGACATCGTAGATATACTTCCAGACGTCAGAACCCTTCTGGACCTCGGCGGTCGAAATCCAGCCCAGGAACTTATAGCCCGGCACCGCCATCTCCGCATCGGTCGGAGAGGCTTCGAGTGTCAGGTTGGGATTGACGTCACCCTCCTTTCCGTGCTCGGGCGTGTTGTCTACCGTCTGCTCGGTATGGATAAACGGATATTTATAGGTGTAGGTGCTATCGGAGTCCAGCAGCAATGGAGCCTCATAACGTCGCGTGACGCTCTTAACCGAGGCATCGTCCTTGCCATAAAAGCTGACGCTTGTCGTCACCATGGCACGCATGTAATACTCCGAATCGATGCCAATCTCGCTCTGAACGGGGTTGCCCACGCAGGTCCAGCACCCGCCTTGGCGCTCGAGGGTCCAGAAATTTAAATGGTATCGCTTGCTCGCCGGCCTAAAGTAAAACTTCAGCGCTCCTGCGACCCACTCGTCATCCAGTGTGCCCGAACCCGGGAAATCCGTATCGGCAATGACATTTTTCCGGGTATCCGCACCTGTATCGTTTTTGACCGTATGCGAATACGCTTTCAAAGGCGCAACGATGAGCGTCTCTGCCCCAAAGCGCCCCTCATTGCATTCGTCCTTATAGTTTTCCTTCAGTCCGTGATAGACGTGCTCGGGACCCCAGTGCACGATATTCTCTCGCACGTAGCTCGATCCGACCTGCTCGTTAAACGAGGTTTGGTACCCGTTCCACACAGAGCAGAGGAGTCTAGAATCCTTATAGGCATCGTTCGTCATCGACTTGACGTAATAGTCCACGCGGTACTCAAAGCGTGCGGTATAGGTATGCGGAACGGTCAGGTCCACGTTGCTGGGGAGCTTGTAGCTCGGATCGCGGCTCACACGAACCTCAACTTCGGACCCATCGGCGGCCTGCTTGTTTTCATACCAACCCAGGAAACGGTAGCCGTCGGGCAGCTGTCCCTCCTCGGATATAGCTTTACCGGATACATCGAGCACCTGTACGGTATACGCGCTTGTGCCATCTTCTGCAGTCTCAACCTTAACGTCAGTTTTGCCCACACCGTCGCGCCGAGTCTGATCGTCGGTTGTATCCTGCTCATTGCCCTCAAACACCGTCATGATGTTCGACACATAGTCGGTGTACACCGGATAAAAATCGGTAGGGCCAAGCACAGTGATCTCGGTGCCGGCAGGATAGAACGCACCGGCGTTTTTTAACTCGGCAAGCTCAGGCGAGGTAATGGCCGCATAGCCGCCATGCATCCCTTCCTCGCTGCTCGGCTTCGTCGTCCAACCAATAAAGGTGGCGCTGACAGATAGAGCACCGCAGTCCGCAGGGGCAACCGGCGTTAAACCGACGCCGTAGCGATACCAATCAGTGGACTTGTCGTGCGCGGCACCGGTTTTCCAATCAAGCGTCTCACCCTTAACGTTATGGAACAGCACCTGCGCCTCGTATGAAGCGATAAAGAGGTCGTTACCCTTGAAGCCCTCACTCTCGGCATGATCCTTGCCGTTGTCGGCAGTGTAGATAGACGTCGCCTCGTGCTTCGTGTTGTCCTGAACGCGCTTGCCATCCTTCACCGCAGCGTCATCGGTCTTGCCGTCAAACCAGCTGTTGTCTTGTCCAGTTCGATTCACACGCACATCGGGCTCACGGAACCAGCCCATGAAGCGATAACCGCCGTTGGCATCGGTCAAGCCCTTGGGCTTTGCGGAGGTATCCTGCCTAAACGTCACCGATGTATCGCCCTGGGCCAAGCCCTGAGCCGTTCCCGCCAGCACGGCGCTCACGGCAAAGGCATACGGGTCCGAGGTCGCCTGATCAATACCAAGTTTGGTTGCCTCGATGGTCGCGGTACCCGCACCGGGAAAATCGATCGTCGCCTTAACGCTCTGGCCATGCACGGGAATCTTCAGCTTGTAATCCATCGCCCACTCATTGGTGTGCTGGCCACCCAGGGCATCGTCGTTGTCGGTCGAGCGCATGGTGCCGGCACAAAAATCGTAGTCGTGCTCCTCCCACAGCTCACGCGTGGTGTAGCGCTCGTCGTCCCATGGACCATAGCTGTCGCCCTTGGTGGTACCGTCGCCGCCAAAAGAGGGGATCTTTTTCTTAGCCGCGGTACCCTGGCTGCTGCCTTTTAGGCTCACGCTCGGCTTAAAGTAGCACTCGGTGACCGTGGCATCATCCTTGTTGGCACGCGCGGCAATACCGCCCAGGTTCACATCGTTTTGAATGATGGGAATCACGGCGATGGGATTGTACTGACGCGAGCTCAAGTCACCCGCAAAATGGCTTCGAACGAGCTCGTTGCCCTTTTCGGTTAGAATACGACCCGCCAAGCCACCCGTCCACGCACGCGTCACGGCGACGACGCCCACATATGACGCGGCATAGCTGTAGCACTGCGCCGTCGAGAAGCAGTCGATAATCTTGGCCTCGCCCGCCATGCAGCCCACAAAACCCGAGGCGTACACGTTGTTGCCGCCCAGGGCGCCAATGGCCACGTCGTACTTATTGGTGACGTCGGTCATGCCAATCGAGCCATCGTCTTTGCGCGTAGGCGTAACGCGGCAGTACTCAATCGTCGAATTTGTAACGTAGCCGGCAAACGCCGCCATATACAGACCCTCACCGCCGAGCGCCTGCACGCCCGAGGTCGTGTTGTTAACGGCGCGGCCACCACGTACCTCGCAGTTATAGAGGGTACAGCCGTCGAGCTCGCCGGCGATGAGACCGCCCTCAAAGCCTGCGTTGGTAATGAGGTTGAGAGCATTGTTGGCGCAGGTCACGTGCAGCGTGCTCTCCATGACCATAACGTTTTCGAAACGCGTTTTGACGGCCTTGCCCACGATAATGCCACCGCGGAAGTCCGCCCACACGTTGGCGTCCTTGACCAGGAAGTTTTTGATGGTGGCGCCGTTGGTCTCGGCAAAAAATCCCGTATCGCGCTCGGGGTCAAAAGCGTCTTTATCGTAGTTCAGGCCCTCAACGGCGTGGTTTTGACCATCGAACACGCCCTTAAACGGATGCTCCTTGTTGCCAAACGACAGATGCTTAACGGTGTCTGCAACGATGGTTTTCATGTCGTCGCTGTCGAGCTCAATGTCGTTATCGAGATAAACGTGCCAGCCGGACGTATCGCGCTCGCGCGACAGCGCCACACACGACAAAAAGTCAGCCTCGTTTTTGATGTGGAATTCGATTTTGGCCTCGGGCACATCCTCGGCATGCACCACCGTTGGCAGCGCCATAACGCAGCAAAGGGCAATCGCTGCGACGGCAACCAGCCTGCTAAGCATACCCCGGTTCATATTCTTGATCTTCATAGGCTAGTTCGCCTCCGGCCAACCCACAACGTCAAGTACGTCGAGGGCGGTATCGCTTGTCTGCTGGTTTTTGGCCTGCACGGCCTGAACATCGATATCGAGCTTGAATGAGCCGCCGCGCGCGGCATCGTGGTAGTCGCCCACAAATCGCAGCGAGTCCATAAGGCTTTCCGTCATGGCGCCGGGGTCGAGCATGCCGCCACGCCCGGCCAATCCACGGTAGTAGTACCACCCATCGCCGCCGTCGATCCACGGGGAACCCTCGTCCGCGTTCACATGAAACGCAACGCTGCCAGAGGCATCCGCACTCGAACCGTCGGGTGCCACTGACGTCATGCGTAGACGAGCGCGAACGTACTCAGGCTGCGCGCCGGCGTTCTCCACGCGCACAATGCGGCTGATGTCAGAGCCACTGGCCTTGGTGTCGGGATAGTCCCCGTGCTCGTCGGCCTCAAACGGAATCTCTTCGCCTTGCTCGTTGAGGGTGTATTCGCAGACTCGTACCTTCACGCTGCCAAACGATAGGACGTTGTTCGCCGGAACCATATCAACGGTAAAAGCCAGCGTGCCGCACAGGCACGCCAGGGCCAACAGCGCCATCGCGGCAAGCGCCAAGGTGCGTTTCTGATTGTCGGAAAGATTGTTGAGCATTACGTTCGCCAATCGTCGATAAAAGGGGGACCGAGATCCCGGCCCGAATATAGGGGCGGGGGCGAGCCGGGATCTCGGTTGGGGGGGGATTAAGCCTGAGCCTGAGTCTTAGCCCATTCCTTGGCCTGCTTAAGGGCGTTAGCGGCAGCGTCGGTCTCGTTACCCTTCTGGTCAGCGCCGAAAATGTAGGCGGAAACGACAATCTTAGGCTCAATCTTCTTGCCCGCACCGTCCTGGCCCGAGACAACATCCTCGCTCGTCATTGCGCCGGGAATCATCACCTGGCTAAAGAGCTCGCCGGTGTAGACGTCCTCGATGGCGGCCTTGGCACCCAGAACCGCGGGGCCACTCGTAGCACTCTTGGCATACATGAACAGACCGCTCACATACTGGCCTTCGTTACCGTTGGTCTTAGCACCCACGGCGGCATCCTCAACCGGCTTCCAGTTAGTAGTGTTAAGCGTGAAGTACGGGGTCTTGTTAAGGGCGTTTTCGGCGCCTGTCTTCACAATTGCGTTCTTTACATAGATGAACACAAAGGCGTCGTCGGAACCCTTCTTGATGCCAACGTTGGGGTTCTTGTCGGTGGTGGCGCCAGGAACGATCTTGGAGTTTTTAACCCACTTGGTCTCGAACAGGTAGGCTTTGCCGTCATTCACTTCGGTGCCGGGCTTCTCGGGATCGGTCGGATCGGGTTTTTTGTCCGTAGGGCCAAAGCTGCCCACCGTAAACACGTTCTCCAGGCTTTGCGTAGCCGTCAGCCATGCATAGGTACCCACGCCGGCAGCCAGCACCAACAGCAGCAGGGCGGCAATGATGCCGTAGCGCTTTTTCTTCTTGTTTTCCATCGTTCTCTTCCTTTCGAGAATCGTTTCCCCGGCAACGGCCCCTACCGCCGCCGACGCTTTTCCCTGCCGCTATGAACGCCGCTCCCTCGCATGCACGCGGGTATGCTTGCCCGCAGGCTCGTCGGGAACCATCCGATCGAGCACTATCGACGCCGTGATCAGCAGCGCCAGAACGGCCACCACAACAAGCAAACCGGGCATCGTCGTGCAATATGCGTTAACGAAGCCCAGGTAAGGGACACAAAAAGAAACAGTGCCGATAACACTCGAAAAAGGC
Organism: Collinsella sp.; assembly: GCA_019419545.1. Taxonomy (GTDB): domain Bacteria; phylum Actinomycetota; class Coriobacteriia; order Coriobacteriales; family Coriobacteriaceae; genus Collinsella. The sequence continues at coordinate 493 of DXZT01000002.1, read as the reverse complement.
GTGTGCTCGGCATCGTGCATGATGCTTCCGTCTGCATTTTTGTTCGCAATTCCCTGCGTGCCGATCATCTGCGCCACAGGGTCGATCTGATACACCTGGTGCGTCACCACGGCGCCGTCCGATCGGTAAAAGGTTGCATTGTCGCCCACGGCAATATCCGTTGGCTCAACCTGGCGGACAAACACCATGGAGCCGACGGGAAGCTCGGGTTCCATAGAGCCCGAGAGCACAGCAAAGGGCATGTATCCAAATGCACGAGGAACAAAAGAAACAACGGCAAGGGCTATGACAAGCGCGAACGCCAAGCTACTCAAAAGTGCAATAAATCGTTTGAGTCTACGCGCCGTCAAAGTGATAATTCATCTCCCTTGAGGACCTATTCGACCCATCCAAAGGTCAGCAAGTTTCAACAGGAACCGCAAGGCGCTTGAAAAGTGAGGGTAGCGCGCAGAGATGTGGTGTAAGAGGCGGGGCATGCCCCGCCTCCGCCCTT
>DXZT01000019.1 GCA_019419545.1 Collinsella sp. | reverse complement strand
GAGCGGGGGCTCCTGTCGTTTCCGTGCCCTCGGATTGGGTCATAGTGTCTGACTTTGCCAAGACATCGGCGGTTCCATGGTTGGCATTTGGCGGCACTTTGAGGTACTCATTGGGGACATTACTCATTGGGGACAGACTTAAATGAGTGCCTGCAGAATGAGAGTGGATAATCTTCCGTTTTTGGCCTGTTTGTGGGCTCAAAGTGGGAGATTATCCACTCTCGTCATTTGCAAGGGGCGTATTGCTGACCCTCCGATTGGGCATACAATGGCTATTGGCTTACTGCGGTGAAGGTTTGTCCGCTCCGTAGTTATTTCAAACGTTAAAGGAGTATGTATGTCCGTTGAGGTCATGAGGTCTGTGATCGATGCTGCCGAGGGGCGCGTGCCCGTCGACACGCTGTTTACCAATGCGCAGATTGTCGACGTGTATGGCCAGCGTGTGGCGCCCGGCAGCGTTGCCGTCAAGGACGGTGTGATCGTCGGCGTGCTCTACGACGGTCGCGACGATGCCGCCGGCACCTACGAGGCGACCGAGGTCATTGACTGCCAGGGCCGCTATCTCGCCCCCGGCTTTATCGACGGACATCTGCACATTGAGTCCTCGAACATCCGTCCCGCCGAGTATGCGCGCATGGCGGCGACGCGCGGTACCACCACCGCTATTGCCGACAGCCACGAGATCGCCAACGTTTCCGGCCTGGACGGCCTGCGCTTTATGATCGAGGACGGCCGTCGCGCACCCATCTCCATCAAGTACATGATGCCCTCGTGCGTGCCCGCGCTGCCCGATGAGCAAGCAGGCGCTGTGATTACCGCCGCTGACATGCAGGCGTTTTTTGCCGAGCATCCGGGCGATGTCTTTGGCCTGGGCGAAATGATGAACTTGCCGGGCGTCTTTATGGCCGATCCCGAGACCTGCGCTCGCATCGATGCTGCTAACCAGACGCCGTCCAAGCAAGTCGACGGTCATGCCCCGCTCGTTGCCGGCAAGGACCTCAACGCCTATGCTGCAGCAGGCATTATCGCCGACCACGAGTCGACGATTCCCGAGGAGGCGCTCGACAAGCTGTCTCGCGGCATGTACGTGATGCTGCGCGAGGGTACGTGCAGCCATGATCTGGCCAACCTGTCGCCGATGCTGCTGGAGAATCCCGCGCGCGCCCGCCGCTGCTGCTTTGCGACTGACGACCGCGCTCCTTCCGATGCGCTTGCAACCGGCATGATCGACAATGCCTGCCGCGTGGCGATTGAGGCCGGTATCGACCCCGTGGTCGCTATCTCTATGGCGTCCCTCTCCACGGCCGAGGCGTTTGGCCTGGATCACGGCTGCCGCGACCCGCACGAGCTCCGCGGTGCGATTGCCCCGGGCAAGCGTGCCGACCTGCTGGTGCTCAATGACCTGACGTTTGCCACGGCTCCGCATCGTGTATATGCCGCCGGTGCCCTGGTGGCGCAGGACGGCACCTTTGTGGGCGAGATCGCACCCGAGATGGCCGAGGTTGCGGCCCTTGCCGATGAGCTGCGCGCCTCCGTTAAGCTGCCGAATCTTTCGCTCGACGTATTCGACTATGCCTTTAAGCCGGGCGAGGCCGTGATTGACGTGGTGCCGGGCAAGGCCATCACGGGCATGGTTCGTCCCGAGAGCGCCGAGTGCCTGCGCCGTATTATGCTGATCGAGCGCCACGGCCGCGGTGTGTCACTGCAGGCCGGGGGCGCCGACGGTGATGGTCCTGCGGGCCTGGGACTCGTTGGCAAGCATATCGGCCGCGGCTGGGTGCGCGGCTTTACCATCACGGGTGGTGCCATCGCCTCGACGATCGGACACGACTCGCACAACGTGTGCGTCGTGGGCGACAATGCGGCGGATATGATGACTGCCGTTGAGGCCGTGGGCCAGGGCGGTCACGTGCTGGTGCGCAACGGCGAGGTCGTGGCGCGCATTCCGCTGGCGCTCGGTGGCCTTATGAGCGAGGGCACGGCCGAGGACGTTGCCGCGCAGCACGACGACTTTATGATCAAGGCGCGTGCCATGGGCATCGAGCCGCCGCTCGACCCCATCATGGGCATCATTTTCCTGCCCCTGCCGGTGATCCCGACGCTCCGCATCCGCCCCGAGGGCATGTTCGACGTCACGACCTTCACCTACGCCGACTAGTCATCGGGGACGTTCTTAAACGACTAGTCGTCGGGGTGGCGTGTCGCCTGGCGTCGCGACCGTAGGACCTCTAGCATGTGTGAGCTATTTGCCAGGTCCTTGTAACGTTTACGCCCGCGGAGTCTTATTTGAGCTCCCTTTGGGTACGTTGGAATTGGATATACGTCCGATTCCATCAAGCCCGAAGGGAGCTTTTCTATGTTTAAACTGATTGCATCCGATATGGACGGCACGTTGCTTGACGAAAACAGCCAGGTGCCTCCCGAGACCTACGAACTGATTCTGGCGCTACACGAGCATGGCGTGCATTTCGCCGCATCGTCAGGCCGTCGTTACGACCGCCTGTGCGAGTTCTTTGCACCTGTTCGCGACAAGATGGACTTTGTCGCCGCTAACGGCGCCCAGGTCTACGCCGACGGTAAGATGGTAGACCGCGAGGTGTATTCGCACCTGGCGATTCGAAGGCTCGCCCAGGCCGTCGCGACGTTTCCCAATCTGCATCTTGCACTTTTTGACCGAACCAAGTCCTTCTTGCTCGATGACGAGTGCAAGTTCGTGCGTGAGGTCGATAAGGACCTTCCCAATGCCGAGCGCATTTGGGAGCTGCCCGATCCCAGCGTAAATATCATCAAGGCGAGTATCTTTTGCGATGACGGTGCCGTTATGGACAGCGCTTACGTACTACAGCGCGAACTCGGTCAGCTCTTTACTTTTGCGCCTTCGGGCAACGCGTGGATCGATGCCATGCAGCCCGGCGTGTCGAAGGCCTCGGGCATCGCGCAGCTCGCGGAGCATTACGAGATTGGACGCGACGAGGTCATGGCGTTTGGCGACTCGATGAACGACTACGAGATCATTCGCTTTGTCGGCACGGGCTGCGCGATGGAAAACGCGCGTCCCGCGCTCAAGGCGGTGGCCGATCGCGTGGTGGGTTGTAACCGCGACCACGCCGTTCAGCAGGAGCTCTGTCGCGTGCTGGAGAGTCTCGCTTAATCCGGCAGATGGGGACGTTCCTTTTAATATGAGCAGGACATTGTCAAGAGGCAAAATCGGGCCT
>DXZT01000018.1 GCA_019419545.1 Collinsella sp. | reverse complement strand
AGACCGGAGGGGCGCCGGGGGCGGGAATCGCGCACTCCATATTTTGTTCACAAATGAATAGGTCCCTCAGTCACGTCACTGAGGTTATAACTGAAGCATCAGCTTCTGATATTGGCGGTGACCAGCTGGTTTATAGATGTTGAGGCATCGGTCATCTCTGGAGCGCCACTTTACTCCAAAAGCATCGGTTATTTGTTTCCCGTCGGTAAAAGGCAGGTTTTGTTCGCCAAGCGTTCCTATATATAGAAGTTCGGGTTCGAACCGTGCATCGGTAACAAAAAAGCGACCAGCCGGAGCCGATCGCTTTCTATTCTATGCTGGAGCATCCAGAGGGGTTCTTCCGAACTCATTTTCTCGCTGCCATTCATGCTTTCGAAGCATCTTTCTACAGCCCTCGTTGTCTATCCTCGTATCTCACAGGTCTTCCGGAAATTCACAAGCAGTCTTAGGGTCAATTTAGTTCTGCTTTCAGAGACTTGTTTGAGAGTTTTTAAAGACAGTTCAAAACAATAAGTGAGACACCATAAAGCAGAGCAAGATGAGCCGGATAGAAAATGTAGAAGAAATATTTGAGCTTCAGCCCTCGCTTGCCATTATAAAGATTGATAAGCAGCAACGAAACGACCGCGGCAGCAACATCAGGATTAAATATATTAGCTGTAGCAAACTCAAATCCGCCGCCAACTATATGGCATGACGAAAGGAGCACTGCGCATACTGCAGCAAAGAACATCTTGGCCTTGCTGTCGTGGAATAAATAGAATGCAGCCACAAGCAGAATGCCATACACACCGCCATCTAGTTTAGTGTATTCAGCTGCCAGTGCTGTCAAAACAATCAGAGCAGTTTCTGCGATGTACCTCTTCCATTTTGAAAGGCTTTGTATCTTTTCCAGAATTATCAAGAAGACCAAGCAAAGCAGGAGCTCACACATAACATTTTGTTGCCGAAGGTCAAATAGTTGCCCGGTTTGAACGAAATCGTATATGGGCTCCGCAATGATTGCGAAGACAAGCATATTTCGCAGGTACCTCTTTATGTCATGAGTATGCAAAAATCCCTCAACTATCAAAAAGCAAAATAAGGGAAATGCAATTCTGCCAAGAACATGAAGCACATCCGAAGCCTCGCTTAGAATCGCCCACTGTTCGTCTGATATCTGATTGTACGATGCGTGAGTCATGATTCCATTGGTCAGGACGATCCTGCTTACATGATCGAGAACCATCGAAATGGCCGCTATTATCTTTAATGTGCTGCCGCTAATTCCGTATCTATCTGTTTTCATTTCGTTTTCCTTTCTTTGGGTGGGCCGTCAGAGGTTCGGCCTGCTCTGCAGACGGCCGCTGCGGCGCTTCGCGCCTTGCGCGCTGCGCTGGCAAACGCTCACGCGTTTACTCAGCTCCGCGCCTTTTCGGGTTCGAACCCATGTCGCGGCAACAAAAAAGCGGCCGGCATCCGCCAGTCGCTTTTCTATTCTATGGTGGGCCGTCAGGGGTTCGAACCCTGGACCTTGGGATTAAAAGTCCCCTGCTCTGCCAGCTGAGCTAACGGCCCGCGGGTGGCATTGTACCACGGTCTGGGACTATTCCCAACTCCATTGGCCGTTCTGGAAAATCACAACTTCACGTCCATCAGGCGTAATGCCCGTAATATCGATATCGTCCGTGCCGATCATAAAATCGACGTGCGTGCTCGAGACGTTTACGCCATGCTCCAGGAGCTCCTCCTTGGACATGTCATACCCACCCTCGATGCATTCGGGGAAACCGACACCTAGCGCGAGATGGCAGCTAGCGTTCTCATCATAGAGCGTGTCATAGAACAGAACGCCACTTTCACGGATCGGCGTGTTCTTGGAGATAAGCGCGATCTCACCCAGATGAGCGGCACCTTCATCGGTGTCAATAATGCTCGCAAGCGTCGCCTTACCCACGCGGGCATCGTAGTCCACTACGCGGCCCGCCTCGAACTTAATCCAAAAATCGTCAACCTTGTTACCGTGGTGAATGAGCGGCATAGCCGAATACACGATACCGTCGGCACGCATACGATCAGGCGAGGTGAAGACTTCCTCGGTGGGAATGTTGGGGAAGAAGGGGTGCCCATCGGGCGTCTTGCCCTTGCCGCCGGCCCACTCGTGACCTTTCGTCATGCCAATCGTCAGATCGGTTCCATTTGCCGAGGTGTAATGCAGGTAGTCGAAACGATTGTCGTTCAGGAAACGCAGGTTCTTTTCGAATGCGGCGTCATGGAGTTCCCAGTCGCTCTCCGGGTCCTGGCCATCGGCGCGAGCGGTGTGCAGAATCGCATTCCACAGCTTATAGATTGCAACCTCATCGGCGTCTCCCGGGAACACCTCGCGCGCCCAGGCAACGACCGGCGCGCCGGCGATGCACCACGGGTTGATGTTGTAGTCCAGTCCGCGGCGGAAGACCTTGCACTGCGTGTTCCTTGCCTTAGAAGCTGCAGCAGGCTTAGCGGGATCGATGCCCTTAAGGGCGGCAGGGTCCGCACCCTCGATAAAGATAAAGCAGGCACCATCCTGGGCCAGGGAATCAAGCTGCAGGCGCTTCCACTCGGGCGTCTGCTCAAAATAGCTTTTCTCGACATGCTCGTACGTGAGCCTCGTCACGGCGTCATCGGCCCAAATAACCGTCACGTGACCGGCACCGGAGGCATAGGCCTCCGCGACCACCACGCGCGCAAACGGCGCGCACTCGACCGGAGACTGAACGACGACTTCCTGGCCGGGCTTGACGTTTACGCCCTTGCGGACGACCAGGCGAGCGTAGTTTTTAATCTTGGGCTCCAGGGCCTTCATGCCCTCCAGAGCCTCTTCGACCGTCAGGGCAGCTCGAATCATGTGCCACTCCATCTATCTATAGAACAGTAAAAAGGCGCGCCGCAAAAACGACGCGCCTTATATCTTAGCGATATGTATGGATACAAACGCTACTTCTTCTTGGAGTCCTTCTTGTCCTCCTCGGCAGCCGAGCGCTCGATAAGAGCGTTGAGCTTGTTCTCGGACATGCCCTCGGCCTGCGTGCGGTACATGTTGCGTAGGGGACGGATACGAACGAAGTCGTAGATAAAGTCACCCAGAATGATGACATAGGACAAAACGATGCCGACCATCTGGACGGGACTGGACACCGTGCCGCCGGGAGCGAAGTAGAGCGAAGCCCCAATTGCCACGACGAGTACCATGCCGATGGCGAGCACGGCCCACCAGATACGACGGCGCTTGGCGTAGTCCTCATCCTGCTTGAGGAGGATATTCGACACCGTGTAGATGCGATCCTCGCGGGCGCGCTGTTTAGCCTTGCGGGCGCGCTTCTCCTCCTTGGAAAGGCCGTCCAGGTTTTCACCCTTCTCGAGCTCTTTGCGGCGTGCCTTGGATGATGCTGGCACGACGCGGACAGAGCTCGCTGCCTGACGGGCGGGCTTGGCGGATGCGGCGGACTTGCGCGCAACCCCGGTAACCTCGTGGGATTGCGTGCGCTTGTTCGTGGCGCTACGGGTACTCACTTATGCGTTCTCCTTCATGCTTGTGAACTGGGAGCCCGTGATGATCTGGAAGGCCTCGCGATAGCGCTCGGACGTGCCATCGATGACCTCGGCGGGCAGGTGCGGGGTCTCCCCCGTCATATCCCAGTTGGCTTTGAGCCAATTGCGGACGAATTGCTTGTCGTAGCTGGGCTGAATCTTGCCCTCCTCGTAGCTGGCGGCAGGCCAGAAACGGCTGGAGTCGGGCGTGAGGCACTCGTCGATCAGCGTGACCTTGCCATCGATGACACCAAACTCGAACTTGGTGTCGGCAATGATGATGCCACGGGTCGCGGCGTACTCGGCAGCGGCCTTGTAGATCTTGAGGGAAAGGTCGCGAATCTGCGTGGCGATGTCCTCGCCCACGATCTCGCAGCAACGCTCGAACGAGATGTTCTCGTCGTGGTCACCGATCTCGGCCTTCGTGGACGGCGTGAACAGCGGCTCAGGAAGCTTGGAAGCCTCGGTCAGGCCCTCAGGCAGCTGGATGCCGCAGACGGTGCCGTTCTCGTCGTAGGTCTTCTTGCCCGAACCGGTCAGATAGCCGCGGACGATGCACTCGATGGGAATCGTCTGGGCCTTCTTAACCAGCATGGCGCGGCCAGCGAGGTAGTCACGATACTCAGCAAACTCCTCGGGGAAATCCGCCGGGTCGATGGAAACGAGATGGTTGGGGACGATGTCGGCAAACTTATCGAACCAGAATGCCGAGATGCGATTGAGCACCTCTCCCTTAAACGGAATCTCGTCGGGAAGAATGAAGTCGAACGCAGAAATGCGGTCGGTGGCGACCATCAGCAGGTTTTCACCGGCATCGTAGATATCACGAACCTTGCCACGGGAATCCGGACGACGCTCCATCGTTGTCACGTGAGTCACTCCTTACCTAAATACGACAGAAATGCGGGTTCTTTCCCGCATGTTTTCGCAAACTCGGAGCGGCAGGGACGCAGCCCCTCCTTCACCGAATAGCGAAAAGCTAGTGCTCCATTGTAGTAGATGCCGAGTCTGCCGTGTGCTCGCGGGGCAGATGAATTGTAAAAGTCGTACCCTTTCCAAGCTCCGACTCCACGGATATGTAGCCATGGTGACGCTCGACGATCTGCTTGGTCACGGCGAGGCCAACGCCCAGGCCACCAGCTTCGCGGGCGCGGCTGGCATCGGCGCGCCAAAACCGCCCGAAGATGCGCGACAGATCGTCCTTGGCAATACCGATGCCGGTATCAGAAACGGCAATGCTGACATGCTTGCGGTCACTGAGCACCGACACCACGACCCAACCGCCCTCGGGGGTGTAGCGCATGGCGTTGCTCATGAGGTTGATAACACATTGCGTGATCATGTCGGGATCGGCCTCGACGACATCGTCGTGACCCTGGGTCTCGTCCGCAAAACGCAGGCGCAGATCGCGGTCGACAAACAGGCGCTCCTGGGCATTGACGATGGAACGCACGAAAGGAACCATGTCCACCGGCTCAAGGTTGAGCGGAGCCGTGCTGTTTTCCATGCGCGACAGATCGAGCATCTGCTGCACCAGACGAGCCAAGCGACGCGTCTCGGAAGCAACGGTCTCCAAATGCTCATCGTCGGTGGGATACACGCCATCTTGCATGGCCTCGACCGTTGCGAGCATGGCCATAAGCGGCGTGCGAAGCTCGTGTGCAACGTCTGAGGTCAGGCGCTTCTCGTGTTTCATATCCTTCTCGAGCGAAGTGGCCATCTCATCGAAGGTCTCACCCAGCTGATCGATCTCGTCATCACCGCGCAGTCCCGTGCGAGCCGACAAATCGCCATCGCGAATTTGTTTGGCCGTGCTGGTAATACGATGAATCGGCTTGGTGAGCATACGCGACATGAACGATCCGATAACGACCGAGATACAGACTGCAACAACCGCGGCAAGGGCCATGGCGTTAAAGGTCTTCTCTCTAAACGCAGAATCTGCCTTGGTGAGCAGAGCATCGGAGCCGATGGCCCATAGCTTTACCTGTCCGACATGCTGGCCGGAAGGCGTTATGATTTCGACATTGGCCACGCTATCGGAGTCGGTGGGCGCCGACGAAACCGGGCTATGCGAGGCCTTTTTACCGCTCGAGCTGCGAGACGCCGATTCGCTCTCGCGCACATCGGCAGTCGCACTTGCCGAAGGCCACGAGTCGTCATAGACAACAACGCCCTTTTTATTGACGACCTGCATGCCCAAATCGTCGGACACCAAACTCGATGTCGCGACCGTGCGCAGCTCGCCCGCAGTCCAATTGCCGTTTTCCTCGTACGACGTCGCAAGCTTTTCGGCTGCGGAATTTGCGATTTCGACGATATTGGAGCGCGTGTAATCCGAAAAGACCGTGCCCCACACAACAGAGACAACGCCCACCAGCACCAATACCGTCATGAGCGACGTCAGGGCAAAAGCCAAGGCCATGCGCGAGGGATAGCTCATCGTTGGCCGTGAATCGGAACGAGGCGTGTTCCAGCTAGCCTTGGAACCCGCCTCGTTCTCCTGCTTTTGCTTTTGCCCGATTTCAAAGCGCGCAGGTGTCATGTGTGATTTCCTTTATTTCTCGTCCGACTTATCGGTCTTGGCCGGAGCCTCGAAGCGATAGCCGACACCATGGACGGTGTAGAGCCACTTGGGCTTCTTGGGATCATCGCCCAGCTTGGCGCGAAGGTTCTTCACGTGGCTGTCGATGGTGCGCTCGTAACCCTCAAAGTCATACCCGAGCACTTTCTCGACCAGCTCCATGCGGTTATACACACGGCCGGGATGGCGGGCAAGCGTGGTGAGCAGCTTAAACTCGGAAGCCGTCAGATCGACTTCCTTGCCCTCGACCAAGATCTTGTGGCCCGAGATATCGATGACCAGATCGCCGAAGTCGAGCACCTCGACGGCGGGCTCGTCGGCCTGATGGGCACGGCGGAACAGAGCGCGAACACGGGCGACGAGCTCGCGCGGCGAGAACGGCTTAATCAGATAGTCGTCGGCGCCGAGCTCAAGACCGATAATACGGTCCTCAATCTCGCCCTTAGCCGTCAGCATGATGATGGGGACATCCGAGGTATCGCGAATGGTGCGGCAAACGCGCTCGCCGGGGATCTTGGGGAGCATAAGGTCGAGCACGACCAGGTCGAACTGATGCTTCTCGAACTCCTCGATCGCGGACTGACCGTCGCCGACGCCCACCACCCAGTAGCCTTCGCGCTCGAGATAGGCAGCGACGGCGTCACGGATTGCCTTCTCATCCTCGACCAGCAGAATCTTTTTTGCATCTGAAGCCATAACACGGCCCCCCTGTCTCAATTAGCTAAGAACAAGCCCATTTTAACGCACCTGAGCCCGCCGGATGCCGCTATGACGCGGCAGCTCGGCGGGCGGTACTCACAATTACAACGCGTTTATTCCCCTGTTGGCGCCTTTTTAACCCCTCTAAGCTTAAAGAGAGAATAGGCGGGCCGTGACCGTCTCTGGTATACCCTGGCTGTTGCGCACCGTGGCGTACGTAAGGAATGAGTCCGATTTTCCCGCCGTAGCTGGATAATCGCCATACTCCAAAGCGCGGTCGGGCGACAGCAGCGAGCCATAGGTCTTGGCAGAGGTGTCGATCAGGAAATGCGATGCCTGCACCTTAACAAGGTATTTATTCTTCTTGCCAGCCGCACATGCGAGCGGCTCGCGGGACAGGAAGAGGTACGGCCCTCCCTCATTACCGATATACGTGCCCATGTTGCCCAAGCTGCCCACGCCACTATAGGTCGCCTCGATAGAAAACACGAAGGTATCGCCCATATATACGGCCTCGAAAGGCGAGACTGACGAGGGAAGGACTAGCTGGGCACGTTTGGTGTTGTTGCCGTCGGTCAGATCGATTGCCGTTATGCCGTAGTAGACGCCCTCGTCGTTGCGGACACGCGGCGAGATGGTCAAAATGCCGTCGCTCGCACGCGGGGCCGATGCAAAGCGGCCCGTCGATTTCCAAATTGTCTCGGCCTTGGATTCATCAAGCGAGCGACGATAGCAAAACGAATCACTACTCGTTTTATTGCCGCCTGCCGAAGGCATTTTATACCAGATGACTGATGACCCGAACGCCGTGAACAGTGGCGGATCATAGTCCTTGCCACCCCGATCGAGCTCAACCACGTCGCCAGAGAGCGAAGCGCCCGACAGATTTTGAGCGTAGAGCTTCCACGATGAATTGGCAAAGTTCATCTCGACCCACGCAAACACGCCATCGCCGGCACGGACATCGTAAAATGCATATCCCGTGCCCTCGATAGGATCCTCGATTAATGTGGTAAGCGAGCCATCGCCCAGGTTGAGCACACCAAGCGTATTGGCATGCAGGGCAGAAGCAGGCGCCATCATCGCCGCGGCGTAGTCACCATCGCAGTAGTACAGTAGCGTGCCCAGCGGCAGCGTCCACGAGGCCGCAGGCTCAAGATCGATATCGACGGCCTCATACTCATCCGTAATCGAGACAATCTTTGAGTCGTCTTTGATAACCTGCGGCTCGCCGGCAGCATCGTCGCTGGTACCCGTTTTCTTTGAGCATCCGGCAAGCACTGTGGCAGCGCCCGCGGCAGCCCCTCCGAGCACAAAGCCGCGGCGCGATATTCCGTTCTTGACGTGGTCGGCGATACCCATTAGGCGATCTCGGCGCGAGCGGCCTCGATAGCGCGTGTAAGCTGGTCGGCGCAGGAGGTCTTTTTCATACCGCAGGTATTACCAGCGAGAACCTCGATTACACGATCGGCAGGAGCGCCCTCGACCAGTTTGGAGATAGCCTTGAGATTGCCGTTGCAGCCGCCGGTAAACTCGACGCCCACCACCTTGCTGCCGTCATCGGACAGGTCAAGGTGGATATTGCGAGCGCATACGCCCTGAGGCTTGTAATCAAAACTAATCATTGCGTTCCCCTCTCGTAAAGCAATTTCAGACGTCTATTATCCCCGTCCGAACCGATAAAGTATCGCGGGCACCGATTCAACATTCCCCAATGCGCAAACCGGCGGTAGCAATACTAGCAATCTGCTTCCCGAGCGTGGACTTTTCGTTTCTCTTGATACATGTTGTGGTCAGCGGTGTGGTAAATCTCGGTCAGTGTATAATCGGGTGCCTCTGCCGTCGCGGTTGCCAAACGACGCACTGACCGTCAGCACCTCATCGCTCGCAGCAGCAAGGCTGAGGCGAAGATCTTGCACTACTTCACATGCGGATTCGCGATCGGTGTGAGGGCAAATCAGCAAGAACTCGTCGCCACCAATGCGCATAGGCACAAATTTCTCGCCTGCCGCCCGCCTCAATACAGACGCCGTACGCCGTAGCAGCTCATCGCCCATTTCGTGACCGTAGAGATCGTTGGTACGCTTGAGGAAATTGCAGTCCATCATGATCACACTCACGGGCAGGGACTCGTTCACCAGGTCGTCGCCAAGGGACTCAAGGTAATTTCTATTGCGAAGTCCCGTCAGCTTGTCCTGGAAAGAAAGCTCCTCGGCGCGCTTTGTCATCGAGATGTTATGCGTTGCCACGACGACCGATTCCAGTCGACCCCGCTCATCGCGGCGCTGTGGAACAACCTGCAGCGAATACCACGTACCTCGGCAGTCTCGTACCTCGGCATCCAAGTACGGCACGCCCTCCATACGATCCCGAAGCGTCTTTATATCTAAGAGCTCCATGACAGCCTCGCGACTTTCGGGACTCACAATGTCTCGGCAAACCGTTGCAAAAAAGTCATATGCCTCAGAGTGCTCGGCAAATATCTTCGCCACCGATGGCGACATGTTAATCCCCTCGATCTCAAGCGTGTCGAGATGCAACAGGAGGGTCGACTCATACGTGGTACTGATGGCATTGATGATGCCGAGCTGCTTGTCCTTTTCGGCCAAATTGCGACGATCGGCGACGATACGCACCAACAGCACTACAACCAAAAACACCAGGAACGCCAGTACGCCGGCAGTGATAAATGAAATCCTGCCCGACATGACCTCAGATTTGGGATAGAGCGCAAACAGGCGATAGTCCTTATACGCCGCACGCACGGCATACCAGGTACTTCCCCGATATTCGACACGTGATAAGCCTTCGTCTTTCCAATCAATTCCGCTATCGGCAAGAAGCCGGGCGAGAGCTATATCGACGGTCGAATCGTTTGAAGAAACGATTTGTGCATCGCGCATCACGAACACCGTTGGGCTCTGATGGAATGTGTTGTTCACGAGCACGTCGGCGATCGTATACGAATAATCATCGGCGGGCTCGGGCGCAAGCGATCGATACCCCAGCGCTACGCCATCACCGTACGGAACAACACTCACGGCAAAGTCGACATCTCGACGCTCTACGACCGTCGAGTAGGACACCTTGGAGCCTCGGTACATCGATGCGACCGACGAACAGGCAAGCTCCTCTCGCCACAGCATCAGCGGATCGCGACCGTCGATATCGTAATGAGCGGCCATATGACCGTCGGCGTCCATGACCAACATTCCCGAAAGGTGCTCGGTATGGACGTACTCCTCGACGAGGTCATCGTTGACTTCAACGTGATCAGGTGGCAAGAACGTCGCAAACGACTCGAGCGCGGCATCCAAATTGTGCGTCGCCTCAGTTTTTCTTCCCTGTTCATATCGGTCATATTTTTCGAGCCTTCGTGAGTTCGTGTGGGTAGTCCCTACGCCTCGCGCCCCGGCAGGGCCGGCTTCAGGTCCGAGCACCTGAGCATCACGAGGGCGATCAGGTTGTCGATGTTGCGGAAGCCGTAGCCCTGCCTGATGGCCACCTTGATCTTGTTGTTCACCGCCTCGACCCTCGCGTTGGAGACGCCGAGCTCTATCGACCTGAGTATGCCCCGGCGCTTCCTGCGGACCTTGCGGGACAGCTCCACGAAGCGGGGTATCCGGCTGCGGCATGCCCACGCGAGCCAGCCGTCCAGCTCGTCGGCGGCCTCGCCCGGCCCCGCCCGGAAGACCGCCCGCAGGCCCTCCTTGAGCAGGTAGGCCCGCCACAGCGCCGAGCCGGTGCGCCTGAGCCCCTCGAGCGCCGACGCCTGGCGGCCGGTGAGGTCCTCGGGGTTCTTGAGCAGCGGGAACCTCAGCCCCTTCACCGCCGCGGCGGGGTCGGGCGGAGCGGCCTCCCCGGCCCTCGGGCGCCCGCCCCGCCGCCTCGGCCGCGGCGCCGAGCGCAGGCCGTTCCACACCTCGCGCCTGAGGGCGTCGAGGGCCTCGGTCGCCCAGGAGACCGCGTGGAACGGGTCGACCGCGAGCTCGGCGCGCGGCAGCCGCTCGGCCACGGCGTCGGCTATCCAGCGCGCCCCGTTGTTAGCGTCAATATATTTTTCACCATTTTCACCAACGTATTTTCGCCAATCG
>DXZT01000017.1 GCA_019419545.1 Collinsella sp. | reverse complement strand
CGATTGGCGAAAATACGTTGGTGAAAATGGTGAAAAATATATTGACGCTAACAACATGGGATGGCAGTACCAGCACCCCAGGTGGACCGGCGAGCTCAGGAGGCACGGCGCCAGGCAAAGCATGTCGAGAAAGGGCAACTGCCTAGACAACGGAGCGACGGAGCAGGTGTTCGGGCATCTCAAGGACGAGTTCTTCAGGGGCGTCGAGTGGGCCGACTTCGAGTCCTTCAAGAGGGACCTCGACGCCTACGTCGTGCATTGGAACACGAGGCGTCGCCAGGTGGCGCTCGGCGGCCTCACCCCGGTGGAGTTTCGGAAACGGCTATTGAAAGCGTCCTAGTGTTCGCTTCTAATAAAGAAGGCCAAGATTCGGGACGCAGTTCAAATGCGTGAAAACGCTCATTTAAGTCTGTCCCCAATCAACAGATGCAAAAAGCCTCCACAGGTTTCCCCGCGGAGGCTTTCGCCACAAAGACTATTTGTCGGTGTCGGCATCGGCATCGACATCGACGACGGCATGGTCATCGTCAGTATCATCGGATGCGGCTTCGGCATCCTCCTGCATGGCCGCCTGCGCAAAAGCCGCGGCGTCTGCCGCCAGCTCTTCCTCGCTCATGCGAGGCGCACGCTTCTTGGTCGGCATACCGGCAGCCTTGGCGTTGCGCTCCTCCTTGGCCGCCAGGATATCGCCCTCGCGCTCAAGGTAGGCATCCCACTCGTTGTCGAGCAGGGCGTTCACGGCATCGCCCTCGACGGTCTCACGCTCAAGCAGCACCTTGGCCATCAGATCAAGCTGATCGCGGCGGGCATCCAGGATCTCGACCGCACGACGATGGGCCTCGCGCATGATGCGCTGAACCTCGATGTCGATGCGGCGCGCCGTCTCCTCCGAGTAATCCTGGTGATCGGCGTAATCGCGGCCGAGGAATACCTGATGCTGCGCCTCGCCAAACACTTGCGTGCCAAGTTCCTCGCTCATGCCCAAACGCGTAACCATCTCGCGCGCCATCTTGGTCGCGCGCTCCAGGTCGTTGCTCGCGCCCGACGTGATGTCGTCGCACATGAGCTCCTCGGCAACGCGACCGCCCAAGAACACGGCAAGCTCGTCGAGCATCTCGTTCTTGGTCTTGAGGAAGTGGTCCTCCTGCGGAAGCTGCAGCGTGTAGCCCAGCGCCTGGCCGCGGCTGACGATCGAGATCTTGTGGACCGGATCGGAGTGCTCCAGGATGTGGCCCACCAGGGCATGACCGCTCTCGTGGTAGGCAATCGTGGTGCGCTCGGCCTCGGTCATCACGCGACCCTTGCGTTGCGGTCCGGCAATCACGCGCTCCATCGATTCCTCGACCTCGTCCATCGAGATCACGGAACGATGGCGGCGGGCAGCCAGCAGCGCAGACTCGTTGAGCAGATTTGCCAGATCGGCGCCGGTGAAGCCAACGGTCATCTGGGCGAGCTTCTCAAACTTCACGTCCTCGTCCATCGGCTTGTTCTCGGCATGCACGCGCAAGATCTGCTCGCGGCCCTTCACATCCGGACGGTCGACCGTAACCTGACGGTCAAAACGACCGGGGCGCAGCAATGCCGGATCCAGGATGTCGGGACGGTTGGTCGCAGCGATCAGGATGACCGACTCGCTCTCCTCAAAACCGTCCATCTCGACCAGCAGCTGGTTGAGCGTCTGCTCGCGCTCGTCGTGACCGCCGCCCAAGCCAGCTCCGCGCTGACGTCCCACGGCATCGATCTCATCGATGAAGATAATCGACGGGGCTTGGGACTTGGCCTCCTTAAAGAGGTCACGCACACGGCTGGCGCCGACACCCACGAACATCTCGACAAAGTCGGAACCCGAGATACTAAAGAACGGCACGCCCGCCTCGCCGGCAACGGCCTTGGCCAGCAGCGTTTTACCGGTGCCCGGAGGGCCCACCAGCAACACGCCGCGCGGGATCTTGGCGCCCAGCTTGCGATAGCGATCCGGATCGCTCAAAAAGTCACGGATCTCCTCGAGCTCCTCGACTGCCTCGTCCACGCCGGCAACGTCTTCAAACTTGACCTTGGGGCGTGTGGCCTCGTTGGTCTTGGCGTTGGTCTTGCCAAACTGCATGTTCCTGTTGTTGGCGCCCATCATCTGGCGCATAAAGTAGAACATGATGGCGATAAGGGCGATCGTCGGAAGCACACTCATCGCCAAGTCGCCCCAAAAATCGGGATCGTTGGTGTTGACGATGTACTTGGTATCGGGGTGCTCCGCCATGAGCTCGGCAAGCGAATCGGAGCCGACATAGGTCGAAGAGAAGCTCTTGAGCTCGCTCGTATCGCCCTTGTCCTTCTTCGTCTTCCAGTAATGACCCGTCACGCTTCCGTCTTGAACCGTATAGGTCAGATCTTCGACGCGATCCTGCTTGATGGCGCTGACCATCTCGCTCGTCGCGAGCTTAACGGTATTGCTGGAGCTGGCAAAGCCGGAACCCATATTAAAGAAGGCATAGCCCAGAAGCGCGCAAGCCAAAATAAAATACAGCCAGCCCGTACGCGTGGGCTTCTTGCCTCCGGGCATCCCCGGGATCTTAGGCTCCCGGGGAGTCTGGGAATTGTTATCGTTACGGTCGTCGGGCATCTTACGAATAAACCTCCGGTTTCAAAATGCCCAGATACGGAAGGTTACGATAGCGCTCGGCATAGTCGAGGCCGTAGCCCACCACAAAGGCATCGGGGCAATGGGTTCCAACATACTTGGGCGTGATGGCCGAGACGCGGTCCTCAACGTCCTTCCACAGGAAGGCGGCGACCTCCAGAGAAGCGGGCTTGCGGCTCTCGAGGTTCTTCATCAGATACTTGAGCGTCAGGCCCGAGTCCAGAATGTCCTCGACGATCAGCACGTCGCGACCGCGGATGTCGATATCCAGGTCCTTAATGATACGCACGATACCCGAAGACTTCACACCGTCGCCGTAGCTCGAAACAGCCATGAAATCGATGTTGGTCGGCAGCTCAATCTTGCGCATCAGGTCGCCCATAAAGACCACGGCGCCGCGCAGGACCGCAATCAGCACCAGATCCTTACCCGCGTAGTCGCGCGTAATCTGCTCGCCTAGGCGAGAGACGATACCGTCGATATCCTCCTGCGTAAACAGAACCTTCTCGATATCCGGATGTTGAGAAGCCATGACAACCCTTTCTTGTGCTTATCGCCCACACACCGCCGTATGGACGCGAACTTCACATTCTAGCAGCGCACGGGGTATATTTTCCAGCCCGTACGCCATCAGCGCGGGAATACCGTCAACGTCGCACAGAATAGCTGGCGTGGGACGCTATTCCGCATCGACCACGCGGAGCAGATATGCCACGCGCGTTGCGGCCGTGCACTTAAAACGCTCGTCCGCGCGAACTCCGGCGACCCATACCACGGCACCTCCCGGAGCCGTTCTCACCACGGGCACGCCGGCGCGCTCGGAAACGGGAATGCGAGCCTCGCCTAGCAAGTCGGATACCTTCTTGCTTCGGCCACTCATTCCTAGCGGGCACATCACGTCTCCCGGTGCGGGACCGTCCACCCACAGGCGCGCCAATCGCGCCTCTGCAGGGATCTCGCCACGTGAGCCCGCCAGGATCCGCTCACTATCGCTGTCGGCAAAACCCAGGGCAGCCGCGTCTACCAAAGCTGTCACTTCCCCGGCAACCGCAAGCTCACGGGCGCGGCGCACGATATCGCATCCCGGCTCAACGGCCATCGGCTCTGCGACCAGCATGCGCCCCCCGCCCAACGGCAAACGACCGGGTACGGTAACCCAGTCCGCGACCAGGCCCTCGCGAGCCGCCGGCGCCTTAAACGCCAGCATGCCAAACTCAATGCGTGCGTCAATCCCCGCCGGAAGCGTGACCGAGCCGGCGCCCTCGGCAACGCAGGAAAGGACTCGCTCCACATGTCGCATCTCGGGACGAGCGTCCGGATCGATGCGCTTAATCGCCAGTCGCACGATGCGCCGCGCGATTACCACCTCGGCCGCAGCAAGGCGCCTGGCATCGAGCACCAGCGCGCCCGCTGCCTCTTTGCGCAAACAGCTTCGAAACGCCTGTGCCGACAGCTGGGATAGAAACGCATCTTCATCACCCAAGATCTCACAGGCGGCGCCAATCGTCTTGCAGACGCTCGCGTTGCGCTGCGCCACCACCGGCATCACTCGATGGCGCACGTAGTTTCGCAGATACGAGATATCCTCATTGCTCTCGTCTTCACGCCACGGCTGACCATGTACCTGTAGATAGCCCACGAGCTCGCCATGAGTTAGGTCGAGCAAGGGACGCACCACGATATTCCTCCGGCGAGGAATGCTCGATAGACCAGCGGGCCCCGAACCCTTAATCGCGTTCATCAAAAACGTTTCCGCGCGATCCGAAGACGTGTGCGCGGTGCAGATACGAGCCGCCGTTCGCGGCGCCCCCGTCTGGGCGCAGAGTTCGCGAACATACCTCCGCGCCGCGGCATAGCGCACCTCGCGGGCCGCGGCCTCGATATTGCCCGACTCCCCATCAAAATAAGCGTGCTCCACACACAGCGGTAAACCATATTGCGCGCAGAGCTCACGCACAAAGGCCTCGTCGCCATCGGACGCCTTGCCGCGCAGATGATGGTTTACATGCAGCACATGCAGGCGCTCGCGAGCAATGGGGGCAACACCGCGTCCGTCTTGGATATCCAGCTTTGATGTGCACGCCATAAGAAGCAGTGCCGTCGAGTCCGCGCCGCCTGATACCATGAGCACGACAGGAGCAGCCTGCTGTCTCGTCCGGGTCTCATCGACTGCCCCAGGCACGGCATGGTGTCCGTAATGCTGTGATACCGTTGGCATTCGCTTCCTCCTCTATTCGTCCGCACCCATTGTATCCTTTGGAATCTTATGTCTCGTCTGCACCTTCATATCCTCGGCAGTGGCTCTAAAGGCAACTGCGCACTCATCGAGGGCCCGCAGGGGCTCATTATGGTCGATGACGGACTGTCTCGCCGCGAGACATTAAAGCGCATGGCAGAACTGGGGCTCTCGGCAGACAACGTCTCGGCTCTTCTCATTACTCATGAGCATAGCGATCACATCAAGGGCCTCGATGTCTGGTGCAAGCACTGGCACGGCCCCCTCTTTGCCAGCAGGGGCACTCTTTCGAGCAAAGAAAATCTTTCGCATCTGCCTGTCGAGGAATTCGATCCCGGTGACACCCTATCCATTGCCGGCATCCACGTGCAAACCTACTCAACGTCACACGATGTCATCAATCCAGTCGGCTATCGATTCGACGCCCTCGATGATTCCATCGGCTTTGCCACCGACACCGGAGAGCTATCAAGCCAAGCCATGAACATCCTCAAAGACTGTCGAGTTCTCGCGCTCGAAAGTAACCACGATGTAACTATGTTGCGCGAAGGAGCGTACCCCCGCTTTCTTCAGGAGCGCATCCTGTCCACAAAGGGGCACCTCTCCAACAACCAGGCCGCCGAAGCCGCGCGCGAACTTGTTACCGATCGCACCGAACAACTCATCGCCATGCACATCAGCCAGGACAATAATCGTCCAAGCCTTACCGTCAAAAGCTATGCCAACGCGCTTGATGCAAGTCTCGATGATGAACTCGGCAGTTCTGCCACCCGTCTTCAAGGGCCGCGGAAGCTCTCGATACGCCCTGCAAGCCAGTATCAACCGACAACCATTCAATAGCCCCTCAAGACAACAAAGGGGGGCTGGGAATCACTTCCCAGCCCCCCTTAACTCATACTCTCGATTGAAGCAGAGCCATCGTTAGTCGATGGAGATCTTCGTAACGTTCTTCTTCTCGACAATCTTGGGAACCGTAACGGTCAGGATGCCGTCAGCATACTTAGCCGAAAGGCCCTCGCTCGAAGCGTCCTTCAGATACACGCCGCGCGTCGCGCTGTACGAGCTAAACTCCTTCTGCAGGAAGTTCTTGCCCTCGTTCTCCTCGTCCTCCACAACGTTCACGCTAATCGACAGGCGACCCTCGTTAAGCTCAACGTCGATATCATCCTTAGCGACGCCGGTCAGATAGGCCTTGACCTCATAACCATCGCCCTTGTCCTCGACATCAACGGGGAACGCCTTGGAAGCAATCGAGTTGTTTGCAAGATCGGTCATATCATCAAACAAATCGAACAGCGAGCTAGCAGAAGGGCGAACGCCAAAAACCGAACGATAAGGAACCATGCTTGCCATGTTTACCACTCCTTTTAAGGACTGCCGAGTCATCTTCTAGGTGACTGGGACTTCTTTTGACGCTGTTATATATGCCCAGCCGCTTCTTATATATACATCGACTATAAAGTTTTTTGAGTCTATTGATATAAGCATATCTAAGTCTGGTTGACTAAGGTTTTGTCTAATAAACGGAATTTGAACGAAGGCTTAAATAATGTATGCAATCTCATCAAAACTAGACGGCTGGCTTACAATGGGCGCATACACGATATTGATGACGAGCTAAGGGCATCATGGACGATCAAAAACAGGACAACACGTTTATGCCGGAGCAGGACGAAGCATCCAGCCCGCAACCGATTCGATTCCATCGCCCCCACATCTCGCAAGAGCCCATCAATGGCCCAGAGCCCAAATATGTGACAAGAAACCGATATCAAACGCTCGAAGAAGCCCAAACGGGACGTAAACATATGGGCGTTGCCTCGGGAGACCCTGTATATCTGAAAGACGCACCATTATCTAAAAACAGCGCAGCTAGTGATGAGCCGATGAAAGCATCCGCCGCTCATCAACAAAGAGGGCCTCGACCCAAGCAAACCTTGACGCATTCGGCTCGCTATCTCGAGACTCCAAAACAGGGAAAATCAATCTTCGTTTCGTCAAGTAAACGACGCAAGCAGCATCAGCTGACAATCCTGCTTATGATCATTGCGGCCATAGCAGTTGCCCTTGTTATACGATTTATTTTCTTTAAATAAAGGCTCAATACCGAAAACAACAAGATCGTCTGGTGTAATTGAGTCATTCACGCCCCGTAAACGCAAAAAAGGGGGAGGCCGCGAGGCCTCCCCCTTCTAAGTTCGCTGACG
>DXZT01000016.1 GCA_019419545.1 Collinsella sp. | reverse complement strand
ATCCAAGGGTTATACCCTAAGAGCAAACCACCCCTTTTAGGGGTGGTTTTGATTTCTGGTTGCTATAGATGGTTCGACCGGCTTCCGCGGTGAGCCCGCACTGTCCAAGCAGCTTGTCGAGGACTTGGTTCATGTGGCGCTCATCGGTGTTTGGTGCGTAGTCGTAGGCGAGGGTGATGGAGTCAAGGGGCTGGTCGTCGATCAGATAATTCATTGTCTGAGGTTCGAGGCAGAAATAAGGAGAGCATCCGTCGACCTTGCCGAGCAACGGTAACTTGGACTGCCAACTTCCGGTGGGAATTGCATATTCGTAGAACACGCCACGGCAGACAAAGGAGAGCGAGGTGGCACGCGAGCCGGCGTCGATCATCCCGCAAAGATCGAAGGGCGAGGCGATACCAAAAGAAAAGGGCGTGATGACGATAAGGAAGAGCATCACGATGGGTATGGCGAGAATGGCGATGACGTTGCGACCGGTGGAATGAGACGGCTTCATATGCGCTCCTCGAGACAAAGAGCTGTTGAGGATAGGCAGAAATGGATATGTTCAGAGAACAATTCAAGTTTAATCTCATGGCGTGAGATGGTCGACCGTTAGCGTCGAAAACCACCACAAAGGTGCCTGTCCCCTTTGTGGTGGTGGGGAGCGCGCGGCTTCTTTGGTGATAGTGTTAGCCGGCGGTATCATTAGGACAAATGGCGCGGGTTTGCATTGTGAGGTGCTTTGCTGTGAGAAGTCCTGCCCGTATTGGATTGATTGTCTTGGCGCTTGCGATCGCTGTGGTTGGCGCGGGCGCTGTCGGTATGGCATTTCTACCTGCTGCGGTGACGGAGCCGGTGGTCAAGCCTGTGACTCAATCTGTCGAACTTCTGACCGGCGACGACAAGCCTGAGACCATTACCGTTGATTTTGATGAGCAACCGGCTGCGCTGGGCATTAGTAATTATCCACGCATTCAGCTTGGGGCTATGCGCTATACCACGGATTCTGGTCTGATCGACAGGGCGTCCGAGCTGCTCAAGGGCAAAATCTTTAAGCGCTGGTATGGATATGCGTCCTATCGGGCAAAAGCGAACGACATGGTTGGCGGATGCCACTCTTCCATCGAGCTGGACACTGCAAACGGCGCAAAGTTATGTGATGTCTCGTACGATCCGGGCTACGAGGACAATGAGGGTCCGGGCATCTACATCATGGACGGCGATGTCGCCTATGTCATGGAGGGCGACCAGACCGAGCTCAACGATTTTATGGGCCAGTGTATCCAAGATGCCTATAAACAGACCTGCTTGCCTGACCCGCAGGCTGCACGCGATAGTGGGTCTGCCCGTACATGGCTGTTCGAGGATGAGATGCCCTGGACCGTCGAATCGGGAAGTACGGGTCCGGCGAAGGAGTAGAGACCGCGACCACCACAAAGGTGTCTGTCCCCTTTGTGGTGGTTTGCATGTCGTGGGAACACTCAGAAAATCTTATATATAGAGACTTAGATTTATGTATAAGATCGCACAAAGCTGGCAACAATACTTCTCGAACAACGTGAAGCCGCCCCGTAGGGCGGCCGCCCCAAGAGAGGTGATTCCATGAGAATCGATAAGCTAGCAATGACGTCGCGCGAGGCGTTGCAGACCGCCATGAGCACGGCTGCCGATGCGCAGGCCGGCGCGGTGGAGCCGATTCACCTGCTGTCTGCCCTGCTCGGTGCCGGCGAGCGCAATATCTCCGTGATCATCGAGCGCATCGGCGCTGATCCGGCCCAGCTCGCACGCTCCACGCAGGATGCCGTCGACCGCGCGCCCAAGGTTTCGGGCGAGGGTCAGCAGATGGGCCTGTCCAACGAGCTCGTCCGCGTCATCGAAAAGGCCGAGAAGAAGGCCACCAAGATGGGCGACAGCTTTGTGGTGACCGAGCATCTGCTGATGGCGCTTGCCGAGGACAAGGGCGAGGCTGGTCGTGTACTGCGTGACGCTGGCGTGACCAAGGAGCGCATCGAGCAGGTCTACGAGGAGCTGCGTGGCGATGACCGCGTGACGTCTGCCGAGGACAAGACCCAGTTTGAGGCGTTGGAGCAGTACGGTCGCAACATCTGCGATCTTGCCCGCGCCGGTAAGCTCGACCCGGTCATCGGCCGTACCGACGAGATCCGCCGTACCATTCAGGTTCTGTCCCGCCGCACCAAGAACAACCCCGTGCTCATCGGTGAGCCGGGCGTCGGTAAAACGGCTATCGTCGAGGGCATCGCCCAGCGTATCGTGGCCGGCGATGTGCCGAGCACCCTGCGCGACCGCGACCTCATCGAGCTCGACATGAGCGCGTTGGTCGCCGGCGCCAAGTACCGTGGTGAGTTCGAGGACCGCTTAAAGGCCGTGCTCAAAGAAGTGCAAAAATCCGAAGGTAAGGTCATCCTGTTCATCGATGAGCTTCACACCATTGTGGGCGCGGGTGCCACCGAGGGCTCCATGGACGCAGGCAACATCCTCAAGCCGGCGCTCGCCCGTGGCGACCTGCATGCGATCGGCGCGACCACGCTCGACGAATACCGCAAGTACATCGAGAAGGACGCGGCGCTCGCCCGTCGTTTCCAGACCGTTATGGTGAGCGAGCCTACCGTCGAGGACACCATCTCGATTCTGCGTGGCCTCAAGGAGAAGTACGAGATCTTCCACGGCGTGCACATCACCGATAGCGCGCTCGTGGCCGCCGCCGACCTCTCCGATCGCTATATCGCCGACCGCTTCCTGCCCGACAAGGCCATCGACCTGGTCGATGAGGCGGCAAGCCGCCTGCGCATGGAGCTCGACAGCATGCCGGTCGAGATTGACGCCACCACGCGTCAGCTCACCCAGCTGCAGATCGAGGAGCAGGCGCTCATGAAGGAGACCGACGACGCCTCCAAGGAGCGTCTGGAGGCCCTGCGTCAGGAGATCGCCGAGGTCCAGGAAAAACTCAACGTGCAAAAGGCTGGCTGGCTCAACCAGAAGAACGCCATCGACCACGTGCAAGAGCTCAAGGGACAGCTCGACGAGGCCAGGAGCGAAGAGGAGCGCGCGACGCGCAATGGTGATCTGGGCCGTGCGTCCGAGCTGCGCTACTCCGTGATTCCGGGCCTGCAACAGCAGATTCAGGATTCCGAGGCTGCGCTCGAGGCGCAAAAGCAGCAGGACGGCGAGGGCCTCAACGAACAGGTGACCTCCGATGAGATCGCCGAGGTCGTGAGTGCCTGGACCGGCGTGCCCGTGTCCAAGATGATGCAGGGCGAGCTCGACAAGCTGAAGGGCTTGGAGGGTGAGCTGCATAAGCGCGTCATCGGCCAGGACGAGGCCGTCTCCGCCGTCGCCGCGGCCGTGCGCTGCAGCCGTGCGGGTCTCTCCGATCCGGACAAGCCCATCGGCAGCTTCTTCTTCCTGGGCCCCACCGGCGTGGGCAAGACCGAGCTCGCCAAGGCGCTTGCCGAGTGCCTGTTCGACGACGAGCGCGCGCTCGTGCGTATCGACATGTCCGAGTACATGGAGAAGTTCAGCGTCCAGCGTCTGATCGGTGCGCCCCCGGGATACGTGGGTTACGACGAGGGCGGCCAGCTCACCGAGGCCGTGCGCCGTCGCCCCTACTCCGTGATCTTGCTCGACGAGATGGAGAAGGCCCATCCAGATGTCTTCAACGTGCTGTTGCAGGTGCTTGACGACGGCCGTCTGACCGACGGTCAGGGTCGCCAGGTGTCCTTCAAGAACACGATTATCATCATGACGTCTAACGTGGGCTCCAAGGCTATCGCCGAGCTTTCGGGCAAGGACGAGGAGGAGATGCGCCATCAGGTCGACGCGGCCATGGCTCAGACCTTCCGCCCCGAGTTCCTCAACCGTATCGACGATATCGTGGTGTTCCATCCGCTCGGCATGGCGCAGATCGAGAAGATCGTCGACATCCAGCTCGCCGACGTCCGCGCGCGTCTGGCCAAGGAGCGCATGACGCTTGCCATCACCCCGGCGGCCAAGCAGATGCTCGCCGTGGGCGGCCTGGACCCGGTCTTTGGCGCCCGTCCGCTCAAGCGTCTGGTTCAGCGCGAGGTCGTGGATGCCATCGCCGCCGCTATCATCGACGGCACGGTGCGCGAGGGCGATCAGGTGACGGTCGATGCCGACAAGGACGGCGGCTTTACCGTCGTGTGCGACAACACGCCGGCGGCCACCTACGAGGTCCCCGACGCCGAGTAGGTTTTGGGCCATGCCTTAAAATCTACCAGCCGTCTCTAAACGCCAAGGGCGGCGGATCCAATTGGGTCCGCCGCCCTTTTTCGTGCGACAATCGATGATATTGAACGGATGCGATGCGAGGAGCTATGCAGATGAAAGACGAGATCAAGACAAGCGCGCCGGCGACCGATGCCGCACCCGCCGCACCCAAGCCTGTGCCTAAGCCGGCGCCCAAGCCGCGCGACCCCTACATCCGTGCCGAGAACGAGGACGATGACGGCTACGATCCCTACAGCGATCGCCGCCCCGAGCGCGAGCCGCTGTTCGAAGCCGACCCCTGGCGCTAGTTGCATCAAGTAGCTAATTTGGCGATGATTTCCTGGGACGGGGTAGTCAAAAAAGTCCCGTCCCAAATCGACTGTCCAGGGAGTCGCATTCGAGCTTGGTTGCCCTCTCAGCCACTCGGCATCCTTCGAGCAGTAATAGTGAAAAAACTTGCTTAAGTGTTAATCAAGTCAGACATAATCTTGATCTCTAATTAATCAAGAATCGCTATAATTTTGATTAGCTAGAGAGCAAGATTGGAGAATCATGGCATTCAACGACTTGATCGCCCAGAAAATAAAGGACTTTGAACAGCAGGGGGTTCCGCAGGTCTTTGAGCGAGACCTTGATCTAGGAAACCCACAGGAGCCAAAGCGCGACAACATCGTAAATGTGATTGTGGGGGCCCGCCGTTGTGGAAAGACGTATCGCCTGTATCAGGAGATGCGGCGGCTTCAGAGCCGGGGCGTCGAGCTTGACCGGATGCTTTACTTCAATTTTGAGGATGAGCGCTTGCGCCCGTATGAGCCATCGCTGCTGGCGGACGTGCTCGACACGTTCTATGCGCTGTATCCTGTTGCTCGAACCGAGGGCGCTTACATTTTCTTTGACGAGATCCAGGAAATTCCCGAATGGGGTGCGTTTCTGCGGCGTGTAGTCGATACGGAGAAAGCGACCGTCTATGTGACGGGATCTTCTTCTAAGATGCTGTCCTCAGAACTTAAGAGCGAGTTCAGGGGTCGTTCTCTTGTGCGAGAGCTTTTTCCGTTGAGTTTTTCGGAATACGTTCGATATAAGACGGGGAGCGTTCTCGAGTCAGATGCGACCTTTTCCCCGAGCGATGCAGCGCTGCTTCGACATCATCTGATCGGGTATCTTGAACGAGGGGGATTCATCGCGACACTTGAGCAGACGCCTGCAGACGCGATTCAGCTGCTACAGGAATATGCTTCGCGAACGGTCGCCATGGACGTCGTTGAACGTTACGACGTCAAGAACCCTCGCCTGGCATCGCTGTTCTTGACGCGGTGTATGGCATCTTCGGGACGAGAGCTGTCAGTGAACAAAGTGTACAACGAGTTCAAGAGCAGACAGATACCCGTCAGTCGTAATTCGCTCAGCGACTTACTTGAGTATTATGAGGACGCCTACCTGTTATTTTCTGTGCCGGAGTTCACGCGTTCACTGGCAAATAACATGCGGTCTGCGTCTAAGGTCTACGCTGTCGACCCTGCGATGTTTGGAGCATTCTCTCCCGCATCGGCATTGGACCAGGGCCAGAGGCTCGAGACCGCAGTGTTCAATGCGCTAAGAAGAAGGACTCCCGCGGTGAGGACCGGCTCGGTCTGCCGCCTGCTAATCAAAGAGAAGAGCAAAAGCCATGAGGTGGACTTTGTGGCTGGGGATGCGCTTCTCATGCGGGCTTATAGCCTGATTCAGGTGAGTGCGGATATGGCAAGTGAGAAAACGCGCGAGCGCGAAATCGCCGCGCTTGATGCCTCGATGGCCCAGTTTGATCTTGGCGAGTCGGCAATCGTTACCATGGATGAACAGACCGATATTCCATGCGAGCACGGTGTGGTACACGTTATGCCCGCATGGAAGTGGCTCCTTGCCTAATCATCTATGGGCCTGTGGGGTCAGGACCTCCTGGCTCCTTCATCACGGTTGGGGAGCACCTTGCTGCGCCAGGCTAGTCCTGGGCTTTGATACTCGGCAGCAGGATCTGCGCGAGGTAGTCGGTTTCGAGCTTAGTGGCACCATCGGCCTTGCCGTCTTTACCCACCAGGTCGTTCTTGATCTGGCTATACGTATAGCGGTTGCCGGTCGTCAGCTCGACAAGCTCAATGGCCGTATCCATGGGGTAGGTCGACACGGGATTCTGCGTCCGCCCGTTGATGGTCTGGGGCACCACGTACGGATAGACGGGGCCGCTGGCGTAGACGGTATAACCGTTGCCTAGATTGGCCGCACCCAAAACCGTATCGCCTTCATCGGGCGTAAAGCTCTCGCCCTCGCGCACCGCGACGAGCGTCACGAGCGGCGTATTGGCGTCGTCGCCCAGATAGATGCATAGCGTGCTTCCGTTTTGCCAAGTTGCGACCTTGCCGTACCACTCGACGGGAATATCGAGCTGGTAGAGGTCGGTTGCCTTGTGGCGAGCGTCAGCATCACGGGACGCCTGTGCCTTTTGCGCGCTCACGGCATTGACGGCGGCGTCGCGCCGCGCGGTTGCTGCCTGCTGGAGCACTTTGGCAGCCGCGGCGGAGCTCGCACCGCCCTCCTCGGCATACTTGGCGGCGGCATCGATCTGGTCGTCAGTCACCGTGTCGGCCGAAGGCACCTTGAGCTTAAAGGTGGCCTGGGCACTTAAATCCTGTCCATCGCTCTTAACGGTGACCTGCGTCTTGGTGGTCGGGACGGTATAGATGGTGCCGTCGGCCGCGATGGGGGAGGCAGCGATGGAGAGCGTGTAATCGCCGGGCAGCAGTTTGATGCCGCGGCCGTGCTCGTCAACATAGAGCGTTTCGCTCACGGAGGAGCCGTCAGAATCCTGACCGCTCACCTGTACGGGAATCTTGGAGCCAGTGGAACAGTCGAGGCCCGCGGCATGCATGCCAATCTGCACCGACATCATCGTGTGGGCATTGGCGGCGACAGCGGCAGCCTGCTCTTGCTGATATCCGTTCCAGGCAGCATAGCCTGCACCGCCGGCGACGAGCGCGACGGCCACGACACCGGCGACCATCAGATTGCGGCGCTTGGGCGACATCTTGCGATGGCGGACCTCGGCCTCGCGTGCCGAGGGAACGGACGGCAGGGGTATATCGCCCATGGCGATGGTCTCGTCCACGGCTGGTGCGGAACCCAGGCCAGGAAGCTCGCGAGTCAGCGAATCCTCGGCCGGCAAGCTGTCGAGCAAGACGGTTTCCTCGCCCGTGTCGGATTCGGGCTGGTTGCCGGCCTCGCTTTCGGTGCCTTCGTGATCTGCCTCATCCTCGGCAGGCTCAACGTCGCCTGCATCCTGATTATCGGATTGCGCCTCGGTTTCCGGCTCATCCTGCACATCAACGCCCGAATCGTCAAACGCAATCTCATCGAGTGAAATCCGGTCTAAGCTCTCCAAGGCCTCAGCGCAAGCTTCTGCATCTTGGGCCGCATCCTCTTGGCCCATCGTCTCATCATTCATACATCCCCCAAGCTCAATATCGGGACAACACTGTACCCAAAAATGGAGCCATATAAAGCGCGTGCGAAATATAAGATCCGATTTAACCTGAGCGCATCGTTCGGCCGCATCCTCGCGGCGGCAAAAGGCCCCCGGAACGCGAACGAATCACATTCCGGGGGCTCTACAATGCGTTGAGTTGCGCGGAGCCGGCTATGCTGCTTCGTGCTCAAGCGATGTCTGCGCCGGGCGCGTTACTCGGCGTGTGCGTAATCCACCTTGGCGCGGCGAGCGGTAGCCTTCTCCCAATCGCTGGTGCCCTCAAAGACATCCTGCTTGTAGGGATTGCGGCCGAGCTTCTTGGCGCGGTAGGCGATGTAGATGATCGCGGCGACGTTGGCGACCAGTGCGGCGATCGAGACCGCGGTAGCGGCGCCGGGGTCGAGCGTGGAGTGGGTCACAAAGATGGACTCCTCCTGGAAGTAGGGGAATACCTGGGCAAACATGCACCAAATAGCCAGCGTAAAGGCGCGGTTCTGGATCCAGCCGCCCTTGTTCCAGATAAAGGCGGCGACGGTGGGCGCCAGCAGCAGCGCAAAGCCGCAGAACCAGGAGTGGGTGGGCAGGCAGTTGTAGGTGTAGCAGAAGTTCCAGATATCGTAGGCGATGATGTAGACCCAGGTCATGTCGGGCCACAGCATATCGGTCTGATCCTCGGAGGCGTAGACGCTCCACCAACCGGTCATGCAGAAGATGTTGATGAGACCGGCGATGCCGTTGAACACGTTGTTCCAGCCGGCCAGCTGCGTAGCACCTTCGGAGGTGACCCAGGTGGACTCGCCCAGGACAAAGAAGTGATAGGCGCTCTCAAAGTCGGATACGACGGCGATCATGATGTTGATGGCGAGATCACAAACGGCCATGCGCGGAACCAATGCGCCTTGCCGATCTTTCCCCACTGGTACTTAATGGCAATGAAGCCCCAGCAACCGGCGAGCGCCGCGTATACCTTGGCGTAGTGGAACCAGCTGTTCTGGTACACATGGGTGGGGTTGGTGAGCGCCCACTCGGCGCCTTGCGAAACGCCCACGGCGATGGCGACGCAGTAGATGGTCATGGCCAGCGGAGCCACGCCAAAGATGATTGCCGCGCCCAGCTTGGTGCGGCGGCCGACTTCGTTGAGCACGATCAGGCCAATAAAGACCATGGCCCAGCCGGCCCAGTGGATAAGGGTATCGCTACCCCAAACATCGAACAGCATGCTGCTCTCCTTTCACACGCCCGCGGCCCCTCTTCTGATCGCGGGCAGTTTGGCCAAATGTCGTCAGTTCTGGGGCTTGCGCTCCGGATACTTGGCGGTATAGCCCTCGATGTGGAGTGTCGAGGCGATGATTTCCTTGACCGTTTCGTCGGGCACATCGGGGTGCGTGCGGATATACATCAAAAGGCCCATGATGAGGGTGTAGAACGTCTCGTAGACATGGTCGATGCGTAGCTCATGATGGGCGACAAAATCCACTACGGTGGTGTCGCAGATATACTGCGCCACGCGCTGGACCACGTTGTGCAAAAAGCCGCCGTAGAGCGCGCCGCTGCTCGAGGTAAGCGTGCTCGGCAGCTCGTGGCCGCTGGCGACCAGGCGCTTAAAGAGCGGGGCGACGGTGTCGAGCGCGCCCTCGATATCACCGACGGTGCGGTCGGCGTTCCACCGCTCGAGTTCGGAGATAAAGTCGTCGATCGCCTCGTCCATAACAGCGGTGACGGCGGCGTCCATGTCGGCGAAGTAGTGGTAGAACAATGAACGCGTGCAGCCGGCTCGCTTGGTCACGGCCGATACCGATAGGTGGGACACGCCCAGCTCGGAGCTTACGGTGCGCACGGCATCGAGGATCTCGCGACGGCGTTCGTCGCCCGTCAGGCGCTTTGCCGCGCTATCGGATGCGGGGACGGCATCGACCACAGAGGTACCTGCTGTGTTATTGCCCATGTTTTGCCGCCTTTCATCCTCTTTTGCCTGACCGTTCGCCTAACAGTCTTGAATATTGTTGACGGTTCGTCAATACTATTTTTGACACAATGTCAACAATGGCGGGTGAACGGCATGGGGGCATGTCAGGCCTGCAAAAAAAGAGGGGCGCTGCGGTCCCGCCGGGCTGCGGCAAGAGAAGGGACAACCATGATTCTCAACGGACCGGGGATTAGTTACACCGAGCCCGACATCGGTTCGGAGTTCGTGCCGCCGCTGCCGGAGCATCCGCGCGAGGCCATCGTCAAGCTGTGCGAGCACTGCACCAACCGTCTGCTGCATCGCGACGAGCTGCTGGGCTACGAGTACTGGTCGTTTGCCGAGGCCGCAACCGACGAGCAGGCCGAAGTGCTCTGCAAGATGAAGATGCGCCGTCCCTATACGCTGCCCGAGATGGTCAAGCTCACCGGCATGCCCGAAGCCGATATCGAGAAGATGCTCGACGACATGAGCTACACGGGTCTGCTCGAGTACAACTGGGAAAACCCCGAGCGCGCCAAGCAATGGGTGTTGCCCATGCTGGTGCCGGGTTCTGCCGAGTTCCTCAACATGCGCGTGAGCCAGCTCGAGGAGCACCCGGTCTATGCCAAGTTCTTTGAGCAGGCGTCCAAGGGACCGCTGTCCAAGGCCACGCCGATGGTGCCGCCCGGAGGCGCCGGCATCGGCATGCACGTCATTCCGGTCGAGAAGGCCATCGACGCCGCGAGCACCTCGGTGCCGATCGAGCATATCGAGCATTGGCTCGACAAATACGATGGCAAATATGCCGCCAGCACCTGCAGCTGCCGCGCGAGCCGTCGCGTGATGGGTGAGGGCTGCGCCGACGACCCGGCCGATTGGTGCATCGCCGTGGGCGATATGGCCGACTACGTGGTTGAGACCGATCGTGGCCATTACGTGACCCGCGACGAGGTTTACGACATCTTGCGCCAGGCCGAGGACAACGGCTTTGTGCACCAGATCACTAATATCGACGGCGAGAACAAGATCTTCGCCATCTGCAACTGCAACGTCAACGTGTGCTACGCCCTGCGCACCTCGCAGCTGTTCAACACGCCCAACCTGTCGCGCTCGGCCTATGTCGCTAAGGTCGAGAAGGACAAGTGCGTGGCCTGCGGTCGCTGCGTCGAGGTGTGTCCGGCCGGCGCCGCCAAGCTGGGCCAGAAGCTCTGCAGCAAAAAGGCCGGCGGACAGGTGCCCGAGTATCCGCGCCAGGAGCTGCCCGATGCCACCAAGTGGGACCACACCAAGTGGTCGCCCAACTACCGCAACGACAACCGCATCGAGACGCATGAGTCCGGCACCGCTCCCTGCAAGACGGCCTGCCCCGCGCACGTTGCCGTTCAGGGCTATTTGAAGCTCGCGGCTCAGGGTCGCTATGACGAGGCGCTGGCACTCATTAAGCGCGAGAACCCTCTGCCCGCTATCTGCGGCCGTGTGTGCAACCGCCGCTGCGAGGACGCCTGCACCCGCGGCCGTGTGGACGCCGCCGTGGCCATCGACGAGGTCAAGAAGTTCATCGCCCAGCGCGATCTGGATGCCGCGACCCGCTACGTCCCGCCCGTGGTGACGCCGACGCGCGCTGGCGGCTTTGATCAGAAGATCGCCATCATCGGTGCCGGTCCGGCCGGCCTGTCCTGCGCTTTCTATCTGGCCGAGAAGGGCTACAAGCCCGTCGTCTTCGAGAAAAACGAGCGCCCGGGCGGCATGCTCACCTACGGCATTCCCAGCTTTAAGCTGCAGAAGGACGTCATTGAGGCCGAGGTCGAGATCATTCGCCTGATGGGTGCCGAGTTCCGCTATGGCGTGGAGGTCGGTCGTGATGTGACGCTCGACGAGCTGCGCGCGCAGGGCTTTAAGGCCTTTTACGTGGCCATCGGCTGCCAGGGCGGCCGCCTTGCCGGTATTCCGGGCGAGGATGCCGTGGACGTGACCGTGGCCGTCGACTTCCTTCGCGAGGTTAACAGCGGCAAGATCGATACCCTGTCCGGCCGCACCATTGTGGTGGGCGGCGGCAACGTGGCCATCGACGTTGCCCGCAACGCCTGCCGTCTGGGCTCTGGGCACGTTGAGATGTTCTGCCTGGAGAGCGAGGTCCAGATGCCCGCCAGCGAGGAAGAACGTCGCGAGGCCGTTGAGGACGGCGCTCACATCAGCTGCGGCTGGGGCCCCAAGGAGATTCACCTGGACGAGGCCGGTCGTGTGTGCGGTATCACCTTCAAGCGCTGCACGCGTGTCTTTGACGACGAGGGCCGTTTTGCGCCCGAGTACGACGAGAACGATCTGCGCCGTGTCGATGCCGACCGTGTCGTCATGTCGATTGGCCAGTCCATTGTGTGGGGCGACCTGCTGGCTGGCTCCAAGGTGGAGCTCGGCCGCGGCCAGGGCGCCCTTGCCGATCCCCAGACTTACCAGACCGCCGAACCCGACATCTTTGTGGGTGGTGACGTCTACACTGGCCCCAGCTTTGCCATCGACGCTATCGCCGCCGGCCACGAGGCCGCGGTGTCCATCCATCGCTTTGTGCAGCCGGGCTCCACGCTCACCATCGGCCGCAATCAGCGCCGCTACACCGCGCTCGACCGCGACGACGTTGTGCTCGAGAGCTACGACAACGCGAGCCGCGAGGTTGCCCACGTGGACCGCGAGCGCGAGAAGGCTGCGCCGTTTAGCGAGTACGTCGAGACCTTTACCGAAGAGCAGGTGCGCGCCGAGACCGCCCGTTGCCTGGGTTGCGGTGCCTCGATCGTCGACCCCAACAAGTGCATCGGCTGCGGCCTGTGCACCACCAAGTGCGCGTTCGACGCCATCCATCTGGATCGCGACCGCCCCGAGTGCTCCACGATGGTCAAATACGAGCAAAAGCTCCCAAGCCTGGGCAAGTATGCTTTAAAGCGTGCGATTAAAATCAAATTCGGGAAGAAGTAAGAAACGCAACAAGCAGGAGAACGGCGTAGAGAGCGGTTGGACAGCGAGCGAGTCCCAGGCGTGGCGAGGTGCCTTGAAAGAGGAGGGCATAGGGCTTTTGCCCATGCCCGACGATTGAAAGGCAGATCGCCCGTCTGGGGCTCGCGCAGCGTCAAGCCGACCGCCGTTCGGTAGAACGGCGGAAGGAAATAAATGCACGAGCTCGGAATCGTCTATCACATCATTCGCGATGTCGAGAATGTAGCGCGCGCTCATGGCGTGCGTCGCGTTTCGAACGTAACGTTGCTGTTGGGCGAGGTCTCGGGCGTCGTTCCCGACTTGCTGCTCGACGCTTGGCGCTGGGCAGCAGATAAAAAGCCTATCGCGCAGGGCGCGGAGCTTATCGTGGAGTCCGTCGAGGCCGTGACACATTGCGAGGCGTGTGGCTGCGACTACGCGACGGTCGAGCACGGCAAGACCTGTCCCCATTGCGGTAGCGGCGAGACATACCTGCTGCAGGGCCAGGAGGTCATGATCAAGCAGATCGAGACCCCCGACGAGGACCCGGCAGACGCTGTCCCCGACGGCCCTTCCGACGTCCCCGACGCCGTCGACGCCGCCAACCCCCTCCACATCGCCTAGGATTCCCTATAAGTTGCGGTGAAATAGTTCCTAAATTCAGCCTTCTGGCTCTTAAACAAGAACTATTCCACCGCAACTATTTTGAGTGGTTTCATAGACCATAAGTCACGAAAAAAGTCAAGCCATGTCTGTTTAAACAAAATAGCGGCAGTACAAGCGCATTCGCGCTTGCCTAAAATCGATATTAATGAACAGCCTGCTTGTATCTGTAAAATGCATGGCTTGATGAGCGACGCCTTGTCGTGTAATGAGTCAAAAAGCAGTAACGTAATCAACTTGTAACAAACCTAGACGTTTAAACAAATAATCCAACCTTTTGCGGATTTAGCTATAATTCCACAAACCAAACAGCTATACTCCTTTCATGTCGTGTAGGAAATACGTAGACAAAAAGGAGGTTATGTGATGGTAAGTATTGTTCTTGCTAGCCACGGGGACTTGGCAGCTGGAATCAAGCAGACGGGCTCGATGGTCTTTGGCGATCAGCCGTCTGTTGCCGTGGTCTCGCTCGAGCCGAGCATGGGCCCCGACGACTTCCGTGCCAAGGTCGAGGAAGCAATCGCTTCCTTCGAAGACCAGGAGCAGGTGCTCTTCCTCGTTGATCTGTGGGGCGGCACGCCGTTCAACCAGATCAGCGGGCTCATCGAGGGCCACGATTCCTGGGCTATCGTCACCGGTGTCAACCTGCCTATGCTCATCGAGGCATATTCGCAGCGCTTTGACGCAAAGAACACTGCACATGCGATCGCAAAACATCTCGTGACTGAGGCTAAGGCTGGCGTGCGTGTCAAGCCCGAGTCTCTGGAGCCCGAGGAGAAGAAGCCGGCTGCGGCCGCCGCTGCTCCTGCAGGCGCCATCCCTCCGGGAACGGTCATCGGCGATGGGCACATCAAGATCGCCCACGTCCGTATCGACACCCGTCTGCTTCATGGTCAGGTGGCCACCACGTGGACCAAGCAGATCAACCCCAACCGCATCATCGTGGTTTCCGACGGCGTTGCTCACGACGAGCTCCGCAAGACCATGATCGAGCAGGCTGCTCCTCCGGGAGTCCATGCCAACGTCGTGCCCATCAAGAAGATGGCCGAGGTCGTCAAGGACACGCGCTTTGGTGACACCAAGGCCATGCTGCTCTTTGAGAACCCGCAGGATCTGCTCAAGGCCATCGAGGCCGGCGTCGACATCAAGGAAGTCAACATCGGTTCCATGGCTCACTCCAAGGGCAAGGTCGTCGTCACCAACGCCGTCGCTATGGGCGATGACGACGTCAAGACTCTCGAGGCCCTCAAGGCCAAGGGCGTCAAGTTCGAGGTCCGCAAGGTTCCTTCGGATTCCTCCGAGGATCTCGACGCCATGTTGAAGAAAGCTAAGGCCGAACTGGCCGCTCAAGCATAGTAAAGGAGGGTCCGATACATGTCTGCAATCACTATTCTGCTTGTTGCGATTGTCGCGTTGCTTGCCGGTATGGAAGGCATTCTGGATGAGTTCCAGTTCCATCAGCCGCTCGTGGCATGCACGCTTATCGGTCTCGTAACCGGTCACCTTCAGGAGGGCATCCTCCTGGGCGGTTCGCTCCAGATGATGGCCCTTGGCTGGGCTAACGTCGGCGCCGCTGTCGCGCCTGACGCCGCTCTGGCCTCGGTCGCTTCTTCGATCATCATGGTGCTCGCCCTCAACGGTGGCGCCACCGATTCGGCCAAGGCCGTTACCACCGCTATCGCCGTCGCCGTCCCGCTGTCGGTCGCTGGTCTGTTCCTGACCATGATCTGCCGTACCATTGCTACCGCTATCGCTCACGCCATGGACGGTTGCGCCGAGAAGGGCGACTTCTCCGGCATCGAGCGCTGGCAGTATGCTGCCATCCTCATGCAGGGCCTTCGTATCGCCATCCCGGCAGTGCTTCTGTGCGTCATCCCGGCCGAGGCCGTTACCAACGCGCTTAACGCTATGCCCGACTGGCTGTCCGGCGGCATGGCTGTCGGCGGCGGCATGGTCGCTTCCGTCGGTTACGCCATGGTCATCAACATGATGGCCACCAAGGAGACCTGGCCGTTCTTCGTCCTCGGCTTTGTCCTTGCTGCCATCCCTCAGCTCACGCTGATCGCCCTTGGTCTCATCGGCATCTCCCTTGCCCTCATCTACCTTGGCCTTAAGGATCTGGCCAAGCAGGGTGGCGGCATGGGCGGTGGCTCCGGCGACCCGCTCGGCGACATTCTGAACGATTACGAGTAGGAGGGGAGTGATACATATGGCAGAGAACAAGATTCAGCTCACCAAGGCTGACCGCAAGAAGGTTTGCTTCCGTCATCAGTTCCTTCAGGGCTCGTGGAACTACGAGCGTATGCAGAACGGCGGCTGGTGCTTCGCAATGATCCCTGCGATCAAGAAGCTCTACACCAGCAAGGATGACCAGATTGCCGCTCTTAAGCGCCACCTGGAGTTCTATAACACCCACCCCTATGTTTCCGCCCCCGTCATTGGCGTTACCCTCGCTCTCGAGGAGGAGCGCGCCAACGGTGCCCCGATTGACGACGTCGCCATTCAGGGCGTCAAGGTCGGTATGATGGGCCCGCTCGCCGGCGTCGGCGACCCCGTCTTCTGGTTCACCCTTCGCCCGATTCTGGGCGCTCTGGGCGCTTCCCTGGCCATGTCCGGCAGCATCGTCGGTCCGCTGCTGTTCTTCTTCGCGTGGAACATCATCCGTTACGCTTTCCTGTGGTACACGCAGGAGTTTGGCTACAAGGTCGGCTCCTCCATCGCCAAGGACCTCTCCGGTGGTCTGATGGGCAAGGTCACCGAGGGCGCTTCCATCCTGGGTATGTTCATCATCGGCGCCCTGGTCGAGCGCTGGGTGTCCATTTCCTTCACCCCGATCGTCTCCACGGTCAAGCAGTCTGCTGGCGCCTTTATCGACTGGGCTAGCCTGCCCTCCGGTTCCGAGGGTATCAAGGAAGCGCTGACGATGTACAACTCCGTCGGTGCTACCGCCCTTGATCAGATGAAGGTCACCACGCTTCAGGCCAACCTCGATCAGCTCATCCCCGGCCTTGCCGCCGTGTGCCTGACCCTGCTGGTCTGCAAGCTCCTCAAGAAGAAGGTCAGCCCGATCGTCATCATCCTGGCTCTCTTCGCCGTCGGCATCATCGGTCGCTTCTGCGGCTTCATGTAAGCACGCTTCGGCTTAAGACCGAGAATTGCTAGGCAAGGGCTTTTGAGCCATTGAAACGGACCGCACCCGGTGGGTACACTGGATGCGGTCCGATTGTTTTATTTGGAGGGCGAGGCGCGCATGGCGCAATCTCAGAACAGCACGGTCGATCTGGCAACGCCGGCAACCTGCCTGATGGGGCTTACCAGCCACGGTAACGTGATGGTGGGCAATAAGGCGTTCGAGTATTACAACGAGCGCAATCCCGAGGATTATATTCAAATCCCGTGGGACGAGGTCGACTATATTGCCGCCGAGGTTTTACGCGGCACCAAGAAGATCACGCGTTTTGCCATCTTCACCAAGGACAACGGTCACTTTACGTTTTCGACGCGCGACGACAAAGAGACGCTTCGTGCTGTCCGCAAGTACGTCGACGAGGATAAGCTCGTGCGTTCGCCCGACTTTATCGATGTGACGGCCAGGGGCGCCAAGAGCATCCCCTCCGTTATCAAAAACCTCTTCCACAAAGGTAACTAGTCATTAAAGAGCGCCCCCCAAAGTGGGACGCAGTTTCCCATGGGGCTCGATTGGGAAAGTGCATCCCAGTTCGAGCGCCGATTCCGGGATGTAGTTTCCGGAACGGGGTCGTTTGGGAAACCGTGTCCCGTTTCGAGCCGAAATTCTGGGACACAGTTTCCAGCGAGGTCCCATTGGGAAAGTTTGACCCAGAATTTGCCTGGATAGTGGGACACACTTTCCGGAGGGCTGTTCCACCGCAACTTCGAAGAGTGGCTATACGCTGTATTACAACGGCGTAAATCTGCTACACTAGTACAACATGCCTCCGTAGCTCAGGGGATAGAGCACCGCTCTCCTAAAGCGGGTGTCGACGGTTCGAATCCGCCCGGGGGCACCAGAGGATTATGACGGCGTCGCGAGAGCGGCGCCGTTTCTGGTTTGTGGGACCGTCGGTGGATTCGAGCCGTCGACACCCGCGTCACCAATTTCCCCGCGGGGGGAGTTTTCGAATCCGCCCGGGGGCACCAGAGGAATATCGAGCCCGGTACCGCTATGGTGCCGGGCTCTTCTGGTTCATGTCATGTCAAAAACGAAGCGCCCGCTTGCTGGGGGAGCAAGCGGGCGCCTGTGAGCGAATATGTTTGCGGCGAGAGCCGTGATGAGCGGTGGGGTGGC
Organism: Collinsella sp.; assembly: GCA_019419545.1. Classification (GTDB taxonomy): domain Bacteria; phylum Actinomycetota; class Coriobacteriia; order Coriobacteriales; family Coriobacteriaceae; genus Collinsella. Next base: position 56,242 of record DXZT01000016.1, on the reverse strand, counting down.
GACTAGTTGGTCGTACCGGAATCGTCACCCGTGCCCGAGCCAGAGCCCGAACCCGAGCCAGAAAGTGCGACCGTCAGCGTGATCGTGCTGTCGGTGGACTGCTTGCCGGTGGGGGAGACGCCCGTAACGGTGGCATCCTCGTTACCGCTCACGGGATTGCCGTTCTGGTCACAGAAGCCGATGTTATAGAAACCGGCGTTGTTGAGTGCGGTGACGGCGGCGGAAATGCTCTTACCGTACAGGTTGCCCGGGACGGCGGCCTTGCCGGACTTCTTGGCAATGACGACGGTAATCGTGGCGCCGGGCTTCTGCTTGCCGCTGGGGTTCCAGCTGATCACGGTGCCCTCGGTAACCGAGTCGTTCTCCTGGTAGCTAACGTCGACGCCAAAGCCTGCCATATCGAGGGCGTTGCGCGCCTGGGCCTCGGTCATGTCGGTCAGATCGGGGACGGACGTGGTATCCGGGCCGCCCGAGACCTTGTACGAGATGGTCGTGCCCTTCGCGACTTCCTTACCGGCTTCGGTGCCCTGCTCAAAGACCTGGCCCTCATCGGCCTCGTTGGCCTCCTCGGAGGCGTTGCCCTTCAGGCCAACGCTTGCCAGCGCGGCCTCGGCCTGGTCCTTGGTCAGGCCGACAAGCCGGGGAACCTCAACCTTCTCGGAGGGCTTGGGACCCTTGGAGATTACCAGGTTCACCTTGGTGCCCTTGGCCTTCTTGGTGTTGCCGTTGGGCGTCTGCTCGGCGACCTTGCCCTCGTCGACATCGTCGTTGTAGCTTTGGTCGATGGTGCCGACCTCGAGGCCGGCTTCCTTGATCAGCTCGACGGCAGTCTGCTGGTCCTTGCCCAGCACATCGGGCACGGTGACCTGCTCGCCGCCAAAGAGTCCTGTGGCAAAGGCCACCACGATGCCGATGACGGCAACGGCTGCCACCACGGCGGCGATGATCTTGTTCTTGTTGGATTTGGGCTTTTCGACCTCGTAGGAGCCGGTGGAGCCCGAAACCGAGCTACGGGCGGTATTCTGGCCGCTCACGCCCGAGACGGGACGCACCATGGCGCGCGTTTGATCGGAAAGCTCGCGAGTCTTGGTGGCGCCCAGCTCACCGGGGGCACCGATGATGCGCGTGGGCTCCGAGACGTTGACGGCACGGCCCGACAGGTAGCTATTGAGCACCTGACGAAGCTCGTCGGCGGTCTGGAAGCGGTTTGCCGGGTCCTTCTCCATGCACTTGAGGATGATGCGCTCAAGGTCGGCGTCGACACCGGAGTTGATCTGGCTCGGCGGAATAGGCAACTCGTTGACTTGCTTGAGTGCGACCGAGATGGCGTCGTCACCGTCAAAGGGAACGCGGCCGGTGGCGCACTCGTACATCACGACGCCCAGCGAGTAGATATCCGAGGTGGGGCCGAGGTCCTGACCGCGGGTCTGCTCGGGGCTGACGTAGTGGGCGGTTCCCAGCACGTTGTTGTCTTGCGTGAGGTGGCTGTTCTTGGCGCGCGCGATGCCAAAGTCCATCACCTTGATGTTGCCGTCGGGCAGCACCATGATGTTCTGCGGCTTAATGTCGCGGTGGATGATCTCGTGCTTGTGGGCGACCGAAAGCGCAGAGCTGATCTGCGAGCCGATCTGGGCGACCTTCTTGGGGTCGAGGGCGCCGTGGCTCTTGATGCCGCTCTTAAGGTCGGTGCCGCGCAGGTACTCCATGACGATGTAATAGGTGTCGCCGTCCTTGCCCCAATCGTAGACGCCCACGATATAGGGGGAGGAGAGACCGGCTGCTGCCTGGGCCTCCTGCTTAAAGCGTGCGGCGAAGGTTGCGTCGCCAGCATACTGCGGCAGCATGATCTTGACGGCTACCGTGCGGTCGAGGACCTGGTCCTGTGCACGGTAGACGGTCGCCATGCCGCCTGTTCCCACCTTATCCTTGAGGAGGTATCTTCCCCCGAGGACCCTCTGTTCCATTCCTGCTCCTAACATAACTATTCGCTCAACGATGTGTGTAGTACCTACGATGTGGCCGCTGGGGCCGTGTGGCGCGTTGCCGCTAACTCTTAGGCCGCGGCGCGCCTCGGGTGTCCGATTCGATCATGGGCATCACGCTCCCTGTGCGGCAAGCGCCGCGGTCAGGACGATACCGGCGATCTTGGCGGCCTTGACGTCATGCTTGTCGTAATCCTCCAAGGCCACCGAGATGGCGACCGTGGGTGAATCGTAAGGTGCAAAGCCAACGAACATCGAGTTGACGTTGGTGCCGCCGGTCTCGGCCGAGCCGGTCTTGCCGGCGACCTTGACGCCGGGGATCTGGGCATCGGTGCCGGTGCCGGACTGGACGACGGCAAGCATGGCCTGCTTGACCTGGTCGGCCGTGGCGGAGCTGACGGCCTGCCCCAGCGAGCGGGACTGCGTGGTCTTGACCACGGTTCCGTCCGGGGCGAGTACCTGGGCTACAAAGTACGGGTCCATGACCACGCCACTGTTAGCGATGGCGGCGGCAATCACGGCGTTTTGCATGACGGTGGTCTGCGGGCCGGGCGTGTGGTCCATGCCGACAGGCTGGCCGGCGCCGGCCCAGGCGGTCTCCCACTCGGTCATGAGCGACGGGTCGGCCATGATGGAGGCCGCGGAGGTCAGGTCCTGGCCGAGCTTTTGGCCGTAGCCAAAGGCGTTGGCAAACTGTACGAGCGTGTTTGCGCCAACTTCGTTTGCCACCTGGCCAAAGACGACGTTGGAGGACACGGCAAAGGCCTGCTGCAGGCTGATGGTGCCGTAGCTCTCGTTGGCATAGTTGGTGACCGGTGCGTTGCCGATATCCATGGAGCCGGGCGCCTGGTAGGTGCTAGTCAGGCTGGCGGTACCGGTCTCGAGTGCCGCGGAAAGCGTAACGACCTTAAACGTGGAGCCCGGCGTGTACAGCGCGTCCATGGCGCGATTGTACATGGAGCCGTCCTCGCCGCCGCCCGTCTGCAGCAGGGCATCGATGTTGGTGTTGTCGTAGGTGGGCGAGCTGGCACATGCGAGCACCGCGCCGGTACGCGGGTCGATGACCACTACAGCGCCCTTAAAGCCCTTGAGCGCCTGCTCAGCAGCCGTCTGGATGCGCGAGTCGATGGTGAGCTTGGCGGTGTTGCCCGGCTGGGTCTGGCCCGCGAGCGACGCGATGGCGTTGTTCCAGCTAGAGTAGTCCTTAGAACCGGTGAGCGTGTCGTTCATGACGCTCTCGATGGCGGTGGTGCCATACTGCTGGCTCACGTAGCCAACCACGTGCGCTGCCAGGTTACCGTTGGGGTAGGAGCGTACGTAGGTGCCGTCCTCCTGCTGCAGCGACTCGGCCAGCGTCACGCCGTCGGACGTGATGATGGAGCCGCGCTGGATGTACTTGGAGCGGGCGATGGTGTGGTTGTTGGTCGGCATGTCCTGATAGTCCTTGGCCTTAATGACCTGGACATAGGTGAGGTTGCCGATAAGGATGGCGAACAGCGCCGTAAAGGCGAGCACCGCACGGGTTAGACGGTTGGCGAGCGCCACGCGACCGAGCACACCGGATTCAGGCGTATCGAGCAGGCGACGGCGCATGCGCGAGCCGACGGAATGGCTGCCGCTGCCGTAGGAAGACGAGGTGGCAAAGCGCGAGCCCGTCGGGGCGGCGGCAGATGCGACCTGATCATCGGTGATGGCGGCCATGGTGCCGGTGCCGGTAAGCTCGGCCTCGCGTCCGGTCGCCTCGTCACCGGCACGTAGCAGGAGTGCGACGATGATAAAGCTTGCCAGCAGCGAGGAGCCGCCCTGGCTCATAAAGGGCAGGGTGACGCCGGTCAGCGGGATCAGGCGGGTTACGCCGCCAACGATCAAGAAGGCCTGGAAGCTGATGGCTGCCGTAAGACCGGTGGCGCTAAAGGCGGCAAGGTCGGACTTTGCGCGGGCAGCTGTGGTCAGGCCACGCACGGCAAAGAGCATAAACAGGATGAGCACGGCGCCGCCGCCCAAAAGGCCCATCTCCTCGCCGATAGCCGAGAAGATAAAGTCGGACTCGACGACAGGGATGTTGTTGGCCATGCCGTTGCCGATGCCAACACCGACCAGACCGCCATCGGCAAGCGAGAAGAGCGACTGGACGATCTGGTAGCCCTGACCCTGGGCGTCCTTAAACGGATCGACCCAAACCTGGAAACGCACCTGAACGTGCGACAGGAACTTGTAGGCGCCCACGGCTCCAACGGCTAAGAGCGCAAGGCCGATAACGACATACGAAAAGCGCCCCGTGGCAACGTAGAGCATCAGCAAGAAGATGGTGTAGAACAGCACGGCCGAACCCAGGTCGCGTTCGAAGACGACGACGAGCAGGCACACACCCCACACGGCAAACAACGGCAGTAGCAGTCGCAGGCGAGGGATCTTAAAGCCCAAGATCTTGCGGTTGGAGATGGAGAGCAGCTCGCGGTTCTCGGCCAGGTACCCGGCCAGGAACAGCACGATAAAGACCTTGGCGAACTCGCCGGGCTGGATGGTAAAGCCCGCGATGCGAATCCACAGCTTGGAGCCCGAGATCGTGGTGCCGATAAAGATAGGCAGCATCAGCAGGATGATGCCGATGATGCCAAAGGTGTACTTGTAGCGCATGACCACGTCGAGGTTTTTGACTAGTGCAAGCGTTCCCACCATGAGCGCCACCGAGACAAACAGGATGATGAGCTGTGAGATGGCGAGAGCGGGGGCGAGACGCGTCACGAACGTGATGCCGATGCCCGAAAGTATAAATACGATGGGCAGGATGGCGGGGTCGGCACCGGGCGCCAAGATGCGCACGGCAATGTGGGCCGCGGCAAAGGCGGCAAAGAGGCCGATCGGTACGGCGAGCGTCTCAAAGGAGATAGCGGCGCCCGCAGTGAGCACGTACATCGCATACAGCAGGATGACGGGGAACGCCGAGGCGATGAGCAAGAGCAGCTCGGTGTTGCGGCGACTCATAAGCGGCACTCCCTTTCTAGTTCTTATCGGAGGCTTCGGCCTCGGCGGACTGTTCGGCGGTTTTCTCGGAATCTGATTCGGAGGTCGATCCCTGATTGGTGTTGTCGCGAATCGTTTGCGCGTCGATCACCTGGCGGGTCTGCTCCTCGTCGATCTGGTGGCGGTACTTGGATATCGTGTCCTGCGCATCGTCGACACTTGTTTGCGGAATGCCCGCCTTGAGGCGGTTTTGCGTGTCTTCGGGCAGGTCGGACAGCTTAATGCTGGTTTCGCTCTCGAGCCAGTGGAGCTTGAGTCCGAGCGGCTTGCCGGGCAGGCCGCGCCAGACGGCGACATTGCCCTGGTAGGTACCCAGGTAGTATGAGCCGGTGACACCCGTGTAGGCCCAGATGCCAGCTGCCAGCACAAAGACGAGGGCCAGGATGGCGGCGATAGTAATGTTGCGGCGACGCACGCGTTGCGCCTCGCGCATAACGCCATCGTCAACCAGGTCAACGACTACTACGGTCACGTTGTCGTGGCCGCCGGCGGCAAGCGCCGCGTCCACTAGGTTGTCGACGCAGATTTGCGCGGTTGAGGACTGCGTGGCGATGTTCTCGATATCGCTATCGGGAATCATGCTCGAGAGGCCGTCGGAGCACAGGATCAGACGGTCGCCTTCCTCGATATGCAGAGTGAAGTGGTCGGCATACATGGCGGGGTCCGAGCCCAGTGCGCGGGTGATGACCGAACGGTTGGGGTGGACGCGAGCCTCGTCTGCCGTGATCTCGCCGGCGTCCACGAGCTCCTCCACGTAGGAGTGGTCGCGGGTCACGCGGATGAGCGTGCCCTCGTGGAGCAGATAGGCGCGAGAGTCGCCCACGTGGGCGATGGCGAGCGTGTCGTTTTCGATGTAGGCGCAGGTGGCTGTGCAGCCCATGCCGGGCTTGCCCAGGCCATTCAGGGCCGCCTCGATTACGGCGGCGTTGGCTGCCTCGACGGCTGCGGCCAGGCGTGCTGCGTCGGCGGACTGTGGGGCCGTCTTGGCAATAGTCTCGACGGCGATGGAAGAGGCTACCTCGCCGGCAGCGTGACCACCCATGCCGTCGCATACGCAAAAGAGCGGCGACTGCACCAGGTAGGAATCCTCATTGTGCGGGCGCACGCAGCCAACGTCGGAGCGGGCGCCCCACATAAGTTGCGTGGTGGTGCCGGCATCATAGGTCGAGTCGGTCTCGATGCGCTCCTCGGTCAGGGGCTCAAAGCTCATGGTCGAGCCGGGGTCTTTGAGCTTGGCCTCAACGGCGGCAACGTCGATTTCGGCGGTGTCACCGGGAGAGACGGTGTCGGTCACGGGGTTTGATTCGGAATCACCGGTGTCCGGGGAGTCGGGCTCCTCGGACACGCGGGCGGTCGACTCGTCGTCTTGCGGGCTGACGTCTATAGGCTCGGGCGCCGGCGTAGACGCGGGCGCAACCTCGGACGCCGGGGCCATGGGAAACGCCGGCGCGGCGGGCTCGGGTGCCGCAAACACCGCAGCGCTCTCGTTGATTGCCGCGGCGACGGGCTCTGCAAAGTGAGCCGGCGCCGGGGTTGCTTCGGGCGCTGTGGGCTGTTCCGCAGCATGTGCGCCGATGGGCGCCGCTACGGCATCCTCTTCGTCCTCGTTATCGGCGAGATCCGAAATATCATGCGTTACATGCGAAAGAGGCAGGGAGAACACGGTGTCCTCGGGCTCCACGGGTGCGGAGCCCGCCGGAGCGGCGTGGGCCGGCGCAGCTGTGGCGGCGGCCGGTGCCTCGGTCATAGTTGCGGACTTGTTCTCCTCGTCGATCATCGACGGTTCACCTTCATGACCACGTCGCCAATCTGGACTTCGTCGCCCTCACGCAGCGTCGCGGGCTCCACGAGTTGGCGGCCGTTGACGAGCGTGCCGTTAAGTGAGTTGAGGTCCTCGATGATGAGCGCCGGGCCCTGCAGCGAAAAGCGCGCGTGCGAGGCTGAAACGAACGGTTCGTTGATGCAGATGTCCGAAGATGGCGAGCGACCGACGATGACGGGGCCGAGCATGTCTACGTGGATGCCGCGGATACCGCGCGGACCCTTGTCCACATCGATCGTCCAGATAGCCGAGTCGCGGCGCTGTCCACGCACAAGTCCCACGCCGGTCTTCATGACGGCGAACAGAAAGATATAGAGCAGGGCGACCAGGACGATGCGGCCTGCAAAAAGGACGATATCGATGTTCATAAGCGACTATCCCCTAAATTCAAAGGTACTCAGGCCAAACGTCAGCAGATCGCCGTTGCGCAGCGGGCAGCGCGTAATGCGGCGGTTGTTGACGAGCGTGCCGTTGGTGGAATTGAGATCCTCGATCGACCAATCCGAGCCCGTAAAGGTGAGCTGGGCGTGGCGGCGCGACACGTTGGGGTCGCGCAGGGCAATGTCGGAAACTGAGCGCTCGCGACCGATGGTCACCTGTGCGGAGGTGATGCTATGGCTCTCGCCGCTCACGACGTCGACGAGCTGGGCGAGCGGACGCTGCGGGGCGCGAGTGCTCGCCATGTTGGAGGCGATGCCGGCTGCGGCGCCTAGGCCCACGGCGGCACCGGTCGCGGCGGCTCCGCCCATGCCGGCAAGCGCGTCACGCGAGACGGTCTGCGGCACCGGGATGGGAGCGGCGGGGTCGGGGATGCTAGGCGCGAAGGGGTCTGCCACGGCAAGCGGGTCGGGAGCGGCGGCGCGAGGCGTCGGCTGCTGCTGGGGCATGGCGGCGGGACGCTGCTGCTGCGGGGCAGCAAACTGCTGCTGGCCGGCGCGCGGGGCGCTGGCGGCACGGCTTGCCGCGGAGTTGTTTTGGCCCAGACCGTTTTGATAGGCGCGCTCTTCTTCGTACAGGCGGCCGAGCGTGGGGGCATCGACGTTCTCGGCAAAGACCGAGAACTTGCCGGCGCGCAGCTGCGGATCGATCATAAAGCGCACGAGGGGCTCGCCGACAAAGACATAACGGCGCTTTTCGGCCTGCGCCTTCACAAACTCGCGGACCTCGCGCGAAAGCTCGGGGTAGAACGGGGCGAGCATGGGATCGTCGTCGGCGGCGATCAGGATGGTATAGAGTGCCGGCGCCGTGTTGACGCCATTGATCACCAGAGTCTGATCCTCCATGTCGCGAGCGGCCTGCTTGGCAAGCTTCTTAAAGGAGAACGGGGCACGGGTGGCACCGAAGATGCCGGCCACGTGGTCCTCGAAGATGTTCAGGAAGTTCACGAAAGATCACTCTCCGTATAGGTTCTTTGGTATCCGAGCAAATATAGGCATATCCCAACGATTATAGAGGATAGGGTTCCCGCAACTGCCGCCTTGGCGGCGACCGCGGCTGCAAGGCTGGCAATTTCCATATGGTGTGCAAGACAGGATGCCGCTGCGCAGCCGATGCCGGTGACAGCGATGGCGGCGATGGCGGCAAGGTTTGAGCCCTGATCGGCACGCTTGGCATGGGCATTGAGCAGCGCAGATGACGCCGCGGCAGTTGTCGCGACCAGCGCAAAGGCAGCCCAAAGGAGCGGGTCTTCCAGCGCTGCGGCAACGTTGCCGAGCCCCAGCACGCCTCCGGCTGAAAGCGCGACCGTGGCCAGACGGGCAAAAAGCGCGCCCATGCCCGTTGCCGCGGCGGCGCTTGCCGGGCCGAGCCAAAATGACGCGACGCCGGCGGCGACCCCAGCTGCCAGGAAGGTATTGCCGGTCAGACAGCCAAGCGCAAGCGCGCAGGTGAGTGCGGCGCTCGCGGCAGCCTCGGTGCGACCCCAGGCGATCCACCAACCGGACATGGCAGCGGCAAAGATCACCGCGACGGGCAACATCGACAGGATGCCCTGCGCCTGCATGGTGGCGTTGGCCATGAGCACCAAAAAGCCCACAGCCGAGATGGCCGAGCCAATTTGGGGGGCCAGGCCAGCCGCCGCTCCGATCGCGATGGCCGCAATGACCAGGCCGGGAAGCGCCGCGACCCCGGCCGTTTGCATCAGCAAAAAGCTAAAGGTGCCGCACGTTAGCGCCGAGATAGCGTGCATGGTGTAGTCGCGCGCATGGCTCCAGCGCGTGCCCGCCCAGCCGAGCGCGGGGTCGACCTCGATGGCGTCGTCCTCGTAGTACGACGGCTCGATATCGTCGAGCTCCTGCTCGTCATCCGAAAGCTCGCCAACCATTTGCTCCAGACTGCGACGGCCCTCGCGCACGCTGCCCAGACCGGCAAGGAGTTGGTCGCAAAATGCCTCGATGCTGTTGGGGCGGTCCTGCGGCATGGGGGAGAGCGCGCTCATGAGCGCGCTCTCGGCTCCCGGGGGAAAGTGTGGTATCAGCTCGCTGGGATAGGTGGCGCCGCCGATGATGCGGTCGAGCGAGTCGGCGGGCGTGGCCGCCATAAAGGGAGCGCTGCCGCACAAGCCCTCATAGATAACGCAGGCAAGGGCAAAGACATCGGCGCGTTCGTCGACCGTGCCGGTCTCGATATCGAGCTGCTCGGGCGGCATGTAGCCGATGGTGCCGCCGCGCGAGCCGCCAAAGCCACCGGCGGACGACAGTCGCGCCATGCCAAAGTCGGTGAGCTTTACATTGCCCGAGTGGTCGATGAGCACGTTGGCGGGCTTAATGTCCAGGTGGAGTACGCCATTGCTATGGGCGAAGGTGAGCGCCTGGCCCAGGGCATCGGCAATGGCCGCGGCCTCGTCAAAGGTGAGCGAGTGGCCGTCCACGCGATGCAAAAACTCGGCCAGCGACATACCGTCGACATACTCCATGACCAGGTAGGCATAGGCGGTGTCATGCGTAAAGTCGATGACCTGCACGATATTGGGATGTTGAAGCATGGCGGCAGTGTGCGCCTCGCGCAGGACATCCATGATGTCGCTGGCGGGCATGCCGGCGCCGTTGATAAGGGGGATGCGCTTAATGGCGACGCGGCGGCGCAGGTGCGTGTCGCGGCAAATCTCGATGGAGCCAAAACCGCCGGTCGCAAGTGTCTCGAGCGGCTGGTACCGCTTAAGCAGCTCGCGAGAGCTGGTACCCTCCAAAGGAACGTCCGGCGAGAACCGGGCGGTATGTTGCGAGAAAAGCGGCATGGCCAACCCTCGTGCGTTTAAAGTTCGTTTGCGAGTGGCGGGCGCGGAGCCGAGCCGTTCGCGGTGGCATAGATGCTGCTAGTGTAGCACGCTCGGGCGGATGGCGAGGATAACGGGATGTGAGGCTGCCTGTCTGGCTTGGCCTTAGTGCTTCTTCTTGTTCTTCTTCTGCTTGCGCTGCTTGCCCTTGGTCTCCTGGGGCTTGTCGCCCTGCTTGGCCTCGGCGGCGGCCTTCTCGGCCTTCATTTTCTTCTTCTTGGTCTCGATGCGGAGTTTTTTGTTGATGCGGGCCTTGAGGAAGGGACCGAACTGCTCGGCATCGCCACGGACGAAGGTGTCCTTGGGGATCGTCACGCCCTGGTCGGCGAACATGGCCACAAAGATGCGCTCGCCGTCGAGTACGTGGTCGAGCTTGTCAAACGGGAAGAACTGCGACTTGCCGCTCTTGCCCCAAACCATCAGGCCGTCCTCGTTGGCGGCGACGCGGCGATAGCGGCCACCCATGGACTCGTCGGCCTCGACGGCGTCGATAAAGTCGCGGGCGAGCGTGTGGTGCAGGTTCTTGCTCCACCAGGCCAAAAAGGCGCCGAACACGATCAGCACGACGCCGAACTTGATCCAGCTGCCGCCGGCCACCAGCATGCCGATGCCGATGAGCGCGGCAATCGCGGCGGCGACGTACAGGGAGCCACGGCGCCTGGGCGAGGCGACCAGGCGCGCAAAGTCGGTGACGAGGTCGTTTTCGTACTGGTACTCGTTGAGGTACAGGATGCCGTCATCGGCTGCGGCCTGCTCCTCGAGCGCGACCTCGACCTGGTCGGCTGCTTCGGAGGGAACGAGGTTACTCTCTGCGTCTGCCATGCTCTTTGGACTCCTATCGCGGCGGGCTCGCCGTACGGGTTATTATGAATGCAGTATGCCGTGCGACCGCATGGCCGTCGCGGCAACAAGTCTCAGTATACCCGGGGGAGCACCCATGGAATCGTTGTACCGAAAGTATCGCCCGCTCACCTTCGACTCCGTGGTGGGCCAGCAGCATATCGTCTCGACGCTCGAGCACGCTATCACCGAGGGACGCCTGTCCCACGCCTACCTGTTCTGCGGACCGCGCGGCACGGGCAAGACCACCATGGCGCGCATCCTTGCCAAGGCGCTGCTGTGCCGCAATGCCGAGGCGGCGCGCGCCGAGGGTGCAAGCGGCTGCATGCCCGACGGTACTTGCGAGGAGTGCGAGCTCATTGCCGAGGGCAACCACCCCGATGTCTACGAGCTCGATGCCGCAAGCCGTACCGGCGTGGACAACGTGCGCGAGGAGATCATCAACTCCGTCAACTTTGCCCCGGTGCGCGGCAAGTACAAGATCTATATCATCGACGAGGTCCACATGCTCACGACGGCGGCGTTCAACGCGCTGCTCAAGACGCTCGAGGAGCCGCCGGCACACGTGATCTTTGTGTTGTGCACCACCGACCCGCAAAAGATTCTGGAGACCATCCTCTCGCGCTGCCAGCGTTTCGATTTCCATCGCATCGGCAACGAGGATATTGAGCATCGCCTGGCATACGTATGCGAGCAGGAGGGCTTCGATTACGACGACGAGGCGCTCGCCATCGTGGCGCGCCATGCCAAGGGCGGCATGCGCGACGCGCTCTCCACGCTGGAGCAGCTGAGCGTTTTTGGCAACGGTTCTGTGCATGCGGACGATGCCCGCTCGCTTTTAGGCGAGGTTTCGGACCAGATTCTGGGCGAGTTTTCCCGCGCCATTGCCGATCGCGATGTTGCCGAGCTCTATGGACTGATCCGTGCGCAGGTCGAGGAAGGAAACGACCTGCTGGAGCTGACGCGCGACCTGGTAGCGCATGTGCGTGACGTGTACGTTGCCTGCGTTGCCGGTGCCCGTGCCGAGCTGTTTGAGGGCGGCTCCGAGCAGGCCGAGGCGCTTGCTGCCGAGGCCGCTGCCTTTGGCGAGCATCCTGCCGACCGCCTGGCCCGCGTGCTGACGGTGCTCGACGATGCCGCACTGGAGATGAGGGGCGCGAGCGACGTGCGCCTGGTGCTCGAGATTGCCTGTACGCGTCTGGCACGTCCCGAGGCTGATTTAACGATTGGGGCATTGGCCGAGCGCGTGGCGCGTCTGGAGGCCATGGTTGCCAACGGCGCCGTGCCGGCGAGCGTGGCTGCTGCTCAGGCCACCGCGCCTGCAGCATCCGTACCCGCTGCTGCCCAGCAGCCGACGCTGATCTCGGGTGCCCGAGCCGCTACTCCGGCGGCATCTGCTACCACCGCTGATACGTCCGCGCGCCAGGGCGGCATGCCTTGGGACCGTGGTGCTGCCGCTCCGGCGGCTCAGCCTGCGCCCCGTTCTGCGTCCGTGTCGGCTTCCAAGCCTGCAGCGTCTGCACCTCAGTCTGCGCCGGCTCCGACGCCTCAACCCGTTGCGGCTTCGGCTCCCGCGCCCGCTGCATCGACCGTGCCGGTGTCCAAGCCCAACAACGTCGCCCAGGTTGCCGCCGCCGGTGCTGCCGAGACCCCCGCGGTCGAGGACGCCGGCGAGCTCCAGCGCAAATGGGCCGAGGTCGTCGAACGCGTCAAGGCTCGTCAGGCCTCCTACGCAGGGCTTTTGCTCAACGCCCGCGCCACAGCAGACGACGGCTCCAAGCTTACGGTTTCGTTCCCTGCGGGTTCGACCTTTGCCATTAAGATGCTCGGACGCGCCGATACGCAGTCGGTGGTCCTGCCGACGGTCTGCGCGGTCTTCGGTCGTCGTGCCGTCGACTATGTCCTGGATGGGGGTGGCACGCCGGCTCCTCAACATGAGGAGCATTCTCCATCTGCACGGGCTGCGGCATCTGCGGACCCGCAACCCGTGTCCTCGGCGGCCCCTGTGTCCTCGAGTGCCAGCGCGCCGCAGCAGCAAGCGGCGCCGGTAGCGGCATCGACCCCGTCGGCGCCTAAGCCCGCGGCGTCCAAACCGGCTGCTCCGGTCCCCGCGCTCAAGCCCGTCTCGCCCGCGCCCAAGTCGTCTGACCTGGGCAAAGCCCCCTGGCTACGCTCCGACAACCCCGCCGGCGCTCCTGCCACGGGTAAGCTCCCGACCGAGCCCGCACCCCGTGCGCTCGAGCGCTCGGCTACCCCCAAGGCTCAGCCTGTCGCGCAGCCCGCGCCGTGGGAATCCGAGCAGGTGCCCTACGACGACGCTATGGTCGGCGGCTTTGCCGGCGATGCGAGCGGGGACGATCTTCCTCCGTTCGACGTGCCGGGTGCGGCGTCCGCGCCCAAGCCCGCCGCGGCGGCATCCTCGGCCCCCACAAGCGACGACGCCCCCGCGGCTCCCTGGGAGTCCAACCCCGGCGCGGGCAGTCCCTTCGGCCATCAGGGCGCAGCCCCATGCATCCCCCAGACCGAGGACGAGGCCAAAGCCCTCATCCGCAGCGTCTTCGGTCAGTCCACCATCTTCAAGCCGGTGGAGTAGCTGTACAGGCGGGTATACTGCTCAAGAAGAGACGTCTTTGAACGGAGCGAGCTTATGATGTGGGAATATGTCCGCCTTGAGGACGATACGCAAGTTTCGTATTCCGAAGTCCGTGAGGACAATACGGTGAAGGTCGTTGTGGAGCGCCCACGCGATTGGGGTTTTGACACGGCGGAGTGCATCTTGCCGGCATTCAATTGGGTGTCGCACGAGGGCTTTAGCGAAGCAGGCCTCAAAGAACTCGATGATTTTGTGCGTAACAACGCCCCGCTCATCTTGCGTTTTGCTTACGAAGGCGGACGAGTCTATGCCTAGTCTCTTCCGACTCGGCCATATATCACTTTCTTTTGTCCGGGCGCATCTGTATTTCGGACATGTGTAGTGTGGTGCCGCGTATATCGCATTCGAGCAGACAGGCGCGTGACGGTCGGCCTAGGGTGCTGAGGTCGACACGATACGTCGCGCGGCTGTCCGTGTACTCGACTTGCTCGGCGTCGAGGGTTGCTCCGATTGTCAAGAAAGCGCCTGGTTCGGCACCGACAATCTTGGAGTCCTTTATCTTGACCTTGAACTCTTGGTAGAGGGACGGGCTGTTGTAGTAAATGGTTCGGGTTCCATCGGTGCACTCATCGGTCGCTTCCCATTTGACGGTGGGCTGGTCCGAGCTGGTTATCAGCAGTTCTGCTCCAAAGGCTATAGCATGGGTGATGACAACCAGCAATGCCCAGCCGACAAAGAGATAGAGAACCACATATGCAACGGGGTGTTTTGAGCGGATGTTTTGGAGCGCGTCGGGGGCATTCATGGGGCACCTCCAAATTGCTATCTATGACAATCAAATTATACCCTGCCGACATGTGCTCCGCCTCGAGCAGCGGTTCGGCATTTAGCTATTTAGTGGCACACATGAAATGCCGGATTCGGCTCTACTAGATTGAGTATGCGATATTATGCAACCTTGCATAATTCGACCTTGCATAATCTTGGGCGTGCGTCACGCTCAAGGACATGTATATCGACTGAGGTAGCGTGTCCGCCCCGCTTGCTTGCCCCGCGCCGTGGTACGATTTTTGAGTTTGAAAGTCCCGTCGCGCTCCGGCTGCCCTTGCAGCTTGTCGCGCGGCCGCACGTAAAGGAGCCATCATGGCCGGTATGAACATGCAGCAAATGATGAAGCAGGCTCGCAAGATGCAGGAGCAGCTTGCCGCCGCGCAGGAAAACCTTAAGTCCCAGACCGTCGACGCCTCTGCCGGCGGCGGCATGGTCAAGGTGACCGTTAACGGCGAGATGGAGCTCGTCAACCTCACCATCGACCCCGATGCCCTCGATCCCGAGGACGTCGATATGCTGCAGGACATGATCATGGCTGCCGTCAACGAGGCCGTCCGCGGTGTCAACGAGCTCGCCAACAAGCAGATGGGCGCCATCACCGGCGGCCTCAACATCCCGGGCATGCCGTTCTAAGACACGCATATATATGAGTGCCAACCATAGTCTGCAAAAATTGCTCGATGAGCTGGGCCGTCTGCCGGGCATTGGTCCCAAGTCGGCCCAGCGCATCGCCTATTACCTGCTCGAGGCCGATGCCGAGGAGGCGCGCCGCCTGGCCGAGGCTATCCTGGAGGTTAAGCAGGAGGTTCACTTTTGCAGCCGCTGCTTTAACTACGCCACGGCCGACGAGTGCTCCATCTGCCAGGATTCGATGCGCGATACCACTCGCATTTGCGTGGTGGGCGAGCCGCGCGATGTCCAGGCGATTGAGCGCACGGGCAGCTACCACGGTCTCTACCACGTATTGGGCGGCGTGATCAGTCCCATGGACAAGATTGGTCCCGAGCAGTTGCACATTCGTGAGCTGCTGGCACGCTTGGGCCACGAGGACATCCACGAGGTCATCATCGCCACCAACCCCAATATCGAGGGCGAGACCACGGCGAGCTACCTGGCCCGCACTATCAAGCCGCTGGGCGTTGAGGTATCGCGTCTGGCGAGCGGCCTTCCCGTGGGCGGCGACCTGGAGTATGCCGACGAGCTTACGCTTGGGCGCGCCATCGAGGCCCGTCGCACGATTTAGGTGGCGAGCCTGCTCCTGCCGTATGTCTTCATCGCGACGCACGGGGTAGCCATAATTTCCCCGTGCGACTGTAAGTTTGTTGTGCAACAAAGATGCTTTGTATCCGCTTATCGCATGGATGCTTCCACTCGCATCCTTAATTTGCCCATTCGTTGCGCAACCTTTTGGGTTCGCTGATACACTCAAATATGGATTCGAATGAATGCGCCGCTCCCGAGCGGCGTGTTTTTGTTGGAGGAGAACGCATGCGGCCCGGTGGCACTCAGACAAAGCGCGGCGCCGCGGTGCGCATGCGACGCCGACTGGGCTTGGCGCCGCGGGCGTACGCACTGCTGTCTTGCTCGCTGGTGCTGGTCATAGCTGGCGTTTCTGCCTATGGCATGACCGTGCCGTCCATGATGCAGGCACATGCCGCACGCGAACCGCGCGTGGGGCATGAGGTCAAAAGTGACCTGGGGACCACGACTGGATATGCTTGGGCAAGTGTGGTCGCGCATATTGTGTTTGGCACCGGCGACGCGGACGGCGCCGAGGCCCCGGACAACGAAGTCACGCTTGCCAATGGCAAAACCATCGTGCTCACCAACACCAAGATCATCGATCGGTTGTCCAACAATAGCGTGGCGGCAACGGTGAATAAGGTCGAGCAGCAGAAGGAGCAGGACGCCCAACAGTCCGGAAAGCCCGGTAGCTCGGATACTTCTGGCTCCGGCTCGGATTCGTCGAGTTCGGGCGGTGGCTCTGGGTCGGGTTCCTCTGCCGGAGGGTCTGGAAACGGCGGCTCGACGGGCGGCAACACTGACAACGATGCAAACTCCGGTGGCCTTTCCGCTGCTGAGGAAGAGAGCATTCACAGCTGGCTTGTGACCAAGTACAACATGCTCGACGGCTATGTTTCTCGTGCCAATGACGTGGTCTCGACCTATAACTCTACGGGAGATCCCAGGCCGTGCGACAGCCTGGTCGGGGAGATGTTTGTCATTCGAGCCGAGTTCGGTCGTCAGACATTCTCGCCCCGGTCAAAGTGGTATCAGCAGTATGCCAATCTGTGGGGCTGTTACACCAACCTATGTCAATGGGTCGGCCATTACGGCGATGATGACGTCGCGCTCGGTAACTTCAACAATAACGTGGCGGCGCTTGCCCTATGATGACCGATCTTGCATCCACCACACCACAATCGCTCGGTCGCGATCCCATGGTCGGCCTGCGCCTGGCGCGTGTCGACGGGTTTGAGCCGGCCATTGCGCTCGGTCAGGACGAACTGCCTGCCTATCTGCGTCGTTTTACGATACTGTTTGCCGACGATGCCACCATGCGCCGTGGCGGTATCGGCCGCGTGACGCGTGCCGTCAACGCCCAAGGCGAGGCCGTGGCACTCAAGCAACTCATCTTGCCAACGTGCGATGAGTTTGACGATGCCGCCGCCCATGAGGCGCTGGTCGCCAAGTTCAAAGCGGCGTTTCGCGAGGAATACGAATGCCATCGCGCCCTTTCGGGCCTTAAGGGCTTTCCCCGCCTCTATGGCTGGGGCGAGGTCGACGGTGTGCCTGCAATTGTCATGGAATGGGTCGAGGGCGAGACGCTCGCCCGCTTGCGCTCGCGCTTTGCCGTGGACGATGCCGGCCGCCTATCGCCGCTTGTGGCGGCGCGTCTGGGTCGCGACCTGTTCGATCTGCTCTGCCGTATGAGCCTGGTGGGCGAGGGCTTTGTCCATCGCGATATCTCGCCCGCTAATACTATGGTGCGTACGGCGCGTCTACCGCTTGACCGGCAGCTTGCCGAGGGCACCTTTGACCTGTGCCTGATCGACTTTGGCTCGTCGCTGGCGCTTGAGCCTGCGTCGGCCGTGGCCGGTACCGGCGGCAAGGCGTCGTTTACGGAGCGCTATGCCACGCTGCGTCGCGCGACGGTTGCCTATGCCCCGCCCGAGATGCTCACCGACGATATTCCCGACCTGCGCGCTTTGCGTATGTCGCCGGCGATCGACGTCTATGCCGCAGCAAGCACGGTTTACGAGCTCATTGCCGGCGCCGCGCCATACGAAGCCGCGCCGAGCACTTCGGGCACCTCGGGTTCGCGCAAAAAGACGCGCGACATCGCCAGCCCCTACCGTCTCAAGATGGACACGCTGCCCGACTATCCCATTGGTGCCCATGCGCCCGGTTGCGATTTGACTCAGCTGCTTCGTCGTGAGCCCGATGTGGCGCTCGCTGCGGCCGAGCAGGCCCAGCAGCTGGGGCTTGAGCCGGATTCCGAGGAGCTACGCGATGCGCTGGCGTTTGTCGATGCCCAGCTGTTCGACGTGGTGATGGCCTGTCTGTCCAGCCATCAAAAAGATCGTCCCGAGCCGGCGGCGGTCGAGGCGGCGCTCTCGGCGTTTTGTGACCACTATGCGCAAAATGTCGGTCGTTCGCTCCGCGGCGAGCCGCTCACGCCGTGCCCCATGGATGCGTCTGGCCGCGCGGTTCGTCGCGCGCTGATGGTCGGCGCGACGGTCGTCTGTGGCGTGGTTTGGGCTGTGGTCGTGGTTTCGGCCGCGCTGCTGGCGTCGGGCGCTCGCGTGACGGCGACTTTGGGATCGCTCGTGTGGTCTGGGTCGCTACCGGGTATTATTGCCGCACTGGCGTTGGCGCTGCCAGGCATAGCCGGCGTTGCCGCGGGGGCACTTGCGCGCGATCGGCGCTCGGGCTTCCTGCAGGGTGTGCTTGCGCTTTCTGCCTGCGAGGTTCCGGTGCTGGTTGTGGCTGCATGTAGCGTATTTTCCCAACGCGCCGTGATGGGCGGCCTTGTTGCCGCTCTGGTTGCAACCTATACGCTTACGTGGTTTTTGCTTGCGATGGGCTTTGCCTTTGAACTTCCCGTTTCGGCACCGCGACGCACAAAAGCCCAGATGGCGACTCCGCTTGCCGGTGGAGCCGCAGCTGTCCGTACTTTTGGCGGACCTGTCGAAGTATCGTCCGATTCTATTTCTACGACCAAGGAGGCCTAGGTCATGGCATCTCAAGTTGAGCTCACCCCATGCGGGGCCATGTTTGACATCTTTAAGCGCGCAGCGCATCTGAGCCATATCGAGCTGTGCGGCTTGGTGCTTTCGTCCCGTCCGCTCGCCGACGGCCGCAGCCCGCAGAGCCGAGCCGCCGATCGCTCTTGGGTTTCCCGCTTTATCGTTCGCGCGCCGGTCGGCACGCTTCAGCAGCGCTACTTTGCCGAATACGGTACCTCGGCTGCGCGTATTATGTCGCAACTGGCCCTGCGCCAGCGCAATCCCATGGACTCCACGGCTGTGATCAATATGGTGTGCGGTCCTGCAGGTGAACCGATGGTACGCGCGCTCGAAGAGTGCCACCAGGACACGAATCTCTATCGCAACGCGCTCGATCGCCTGTCCCAGGCGGCGGAACTCATGCCCGCCGAGCGCGCCGAGGCCGTGCTGGTGCTGTTTGTCGCCGTCGGTTGTTCGGCGGATGTGCGGTCCTCGGTGAACTATGCCATCGACTACGCGCACGCGACCTGTGGCGGAGGCACCTCCACGCCGCGTTCGCTTGGCATGTCGATGACCGCGGGCGAACGCGAACCCGCTCCGGCGCACCCCTTGGGCTTGCTGCGCGTACAAAACAGTTTTGTCGTGAGCGCCCCGCGCTGGATTCAGCCGAGTGAGCAGGGTGTTGAGATTGGTGCGCTGGCCACTGGTGAGGGCGATATTACCGACGTCGGCGACGACGTCTCGGCCCGCCATGCCCATATCTGGTGCGATGCTCAAAATATCTGGCACGTCGAGGACTTGTCGTCCACCAACGGAACCGTGGTGGTAAACGGGGCCACGCGCGTCTGCATTCAGGTCGAGCCCGGCCGTTCCGCCCAACTCAATCCCGGCGACGAGCTCAAGCTCGGCGAATCCACTACCTACGCCATCCTCTTCGGTGCCCTCTAGCCGGCAGATAGGGACGTTTCTTTTCTGCCGGCACTTGGGGACACTCCTCGGCGCGCCAGAGCCAGTCGCCCGGGGATGGAGGGGCCATTTTGGCCCTTGGCGGTCAGTCGGGGCGAAACTAGAAGATCTTTCCGATTCGCGGCTGTTCATGCTTGTAGAGCATCTAAAACAATAGGATGTTATTCTGGAATATGCCGGGTGCGTGAACTTGCCTGTCTTAGCCTTAATAAGGTATAGGGGAGTTTGGCTCAGGGGTTCCGTGTTGTTCTTCAGCGCAGTATTGTGGGACAGATTTGCTGAGATTGGCGCCTTACACCGCAGAGCGCACGGAAGGCTCTCGATTTGTGTTCTGGCCCCAGAATACAGGGCCTGATACTTACCAACTGTGGCATGGATGTAACATCTGTAGAAATCAACCCTTTTGTTGTCGACCTTTGTAAGAAAAACACTGCCATCAACTCTTTGGATGACGAAACTAGGGTGCTTGAGGGGAGCCTTTACTCCCCTCTGAGAGATGACTCATGTTTTTCGCTTGTCGTTGTGAATCCTCCGTTACTGCCGATTCCGGATGAGATTCCTTATCCCTTCGTTTGAGATGGAGGACAATCGGGTCTGGATAAAACACTTCGTATTCTTAAGGGTGGCGATACGCATTTAGAGAAAAACGGTAAATACTGCTAATAGGGGTGACGACGATGGTGCGGGGGCGACCCGCGATGCTCTCATCAATACGTCGGATACTTGGGAAATCAGGTCTAGATGCATGTATGATGATGCTGTGTGGCTATTCAATTAATCCGCGTTCCGAATGGGTGCAGGGTATAGCTGCGACATCGTATGCTTTTGACCCGGCGCGATACTCAGATATTTCTGAGGCGGTTGACGAAGTTTATACGCACTATGCCGCGCAAGGCGTTTCGGAAGTTTGCACATCTACGTTACGGGCTTAGGTTTCTTCAAGCGAGCAGGCCGGTTGCGTTATTTCGAGCGATTTTTCTAGTCTAGACGACAAAAGGCAAAGGATTTGATGGGTATAAAACGCGGACGTTTGTGGGCGGATGCTCAAATCTATTGTGGCAATCGGGCGGTTGAAAAAGATATTTCAACCGCCCGATTGCCAGGTTCGTCGGAGGAGATGTCCGATTCCGACTCTCTTGTAGGAAGAGCTTGAGATCGTATTGGCCCAAGGCAATCTTAAAGCAGTCTCATTGGCAAATCTTCGCTCCTGTTGTGTTGAGGTGTAAGGTATCAGTGATTGATGTTTTGTGGCGGGTAGATTGGGGCCTTCCTTGATTCGATGCGTTCTCTCGAGGTTCATCAGAGCAAAAGGGGCTTTCGTCTTCATTGCTATCACGGTGATTGGAACCGCTCTCTCCTATGCCATGCCATACGTGAACGGGAAATTCTTAGATTTTCTTCTCGGTAACCGCAGCGAAAGAGACGCCGTACTCTTCGCGCTCCTGGTTGCGTCAATAGGAGTTTTCTCCACCCTCTTTACTTATTTTGCAGGAACACTTTCCATTCGCATAACCACGAGACTTTCCTTTGATCTTCTCAGGGAGGCCGTCTTGCGTTTTGAAAGAGACGATTACTTGGTGAGTCGGACCATCGATCCAGCCTATACAACGCAACGGATTATTTCCGACTCTAGCGTGGTCTCATCCTTCGTTTTGGCGAATTTTATCAGTGCGCCGCTGTCCATTGTAGCCATTCCCATCGTATTGCTTATCATATGGTCAATTGATTCAACTCTCGCGGTGTTTTCCATCATTCTCCTCATCGTGTATTTCTGTGTAATTACTGGGTTGAGGAAACTTTTGTATAGGGTCACGTATGAGAAGAAAGAGGCGGACAGCGCCTTTTACGCCGCAATTGCATCGCAGCTTAATCAGATTCTCAACATTCAACTGACATCTTCGTACGGCAAGAGCGAACAAGCGCTCGACGCTGGGTTTAAGAGCTATTTTCCCAAAGTTTTGCGCTCCGGAAAGCTATCATATTCTCTGACATCGCTCGATGGTCTTTTCGCAGCGTTGTTTCAAGCGGTGATACTTGTTGTTTCCGGAGTACGAATCATTAACGGAACTATGTCAATAGGCGAGTACACTATCATCGGTACATACTTCGCGGTTCTCTTTAAGACTTTGAAAAGTATGATGTCATTGTTCAAATCCTATCAAGATGCCAAAGCATCATGGGATAGGACGGCTATCGCGACGAGAGAAAAGGAGAGATCGGGGTGGAATCGGACCGATTTAGCTAAACTCGATGAAATAAATGACATTTCGGTATCTGATTTGGAATTCTCGGTTGCCCTTCCAGACGGATCTGTCCGAGAGGTCCTCGGCGGGTTTTCTTTCAAGTTTTCCGGTCCTGGTACATATTGCATAGTTGGGGAAAACGGAAGAGGCAAGACGTCACTTCTTTACTTGATGCTCGGGCTATACTCATCGAAAGGCAAAGTAAAATACAACGGCGTGCCAATCGAAGAATGCGACTTGGATTACATACGTGCGAGAGAGATATCGTGCTGCCCACAGTCGTGCTTCGCGCCGGACGAAACGGTGAAAGAGCTGTTAGAGTATTTCGACACGCCCTTTTCTTCCTATCACCGGGGTGTAGATGGCCTACTTTCGCTGGAAAACAGCGTGAAGGAGTTGCTCGGGAAACGTTGCTCCGCGCTTTCGGGCGGTGAGCTGCGCCGAGTGTACTTATGGTCGGCGATTTCACGCAAGTCGTCAGTTTTGGTACTCGACGAGCCCACGACTGGGTTAGACGCTGTAAGCCGCGCCGAGCTTGCGGCCTATGTTAAGCGCAACAAGCAAAGCCAGCTGATCATCATTGTCTCTCACGATGACGAGATGGTCGGCGCGGTAGAAGGGGTAGTGGATTTAGGCAGCATGTACCGGGGTAAATGCTGACAAGTGTAGTGCTACCCAACTGACAGAGATAACAAAAAAGCGATGCAGATGCACGTAGCATTCAGTCGGTTCGGACTCGGTGCCTTCACGCCATCGCAACGCTTTCAGATATAGTTCTCATTCTCTTACTAAAGGAAACTTTAGTCTACGTTGTCTTGTCGAGACAGAGGTGAAGCGAAGTGTTGTCGCGACGTATCTTATTCCAGGTGGCTCAGTATCATCGTGAGAATCACACCAAAGTGTACTTACAATTCTCGTGTCCCACGGACAACATGAGCTGAGCATTGAGGTTCCACCCTTTGCTGCAACTACACGGGGTTGGACGGCAATGAATATGCCGGGCCGCATGCCACGCGCAGCGGGGGTCCATGCCCCAGTATGTTGCCTACAGCAGCCTCGATGTCCACGCACACATCATCTCTGCCTTCGTGTTCAATCCGTTTGCCGGAGAGTGCGAGGGTTACAAGGCCGTAGAATACGAGCCGAACAAATGAAATGCGGTATCGACGCATAGGATTAAACTGACGATTGCTTTGCACCGAAAATACGCCCGGAAAGCCGCTATGGGTGGCGGCCCGGGTTAAATTGAGAGGCCCGTCCGATCACTTTCATGTGACGAACGGTCGGGCTTCTTATTCCACTTGCCAATGCTCGGCTCATATTGGAAGAAAGCTACGCTAATGTTTGCGTGATACTCCTATTTTTTCCGAAGAAAGAATCGGATAATGAAGAATAACAATAAAAAAGGTGCCAGATATAAAGCAAGTACAAAGGTTAATCCAACGAGACCTTGCAATAATGGCATAACTCCTCCCAGACACGAGATTTTGGTATTTGTCCCCATCTTATTTTGAATTGGACCAAATAGTTCCTAGACACAAAAACTACTCGTCAACTGGATCGCACCAATCTGCTGGCAAAACACAGCTTGATTCTTTATCGACATAGCACCAATCCGCAACAGGGCACTCGGCGATGTCGTAAAAATTGCATATATCAACTCCAAGACAACAAGGCTCAACGGGAGTATGTTCATTTGAACCAACAGGATGGATATGCTTCATAACAGCTCCTCACCTTAATCCAATTAGAGACTACGTTTGATCAATGCCACAGTGATCTACAACGCAGATGCTGCCGCCATCCATGTCATAGTCGCAGTAATCGTATGCACCACAGCCATCTGCTTTATCATAAACAGTACAGATGTCAGTAATGCCCAAGAGGCAGTCAAAAGACATCGGCTTCACGCCTGCCTCGTCGCCACTTCCTGGATTAATCGGATGAATATGCTTCACGACTACCTCCCTTTGAGTGCAGAAAAACCTCAATATTGTGTATAACAAACCAAGATGTCTAGTTCACCATATTTCTAGAATGGTTTCGGCGAACGTAGCAATAAGCTTCGCAGACGGTAATCAGAAGAACGAACACCTCCACAATGGTGACAGCAATGCGCTGAACCGCTTATTCCGATACAGTAGCTTCTCGTTGATTTTTCTCCTGCGAAGATGAGTGGCGGGAAATAAGGTCAAAAGCCATCTCGTAGCACATTTTTCTATATTCACATGATGCAGGGTGTAGACTCTTGGGCAAGTAGCCGTGCTCGTCTGCAGCCTCCCAGCTACAGCCCCCACCACAGAAAGACCGAGCCCAACAGTCCGTACAGTCAATTCTTTTTTCGACACCCTGACTCCAGTTTTCAATATACCTAGTTTCGTCAATTCCGGTGACGATGTTGCCCATTTTGAATCGCATCATCCCGACAAACCTGTGACAGGGGTATACGTCCCCTTCGGGAGTCACGGAAATAAAACGCCTGCCAGCCCCGCATCCGACAAAGGCGATCCTGTTGCTCATAATCAAATCAACTGCAGTTTTCAATGTTCTAAACAAGGGCTTTTCCCCTTGATCAATCTGTTTGAGATATTGATCCGCCAAATCTATTAGGCCCGCCCTGATTTTGTTTAATGAGTGTTCGTCGAGTTTGATATTCTCATCGAATGAGCTCACGGGCGAGAAGTAAATCCTTCTGAAGCCCATCTCTTTAAACTGAAGATAGTCTTCAACAAGGTTACAGTTATTATTTGTTAAGGTCGCTCTTGCGCCGAAGGGGAACGACTCGGAAAAACGACGAACGTTTTTGTCGATATCGGAGAAAGAGCCGCCTCCCGTCTTGTACGGGCGCGATGCATCGTGCTTGCATCCTGTACCATCGAGACTAATCAGAACAGAAAACCCGTGCTCCTTGAAAGAATTCACAGCAGTGTCATTCAAAAGCGTTCCGTTGGTCGTAATAGAATAGGTAAAGTTTCTATTGGGGTATATTCTTTTTGAATAGTCGACCGTTTTCCATATCAGCGGCTCGTTAATCATGGGTTCCCCACCAAAAAAGACGATTGCAAGCGTTTCGTTTTCCGATGAACTTGCGACGAGGTAGTCGACCGCCTTGAAGGCTATCTCGTCTGTCATCAGCAGAGGAGACGTTCCATAATCTCCTTTACCGGCAAAACAGTAACTACAACCAAGGTTGCATGCATGTGAAACGTGGAGTTCGATGGATCTAAGTTTTCGAGGCGTGTCTTTTGTTAAGAAAGTCCGCTCAGACAATCGTTGATACTCATCAATGTCGTCTTCAAGTTCTGCTATGGTCGTTTGGTCGTAGCCTTTCGCAGCAAGTGACTTTGTTAGCAACTTCGAGTTGACCGTTCTTCCCGATGCTTCAAATATGCGAAGCGCATCTTCTGATGCTTGGTCAACCTGAAAGCAATTGCGAGTGACCTCATCGAAGCAGTAACGACGATCACTTACTGAGAAAAAATGCATACGTTCCTCAATTTCATGCTGGACTGGCACTAACCTTGTTTATTGTTGCGCAGCTATAAAAAACCACCAGCGGGGATTCGGTGTGCGGCCCAATCGGACTCCCAAAAGGTTCTATTTGAGACTGGCAAGCTTTGTGTTGTTGGCACTTCGACAGCGCTCTTTATTCCAACATGGAGCCTCGCAGTTTGAGTCGACTTGCCTCTGGAAGGTCCGATCTTAACTTGATTTAGGATGAAAACAGATTACAGGCGCGCTCCTCTAGAAAGAAAGGAAACCAATCGCCGCCTTTCACCAGGAAAGTTTTTATAGCCCACCTCGAGCAAAATGAAAGATGCGAGAGCGATTGGGGAACAACGCGAATCTCCCCTTTTGGGTGGGAGCGAGCCTTCAGCCACCGGCGAACGACTCGCCCTGGTCAGAATCTGGAAGTGGTGCCGGGCCGCTTGGGCCTCCCCGGTGACTTCGTGGGGCTTACCTGCCTGACGTCGAGGAGTACATCCGCAAGATTCGTTCCCTATGCCGTTTGCTCTCACGCCCGCCTTAGTTCCAAGTCGGGCGAGCCGCCGCGCTCATGCGACCCGTGGCGGCGACACGTCGACGCCGCGCTCGCTGAGCACATCTTCGGTCGCGGGCGAGCACGAGGTCGCGCCGGCGCATCCGCTGGGACTGCTGTGCGTGCAAAACGGCTACGTGGTGAGCGTCCCGCGCTGGATTCAGCCGAGTGAGGAAGGCGTTGAGATCGGCGCGCTGGCAACGGGGGAGGGCGGCATCACCGACGACGTCTCGGCCCGCCATGCCCATATCTGGTGCGATGCTCAAAATATCTGGCACGTCGAGGACTTGTCGTCCACCAACGGAACCATGGTGGTAAACGGCGCGACGAACGTCTGCATCCAGGTCGAGCCCGGCCGCTCCGCTCAGCTCAACCCCGGCGACGAGCTCAGACTTGGCGAATCCACCACCTACGCTATCCTCCTCGGCGTCGGCGCCCTCTAGTCGGCAGATGGGGACGTTCCTTTTATGCCGGCACTCCGGGACACTCCATGGCGCGCCAGGGCCAATCGCCCGGGGACGAAGCGTTCATTTTGGCCCTTGGCGGTCACCCGAGGTAAACCTTTACCGCCCACCTATATTTGTCGAAATTACACTTGGCGGCGGGGTACAATAAACCCGCGTGCGGATTTCCGTTGCGGGTGCCTCCCATCGCCGGGGCGTGCCCGGGAGCATCCGGCATGCGGCCTTTGCGGCGCTCGGTCATGTGCAAGACGGGCGGTCGGGTCTGTGGGGCGCATCAGTTGCCCCTCGCCTCGGCATGTCTTCTCTCCACGCCACGTACCTGCTGCTGAGCCTGCCTGCCAGATGATTGGAAGCAACAGCGTAAATCCCATCACGCCAACATCCCGGCGATCGCCGGGGCCTGTATACCTATATGAGAGGAGAGGGGTATATGGCGCGTAAGTTTAAGTCTATGGACGGCAACGAGGCGGCCGCATATGTTTCGTATGCGTACACCGAGGTAGCGGGAATCTATCCCATTACGCCGTCCAGCCCGATGGCCGACCATGTCGACCAGTGGGCGGCCCAGGGTCGCAAGAACATCTTCGGCACCCCGGTCAAGGTCGTCGAGATGGAGTCCGAGGCAGGTGCAGCCGGTACCGTTCACGGTTCGCTGGGCGCCGGTGCTCTGACCACCACCTACACGGCTTCTCAGGGTCTGCTCCTGATGATTCCGAACATGTACAAGATCGCGGGCGAGCAGCTCCCGGGCGTCTTCCACGTCTCCGCGCGTTGCGTCGCTTCCCACGCCCTGAACATTTTTGGCGATCACTCCGACGTCATGGCCTGTCGTCAGACCGGCTTCGCCATGCTCGCCGAGGGCAACGTCCAGGAGGTCATGGACCTCTCGCCGGTGGCTCACCTTGCCGCCATCGAGGGTAAGACCCCGTTCCTTAACTTCTTCGACGGCTTCCGCACCAGCCACGAGATCCAGAAGGTCGCCATGTGGGACTACAAGGATCTGGCTGAGATGTGCGACATGGACGCCGTCCAGGCTTTCCGCGATCACGCGCTCAACCCTGAGCACCCGCACACCCGCGGCAGCCACGAGAACGGCGACATCTTCTTCCAGAACCGCGAGGCCTGCAACAAGGTCTACGACGAGCTCCCTGCCGTCGTCGAGGGCTACATGAAGAAGATCAACGAGAAGCTCGGCACCGATTACGGCCTGTTCAACTACTACGGCGCTCCCGATGCCGACCGCGTCGTCGTGTGCATGGGCTCCTTCTGCGACGTGCTCGAGGAAGTCATCGACTACCTCAACGCTCACGGCGAGAAGGTCGGCCTGGTCAAGGTTCGTCTGTTCCGTCCGTTCTCCATCAAGCACTTCGTCGACGTTCTCCCCGAGACCGTCCAGAAGATCGCCGTCATGGACCGTACCAAGGAGCCGGGTTCTATCGGCGAGCCGCTCTACCAGGACGTCGTCTCCGCTCTCTACGAGGCTGGCAAGACGGGCATCAAGGTCGTCGGCGGCCGTTATGGCCTGGGCAGCAAGGACACGCCTCCCGCGTCCGCGTTCGCTGTCTTCGAGGAGCTCAAGAAGGACGAGCCCAAGCGCGAGTTCACCATCGGCATTGTCGATGACGTGACCAACCTGAGCCTGCCCGAGGCCGAGGATGCGCCCAACACCGCAGCCCCCGGCACCATCGAGTGCAAGTTCTGGGGTCTGGGTGGCGACGGTACCGTCGGCGCCAACAAGAACTCGATCAAGATCATCGGCGACCACACCGACAAGTACGTCCAGGCCTACTTCCAGTACGACTCCAAGAAGACCGGCGGCGTCACCGTCTCGCACCTGCGCTTTGGTGATTCTCCGATCCGTTCGCCGTACTACGTGACCAAGGCCGACTTTGTCGCTTGTCACAACCCCAGCTACATCGTTAAGGGCTTCAAGATGGTCCGCGACGTCAAGCCGGGCGGCACCTTCCTGGTCAACTGCCAGTGGAGCGACGAGGAGTTCGCCGAGCACATGCCCGCCGTGGCCAAGCGCTACATCGCGAACAACAACGTCAACGTCTACCTGATCGACGCTATCGACCTGGCCGCTAAGGTCGGCATGGGCAAGCGCACCAACACGGTGCTCCAGTCCGCCTTCTTCGCGCTGGCCAAGGTCCTGCCCGCCGAGGACGCCCTGCAGTACATGAAGGACGCGGCTACCAAGTCCTACATGAAGAAGGGCCAGGCCATCGTCGACGCCAACCACAAGGCTATCGATGCCGGCGCTACCGCCTTCCGTAAGTTCGAGGTTCCGGCCGACTGGGCAACTGCCGAGGATGCCGCTCCCGTCGAGCTCTCCGAGGAGACCAAGTCTGCCATCGCCCAGCAGGTCAAGAACCTGCTCGAGCCCATCGATCGCATGGATGGCGACAGCCTGCCCGTTTCCGCCTTTGTCGATTGCGCCGACGGCCAGTTTGAGCTGGGCGCCTCCGCATACGAGAAACGCGGCGTCGCCGTGGTCGTTCCTCACTGGGACGAGACCAAGTGCATCCAGTGCAACCAGTGCGCCTATGTGTGCCCGCATGCCACCATCCGTCCGTTCGCGATGACCGAGGACGAGGCTGCCGCCGCGCCCGAGGCTACCCGCACGCTCGACGCCATGGGCCCCAAGGCCAAGGGCATGAAGTTCACCATGGCCGTGTCCCCGCTCGACTGCATGGGCTGCACCAACTGCGTCAAGGTCTGCCCCAAGGGTGCCCTCGAGATGGTTCCCACCGAGCAGGAGATGGACCAGCAGCCCGTTTGGGACTACATGGTCGAGAACGTCTCCGAGAAGAAGGAGCTCATCGCGGCCAACGTTAAGGGCAGCCAGTTTAAACAGCCCTACCTGGAGTTCTCTGGCTCCTGCGCCGGCTGTGCCGAGACCGCCTATGCACGTCTGGTGACCCAGGTCGCCGGCGACCGCATGTTCATCTCCAACGCCACCGGCTGCTCCTCCATTTGGGGCAACCCCGCTGCCACCGCTCCTTACTGCAAGGACAAGGACGGTCACGGCCCGGCGTGGAACAACTCCCTGTTCGAGGACAATGCCGAGCACGGTCTGGGCATGGCCGTGGGCTATGAGGCTGTTCAGCACAAGCTGATTGCCGCCACCCAGGAGATCATCGCCGCCGATGGTCCGTCCGACGAGCTCAAGGCTGCCGGCCAGGCTTGGATTGACTCTGTCAACGACGCCGAGGCCTCCAAGACCGCTGCCGCTGCCTACGTTGCCGAGCTCGAGAAGTGCGGCTGCGAGGCTTCCAAGGCAATCCTCGCCGACAAGGCTTACCTCACCAAGAAGTCCTTCTGGATCTT
Organism: Collinsella sp.; assembly: GCA_019419545.1. GTDB lineage: Bacteria > Actinomycetota > Coriobacteriia > Coriobacteriales > Coriobacteriaceae > Collinsella. The sequence continues at coordinate 26,605 of DXZT01000016.1, read as the reverse complement.
CGGCGGCGACGGTTGGGCCTACGACATCGGCTTCGGTGGTCTGGATCACGTCCTGGCTTCCGGCCACAATGTCAACGTCTTTGTCTTCGACACCGAGGTTTACTCCAACACCGGCGGTCAGGCCTCCAAGGCCTCGAACCTGGGCCAGGTCGCTCAGTTCGCCGCTGCCGGTAAGGTGACCAAGAAGAAGTCCCTGGCCGAGATTGCCATGAGCTACGGCTACGTCTACGTGGCGCAGGTCGCCATGGGCGCCAACCCGGCTCAGACCCTCAAGGCCATCCACGAGGCCGAGGCCTACGACGGCCCGTCCCTCATCATCGGCTACAGCCCCTGCGAGATGCACTCCATCAAGAAGGGCGGCATGCAGAACTGCCAGGCCGAGATGAAGAAGGCTGTCGAGTGCGGTTACTGGAACCTCTTCCGCTTCAACCCCGAGGCTGCTGCCGGCAAGAAGTTCTCGCTCGATTCCAAGGAGCCCGCGGGCGGTTATCAGGAGTTCCTGATGAACGAGGCCCGTTACGCTTCGCTGACGCGTTCCTTCCCCGAGCGCGCCGAGGAGCTCTTCAAGGAGAACGAGCAGGCCGCTATGGATCGCTACGCTCACCTGCTGAAGCTCAAGACGGTGTACAACGAGGCCTAGGTCTCCCACCGCAGGATCTGAGGGCTAACCTTCGCGGACGTCCTCGGACATGAAAGAACCCCCGCTGCGCACTACGTGCGGCGGGGGTTCTTTCGTCCTGCGGAGTGTCCGCGAAGGTTAGCCCTCAGATCCTGCTACGACTACGTCCTCGGATTGTGGGGCTGAATGAAGGACGTGGCTGTGGGGGTGCCTTGTCCCGGTCGCTGTTTCGCGGCGTGGCCGCGAAACCACGCGCCACTTTGGGCATGGAGGGCTAGCTGATTGTGGCCTTCTGCTGCCCCAGTGATGTTTCGCGCTTTGCGCGAAACATCGCAGCACTTTGGGCATAGTGGGGGAGTTGGTTGTCGCTGCCTTCTATCCCCTTGCTGTTTCGCGCCTTTGGCGCGAAAGGCGCAGTACTTTGGGCGTGGGGGCTGGCTTGCGGACTCAGATGACCTAGAGAGATATGGGTGCAAACGAGAAATCGTTGTTGGGGTCGTCCTTTTCCATAAACTCATCGAGACAGAATGTCATATAGATTGGAACGTAAAGGATCTTGCCCTCTTTGCAAAGGTTTTCGTGGCTCAGCACAACGGCCTCGGGAATTTTGTACTCGCCCACACTCATCAAACGGTCGAGGGCTGCATGTGCTCGAACTTTCTTGCCCGATTTGACTTCGATTGGGACAACATGCCCGCGGGCACCTTCGATTACAAAGTCGACTTCACCGACCTCACGCGTTTGGTAGTACCACGTATCTGCTCCGAGGGCAACGAGTTCCTGTGCGACCACGTTCTCATAGAGGCCGCCGAGGTTGGGGGTTTTCATGTCAAGGTAGACGGCGCGTGCCGTGCTGCCGGGATACCGCGATGCGAGCATACCTGTATCGGACTCGTATAGTTTAAAGGCCGTCGTTTTCTCCGTCCTCTTGAGAGGACTTCGTGCCTCCGTCACCTGGGGGACCATCAATCCAACGCCTGCGTTCACCAGCCATAGGAAATCCTGCTCGTATTTTTGAAGACGAGCTCCCTCGCCTAGAGACGAGACGATAAAGCGATGGGACTCCGCCTCAAGCTGAACGGGAATTTGCTCGAAAATGGAGCGAACGTTAAACGCTCGAGTCGATGCATATTTAGAGATATCGCTTTTGTACTGATCGACTAGCTGAATTTGAAGCTCACGCGTTCTCACGAGCGAATAGCCCGAATCGATATAGTTCTGAACGACCTCCGGCATGCCGCCGCAAACGATATAAGCTCTAAAGTTTTTGAGCATCGCCTCATGAATAAAATTTTCGACGGGACGCCTCTCGACAAGGCAGCTGCGGATGTCTGCAAGCACATTCTCGCTGATGCTGTTTGCCCAACAAAACTCTTCAAAATCCATTGGCCGCATAACAATGTGCTCGACATACCCCACCGGGAAAGAAGAGATCCCCTTAAACTCAGTCCCAAGCATAGACCCCGAGAAGACATAGCTAAAGCGTCCGTCCTCGACCAGCGCCTTCATAAGTGTAACGATCTGCGGATACTCCTGAATCTCATCGACAAAGATAAGCGTATCTCCCTCAACAAGCGGTGCATCCGCAAGAAGGGCCACACGGTTGATGAAGTCAATGGAGTTCTTAGCGCCAACAAGTACGTCTCTTGCCTCGGCATCAAGTAGCAGATTGACCTCATAATACGAAGCGTAGTTGCTCTTTCCAAACGCGTGAATCGCATAGCTCTTGCCAATCTGACGCGCACCGGTAACAAGCAGGGCCTTATGGGAGTTATTCTTCCAGCTCAAAAGCCTATCAGTGACTTTGCGGCGTAGCATTAAAACACCTCATTGACAAAAATTGGCAAATAGATTTGCCCCTAATCATACAAAAATTGACAAATAGATTTGACCCAAATCATACAAAAATTGGCAAATAGCAAAGCTCACTTAGGCCTCAAAGCCAGCGAGCCAGCACGGTACTTTGCGAAAAGGCTGGCGGCGCCGTTGTTGAGGGTGGCCAGGTTGACAGTGGCGCCGTTAGCGTTCTCGGCTGCTTGGGCGCGCAGGAGCGAAAGGGCGTCGGTAGCGTTCATGCAGAAGCCGACGGTAAAGTTCCATACTGCGAACTCGCAGTCGCTTGCCGCGGGGTGAAGCGCGATCGGCTATCCCTTATGTTGGATGAAAAGCCCCTTGTTTTTGCAGGGGTGCATACTCAACTTATAAGTGCATAGAATCTCGTATAGTGCGAGTAAGATATTGCGCTGTCCGTTTTGTGTTTAGCAGAGATGTAGTTTGCATAATCCGACATAATCCTCGCTGCATTTAAATAAAGTTGCACGTAAATGGCGTAGATATGTCTGAGCTGGGGTTCTGTACGCTGAGCGGATAAAAACGACCGTTCACCGTTCCGCTATTTTCAAAATGAATAAAATGAGCGATAAAGAGAATATAAACCTTAATAAACTCGCGTATCGCACGGGCGCGGGTTATTAATGGGTTGTAGGCCTTTTACAGAAAGGATTCCAGCAATGTCTAAGCCTCTTGGCAAGCCCGATCGTATTGTCGTCGCCCTCGGCGGCAACGCCCTCGGCAACAACCCCGTCGAGCAGATCGAGGCCGTGAGCAACACCGCCCACGCGCTCCTCGGCCTCATCGAGCAGGGCAACGAGATCATCATCACCCACGGCAACGGCCCGCAGGTCGGCATGATCCAGAACGCCTTCGCCGCTGCCCACGACGCCATCGGCACCCCCGAGATGCCGCTGCCCGAGTGCGGCGCCATGTCCCAGGGCTACATCGGCTACCACCTGCAGCAGGGCATCGGCCGCGAGATGCACAAGCGCTATAAGCGTTGGCACGCCGCCACCGTCGTCACCCAGATCGAGTGCGACCCGGACGATCCCGCGTTCAAGAACCCGACCAAGCCGATCGGCCCCTTCTACACCGAGGAGCAGGCCAAGGAGTTCATGGCCGAGGACCCCTCCAAGGTCTTCGTCGAGGATTCCGGCCGCGGCTGGCGTCGCGTCGTCGCCTCCCCCGATCCCAAGAAGATCGTCGAGGCTGACTCCATCCTCAACCTGCTCGACAACGAGTTCATCGTCATCGCCTGCGGTGGCGGCGGCATCCCCGTCGTCCGCGACTACGAGAACAAGGGCTGCTACAAGGGCGTTCCCGCCGTCATCGACAAGGACCTGGGCGGCGAGCTGCTGGCCGAGGACTGCGACGCCGACGTCCTGTTCCTGCTGACCGCCGTCGAGCACGTCGCCATCAACTTTGGCAAGCCCAACCAGGAGGAGCTCGAGGACATCACCGCCGACGAGGCCGAGCGCCTGGCCGACGAGGGCCAGTTCGGCAAGGGTTCCATGGAGCCCAAGGTCCGCGCCGCCATCAAGTTCGCCCGTTCCCGCAAGGGCCGCACCTGCATCATCGGCGCCCTGGACAAGGCCGCCGAGACCATGGCCGGCCTCTCCGGTACCCGCATCCACGAGTAGTCTCTACTCTGTTGCCTCTCTCGTGGGCGCCAGGCAAAGCGCCCACAAACTAGCCTCTCTTCACGAGCCCCGCAGTCCGCTCCGACTGCGGGGCTTTTGCTGTTTGAGATGTGTGCAGGGGGTAAACAAGAGCAAATTTGGTTAGATGCTCAGATCATGGGATGCCTGAAACCAGACGATGATTCCCAGAATCCTAATTCGGCGTTTGTCCAGCACGATATCCGGTTCCGCTGTGCTATATGAGTAGGATGAGAGCATCACGGTGTTCGTACCGGTGCTATAACGACGTATGACGATTCTTGAATTATCGGCCAAAGCGAGGACGGAGCATCCGTTCCAGGGTTTCAGGTTTGGATCCACGAGGAGAAGGGATCCAATCGGGTAGCATTTGGACATGGCGGACGTGTCCATTTGAACAAAGAAGCACCCGCGATGTTTCTTGAATACGGATGAGGGAAGCGCGGTTATTCCGGTTTGTTTAAGTCCCGTTCTGCCTCCATTCTTCAAGATTTTAAATACATCGCAAAGGGAATCAGTAGTAACTTCTTTGGATTCCCCCTTCCGCCCCTCGTGGTCGAGCTTTGCGGCAAGCCCTGCGGTTTCAGATGTGAGGTCGTCGAGCTGCAGGTTAAATTTCGATACTATCTTGAGCAACGTTGAGCGGCGGATTGTATAGCGGTCCTTTTCCCAGCGGCATACCGTTTCTTTGGAGACGCCGATGAGTGCCGCGAATTCCTCCTGTGTCAGCTGGTCGCGCTTGCGAAGCGCCTTTATGTTTTGACCCGTTCCCATGTTATGAAGTGCGGACGAGGGGGAGGCAGAGGCAGTTGGGGCCGCCAAAGCCGTTTGTCAGCTCAAAGATAGAGATGGGAATAAGGTCAATACCGGCCTGCTCCAGCGCTTTGTTGGTTTCGGCGTTTTCTTCGTATACGCAGACCTTGCCTGGCTCCAAACAAAGGGTGCTTGTGGCATTGTTGGTCCTTTCGACCTCTGCTGCTCCGGGATTTGAGCCACCGCAAAGGATAAACTGCAACGAACTTGAACCTAGGGCTAATCGCAACGCTTCTTTCAGTCCGCCTGCGACATGACACGCACGGGTTGTCCCTTCCGATCTGCCCCGCGTAATGCGGTAGACTCGCGCTTGGTCGAGAAGCTCCCGAGCAACGAGGAATGTCTCGTAGTCAACGCGAGTGAAATATGTGTCGAGATGAATGCAGAGGTCATCGTAGGGGACCTGAATGGCCCATACGGACTCAATAGTCGAGTTCTCATCCCACAGCAAGTTATTTGCTAAAGTGTCTATCGCCGCCGGCTCGGTTCGTTGCGAGATTCCAACGGCTATGTTTTCGCTGTTGAGGTTGTGCAGGTCGCCGCCTTCAATGTGGTAAGTCGATTCATGCTTGAAGAACTGAGGGGTCTCGCGGAAATCTGGGTGATAGGTAAAAATCGTTTTGTAGGCGATAACCTCACGGTTGCGCTCTGGCCAGTACATGTGGTTGAGCGTAACGCCTTCGCCGATGACGCTCGCCGGATCGCGTGTGAACCACATGGTGTTAAGGGGGCTTACGAGAAGATCGTCAGGTGAGTATGCGTCTGCCGTCAGTTTCGTGAGGCTGAACACCTCTTTATCTGTGTTGAAGACCTGGGAGTAGCGGATGCCGTTGACTGCTGCTTGAGCAAGGGCGCGGGAGCCTTCGATGCGCTCGAGATACTCGCGAATGGCAGACTCGAGCTCAATGCCCCGCGCGCCGCATTCTGAAATGTAGCTATCGATAAAAGAGCGACGCGCTTGCTCTGTCGCATCAAGGGCTTCGGTAAGAAGGTTTTCAAGATAGAGAATCTCTACCCCTTCGTGCTCGAGCATCGCCGAGTAAGCATGATGCTCCCTAAGGGCTTTATCAAGATCGAATGAGCTGCTAGACGGACGCAACGTAAAGACCCGATTGAACTGCCCGTCGGGGTAGTTGCGCGTTTCGGGGCCGGGACAGTGCAGAAGCACCTTTTTTAGCTTTCCTATTTCATTTTGAACATGCAATGCGGACATGTGACCTCGCTTTGGCGGTGAGTATTTATTGCTTCCATAGTGGCACATTACGAGTTTGATTCAATTTACATCATATTTGTCACAGGTGAATGGCACGAACCGACTTAGTAATTAATGTTAAACATCAATTTAGATAGCAAATTGACAAATTACATCAATCTGAAATCCGTTTACGGGTCGATGCGCTTCGTTGGCGGGCGAAGAGACGGAAGGGTGTTTTGCGCGATGACACAATGGCTTTGCCGGCAACGAAAAACCCCTGAATTAAGGAGGAGAGATGGCAGAGACAGAAAAGAAGCGCACTCTTCGAGTCCCGCACGTGTACACCATCATTCTCGTCTTGATGGCCGTATTTGCCGTTCTGACCTGGGTCGTGCCTTCGGGTTCGTTTGAGCGCCAGGAGGTTAACGGTCGCGAGGTAACGGTCTCGGGCACCTATGAGCCTGTCGATAAGGTCTATACGGACGAGGACGGCAACGAGGTCGATCTTCGCCAAGGCATCTTCGAAGTACTTGAGGCCCCTGCGATCGGCATCCAGCAAGCGGTCGAGGTCGTTGCATTCATTATGATCGTGGGAGGTTCCTTCCAGGTCATCACGGCGACCGGAGCCATCACGAGCGGCGTCGCCCGAGTGGTGAAGAAGTTCAAGAGCAAGGACGTCCTCATCATTCCGATCCTAATGGTGCTTTTTGCCTTGGGCGGCAGCACCTTTGGTATGGCAGAGGAGACGCTTCCGTTCTTTGCGATTCTTATGCCGATCATGATGGCCATGGGCTTCGACTCAATTACAGCGTTCATGACGGTGTTTGTGGGTGCCCGTATCGGATACATCGCATCTACCGTCAATCCGTTCAACGTCCTGATTTCCCAGGGCATCCTCGGTATCCAGGGCAACCCCCAGCTTTGGTTGCGTACTATTGCCCTTGCCGTGCTCACGGCGGTTGCCGTCGCATGGGTTGTAATGTATGCCCTCAAGGTTAAGAAAAACCCCGAAGCGTCCCCCGCTTTCCACGATGATATCGAGAAACGCAAAGAGTTTGGCGCGGATGAGAACCTCCTCGATAGCGAGTTCACCGCTAAGCAAAAAGCCGTCATGGTTATTTTCGTGCTTGGACTTGGCGCTATCATTTGGGGCCTGGTAGCCCAGGGCTGGTACATGAACGAAATCTCTGCGATTTTCTTGGCCATGGCCCTTCTTTCTGGTGTTGTTTCCGGGATGAATGAGAAGGAGATCGCTGGCGAGTTCGTTAAGGGAATTGCAGATTTCGCGTTCTCTGCCATCGTTGTTGGACTTGCCCGCGGAATCCTCGTAATCGCCAATGACGGCCTCATCATCGATACGATTCTCAACACGCTCGCCACGGCTCTCTCTGGAGTTCCGGCAGTTATCTTTACGAGCATTCTCTACGTCGTGGATAACCTTCTGTCGATCCTCGTTCCGAGCTCCTCGGGCATCGCTGCTCTTACGATTCCCATTTTCGGCCCGCTTGTTGAGCTGATGGGCTTAAACCCCGAGGCTGCAGTTACCGGCCTTTCCATGGGCAGTGCTGCCATGTCTCTCATTTCGCCGACAAGCGCGATGCTCGTTGCCGGTCTTGGCGTCTGTAAGATTCCGCTTGGCCAGTGGTGGAAGGTCGCTTGGAAATTCTTCCTGGTCGTAAGCGTTATCTGCATGGCATTCACTGCGGTTTCGGGTCTTATCCCCCTGCCGTAAATGCAAAACCCTACATACAAGTTGTGAGAAAGAAGGATAGAGATGAACAAAGGACTGAACGTTCATAGCGAGATTGGCGCCCTCAAGAAGGTGTGCGTCCATCGCCCCGGTATGGATCTTGTAAACATGAAGGCGGAGGATTTCGACCGCGTTTGGATTCACGACGCGTTCTATCTGGACTATGCCCAGAAAGAGCACGATCAGTTTACCGACCTTCTTCGCGGCGCTGGCGCCGAGGTCGTCTATATGGAAGAGCTGCTCGCTGAGACGTTTGACAAAGTCGAGGGCACTCGCGCAGAGTTCATGACGAAGTTCATGGGTGAGTCCGGCATCTCCAACGCGGCCCTTCGCCAGGCCGTTGTCGAGAAGCTTGATTCGATTAAGGACAACAAGGAGTTTGTCCTTGCTGCCATGGGCGGCCTCTACGTTCGCGACCTCGAGATCCCCAAGGTTGGCGGTTCTCTTGCCAGTATGGACGGCGAGGAGTTGAAGGCTGACGATATGGTGCTGTTCCCCATGCCGGCCTCGTATTTCTCCCGTGACCCTCTGGCTGTCGTGGGCAAGGGCGCTACCATGAACCGCATGTACTGGAATCAGCGCAATCGCGAGGTAATCTTCTACGAAACGGTGCTCCGCAACCATCCCGATTACGCCGGTAGCCCCATTTGGTATGACCACAACAGCGAGTGGCATATCGAGGGCGGCGATATCCTCAACATCAACGCCAAGACGCTCGCCATCGGTATTTCCGAGCGCACCCAGACTGCGGCCATCGATGAGCTCGCCAAGAATATGTTCTGGGGTTCCGATGAGGCCGAGATCGAGAACATCTATGCCATCAAGATCCCGCACGGCTACGCCTACATGCACCTCGACACCGTCTGCACGCAGGTCGATCGCGATAAGTTCACGGTCTATCCTGGCATCTACCAGACGCTTCGTGCCTACCGCCTGACCAAGGGCGATTCGGAGGGGGAGGTGCATATCGAGGAGCTCGAGGGCACCCTGCAGCATATTCTCGAGCTTGCGACGGGTATGGACCACATCACCATGATTGAGTGCGGTGGTGGCGATCCGATCGAGGCTTCCCGTGAGCAGTGGAACGATGGTTCCAACACTCTTGCGGTCGCACCGGGCAAGGTCTGCGTGTATGAGCGCAACGTTGTCACCAACGATGCTCTTTACAAGGCCGGCGTCGAGCTGCTCGTCGCCCCCTCCGAGGAGCTTTCTCGCGGTCGCGGCGGCCCGCGCTGCATGACCATGCCGTTCTGGCGTGAGGAAATCTAGTCAGCGTTAGCGTATCTGGGCGGCGCGTGTGCGTCTGCGCCGCCCATCCCTCCTTGTGTGTTCCAACAACCGAAAGGACTCAAATCATGGCTCTTAATCTTTCTGGTCGAAGCGTTCTTACCCTGCTTGACTTTACGTCCGAGGAAATCGAGTACATGCTCGACCTCTCAAAGAACTTCAAGGATATGAAGCGCGCCGGTTATCCGCACCGCTTTCTCGAGGGCAAGAACATTGTCCTGCTGTTTGAGAAGACCTCAACGCGCACGCGCTGTGCCTTCGAGGTCGGCGGTATGGACCTGGGTATGGGTGTGACCTACCTCGACCCCGGCTCGTCGCAGATGGGCAAGAAAGAGTCCATCGAGGATACCGCCCGCGTGCTCGGTCGCATGTATGACGGTATTGAGTATCGCGGCTCCGACCAGTCGATCGTCGAGGAGCTTGCCGCCAAGGCTGGCGTTCCCGTCTGGAACGGTCTGACCAACGAGTACCATCCCACCCAGGCCCTTGCCGACATTCTTACCATGCGTGAGGAGTTCGGCGACACGCGCGGCATGAAGCTCACCTATATGGGCAAGGAGCAGGGCAACGTCAGCGACTCCCTGATGGTTATCTGCGCCAAGCTCGGCATTAACTTCTGCTCCTGCGGACCCAAGGGCGATGTCGAGGGCGCCACGCACTTCGATCCCGAGCTTCTTGAGCGCTGCCAGGAGATCGCCGCTCAGAATGGCTGCACGATCCAGCTCACTGAGGATATCGACGAGGGCGTCAAGGATGCAGACGTGATCTATACGGACGTTTGGGTCGGTATGGGCCAGGCTGAGGAGCTGTGGAAGAGCCGAATCGATCTTCTCTCTCCCTATCGAGTAACGCCCGAGGTCATGGCCAAGGCAAACCCCGGCGCCATCTTTATGCACTGCCTGCCGAGCTTCCACGATACGCAGACCACCATCGGCGCCGAGATTGCCGAGAAGTTCGGCGTGACCGAGATGGAGGTTTCCGACGAGGTCTTTGAGAGCGCGCAGTCTCGTGTGTTCCAGGAGGCCGAGAACCGCATGCATACCATTAAGGCCATGATGTACGCGACGCTTCGCTAGTAGCTGGGAAGTGAACGAATACTATGAGTAAACCGTACGGTAAGCCCGACCGCATCGTCGTCGCCCTTGGCGGCAACGCCCTCGGCAACAACCCCGTCGAGCAGATCGAGGCCGTGAGCAACACCGCCCACGCGCTCCTCGGCCTCATCGAGCAGGGCAACGAGATCATCATCACCCACGGCAACGGCCCGCAGGTCGGCATGATCCAGAACGCCTTCGCCGCTGCCCACGACGCCATCGGCACCCCCGAGATGCCGCTGCCCGAGTGCGGCGCCATGTCCCAGGGCTACATCGGCTACCACCTGCAGCAGGGCATCGGCCGCGAGATGCACAAGCGCTATAAGCGTTGGCACGCCGCCACCGTCGTCACCCAGATCGAGTGCGACCCGGACGATCCCGCGTTCAAGAACCCGACCAAGCCGATCGGCCCCTTCTACACCGAGGAGCAGGCCAAGGAGTTCATGGCCGAGGACCCCTCCAAGGTCTTCGTCGAGGATTCCGGCCGCGGCTGGCGTCGCGTCGTCGCCTCCCCCGATCCCAAGAAGATCGTCGAGGCTGACTCCATCCTCAACCTGCTCGACAACGAGTTCATCGTCATCGCCTGCGGTGGCGGCGGCATCCCCGTCGTCCGCGACTACGAGAACAAGGGCTGCTACAAGGGCGTTCCCGCCGTCATCGACAAGGACCTGGGCGGCGAGCTGCTGGCCGAGGACTGCGACGCCGACGTCCTGTTCCTGCTGACCGCCGTCGAGCACGTCGCCATCAACTTTGGCAAGCCCAACCAGGAGGAGCTCGAGGACATCACCGCCGACGAGGCCGAGCGCCTGGCCGACGAGGGCCAGTTCGGCAAGGGTTCCATGGAGCCCAAGGTCCGCGCCGCCATCAAGTTCGCCCGTTCCCGCAAGGGCCGCACCTGCATCATCGGCGCCCTGGACAAGGCCGCCGAGACCATGGCCGGCCTCTCCGGTACCCGCATCCACGAGTAGTCTCTACTCTGTTGCCTCTCTCGTGGGCGCCAGGCAAAGCGCCCACAAACTAGCCTCTCTTCACGAGCCCCGCAGTCCGCTCCGACTGCGGGGCTTTTGCTATTCACCTAGTCATTGGGGACAAACCCGGCACTTGGGGACGGTCCTTTCCTGCCGGCAGCTTGGGACAGTCCTTAATAGTCATTGGGGACGTTCTTAAACGACTAGTCAAACAAGAACGTTCACAACGACTACTCATTTAAGTCTGTCCCCAATGACTGCCCAATGGCTGGGAAGGCGCATCCCACACCGACGCATTGCCTTCGGGCCCTCTCCCCAGGCTCTCCATAGCTCAGCTGGACTCCCCGCAACCTGTTCCGAGTTGGCGGAACGAGCGCGACGTGGAGTGTCATTCTTTACCGCGTTAGACTAGACGCAGGGAAAGGAGGAGGACATGGATGCTCGCGTCAAGCAGCTTGTAAATATGATCGAGGACGCTCAGCCTGTCGCTGTCGCGGTACTTGCCAAGCGTCTCGAGGTAAGCGAGCGCGCCGTGAGAAACTATATCCATCGCGCAAACGACAACCTTGCAGGGGTTGCACGCATCGTTGGCAGCAAGGGGCAGTATCGTATCGATGTTGCACGTGCAGATGAGCTTGCTCGCTTGCTAGACGGTGCGGCTCTGGCCCATCCGGGCATTCCTGATACGCGCGACGGCCGTGTGTCCTTCCTTCTTAACGACCTCCTCATGCGGTCCCAGTGGGTGACGATTGAGGAGTATGCGGATTTACTCTACGTTTCGGCGCGAACTCTGTCCAATGACATGCGTCTGGTAGAGCAGAAACTCGCCCAATTTGACTTAACGCTCGAAAAGCGCCCACGCTACGGAATCCGCGTTGCGGGCGGGGAGTCACAACGGCGCCTGTGCCTGGCCTCGCTGGTGAGGCCCGTGTTGCCCGACACCGACGATGCAAAGCTCGCCGAGCGCCTGCGGGCCATCGCCGCATGTGTGGACGATGCCCTGACGGCCTCGCCCGTCACGGTGAGCTCGCTGGCATCCCGCAATCTCATCATGCATCTTTACATTGCTCTTGGCCGCATCGAGCAGGGCTGCTATGTCCCAGCTGCAGAATCGGACGTTCAAAAACTGGAGGGAACGCGCGAATACGCCGCGGCTTTCCAGATTGCCGCAAACATCAAGGATGCCCTGGGCGTGAGCATGCCCCGAGAAGAGGTTGCCTTTATCGCAATCCATTTGCTCGGCAGGGGCACGGGCGTGCCCGAGAAGGGCTCTGCCGTTATCTCGGACGAGATGTGGGAGATTGCTTCCGAGATGGTACGTGCGGTCAACGATGAGTTTAGGTTTGACTTTAGCGGCGATCTTGAACTTCGCATGAACCTTGCTCGGCATATCGGCCCTCTGGGCTATCGCCTTGAATATCACATGCATATGGATAACCCCATGCTGCCCGATATCAAGACGAGGTTTCCGTTGGCCTATTCGATGGCAGCTGGCACCTCGCAGGTACTCGAGCGTCATTTTGGCAGCCAGCCCTCTGATGAAGAGCTCGGCTACATCGCCATGGCATTTGCCCTGGCCCTCGAGCAGCAAGCCGACCAGCCGCGTCGCAAGCGCATCCTGATCGTGTGCGCCTCGGGAGCGGGAAGCGCCCGTATGCTCGAGCACCAGTACCGCAAGCAGTTTGGCATGTATATCGATTCGATTGAGACATGCGACGTCGCCCGCGTGGGAACGTTCGATTTTTCGCACATCGACTACGTGTTCACAACGGTGCCGCTCAACGTCAAGTTGCCCGTGCCCGTCCGCGAGGCCGATTTCTTCTTGGAGACGAGCGATGTCAACGCTATCCGCAAGGTGCTGAGCGACGACACTGCGCAATCGGACTCCGTAAGCTCTTTCTTTAGCCGTGCCCTGTTCTTCAACCGCGTTGAGGCGCCGTCGAAGCAGGCCGTTCTCCGATATCTCTCCGAGCGCGCCGTCGAGAGCGGCCGTGTCGATGCCCAGTTTGCCCAAGAGGTCGCCGAGCGCGAGAGCGCGAGTGCCACCTCGTTTGGCAATGGGGTAGCCATGCCCCATGGGATGCATCCCTTGAGCGCCGAGGCCTTTGTTACCGTGGGCCTGCTCGAACATCCCATTCTTTGGGACGAATACGGCCATGAGGTCGATATCGTCTTTATGGTGTCGTTTGCCCGGTCGGGCGGCGATGAGGCGCGGATCTTGAGCTCACTGCTCGCCGAGATCTTTATGGACCGCCAGGGGGTCGAGCGCCTACGCGAGCGCCGGTCCTGGCATGAGCTGATGGCGCTTGTGCAAGCGCATACGGCTTAAGACTTCTTTTGTCGATAACCCTGTCTGTCTACCTGCAATAAACCTCGAGGATTGCGGGCGGGAGATAGGCGTTTCGAATATTCAAGTACAAACCAAACATCACGGGAGAGGAGACCGTTATGGACGATCAGGGAACCGAGATGGTTTCGTTTCAGCTGGTCGCTGCAGCGGGAGAGGCACGCAGCCTTGCCTTCGAAGCCCTTGAAAAGGCAAAAGCGGGGGATTTTGACGCCGCCGCCAAACTCATGAAGCAGTCAAAGGATGCGGGAATCAAGGCTCACCACATCCAAACGCAGCTGCTTTCGACTGAGGCAGCGGGCGAGCATCTGTCGGTGGATGTGTTGCTGGTCCATGCTCAGGACCACCTCATGTGCTCCATGCTTGCTCAGGAGCTCGTGCAGGAGCTGATCTGCCTGTATGAGTGCACTGCAACCAAGAACGCCTAGCGGCGTGCGGTGACTATCCAACCAATCAATGCGAAGGGAATCCCTTATGAAGATCCTTCTTGTTTGCGCAGCTGGTCTGTCTACAAGCATTCTGATGAAGAAACTCGAGAAATATGCGGAGCAAAACGGCATCGAGCTCGATATCGATGCGGTGGGTATCGGCGAGTATCAGGAGACGTGCGCCAATTATGACGTGCTGCTCTTGGGGCCGCAGGTGTCCTACCAGCTCAACACCGTCAAGCAGGGGAGCGGTAAGCCGACCGCGGTCATCCCCGCACAGGACTACGGCATGGGCAACGCCGCCAACGTGCTGGCACTCGCCCAGTCGCTGTTGGGTTAGGAGGCAACCATGGAGAAGTTCATGACCCTGCTTCAGGAAAAACTGACCCCTATCGCCAATTTCTGCGGCACCGAGCGCCACTTTGCCTCCATGCAAAAGGGCTTTATGAGCGCGATCAGCTTCATCTTGGTATCTGCCGTCTTTATGATCCTCGCCAACCCGCCGGTCACGGCCGACCTGGTGGCGCAGGGCGGGTTCTGGTCCGTCTTTGGCCCTTGGCTCGATTTTGCGACGGCCAATAAGCTCACGCTGCTCATCCCCTTCAATATGACGATGGGCATACTGTCGGTGATCGTGACGTTCGCAATCGCCTATAACCTGGCGGGCACCTACAAGATGCCCAAGCTTAACGCCGGTATGACCTCGCTGGTGATGTTCCTGATCGCCGCGGCGCCGTCGTCCTACTACCAGCTTGCTGATGAGTCCGTGCTCCAGGCGGTCCCCTGCACCTATCTGGGTGCGCAGGGCCTGTTTACCGCCATCATCGTTGCCTTGGTCTCCGTCGAGGTCACGCGCTTCTGCCAGACCAAGGGCATCACCATCAAGATGCCCGATGGCGTGCCGCCGTTTTTGTCCGAAACCTTTGGCGCCATCGTACCTATGCTCGCCAACATCCTCATCTTCTTTGGCGGCAACCTGCTGATCCAGATGATCGATCCCGCGCTGTCCATCCCCTCGGTTATCGAGAAGCTGCTCGCTGCCCCGCTTTCCGTCGCAGTTGACTCTGTGCCCGGCGCACTGCTTATCTGCTTCATGACGCTGCTGTTTTGGTGCTTTGGCGTCCACGGCAACATGATCGTAATGCCCATCACCGCCCCGGTCTCGCTTGCCGCCTTTGCCGCCAACGCCTCGCTCTATGCTGCCGGGCAGCCGCTTGAGTTCCACCCGGTGCTCATGTCGTTGGCCATCAACCTCATCGGCGGCACGGGTAATACGTTCTCTTTTGTGGCGCTCTGCGCGTTTAGGGCAAAGTCGCAGCAGCTCAAGGCATTTGGCAGGGCATCGATCGTGCCGAGCTTCTTCCGTATCTCCGAGCCCGCGATCTTCGGCGCGCCCATCATCTTCAACCCGATCCTCATGATTCCGTTTGTGCTAGGCGGCATGATCTCGGCCCTGCTGTATTGGGGTGCGGTCTCACTGGGTCTTGTCTCTAACTTCTACATCTTGGTGAGCGGCACGTTCCCCATCTTCGTTCAGGGCTTTGTCCAGTGCCTCGACCCGCGCATCTGGGTGTTTACGATCGTTTTGATCGTGGTCATGGCTGTGGTCTGGTACCCGTTCTTTAAGGTGTACGATAACCAGCTCCTGGCTCAGGAGCAGGAGAACGCCGCGGCAGCTTCTGCCGAGGATGCTGAGTAGCATGAGTTACTTTGACAGAACGTCTGCCGCCGGTATGCCCGAGGGCTTTTTGTGGGGTGGTGCCCTCGCCGCCAACCAGGCCGAAGGGGGCTGGAACGAGGGCGGCCGCGGCATGTCGCACTCCGACCTGATCCCACAGGGTTCCGACCGCTGGGATGTAATGTTTGGCAGGCAAAAGCCCGTGGACGATCCGGACAGGCTGTATCCATGCCGCTGGGGCAACGACTTCTTCCATCATTGGCACGAGGATGTCGAGCTCTTTGCCGAGATGGGCTTTAAGTGCCTGCGTCTTTCAATTTGCTGGAGCCGTATTTTTCCCACAGGGATGGAGACCGAGCCCAACGGCGAGGGCTTGGAGTTTTACCGTCAGGTATTCGAGGCGCTGCGCGAGCATGGAATCGAGCCGCTTGTGACGCTGTCGCACTACGACTATCCGTTGGCTCTGGTCGAGCGCTATGGTGGCTGGCAAAGCCGAGAGATGATCGAGCGGTATGCGCACTACGTCGAGACCGTCGGACGCGCGTACCAGGGCCTCGTGCGTTATTGGCTTACGTTCAACGAGATCAACAGCGTGGCGCTGTCCTATCTCAACGCGGGTGTCACGCTCGAGGATGAGCGTGACCGTGCAGCCGTGACCGCGGCGTTCTCGCACCATATGTTTATGGCGAGCGCTCGCGCTGTCGAGATTCTGCACAAGATCGATCCCGCAAACAAGGTGGGTTGCATGGTCGCTGCCGGTGCGACCTATCCGTACCGTTGTGCGCCCGAGGACGTATGGCTTGCGTATGAGGAGGACCGCGGCCGCTACTTCTACACAGACGTGATGGCTGCGGGCGCCTATCCTGCTTGGAAGCTGCGTGCACTCGAGAAAGAGGGTGTTCACGTGCCCTTTGAGCCGGGCGATACGGAGTATCTGGCAGAGCATACGGTCGACTTCATTTCGTTCTCGTACTATTGCTCGCGCTTGGTGTGCGCCGATGACCAGGTGATCGCTGAGAAGGCGGAGGGCAACGTGTTCCCGACGCTGCGCAATCCGTACCTCAAGGATAAAGAGACTGCCTGGAAATGGCAGATCGATGCGCTGGGTTTGCGCGTGACGCTTGCCGGCTACCACGATCGTTACCATCTTCCGCTCTTTATCGCCGAGAACGGTGTGGGCGGACTCGATGCGCTGGAAGACGGCAAAGTCCACGATGCGTATCATATTGATTACCTGCGCAGGCATATTCTTGCGCTGCGCGATGCAATTGTCGAGGACGGTGTTGACCTGATGGGATACACGCCGTGGGGCTGTATCGATTTGGTGTCGGCCTCGACGGGGCAGATGAAGAAGCGCTATGGCTTTGTTTATGTCGATGCCGATGATACGGGCAAAGGCACGTTCGATCGCTACCGAAAGGACAGCTTCTGCTGGTATCAAAAGGTCATTGCATCAAATGGCGAGGACTTGAGTTAACCCTTGCAAGCCTGCTGCCCCCGTGGCCCGTTTCGGCCGCGGGGGCTTTTGCTATTTACCTAGTCCCCGATGAGACCCTCATTCTGTGGGTAGTCATTGGGGACGTTCTTAAAAGACTGGTCATTTAAGTCTGTCCCCAATGACTGCGGAAACCCGGCACTTGGGGACGTTCCTTTTCCGCCGGCAGCTTGGGATAGTCCTTAAAGCCCGCATCGATCAACTGCGGAAAGCGCATCCCAGAATGAGCTTCCAACATGGGACGCGGTTTCCCTTGAGGCCCTCAAACGGAAAATGCATCCCGGAAATATGCCGAAAAGTGGCTCTCAGTTTCCCAAGCAGGCCGCTAACGGAAAGCGCATCCCGCTATCGAACTTCAAAGCGGGATGCGCCTTCCGTGCCGGCAGTTCCGGGCAGTCTGGGGCCACTCATTTAAGTCAGTCCCCAATGAGTGCCCAATGACTAGTAGTAGGCCCACATGGCTTCGACTTCGTTGAGGACCTCTACGACGCCCCAGCGACGGGCGCTGCGGCTGGCCGAGTTGGGGTCGTAGACGCCAATCTGGTTGGCATCGTCGATGCCGTAGAGCACGATATAGTGTCCAACGCTGGTAAAGGTGCCGGGGCGAACCGATGCGATGATGGGCGCACCCGAGCGCAGCGCCTGGGTGATGGAGCTGCGATCGATATGGAGCTCCGTTCCGTTAAGGCCCAGCTGCCATGCGCCGCGCGTCATAAATGACCATTCGGTGGCGCCGGTGGGGGCATAGTTGCCCGCCTCGGAAAGGGCGCACATATCGACCGGCGTCATATCGGCGTGGCCAGTCTTAAAGATATAGACCATGGTGAGGCAAGTGGGACCGCAAGCGTTTTCGCGAATAGTGCCACCGGCATAGGGTAGCTCCGACCATGCGGGGTCAATTTGGTAGATGTGGGGCATGGTGCCGGCACTCCACTGCGAGCGCGGGGTCGAAAAAGCAAATGAGTAGCCGGGTGCGACGGGAGCTTTAAGCAGCTTGTCCTCGGCAGTGGGCTCAAGACCGGCTGATCCGTGGGAGATACAGGATCCCAAAAACACAAAGACGAGGCAGGCGGCAATGGAGCAAAGCGCAAGGCGTAGGCGGCGGGCCGGAAGCACGTGGCTTGTGGTATGCGACGCGGGGTGAGGGGCGGAATTGCCGCGATCGCGTTGAGGTCGCGAAAAGGAGCGTTTAACGTAGTAGTCGGTCTTACGGCGATCGTAGCGGCGCGGCTGCGATATGTCGGTCTGACGTTGGCGTGTGCTCGTACTCACGCGGTCTGACTGTTGCACGGTACGGCTTTGTTGCCGAGAAGAAGCCCCGGGCTGCTCTTGGGGGCGCTGCTGGTTGCCGTTGTCGGAGGTGCTTCTGGGCGTTGGCGTGGTGCGGCCGGCAAGGCGCACGCTTTGTGGCCGTTGGTCGCCGTCATTGTATCCGTATGCCATTCGTACCGCCTTGTCTCATGTATAACCTGTCTATCCTACAAAAAAGATGTGCAACAAAGGGGTCCGCGCGTCAAAAGCTCGGTAAACGGTACGAAAGGCGCAAAACACACGGCCTCAAAAACATCTCTATATGCGTCCGATGAGCGTACGCCCGTCGGACGGGCGACAACAATGAGCGGCAAACCGTGCCGTTCGTCCCAAAAACGGCGCCGCTCGTTTTGCAGTTCAGCCTTCGGTCGAGCCGCAAGCGGCGCTGCTGTGCCAAGGCCGTATCTTAAAGCCACGAAATAAAAGCGCGCGGCAAAACAGACCGCGCAAGGGGTGACGTCAAAGAGGCGTCAATAAGGAAAGGAGGGGAACAATGGCGGACAAGAACGCAGAAGTTGCAGTCGAAGGTAACGGTGGCATGAAGAAAACGCTTTCGCTCTGGAACTTCTTCACCATCGGTTTCGGTGCCATCATCGGTACCGGTTGGGTTCTGCAGGTCGGCGACTGGATGGTCGTGGGCGGCGGTCCCGTTCCCGCTATGATCGCATTCCTCTTGGGTGCAATCTTCCTCGTGCCCGTCGGAGCTGTTTTCGGTGAGCTCACGGCTGCTATCCCCATTTCGGGTGGCATCGTCGAGTATGTCGATCGTAGCTTTGGCCGTACGATGAGCTACATCACCGGCTGGCTCCTGGCCCTGGGCAACGGCATCCTGTGCCCGTGGGAGGCCATCGCCATTTCGACCCTCGTGTCCGAGATGTTCGGCAGCCTGCCCGGCCTTGAGTGGCTGCGCGCCGTCAAGCTCTATACCATCCTGAGCGCCGACGTTTACTTGTTCCCGACGCTGATCGCGCTCGGCTTTGCAGCCTACGTCATCTTCCTCAACTTCCGCGGTGCCAGCTCGGCCGCCAAGCTGCAGGCCTTCCTGACCAAGGCCCTGCTCTGCGGCATGCTGCTCGCCATGGGCGTCTCGCTGTTCACCGGCTCGCCGGACAACGCCATGCCCGTGTTCTCCCAGGTCACCGGTGCTGGTGGCGGCAAGCCCGCTACCGAGGGCACCAGCCTGTTCGCCGGTATCGTTTCGGTCCTGGTTCTGACCCCGTTCTTCTACGCCGGCTTCGACACCATTCCTCAGCAGGCTGAGGAAGCAGCCGAGGGCCTCAACTGGAACAAGTTCGGTAAGATCATCTCCTTGGCCCTGCTGGCCGCCGGCGGCTTCTACATGGTCTGCATCTACTCGTTCGGCACCATCCTCGACTGGCATGAGTTTGTTAAGAGCCCGGTTCCCGCGCTTGCCTGCCTCAAGGGTATCAACATGCTCCTGTACCTGGCCATGCTCGTCATCGCCACGCTTGGACCCATGGGCCCGATGAACTCCTTCTACGGCGCCACGAGCCGCATCATGCTCGCCATGGGCCGCAAGGGCCAGCTGCCCGAGAAGTTCGCCGAGGTCGATCCCAAGTCCGGCGCTCCCAAGCTCGCCTGCGCCGTTCTGGGCGTCATCACCGTCATCGGTCCGTTCCTGGGCAAGAACATGCTCATCCCTCTGACCAACGTGTCGGCTCTCGCCTTCATCTTCTCCTGCGGCATGGTCGCCCTCGCTTGCCTGCGCATGCGCTTCACCGAGCCCGACCTGCCTCGTCCCTACGAGGTGCCCGGCGGCAAGTTTGGCATCAGCCTCGCTATCGTTGCCTGCGGCACCATCATTGGCCTGCTCGTGATCCCGTTCTCTCCCGCCTCCCTCAACATGGTGGAGTGGAGCATCGTGATCGGCTGGCTGGCTGTTGGCCTGGCCCTCATGGCCTTCACCAATTCCCGCAAAAAATAACGCCGAGCCGGGGCGGATCGGGTGCGCGGAACCCTCTCTCCCGCGCACCGAACCCGGCAGCACTTGGGTAGCTTTGTGAGGCCTTAACCCAACATGGCCTCGCCCACAATATGGATCCATAAGGAGGAACCATGTCTACTAAGTACGCAATCGTTGGCGGCAAGCTCATCGACGGTACCGGTGCCGAGCCGGTTGAGAACTCCCTCGTTCTCGTCGACGACAACGGCGAGATCGAGTACGCCGGCACTATGCAGGACCTTCCCGAGGGCGTTGAGGTTATCGACGCCGCCGGCAAGACCGTCCTTCCCGGTCTGATCGACACCCACCTGCACTTCTCGGGCAACCTGACCGACGATGACACCGACTGGGTCATGCAGCCGCTCCTCGAGAAGCAGGCCGTCGCCGTCAAGCAGGCCTACGACTGCCTCACCCACGGTCTCACCACCGTCTGCGAGATCGGCCGCTTTGGCATCCAGATCCGCGACTGCATCGACAAGGGCGTCTTCAAGGGCCCGCGCGTTCTGGCCACCGGCCTTGGCTTCTGCCGCGTTGCCGGCCACGGTGACTCCCACCACTGCAGCCAGGAGCTCAACAAGGAATCCCATCCCTGGGGCGATCAGGTCGACGGTCCCTGGGATCTGCGCAAGGCCGTCCGTCGTCGCCTGCGCGAGAACCCCGATGCCATCAAGATCTGGGCTACCGGTGGCGGCATCTGGCGCTGGGACTCCGGCCGCGACCAGCACTACTGCTCCGAGGAGATTCAGGCCGTGGTCGAAGAGGCCAAGATGGTCGGCATCCCCGTGTGGAGCCACTGCTACAACAACCACGCCGCTGCCTACGATTCCGTCCGCTTTGGTTGCGAGCAGCTGATCCACGGCTTCGATATCGATGAGCGCACCATGGACCTCATGGCCGAGCAGGGCACCTTCTTCACCCCGACGATCGCCTTCCTGCCCACCTGGTACGCCACCTATCCGCCCGTCTACGTCCCCGAGCTGCACGACAAGTACGAGGGCACCCTGGTCGAGAAGGAGCTGCAGCGCAACTACGACTGCCTGCGCGAGGCCAAGAAGCGCGGCGTCGTCATGACGATCGGCTCCGACTCCTTCTCCTTCGTCACCCCGTACGGCACCTGCTCCATCGAGGAGATGTACGAGTTCGTCGACAAGATCGGCTTCACTCCGGTCGAGACCATCACCTGCGCCACCCTCAACGGTGCCAAGATGTGCCACATCGAGGACGAGACCGGTTCCATCGAGGCCGGCAAGTGCGCCGACCTGCTGGTTGTCAACGGTGACGTCGCCGCCGACATCCACGTGCTCAACACCGACAACATGGACGTCATCATGAAGGACGGCTGGATCGTCGAGGCTGGCACTTTTGGTGAGGCTAACAAATACAGCGCCTAAGATACCGTTTGTCGATGGCTTGATGTAAAACACAGTTTTTGATTGCATAATGCAATGGAGAGGGTCGCTTGCGGCCCTCTTTATTGCTATGGGTGCTACGGACAAGAGGGGATGACGGTGGATTTAAACAGGCTGATTCTGGGCAAGAGCTACAACTCTACCAAGGTCTTTCGTACGGCCCAGCATGTGGTTCAGGCCATCCTGCTCGGTATTGTCGTTCCGGCGCTTATCCTGCTGCTTATCTGGGATTTAACCGATAATCCCAATCCCGTTCCGGGCGTTGTCGTTATTGCCGGCCTGGTCATGCTGTGCTTCTTTTTCTCGTATGTCTTTGTGGTCCCCGACGACCTCACATCGTGCGCAACCGACCGTACGCTCGCCATCGCATCAAAAATATTCGCCTACACGTCGCGCGGCCTTACGCCCGAAGCGGCCCTGGGCGCCTCTAAAATTATCCTGTCCGAGACCATCGCCTCTGCCATCTGCTTTACCGATGGCAAACAGGTGTTGGCAAGCTGGGGCGAGGACTCGGCAAAGTGCCCTGCCGGCACCCCGGTTGTGCTCAAGACCACGCTCAACGTGATCGAGTCCGGCGAGCAGAGTGTATTTTCGCGCGACGCCTCCAATGAGACGGGAGGCTATTTTCCCCGCCTGCGCGCCGGCATTGTCGCGCCGCTTACCGTGCGCGGGCATTGCGTGGGTACGCTCGAGCTGTACTATCCCCGCCTGAGCAGCATCGATATGCGCCAGACGGCGTTGGCCTCGGGTTTTGCCGATCTCATCTCCACGCAGCTCGCCAGCTTTGAGCTGGAGCGCCAGGACGAGCTCACAGCCCGCGTGGAGCTTCGGGCCCTGCAGTCGCAGGTCGACCCGCATTTTCTGTTCAACACCATTAGCACGATCGTGTCGCTCGTTCGAACCGAGCCCGACAAGGCGCGATCGCTGCTCATCGATTTTTCCAATTACTATCGTCAGACGCTTTCTGACTCCGATACGCTCACCACGCTCGAGCACGAGGTGGAACAGGGCACTCGTTATATCAATCTTATGCAGGCCCGGTATGGCGACGGCCGTCTGCGCGTCTCGGTCGATATCGACTTTGAGGTGCGCGACAGCCTGGTGCCGCCGTTTATCTTGCAGCCGTTGCTCGAAAACTGCATCAAGCACGCGCAGCGCGAGACCGAGCCGCTTTCTATTCATGTTAGGGCTTTCGAGACCGATGACGGTTTGGAGATCATCGTCGAGGACGATGGCATCGGTATGAGCGAAGAGGTCTGCGCGCATCTGTTTGAGCAACATCGCCGAGAGGAGCCCGAGAGCATTACCGCCGACGGCTCCGTCAAGCGAGGTTGCGGCCTGGCGCTCTTCAACGTGCTTCAGCGCATCCATTTCTTTTACGGAGAAGATTCCGGCATGCGCGTGAAGTCCCAGGAGGGCGTGGGAACGCAGGTCATCGTCGAGCTGAACGGCGAGCCGCATGAGCCGGCGCCGTTGACGGCGTAGCACGCGGTTGGATTGAGAGAAAAAGAGGGGAAGCACATATGTCCGAAGGCTGGAACATCTTGGTGGTTGATGACGAGCCTCCCATTAGGGCTGAGCTACGCTATCTGTTGGAAAAGGATATGCGTGTGGGTCAGATTGCCGAGGCGGGCAATGTCACCGAGGCCGTGGAGTCGATTCTCTCGAACAAGCCCAACGTGTTGTTTTTGGACATCACGATGCCCGGCCGCTCGGGAATTGAGCTTGCCGAGACGCTGCAGAACCTAAAGACGCCGCCGGTGGTTGTGTTTGTGACGGCG
Source organism: Collinsella sp. (assembly GCA_019419545.1). GTDB lineage: Bacteria > Actinomycetota > Coriobacteriia > Coriobacteriales > Coriobacteriaceae > Collinsella. The sequence continues at coordinate 2,976 of DXZT01000016.1, read as the reverse complement.
TTTGCCGAGTTTGCCGCCGATGCGTATAACCTTGATGCGGTCGACTATGTCGTCAAGCCGGTCGAGGACGCACGCCTGTCAAAGGCACTCGACAAGATCGAGGCAGCCTTGGGTGCCCGTCGTGTTATCCACGCTCCGCGCCAGCCTTTGCGTCTGACGGTGGACCGCGGGGGCAAAAAGGTGTTCATTCCCGCCGCAGACGTCTGCTACTTTGAGGCGCGCGCCGATTTTTGCAACGCCATCTGCGCCGAGGGAACGTACCTGATCAATGAGTCGATCTCTTCGCTCGAGCGTCGCTTGGGCTCCGAGGGCTTTATTCGCGTTCATCGCAGCTATCTGGTCAATTTGGAAGACGTGCACAATGTTGAGATTGGCTCCACGGGGTTGATGGAGCTCAGGCTCGACCGCGTGAGCTCGACGGTGCCGGTGTCCCGTCGTCGTGCCGCCGAGGTCAAGTCGCACCTGGGGCTTGCGTAAGAGGCTTGCGTGTCGTCGTTTACCATCGCAGGTTTGGCATGGGCGCGCGGTGGGCATAATGGGTGGCATCGAATGAAATGGAAAGGATCATTATGCCCGCGCTTATCACCCATCATCTGTTTGGCGAGGAAAGCATCGACCGTCTTCCGCAGGGCGTCATCACGTCCGATGAAGAGCGCATTGCCTTTATCTTGGGCAACCAAGGTCCCGACCCGTTTTTCTTTCACATTCTGACACCGCGTGTTTCCGACTGTACGCTGCTGGCGCAGGTCATGCATCGCTCGCGCATGTCTCGCCAGTTCGCGTGCCTGCGCGACGGCGTGTCGCATCTGCTGCCGCGCGACGCCAGCTTGGGTCGCGCCTTTGCGCTGGGCCTGCTGTCTCATTACGTGCTCGACCGCAACGCCCATCCCTTTGTCTATGAGCAACAGTTTGGCATTGTGGAGTCCGATTCAGAGCTTGAGGATTCGAGCAGTCAGGTCCATGCCGTGATCGAGAGCGACCTGGATGTACTGATGCTGCAGCTTAAACGCGATGGCGCTACGGTTGACGATTACCCGCCGGCGGGCGAGATCGTCACCACCGATCGCATCAATCGCGTGGCCGGCGTGCTGATGAGCTATGTTGCCGGACGCGTGTACGGTATTGACATTCCGGCGGGGGAGTACGGTGCTGCCGTTGCCAATATGCAGCGACTTTACCGCGCGATTGAGCCGGCCGGCTCCGTAAAGACGCGCGCGATCTCGCTGGTTGAGGGCTTGGTGCACGATTATTCGCTGCTCGACGGCCTTGCGCACCGCGTGACGACCGAGCTGCCCGAGCGTACCGGCAACCTGGGCCACTTGGCATGGAAGAACCCCTTTACCGATGAAGTCTCGACCGAGAGCTTCCCCGAGGTCTTTGACCGCGCGCTGCTCGATTACGAGTGCACGGTTGCCCGCTTTATCGAGACCGGCGATATGGAAGCCGTGACCAACCATGTCAATTACAGCGGTCGCGTGCTCGGCGCCGACGAGGAGTTCGACCGCGAGGAGTAGGGCTCGTGCGTGCCCCTTTGCCGAATCCTTACCGGCGCTTCTGGACAATTGGGGTACGATGAACTAACTGCATATCGGGCGAATACGAAGGGTCCCTGTCCATGAAATACACCAAGCTCGAGCGTAACTGGGTTATGTATGATGTGGGCAATTCGGCCCTCGTGCTGCTCAATACCTCGGTGGTGCCCATTTACTTTAACGCCATCAATACCGGCGCTTCCTCGGCCGACCTGGTGGTCGCCTGGGGCAATGCGCAGACGATCGCCTCGCTGGTCATCGCCATGCTCATGCCCATTCTGGGCGCGCTTGCCGACTACGCTGGCAACAAGATCAAGTTCTTCTTGGGCTTCTTCCTCACGGGCCTGGTGCTTTGCCTGGCGCAGGCTATCCCAATGTCCGCCATGGCATTTTTGACCGTGTACGTGCTGTGCACCATCGGCCTTAACTCTTCTATGACGTTCTACGACGCTATGCTGCCCGACATTACCACCGACGAGCGCATGGACGCCGTGTCCAGCTCGGGCTATGCCTGGGGCTATATCGGTTCCACCGTGCCGTTCATCATCTGTCTGGCGCTTATCATGGGTGGCCCCGCTCTTGGCGTCCCCACCATGCTGGCAACGCGTCTGTCGTTTATCATCACCGGTGCCTGGTGGCTTATCTTTACCCTGCCGCTCATTCGCACCTATAAGCAAAAGTACGGTCGCGAGCGCGGTCCCCAGGACACCATCGGTCACATCGTGGGCGGCGTGTTCTCCGAGGTCGGACACACCATGCGCGAGATCGCCCACAACAAGACCGTGCTGGTCTACATGGTCGCGTTCTTCTTCTATATCGATGGCGTCCACACGGTCATTTCCATGGCAACCAGCTACGGTTCGGCCTTGGGCATCGATTCGACCCAGTTGGTCCTGGCGCTGCTCGTTACGCAGTTCGTGGCCTTTCCGTCCGCCATCATCTACGGCAAGCTCGCCGGCCGCGTGGGCACGCTCAACATGATCTTGGTGGCAGTCGCCGCCTATATGGGCATCGTGCTCTTTGCCGCGTTCTTCCTCAAGACCGCCTTTGAGTTTTGGGTGCTTGCCATTTTGGTCGGCCTGTTCCAGGGCGGCGTGCAGGCGCTCAGCCGCAGCTACTTTGGCCGCATTATCCCCAAGGAAAAGTCCAACGAGTACTATGGCTTCTTTGATATCTTTGGCCGCTATGCAAGTGTTATGGGCACCTTCTTGGTGTCGGTCGTCACCTCGCTGACCGGCAACCCCTCGCTGGGCGTCCTGTCTATCGGCGTGCTGCTGGTGGTGGGCTTTGCGCTGCTGGTCCGTCTGTCCCGCATGTCTCAGACGGCAGGGCAGGCCGCATAGGAACTTGCCGGTAATTGCGTCCGCCGCGATACTCTTTTGGGGTTATCGGTTGATTTTCAATCTCAGCGCAACAGCCTGAACGGACCCCGCGTTTCCGCAGC
>DXZT01000015.1 GCA_019419545.1 Collinsella sp. | reverse complement strand
TTATTTTCCGGTTCGACGAACAGCCGATCGTGTCAAATTTGGTCTAACAGAGCCATTTCTTTTGCGTATTCGTCGCGCGCACGTGAGGAGACGATGCCAAGTTTGCAGCCGCTATCGGCGAGTGTTGCGATGACTTCAAGCAAACCTGGAAACACGCTGATGGTGCTTTTAAAGCTGGCGGCAACTTGGCACCAGCGATCCAACGTTGCCTGCGAGTAGATCCCAAGTTTCTCAAGGGCATCCTTGCCGGGTATGCCGAGGGCAAAGTCAAGCTCGTGTCGGGGAAGCGTTTTGCTGGTCTCTTCTTGGACAATCTGGACAAGCGATGACAGAACGCTTTCTTCTGTATCTGCCAATGTCCCATCAACGTCAAATACGATATGGTCAAAGTGCTTCATATGATTGCTCCTCTCTGTTGTTTGCCTGCAAGTTTGATGCAGTGACAGAAGAAGGGTTAGCGGGATTTCTGCCTGGTGCTATCGAGATTCTGCCTCGCTGCTCGATAGCTCGAAGGAGTGCACCCCATTTGTTCTTTAAATACCTGGCCAAGATGGCTTGCTGTTATAAATCCGCATTGGCGCGCGACTGTCTGTACCGTTCGCGTGGTGTGTGCCAAAAGTTCGCAAACACGGTTTATGCGGTATGCGCGTAGATATGCCGCCGGGGTCGTTCCTGCACAAGTTTTGATAATGCGGTAGCACTCTCTTTCGCTTACGCCGGCTGCAGATGCCATCTGGGGCACATCTATAGCGGCTGCATAGTTTGCGCGGATAAAGTCTAGGATTGCCTTGAACTGTACGTCGCGGCTGGTCATCCAAGAGGCGCCGTCGGAAGAAAAGAGCGGTTCGGTCTTGGCGTTAATCTGAATCCAGAGCTCTGACAAACTATTTCGAAGCGCCATCTCGTTCTGCGGCCGTTGAAGGTCGTGGCTAAAGGAGCTCTTCAGCAAATCGATAAAGGGCATATCGTCGGGATTGGTGGGCGACCATTTGAGCACATCGACGCCTCGACATTGAAGCAATGGGTTGATGTAGCGCTTTTGGAGACGTCCCGCGGGATCGCCGAGCATCGACGGCTGAAAGATATGCAGCATTTGAATGGCTGGCGCCGAATTGGGTGATTGCAGCGTGCTGTGCAAAACGCCGCCGTTGATAAAGCCGGCGGACCCTTCCTCAAAGCGTACGTGCTCATGAGCCGCGTGCGTTCGATAGTCAATCGCTCCCTGCTCCATGTAGAAAAGCTCAACTTCGGAATGCCAGTGCCAGGGGACGGAATTGCCCGGATAGCGAGCGAATTCTGCGCGTTCGGCAATATAGGGCCAGTCTTCGGCGGTCTCGGGAAACGCTTCCTCGCGTCCTCCGCGGTGCAATTCTATGTGATCCATGTTTCGCATGGCATCAGTATAAAGCGCGATGGGCTTAGATTGCTCTTGCCTGTTCGGGGAACGCCTTGTCTAGGGATGCTTGGAGCTTATCGAAGGATGCTCGCAAGTTGTGGCTCTGGTCGGTTGAGCGTTTGGCTTTTGTGGTGGGGGAGTCGGGGAGGCCGTTTCTCTGTGTCGGGGGGAAGGAGAAAAGGTCTGCATATTTTAGGGATGGCTGCTGTGCTGCGTCATTGGAAGAATGCATGCTTATGCGGCCTCCTCGATGTCCACCAAAAGATTGCGCGCGGGGTGCGCTGCTAGGTCCCGTGCGTTGGCAGTATTATGCCGCGGCCGTCGCAAAGAAGCGCTAAAGAAAGGCTTAATGAGGTTTGGCGTTACGATGAAACCGCAGGTCAGAGGTATCGAGTAACACTCTTGAAAGGTTTTGGGCTTAAGGGCTTTCTAAGGTTTGTGACGTGGATGTGGCTCGCCTGTGTGGGGTGTGTGAATGCTCGCTGTTAGCGCTGCGGCTCTGCAGCCCGTACCTGCTCGATGACCTTTTCCATCGTGGCGTCGATGCGGTCCTTTTTGAGTTCGCATTCCCAGATGGTTATGGGCGTCCAGCCCATTTGGGTGAGCGCGGCGATGGCGGTTCGGTCGCGCTCGACGTTGCGGTGAAACTTTGCCTCCCAAAACTCAACGTTGCGCTTGGGCTGGCTGGGATTGCACTTGGGACAACGATGCCAAAAACAACCGTTGACGAAGATGGCGATCTTGCGCCCGGGGAAGGCAATGTCGGGTTTGCCGGGCACCTTCCATTCCAAGCGATAGCCCGTGAGACCTGCTGCCCGCAGGCGCTGACGTACGAGCAGCTCGGGCTTGGTGTTGGCGCGTTTGTTGCCTTTCATGGACTTTTTAATAGCGGCACGACGACGTACGAGCTCACGCTCGTCGGCGGAAAGGTCCGAGGTGTCGATACCGTCCAACAGGCCGGGCTTGGGGCGCTTTTTGCTGCGGCGCTTGGGTTTGCGCTTGGGCTTGGTAGCAGGCTCGTCGGCCGTGGTGGCCTCGGCGTCGTTGGCGGTGACGTTGGCATCAAGCCGGTCTTCCTTCAGCTCAATCAGGGCGTCAATGAGTCCCTTGTCGGCGGGCATCCACTCAACGGTGGCAAGAGACGTGCGCGGAATCCAGCGGATATCGAGCTGACGATCATGCTTTTGGGGTTCGTCGGACTCTTTTGCCAACGAGCAGTAGTAACACTCCATTGAGAGATGAAAATCGGGGTAGTCATACTCAACGGTGTAGAAATCACGCAGGTTGGTGACTTTTACCTGCAGCTCTTCCATAAGCTCGCGGCGCACGGCGTCTTCGGGCGTCTCGCCGCGCAGAAGTTTGCCGCCCGGGAACTCCCAGAGTCCCTGCATGTCGCCGTAGCCGCGCTGCACGGCAAGCAGCTCGTCAGATCCATCCTTGCGAATGATCCCAGCGGCAACATGAACAGTCTTCAACAGGAGTCCTCTCTCAACATCAACACATGGCAAGGTAGTCTTTTTGGGACGGGGCTACCCTTACCTTACGCAACGGTAAGGCAAGCGTAAGCCATATCGATGGTAGCCGACTCGGCTTCTTGCGACTATAGATGCCGTAGACTAATCGCAAGAAAGGACTCGGTATGCAAACCACGCACATGGCGACCCCGGTACTGGAGGTCGCGCATCTTGAAAAGGTATATGGAGCGCTGGGCAACGTGACCCGCGCGCTCAACGACGTCAGCTTTACCGTCAACCGCGGCGAATTTGTTGGCATCATGGGCGCCTCGGGCTCGGGCAAGTCGACGTTGCTCAACTGCGTCTCGACCATCGATAGCGCCACGAGCGGCACCATCCGCATCAACGGCCAGGACGTAACACGCATGAAGCAGGCCAAGCTCTCGCAGTTCCGCCGCGAGGAGCTCGGCTTTATCTTCCAGGATTCCAACCTGCTCGATACGCTCACGGCACGCGAGAACATCGCCCTGCCGCTCACCATCGCCCGTACAAACTCGGCGGAGATTTCGACCCGCGTGCAGGATGTGGCAGCGCGCCTGTCCATCAGTCAGGTGCTCGACAAGTATCCCTACCAGATGTCCGGCGGTCAGCAGCAGCGCGTCGCCGCGGCTCGCGCGCTCGTCACCGACCCCACCATGATCATGGCCGACGAGCCCACCGGCGCCCTCGATTCCAAGAGCGCCCGCCTGCTGCTCGAGAGCCTAGAGGCGCTCAATCGCCGTCTGCGCGCCACCGTGCTCATGGTCACGCACGACAGCTTTGCCGCCAGCTACACGAGCCGTGTGCTGTTTATCCGCGACGGCAAGATCTTCACCGAGCTGCGCCGCGGCGACACCGACCGCCGAGAGTTCTTCGACTGCATTATGGAGGTCGTTGCCATGATGGGCGGTGAGGGCTCCGATGCTCTGTAAACTCGCTTGGGGCAACGTCCGCCGCGCCGGCCGCGATTACCTTGTCTATTTGCTGACGCTCACCCTGGGTGTCACGGTCTTCTATGCCTTCAACACCGTCTCGATGCAGGTCGACATTGCCGGCATCAAGGGGGAGGGACTGTCCGAGCTCATGGGCGGCATGCTCGGCTACCTCACGTACTTTTTGGCCGGCGTCATGGCCTTTTTGATGGTGTATGCCAACAACTTCATCATGAAGCGCCGCAAAAAGGAGTTCGGCCTGTACCAGGTGCTCGGCATGCGCCGCGGGCGCGTCGCCACGATCATGGCGCTCGAGACCGTATTTGTTTCGGTCGGCGCCTTTGTCGCCGGCATTGTGCTGGGTGTGGGACTCTCGCAGCTCATGACATTCTTTACGGCCTCGCTCTTTAAGACACAGATCGCCAATTTCCACTTCTTTTTCTCGGTGCATGCGTTTAACCTGACCCTTGCCTGCATACTCGTAATGTTTGTGCTCACGCTACTGCTGAACCTTCGCGCCGTGCGTCGTACCAAACTCATCGAGCTTATGGGTGCCGAGCGTCGCAACGAGAGCATCAAGACACGCAACCCCTGGATCACGATTGCCATCTTTGCCGTGGGCGTGGTGCTTGTGGGTGTGGCCTATTACCGTCTGCTACGTGATGGGTTCCCGTTAACTGCGACGGACAGCAAGCTGCAAGAGGCCATGAGCCAGTTTGGCATTACGACCGTTATGGTTACCGTGGGTACCTTTGCCCTGTTCTGGGGACTCTCGGGCATGCTTATCAAGCTGCTGCAGAGCCTGCGCAGCGTGTATTGGCGCGGCCTCAATATGTTTACCGTGCGTCAGCTTTCGGCCAAGGTCAACACGGTGTGCTTTTCGATGGGCGTCATCGCGATGATCCTGTTTTTGGCCATCACCTCGGTGACGTGCGGTATGTCGATCGCCAACGTGATGAACGAAAACCTGGAGCGCTATAACCCTGTTGACGTGTCTCAGACGTATGTCTATTACACGCCCGAAACGCTCGACTACTACAAAGAGTATGTCAATCCGTCTGAGGCCGATCGCATGGTGCTGGCCGATACAACGGTCGATTTGTACGCTGCGTGGCATGGCGAGCGCAAGTCGGCGGACAACAACGACGAGACCGGCAAGAAGGTCAATATCGCCGATGTTGCCGGTGAGCATGTGCAGATCGACTCGTATCTGAGCTATACGCTTGGCGGCTCGGATCCTTCGGTGACGGCGGGCGAGATGTGCAAGGCCATGGGCGAAAAGCTCCCCAAGGCGCTCGAGGGTAGCAATGCCGATGATATGGGCCTGTTTGTGACGCCGGCAAGTCAGTACAACAAGCTGCGCCAGATGATGGGCGAGGAGCCGGTGAGCATTGGCCGCGACCAGTATCTGCTCACGTGTGATATGGGCGGCGAGCTGGTCGACATGTACACCAAGTATATGGCTGGCGGCTATGCTCTTACCTTGGGCGGGCATACGCTCAAGCCCGCAACCGATAAGTCGGACGAAGATACGGCGGCCATCGCCAACTCGGGGATGGGCAGTAATCCGGGTACCGTCGTCGTTGCCGATGAGCTGCTGTCCCAGCTTAACCTGCAGCCGTATGCCAGTAATTTGCTCGTTAACTACAAGCAGGGGATGGATGTGACCAAGGCAGACGAGAGCATTAAATACACCATGCTCGACAATCTGCTCGTTGACGGCAAGGAGCCGGGGTCATGGGGAGTCTTCATCACGCGTTCCGAGCTATATACGCTGGCGGCGCAGATGAACGGCATGATTAGCTATCTGGCTATCTACATCGGCTTTGTACTGGTCGTTGCATGCGCGGCAATTCTGTCGATCCAGCAGCTCTCCAACGTGGCAGATGGCAGCCGCAGCTATCGCGTGCTGGCGCAGATCGGCTGTGACGACCGCCAGATTCGCCATTCGGTGATGGCGCAGCAAGCGGTGTTCTTCCTGTTCCCGCTGGTAGTGGGTCTGGCGCACTCCTTTGTGGCGCTCAAGGTGATCATCGAGCTGGTGAACACGTTTGGCAACATGAGCATCGGCGGTACCGTGGGCCTCACCTGTGCGATTTTCCTGGCAGCCTACGGTGGTTACTTCTTGGTGACGTACCTCATGAGCACCGGCATGGTACAAGCTGCCATCGCCACCCGTTATAGCGAATAACTCGTTCAGCTCGGAATTATCGTAAGTTGAGCATAAGTCAGCGAAAGCGCCCCTAAGCGAGCAAGGTGACGTGAAAGAGGAGGGAAGCGTACTTTTGGTACGCGACCGACGATTGAACGTCAGATTGCCGCCTAGGGGCGCTTGCAGCGTCGAGCCGTTACGCGGTTTGGCAAAACCGCGTAACTCGAGCCCCTTCGTGGTGGTTTTTACGTTTATCTCAATCTGTAACATATGGCTGGCAAAATCGCCTCTATCTGTTATAGATTGAGATTGTTTGTCCCGAGCCATACGGTTTGTCTCGATCTGTAACAACAAGACGGGGATTCGGCCCCTAGATGTTACAGATTGAGACAATGGTCGTTCGATTTGGAGGAAGCCTTATGCGCACGATTACCGAGTCCGAGTCCACCCCCAAGGCCGACGGTTTCTTTATGCCTGCTGAGTTTGCCCCGCAGGATCGCGTGTGGATGGGTTGGCCCCACCGCACCGACACCTGGGCCCACGGCGCCAAGCCGGCTCAGAAGCAGTATGCCGCCATCGCTCGCGCCATCGCCGAGTTCACCCCGGTCACCATATGCGCCAACCAGGCTGACTACGCCAACTGCAAGGTCGTCTTCGAGAACGACGAAAACGTCACCGTTATCGAGATGACCACCGACGACGCTTGGTTCCGTGACACCGCTGCCACTTTTGTTATCAACGGCAAGGGCGATAAGCGCGCCAACCACTGGCACTTCAACGCCTACGGCGGCCTCGTCGACGGCCTCTATTTCCCATGGGACAAGGACGAGCAGATCGCCCTTAAGATAGCTGAGCTCTCCGGCTGCCGTCGCTATCGTCCCGATGACATGATCCTCGAGGGCGGTTCCATCACCGTCGACGGCGAAGGCACCGTGGTCGTGACCGACCAGTGCCTGCTTTCCCCGGGCCGCACCTGCTCTGCGGTTCTGGAGGAGGAAGAGGATTCCGAGTCCATCTGGCCCAAGTTCAAGAGGAAGTTTGAGCCCTGGAGTGAGGAGCTTCGCGCCTATATGGACGAGCACCTCAAGGATTACCTGGGTGTCGAGAAGGTCATCTGGGTCAAGGAGGGCGTCGACCCCGAGGAGACTAACGGTCACATCGACGACGTCGCCACGTTCATCGCCCCGGGCGTCATGGCCTGCATCTGGACTGACGATCCCGAGTATCCGTTCTACGAGCAGTGCCACGCCATCTACGAGACCCTCTCCAACGCCGTTGACGCCAAGGGCCGCAAGATGAAGGTCTACAAGCTCTGCATGCCCGTGAACCCGCTGTTCATGGACCAGGCTTCCTGCGACACCATCGACGCCGACGAGAACGCCGAGCCGCGCGTCGCCGACGAGCCGCTGATTGCCTCCTACATGAACTACCTGGTCACCAACCACGGCGTTATCGTCCCGCAGTACGGCGACGAGAACGACCAGCTTGCCGTTGACACGCTCCAGAAGATCTACGACGAGGTCTGGGGCGAGGGCGTCTACAAGTGCGTCGGCGTTCAGTCCGAGCAGGTCGTCTTCGGTGGCGGCAACATCCACTGCATTACGCAGCAGGAGCCGTCTGCGTAACTGTCTGTCTTCCCGAGGCACGGCACCTTGCCCTTCATTTGTCGCTTGCGTACCAAAGTACGCGGCGCTCCTCTTTCACGAGAATCTGCCGCACCTCAGAAACCCAGCCGGTCAAGCGGACAGGGGCTACTTGATTGCAAGTTGACGTGAAACGAAAGGGCGCTGACCTTCTGGTCGCGCCCTTGAAGTTGAACGTCAGATTGTCCAAATGCGGCCTGCGCAGCGTCGGCCCATTACGCGGTTTGGTAAAACCGCGTAACTAAATACGTTCCGCGATCTCGTGGATGAGGTAGTCGGTCTTTTCCCAGCCCAGACACGGGTCGGTGATCGACTTGCCAAAGACGCCGCCGTCGACCGGCTGGTTGCCGTCCTCCAGATAAGACTCGATCATAAAGCCCTTGACCAGCTTGGAGATGGATTCGTTGCGGCGGCAGCTGTCGAGCACCTCCTTGCAAATGCGGTACTGCTCCAGTGGACGCTTGCCCGAGTTGTCATGGTTGCAGTCAATGACCGCCGCCGGATTGGCATAACCGGCGTGCTCGGTATAGCGCTCGGCCAGGCGCTCGAGGTGCTCGTAGTGGTAGTTGGGGTAGGTGCGCCCATCGAGACCGATGTAGCCGCGCATGACGGCGTGCGCAAGCGGGTTGCCATCGCACTCGACTTCCCAGTTACGGAAGATGAAGCTCTGGTGAGCCTGGGCGGCGTAAATAGAGTTGAGCATGACGGTGGTGGAACCGGCGGTGGGGTTCTTCATGCCCACAGGCACCGAAATGCCGCTCGACACCAGGCGGTGCTCCTGGTTTTCGACCGAGCGTGCACCCACGGCAACGTAGCTCAGCAGGTCGACGAGGTACTGGTAGTTGGACGGGTAGAGCATCTCATCGGCGGTAAAGAAGCCGGTCTCCTCGATGACGCGCAGGTGCATGTGGCGGATTGCCTTGACGCCTTCGAGCAGGTCATCGGGCGCCTCGGGGTCGGGGTTGTGCAGCAGACCCTTGTAGCCAGTGCCCTTGGTGCGTGGCTTGTTGGTGTAGACGCGCGGAATGACGATGAGCTTGTCCTTGACCTCCTCGGCGACCTTGGCCAGTCGGTTCATGTACTCAAGCACCGAATCCTCGCGGTCGGCAGAGCACGGGCCGATGATGAGCACTTTGCGTGCGTCCTCGCCGGTAAAGACCTTGGCGACCTCGGCGTCGAATGCCTGCTTTTTGGCGGTAAGCTCGGCGGAAAGCGGCATTTCCTCGCGGATCTCCATGGGGATCGGCAACCTGCGCTTGAATTCCATGGCCATATGGGGCCTCCTTTATCAATTAACGGCAACAATTGGCGAATTCTCGAATGCTCGGCATTATCCGCTGTCGCACGCTAAAGTGCAAGTGAAACCTGCCGAAAAGGGACAGGTTTATTTTGGTCGGTTTTATCTGGGGAAATGTCGGCGCTCGCCGGAAGGGGAGGGCCAACGTACGGCACGCTGGAGCAAGTTGGATCTTCTGCGGCATACCCTGTGGACAAAAAATGGCAAATATGAGTACTGTTGCTAGCGTAGTATCATATCGATCTTACAAGATAATAGACACAACAGTAAATATGTTCATTAACGTTGGCACACAGAAGCATGCTACCGGGCATTTTGATCAATTTGAAGGCATATCTAGGCCGCAATGAGGTCGTTTGGGGCAGTTTTGGCTGTTACTAAAAAGGTGACAGTACTCATATTTGCCTTTTTTTGTCCACGGGGCCTTGAGGGAGGGCGTCAATCAGGTCCCAGGGGAGGCGGTTCGAGGGCTGCAAAACAAAAACGGGGACGCAGATTGTCCTGCGTCCCCGTTCTCGGGCGTTATTCGTTCCCTGCGGCAGAATTTACGCCGCTTCGTCGAACTGCGAATTGTACAGGTCGGCGTAGAAGCCGCCTTGGGCGAGCAGCTCGTCGTGCGTGCCCTTCTCGACGATGTCGCCGTCGCGAATCACCAAGATCACGTCGGCGTTGCGGATCGTGGACAGGCGATGCGCGATGACAAAGCTCGTGCGGCCCTGCATCAGCGCATCCATGGCGCGCTGAATAAGCTCTTCGGTACGGGTATCGACGTTGGAAGTCGCCTCGTCCAAAATCAGCGCCGGACGGTCGGCCAAAATGGCGCGGGCGATGGTCACGAGTTGGCGCTGGCCCTGTGAGAGGTTGGTGCCCTCCTCATTGATCATAAAGTCGTAGCCGCCGGCGAGCGTATGGATAAAGTGGTCGCAGCGTGCGGCGCGTGCAGCGGCCTCGACCTCGGCGTCGGTCGCATCGGGGCGTCCGTAGCGGATGTTCTCGCGGATGGTGCCGTTAAACAGCCAGGTGTCCTGCAGCACCATGGCAAACTCGCCGCGCAGCGCCGCGCGGTCCCAGTCGCGCACGTCGACGCCTTCGACGCGCAGCGAACCGCCGTCCACGTCGTAAAAGCGCTGCAGCAGCTTAATGAGCGTGGTCTTGCCGGCGCCGGTGGGGCCGACGATGGCGATGGTCTGACCGGGCTGCGCCTCGCAGCTAAAGTCGTGGATGATGGTCTTGTCGGGCGTGTAGCCAAACTTGACGTGGTCGAACTCAACGTGGCCGGGGCGCTTCTCGGGAATCTGGGCGTCGGCCTTCTGCTCCTCCTCGGGCGCGGCGAGGAACTCAAAGACGCGCTCGGTGGCAGCGGCCATCGACTGCATCGTGTTGCTCACGTTGCCCAGCTGCTGCACCGGCTGCGTAAAGTTGCGCACGTACTGGATAAAGCTCTGGATGTCGCCGGGCGTGGCGTTGCCGGTCAGCGCGAGCTGCGCACCCACCACGACGACGCCCACGTAGCCCATGTTGCCCACCAGACTCATAAGCGGCATCATCAGGCCCGACAGGAACTGCGAGCGCCAGCCGCTAATAAAGAGGCGGTCGTTTTGACGGTCGAACTCCTCGATTGAGGCCTCGGCGCGGTCGAACACCTGAATGACATTCTGGCCGGCAAAGTCCTCCTCGATAATGCCGTTGACGGCGCCCAGGACTTGCTGTTGCTCGCGGAAGTACGGCTGCGAGAAGTGAATCATCACGGTCAGGATAATCGCGGCTGCCGGCAGCGTGAGCACGGTGACGCCGGTGAGCGGCAGACTGATCGACAGCATCATGACGAGCACGCCGATAATCTGCGTGACAGACGTGATGAGCTGCGTCACGCTCTGGTTGAGCGACTGGCCGAGCGTATCGACGTCGTTGGTGATGCGACTGAGTACGTCGCCCTTGCTGTGGCCGTTGAAGTAACTCATCGGAACGACGGCGATCTTGGCGGCGATCTCCTTGCGCATGCGATAACAAATCTTTTGCGTGACGCCGGTCATGAGCCAGCCTTGGATCAGGCTGCAGGCAGAGCTCGCCAGATACAGACAGAGCAAAAAGCCGAGCGTCTTGGCGATCCAGGCAAAGTCGACATCGCCGGTGCCGTTGACCTTGGCAACCAAGCCCTCGAACAGCTTAGTCGTAACCTGGCCGAGCACCTTGGGCCCCACAATGTTAAAGATGACCGAGCACACGGCAAAGGCGACGGCGGCAAACACGGCAATCTTGTGCTGGCCGATATAGCCGAGCAGCTGCCTCATGGTGCCCTTAAAGTCCTTGGCCTTTTCGCCACGGCGCATGCCACCCATGCGGCCCATGGGACCACGCTGGCGGGTGGGCTTGGGAATCTGAGTCTTGGTCTCGTCTGCCATTAGCGCTCGCCTCCTTCCATGACGGCTGCAATTTCTTCTTGGGTAAGCCCCAGCTCCTCGGCGGAAAGCTGCGACTGTGCAATCTCCAGGTACGCCGGGCAGCCGTGCAGCAGCTCCTCGTGCGTGCCGGTGCCCACTACGTGACCGTCGTCGAGCACGATGATCTGGTCGGCGTGCATGATGGTCGCGATGCGCTGGGCCACGACCACGAGTGCGGCGTCGGTGACGTTTTTGGCCAGCTCCTCGCGCAGGCGCGCGTCGGTCTTGTAGTCGAGGGCGCTAAACGAGTCATCGAACACCACGACCTCGGGCTTTTTGGCCAACGCGCGGGCAATGGCCAGGCGTTGGCGCTGACCACCCGAAACATTGGAGCCGCCCTGGCTGATGGGGGAGTTGTAACCGCCCTCGCGCTCGGCGATAAAGTCCTCGGCCTGGGCGATGCGTGCCGCCTGGCGCATATCATCATCGCTCACCATGTCGCCGGCAAACTTGAGGTTGCTCGCGACGGTGCCCGAGAACAGGCGACCCTGCTGCGGGATGTAACCAATGCGGCGGCGCAGCTCAGAAAGGGTCATGTCGCGCACGTCGATGCCGTCGAGCGAAATGCTGCCGCCCGTGACGTCGTACAGGCGCGGAATCAGCTGCACGAGCGTGGACTTGCCCGAGCCCGTGGAGCCAATGATGCCGAGCATCTGACCGGCATGCGTGGTGAAGTTCACGCCGCTGATGACATCGGCGCGGGCATCGGGATACTGGAAGCTCACGTCGCGGAAGGTGAGCTCACCGCGCGGCGCGCTGGCTGCGGGCAGTTTGGGCGAGGCAGGGTCGTTGATGCTCGTGGGGCAGGTGATGACCTCTTCCACGCGCTCGGCTGCGACCTCGGCGCGGGGCAGGATGACCGAAACCATGGTGAGGATCATAAACGCCATGACGATCTGCATGGTGTAGGAGATAAACGCCATCATGTTGCCGACCTGCATCACGCCGTCGGACACGCCCTGCGCGCCAAACCAGACGATAAGCACGGTGATGCAGTTCATGACGAGCATCATGAGCGGCATCATAAAGCTCATGGCGCGGTTGGTGTAGAGCTGCGTGGTCATCAGGTCGAGCGAAGCCTTGTCAAAGCGCTCGAGCTCATGCTCCTCGCGGTTAAACGAGCGGATGGGCATAAGGCCGTCGAGCAGCTCGCGGGCGGTAAGGTTCACGCGGTCCACAAAGCTCTGCATCTTTTTGAACTTGGGCATGGTGAGGCCCATAAGCACGCCGACGACGGCCGAGACCGCGATGATGGCCACGGCGATGGTCCACTCCAGGCCGGTGTGGTTGGCCAGGACGCGCATGACGGCGACGATGCCCATGACGGGCGCCATGAGGCACATGCGGATAAACAGGGTTGCGGCCATCTGAATCTGCTGAATGTCGTTGGTGCAGCGGGTGATGAGCGAGGCCTGGCTAAACTTGCCCACCTCGGTCGGCGAGAAGTGCATAACCTTGTTGAAGGTCTCGCGGCGCAGGTCGCGGGCGATGGAGCAGGCGGTGCGCGAAGCCACGGCACCGGTCAGGATGGTGGCGACCAGCGACACCAGACACAGACCAAACATCGTGGTCGCCATGCGGCCCAGGTAGGCGTTCTGCACGTCGGCGGGGTCGATACCCTGTGCCTTGTACTCGTCCTGCACATAGCTCACGGCGCGTTGGGTCACGATGGAGCCCGACATGGAGCCCATTTTGTCCGCCATACCGTTGGCGCCCTCGACGAGCTTGCCCTGGTCGATTAGGCCGCCTTCAACGCCTAGACGCAGGCTCTTCATGGTGATCTTGCCGCCGTCGGCATCAATCTGCTTTTGCATATTCTGCGCCGCTGCGGCCTTTTGCTGCATCTTGGCGAGCTGGTCGGGCGTCATCGCTGCCATTTGCTCGGGCGTGGGCATGGCTTGGGCGCCGCCGCCATTGCTTGCCTCGGTGGATGCGCCGGTCATGTCGCCCATGGAGCTGGCGTCGATGCCCTGGTTGAGAGAAAGGACGACGGTCTCGGGCAGGCTCATAATGTCGGCAATCTTGCCGCCATCGGCACGCTCTTCCTCGGTGCCCTTGTACGTTCGAATGCCTTTTTTGTCAGCCTTGCTAAACACGGCCTCCACAGCTTTGGCGTCCTTGGTGCTCATAAAGAGCTCAAGGTCATCGAGTGATTCGGCACGAATGGTGTCGGGCACGGGCGAGGCGATGCCGCCTTGCTGTACGCCCACGTCGACGATGTCGCTCATGTAGGTAGGCAGTGCCAGATCGGCGTTGCAGCTGATTACGATAAGTACGATAGCTGTGAACAGTGCCAGGACATGCTTTTTAAAGAGCTTGAGAATCCTCACTCGGCATCTCTCCTTTCTTGATTGCGGTCGATAATTTCGTTGAAACGCCTTAGAAGGCGCACCATCTCTTGGGTATCTGTTTCGCCGAGCTGCTCGAGGAAGGCCGCGGTGCGCTCCTCGAATTCCCGACGTTTGATTTCGAGATTCTGGAATCCCTTATCGGTCATCGTGACGTGTACACGACGACGGTCGGTCTTTGAGTGCTCGCGCTCGACCCAGCCCTTGGCTTCGAGAGTGCGTAAGATATTGGCGATGCGGGCACTCGAGACCCAGGCGCGATTTGCGAGTTCGCTCGGCGTGAGCGAACCGCCAGCGAGCATGAGGGCGCGCATGACAGCCATCTCGCCGCCGAGAGCTTTGTCCGCAGAGCGTGAAATGCGATGATGCATGCTGCCAAACTCAGTTAAGAGCTGACGCCCAAGCTCATGGAAATCGGTATCTTCCACCGAAAACCCCTAACACTATAAACTATTTTCGGTGAAAGATGATACCCGCATATTCGGGCCTCATTCAGTGGGCAATATAAAGAGCGCATAAAGAGTTAAAAAATTCAATTGCTGAAGCGTTTCAAAGAACTATTATGCCCGCGGTTAGGCGAGGGGTTGTCACCACCATGACGACTGGGACTCATATAATCGCCACGTGCGATGCTCCAACTTCCCGCAAGGAGACACCTTACATAAAGGGGGATGGAGTCATGGCATTTGACTTCACGGGCAAGACCGCGATTGTCACGGGCGGCACTCAGGGCATTGGCCTCGAGATTGCCAAGGGCATCGTTGCGGGCGGCGGACACGTCGCGCTCATCGCAAGGAACGCTGCTAAGGGCGAGGCCGCGGTGGCCGAGCTTGGCGATGGCAACAAGTTCTATCAGCTCGATGTCGCCGATGCACCCAAGGCGCGCGAGACCGTCGAGCAGATTTTTACGGACCTGCCGCAAACCAACATCCTGATCAACTGCGCTGGCGTCATCAGCACCAAGAAGTTCGACGAGATCGATGACACCGAGTGGCGTCGCACCATCGACATCAACCTCAACGGTACCTTTACCATGATGAACGCCGTGTACCCGCACTTTAAGGCGGCCCATGCCGGCACTATCGTCAACGTGAGTTCCGTTGCGGGCAAGATCGGTGGCGGCCTGCTCGGCACCGCCGCCTACGCCAGCTCCAAGGCCGGTGTTAACGGTCTAACCAAGGCAGTCGCCAAGGAAGGCGGCAAGTTTGGCGTCCGCTGCAACGCCGTGTGCCCGTCGCTCACGTTGACCGATATGACCTCGATTCTCTCTGACGAGAACTCTCAGCGCATCATCAACGGTATTCCTCTGGGCCGCGCCGCCCAGGCCAGCGAGCCTGCGCAGATGGTGCTGTTCTTCGCTTCCGACCTCGCCAGCTTCGTGAACGGCGAGATCGGCGACTGCGACGGTGGCATCGTCCTGGACGGGTAATACCCCACGACGATTATTCGGCGACGGCTCCTGCGACTCGGGACCGTCGCCTTCTTTCTGATATAGGCGCGTGCGGCTACGATTCGCATGCATCCAAAGGAGATATATATGAGTGAATCGACTGCGGTGGAGGCGCCGGCGGCAAAGGAGCCGTTCTTTAAGATGTCCTCCATCCCGGGTGCCAATATTTTGGTGCCGCTTTTGTTGGGCTGCCTGCTCAACACGCTGTTCCCTGACCTGTTCAAAACGCTCGGCAGCTTTACGCTTGGCATGACCCAGCAGGGTGCAGGCCCGCTCGTGGGCGCCTTTTTGCTCATCGTCGGTACGACGATTTCGTTTAAGAGTGCTCCTGCCGCCGCTGCCCGCGGTGCCATCATCATCGCTGTCAAGCAAATCGTGGTCGTTGCCGTGTCGCTGCTCGTCCTTTATGTGTTCAACGACAACTTGTTTGGCATTTCTGCCATGGTGATGCTGGCGGCTTGCACGGGTGCCAACAACGCTATGTACGCTGGACTGATGGGCACCATGGGCAACGAGGCCGAGCGTGGCGCCGTCGCCATCACCACGCTGGTTGTCGGCCCTCCGGTCACGATGATTGTCCTTGGCGCTGCCGGCCAGGCTCCGATTGGCTGGTCGCTCGTGGGCGCCATCCTGCCGATCGTCGTCGGCATTATTCTGGGTAACCTCTTCCCGAGCTTTAAGAAGATGATGGCACCGGCACTTTCCGCCATCATTGTGCTCGTCTTCTTTGCCATGGGCTCGACCATGACCTTTGGCCAGCTCATTAATGGCGGTCTTCCCGGTATTCTGCTCGGCGTGATCTGCTCGGTGGTCTTTGCAATTCCCGTCATCGCGGTCGATAAGCTCACGGGCGGTACGGGTGTCGCAGGTGCGGCCATTTCAAGCTGCGCCGGAGCCAATGTGGCCACGCCTGCTGCCATGGCAAGCGTCAATGGGGCCATGTACGGTGGCGCCGTGCTCGCGACGGCTACGGCACAGGTTGCTGCCTGCGCAATCGTGACGGCTATTTTGACCCCGCTGGTCACCAGCTGGTGCTACAAGCATTTTGAGGGCCAGGGCAACGGCGATAGCAAGGCAACGACCGACAAGGCCGCCGCAGCCGCCTAATGCCAAGCGGCAATCAAAGCTAAAAACTAGCTACGCCACAGGGCGGCCATGGGGGATCCCGTGGCCGCCCTTCAGTTTCTGAAGGGTCTCTGGGGTACTTTACCCTGATAAAGCTGACATAACAGCTAGAGTGAACGTCGTACAAAGGCAAGGAAAAATACCAAAGAAATCGGTGAACGGTAGTTGTTCGCGCTCGCATTTCCTGCGGATTTGTTAAAAACGCCCTAATGGTATAAAAAAAGAAACATATAACAGCCCTGATGAAGGGGGTAGCTATGTTATCCTTCTCAAACGGGTGAAATCTTGGGTTTGGGTTGCAGTTCCAAGGTGGACAAACGTTTTCCCTGCACCAACGTGTGGTGAAGAACGGAAGAAGCCGGTAGTGCAAGCCGATAATTCAAGAATTCAATAAGCAGCGGTGTGAGAGAGCGCCGCATTACACGTAACTAGGAGCGTGGTTACACAATGCAGGAGGCATGGGAAGGCTTCAAGGAAGGCATTTGGACGGGAGAGGTTGACGTCCGAGACTTCATCCAGAAGAACTACACCCCCTACGAGGGCGACGAGTCGTTCCTCGCCGGCCCGACCGAGCGTACCAAGGAGCTGTGGGGCGAGGTTCTCGACCTGCTGCTCAAGGAGCGCGAGCAGGGCGGCGTCCTCGATATGGACACCAAGACCGTCACGGGTATCGTGAGCCACCCCGCTGGCTACATCGATAACGCCCACCGCGAGAAGGAGACCATCGTCGGCCTCCAGACCGACAAGCCGCTCAAGCGCGCTCTGCACGTCAACGGTGGTATCCGCATCGCTTGCCAGGCTGCCAGCCAGCACGGCTACAAGGTCGACGAGAACGTTGTCGAGCGCTACACCTTCGAGCGCAAGACCCACAACGCCGGCGTCTTCGATGTTTACACCCCCGAGATGCGTGCTTGCCGCTCGGCTCACATCATCACCGGTCTGCCCGATGGCTATGGCCGCGGCCGCATCATCGGCGACTACCGTCGTGTTGCCCTGTACGGCGTCGACTACCTGATCAAGGACAAGGAGGCCCAGAAGGCTTCCACCCCGACGGTTATGACCGCCGACAACATCCGCGATCGTGAGGAGCTGCAGGAGCAGATCCGCGCCCTCGGCGAGCTCAAGATGATGGCCGAGACCTATGGTTTCGATATTTCCAACCCTGCTACCAACACGCAGGAGGCCATCCAGTGGATGTACTTCGCCTACCTCGCTTCCGTCAAGGAGCAGAACGGCGCCGCTATGTCCATCGGCCGTACCTCTACGTTCATCGACATCTACGCTGAGCGCGACCTTGCCAACGGTACCTTCACCGAGGAGCAGATCCAGGAGTTCGTGGACCACTTCATCATGAAGCTCCGCATGGTCAAGTTTGCTCGTACCCCCGAGTACCAGGCCCTGTTTACCGGCGATCCGCAGTGGGTCACCGAGTCCATCGGCGGCATGGGTGTTGACGGCCGTACGCTCGTTACCAAGATGAGCTACCGCTACCTGCACACGCTCGAGAACATGGGCACCAGCCCCGAGCCCAACATGACCGTTCTGTGGTCGACCCGTCTGCCCGAGAACTTCAAGAAGTTCTGCGCCAAGACTTCTGTCGCCAGCTCCTCGATCCAGTACGAGAACGACGACCTCATGCGCGTTTACCACGGCGACGACTACGGCATCGCCTGCTGCGTGTCCTCCATGCGCATTGGCAAGGAGATGCAGTTCTTCGGCGCCCGTGCCAACCTGGCTAAGTGCCTGCTGTACGCACTCAACGGCGGTGTTGACGAGGTCTCCAAGAAGCAGGTCGGCCCCAAGTACCGCGCCGTCGAGGGCGATACGCTCGATTACGACGACGTTGTGGCCAAGTACAACGACATGATGAAGTGGCTCGCTGGCGTGTACGTCAACTCGCTGAACATCATTCACTACATGCACGACAAGTATTGCTATGAGCGCATCCAGATGGCTCTGCACGACAAGCACGTGCATCGTTGGTTCGCCACGGGCATCGCTGGCCTTTCCGTCGTGGCTGACTCCCTGTCCGCCATCAAGTACGCCAAGGTCCACCCCGTCCGCGACGAGAACGGCATCATTGTCGACTTCGAGACCGAGGGCGAGTTCCCCAAGTACGGTAACGACGACGACCGCGTCGACCAGATCGCTCACGACGTTGTGCACCAGTTCATGGAGTACATCCGCATGAACGACACCTACCGCAACTCCGTGCCCACGACCTCGGTTCTGACCATCACCTCCAACGTCGTGTACGGCAAGAAGACCGGTTCTACGCCTGATGGCCGCAAGGCTGGCCAGCCCTTCGCCCCGGGTGCTAACCCCATGCACAAGCGCGATAGCCACGGCGCCATCGCTTCGCTGTCTTCGGTTTCCAAGCTCCCGTTCCGCGATGCTCAGGACGGCATCTCCAACACCTTCTCCATCATCCCGGGTGCGCTCGGCAAGGAGGACCAGGTGTTCTTTGGCGATATCGACCTTGATCAGCTGGGCGAGTAACTATTGTTAGTGCTATACTAACAATAACGATTACTGATTAGTGTGCCGGTTTCGGCCGGCGCCTATCGATCGAAGGAGACACATTATGAAGGTTTCTGAAGTTTCCGAGACTCAGGCCGATAACCTGGTCCACATGCTCGACGCTTACGCCGAGAAGGGTGGCCACCACCTGAACATCAACGTCTTCAACCGTGAGACGCTGCTTGACGCTCAGGCTCACCCCGAGAAGTACCCGCAGCTGACCATCCGCGTTTCCGGCTATGCCGTGAACTTCCACACGCTCACCAAGGAGCAGCAGGACGAGGTCATTTCGCGTACCTTCCACAACAAGTTCTAAAGGGGTTTAACTCCCGCAGGATCGCCGGGGCTGTTTGGGCTACCTCCCAAAACGTCCTCGGACATGCAAGAAGCCCTCGCTGCGCACTTCGTGCGGCGAGGGCTTCTTGCGTCCTGCGGAAAGTTTTGGGAGGTAGCCCAAACAGCCCCGGCGGGGTCCTGTGTAGTCACCCTTTAGGCGGAGCTCTCCTAATGGGTTGAGCGTTCTGGATACTTGCTTGCTACCGTTTATCGCGTATAGCGACCGTTTGCGGAATAAGTAACACTCCTTAATAAACCGTGTAGAATCTCAGATAAGCACGGAGTTTTCCAGGGAGACGCTGTCCTTTGTTGTGTGCAAGGGGCGGCGTCTCTTTGGCGCTTGGACGCTGTTGTGCAACAGTGCGGCGGCGCGTGCCATGTATTGAAAAGCCAATGTTGAGATGGGTCGTGATATTAATGGGCAAGTACGTAATCGTGGTCGAGTCTGGGTCGGATGTGACGCCGGAGCTTTGCGAGCGCTACGGCATCGTGCGCGTGCCCATGCATGTCACGATTGGTGACGAGACCGTCGAGGACGGTTCGATTGATCCGCTCGAGATTTACTCGCGCTGCAACGAGTTTGGCGTAATGCCCAAGACCAGCGGCTGCGCGCCTGCGGATTTTGCTCACGTGTACGACCGTATCCATGCCGAGCAGCCCGATGCGACCATTCTGCATCTTGCGTACTCCGAGGCCACGACCTGCTCGCATCAATCATCGAAGATCGCCGCCAAGGGGCGCGACTACGTCTACTCCATGGACACGCGCTTTGTCTCGGTGGGCCAGTCGCTCGTTGTCGTCGAGACCGCCAAATACATCGAGGCTCACCCCGATGCCACCGTCGACGAGATCTTTGCATTTACGAATTCCGTCATGGACCGCGTGCTGCTGGGCTTTGTTCCTACCGATCTTGCCTTTCTTAAGGCGGGCGGTCGCTTGTCCAACGTCGCATTCCTTGGCGCCCATCTGCTCAAGATTAAGCCCTGCATTGAGGTGACGGGCGGCAAGTTCGTGGCGACCAAGAAGTTCCGTGGCTCTATGCTCAAGTGCGCCCGCGCCTTTATTGACCACATGGTTGCGAAGGGCGAGATTGACTACTCGCACATTGGCCTGGCGTATTCGGTGGGCCTTTCCCAGGAGCTGCGCGATGACATGGAGGTCTATGCGCATGATCTGGGCTTTAAGGACGTTACCTGGACTCAGGTCGGCGGCGTCATCTCGAGCCATTGCGGCCCGACCGCCTTCGGTGCGGTGCTCACGCTTAAGGCGTAAAGGCCGCAGGCGAGCGTTCTTCAGTCTGACATCTCGACGTAGACCCCAACCATGGTGATGGGGGATAGATTAAAACGTGCCATTCTATCCCGAGACGTTTAAACGCAAACGCATGGGCTAGAATGGCTCTGGCATTTTAATTGGTTACATCCAAGGAGAGGCAAGGTAGCGCGAATGGCAGAAATGACGCTTGAGGGTGTGGACGCTCGTCCCGAGGACTCTGCGTTTGCCCTTGGCCGCGTGCATTCGATCGAGACGATGGGAACGGTCGACGGTCCCGGCATCCGCTTTGTAGTGTTTGTTCAGGGTTGCCCCATGCGTTGTGCGTATTGTCACAATCCCGATACCTGGTCTGTTAACGGCGGCACGATGGTGACCGTCGAGCATCTCATGGACGAGTTCCAGAGCAACCATGAGTTCTACCGTAGCGGCGGCATTACCGTTTCGGGCGGCGAACCGCTCCTGCAGCCCGAGTTTTTGGCCGACCTGTTCCGTGCAATGCACAACAACCCCGATGGCCGCGTACACACCTGCCTAGACAGCTGTGGCTATGCATTTGATCCCAAGCATCCGGAGAAGTTCGATGCTGTTCTCAACGAGACCGATATGGTGCTGCTCGACATCAAGCATGCCGATCCCGTCGAACATAAAAAGTTGACCGGATGCGATCCCGCACGCATTCTGGCGTTTGGCGATGAGCTCGCGCGTCGCAAGATTAAGGTTGTTATCCGCCACGTGGTGGTGCCGGGTATCACCGATACGGTGGAGGAGTGCGAGAAGCTCGGTCGCCTGATTGCTCCATGGCACAACGTGGTGGGCCTGGAAATGCTGCCGTATCACACCATGGGTGTCGTCAAATATGAGCAGTTGGGGATTCCCTATAAGCTTGAGGGCGTGCCCCAGATGGATACCGCGCGCATGCCCGAGCTGCGCAAAGCCGTCATGACGGGCATGAAAAAGCGCCGCGCCGAACTCAAAAACGCCATCGGCTAGCAGGGCACTCATTGGGGACAGACTTAAATGAGTGCGCGATGGCATTGCGGGCGAGCATGTTTTGGTGCGCAACAAGGCAGGCTGGATTAGCGAGGATGGTTACTATTCGACATGCGATGCGGGCCTTATCGACATCGATGGCCGTACCTATGTCATGAGCGTCATGACATCGATGCCGTGGAGCGACCGCTCGAGCGAGGTTACGGCCGCGATAGCAAAGGCTCTGTTTGATACGCGAGCTGCACTGGCTTAGCGTGTTCGTTTGGCGAGGTCAAACAAAATGCTGGTACCATACCGTGGTTGAGAATTTCGTATAGGTTTGGGGAATGGTATGGCTACCATCGCGATTATCGGTGCGCTCGAAAAAGAGATCATGCAGATTAAGGAAGAGCTGAGCGACGTTTGCGAGGCACGGGAGGCAGGCTTGACCGTTGTGAGCGGTGGGCTCGACGGCCTGACAGTTGTCGCCACAACGGCGGGCATGGGCACGGTGAACGCCGCCGCTGCGACACAGCACCTCATTAGCAAGTATGCTCCGCAGGCTGTTGTGTTTTCGGGCATTGCGGGCGGTTTGAACCCCAAGCTCCATATCGACGACGTGGTCATTGGTAAACGCCTGCGCTATTTGGATACCGATACCGCGCTTATTGCCGAGTCCGCACCGGGGCTCGAGGAGTTTGGCTCGACGCCTGCGCTGGTCGATATTGCCGCCGATGTGCTTGCTGAGCGTGGGTTTGTTGACGCTTCGACAAATGCAGTCGCTTCGAACGAGGGCACCAAGCAGTTCCTGGTCGGCACGATTGCCACGGGTAACCGCTTTGTGACGGGCGTCGCCATGCGCAACGACACTATCGAGGCGACGCATGCCGATTGTGTCGGCATGGAGGGCGCGGCAATTGCCCATGTCGCAACCAAAAATGGTGTCGATTGCCTGGTGTTACGCGCTATCAGCGATAATTGTGACGAGGCGTACGATGCAATTTGCGAGCGCGAGTTCGATCTGTTCGAGTACGCGCGTGTCGCAAGTGACATTACGCTCGATATCGTCCGCCGCATTGCCGCTGCGCAATAGCGCGTCTATTTGTAAGAACCTACGACCAAGGAGTGTCCATGGCCGATTCCATTAACTACCAGCTTGCCAAGTTCGTCGCCAGCTACGGCAAGGTTTCGCAGATTCCCGAGTCCACCTGCCCTGAGGTGAGCTTTGTCGGCCGCTCCAACGTGGGCAAGTCCTCGATTATGAACAAGCTCTTTGGCCGCAAGAACCTGGTGAAGGTTTCGAGCACGCCGGGTAAGACGAGCAACATCAACTTCTTCGAGGCCGACGACGTGCATTTTGTGGACCTGCCGGGTTACGGTTTCGCCCGTCGCTCCAAGGCCGAGCGCGACCGCTGGGCAGAGCTCATCGGCGACTTCTTTGACTCCGAGCGCAGCTTTAACCTGGTCGTGTCGCTGGTGGATATTCGTCACGACCCGAGCAAGCTCGATCACGACATGATCGACTATCTGCAGGGCAACGAGTTCAACTTTATCGTCTGCCTCACCAAGGCCGACAAGCTCAGCCGCACCCAGCAGGCCCGCCAGGCAGCAGCCATCAAAAAGCAGCTCAACGTCCCGGCCGAGAACGTGATCATTACAAGCTCCCAAACCGGTGTGGGCATCGACGAGCTCAAGCGCCGCATTGCCGAGGCGTGCCTCTAATAAGTGCTTCAGTCTAGCAAGAGCCCCTACCAATAAAAAGCCAAACTATCAGCCCGGCGCCCCTTCAAAGCGTGGGTCCCTGTAGACATCCTCAGCAAGGTAGGCGCAGGGACGGTCGGGATGTTCCCTCAAAATCATTCCGCAGCGCGAAGGCCCCTTGTCCGTCGCTCCGTAGGAGCAGGACAAGGGGCCTTCATGTGCGAGGACGATTTTGAGGGAACATCCCGACCGTCCCGGACAGGTATATGAGGAGGATGTCTACAGGTACTCGATTTGAGCGCCTTCCGTGTCGCACGTCAGAATATGCGTATCGCACTTGGGGAACTGCTCGCGCAGCTTGACCTGCAGGAACTTCGCCACGATGGTATCGTCGGTTACGGCCATGAGGGTCGAGCCGGAGCCACTGATCCAGATGGTCTTGGCGCCGCCGTTAAGGCAGGTGTCGCGCACAGCGTTGTAGTCGGGAATCAGACGGCGACGATAGGGTTCCTGGATACGGTCGTCATTGGCGGCGGCAATCAGGTCCAGATCGCCGGTCTCGAGACCGCGCGTCATGCCGGCGATGCGGCCCATCTGCCATACGGCGGTGGAGAGTGGAATCTCCTGCGGCACAACCTTGCGCGCCTCGCTCGTATGCACCTCGTAGGGCGGAATCACGGTAATAAAACGCAAGCGATCGCTCACCTCGTAGCGCAGGCACTGGGGGAGCGAATCAGTCGGCGTAAAGGAGCAAACGGCACCGCCCAGGATGGCAGGGGCGACGTTATCGGGATGGCCCTCGACCTCGGTGGCAATGCGGACGAGCTCGGTACGGTCGACGGTGTGGCCCGTCAGCGCGGCGGCCGCCATGATGCCAGCGACGACGCAGGTGGAGCTGGAACCCAGGCCGCGAGCGACGGGTACATCGGTCTGGATGTCGATGGCAACGGGGAAGGCCTGCTCGCCCCAGGCGGCCAGAGCATCGACAAAGCTCACATAGACCAGGTTGTTCTCGTTTTGGAACTCCTCGGGGCAGCCCGTGATGGTGAGCTTGTCGGTACGCTCGAAGGTGAAGTGCGAGTAGAGGCTGACGGCCATGCCGAGGGTGTCGTAGCCGATGCCTAGGTTGGCGCTGGTTGCTGGGACGGTGATTTTGATCATGTGGGTCCTCCTGGGCGGGTCTGGCCGTTTAGTTCGCTGCTCGGGCAGTCCTGGCTCGCTCGGAAAGCACATTAAGTGCTTTCCGGCTCGTGCGGAACTCGCGACGAACTAAACGGCCAGACCCGCTCGCATGCTCGTCATCATCCCGAAAGCTTAATAAAAAGAAGGTGCGCCGGCTTTCGCCGGCGCTTAATAAGGGGTTTAGTTGGTGCTCATTCGTTTTGCTGCAGACTCGACGTAGCTTGCCATCTCATCGACGTCACAGACGTCTTCGAAGCGGACGGGTTTGGATTCGAGTTCGGCGAGCTGAGTCGGGGCGACCGTGTTGGTGGCCTGCTCGAGCACACGCATGGCCTCAAAATCGTCCTCGGGCACGTCGAGCCCCAGGGCATCGCAGCAGGCGCGCGGGAACTTGTAGGGGCTGGCGGTCGAAAGCAGCACGCGGGCCTTGGCGCCCTCGGCGGGAGCGACCTGCTCAAAGACGTGATAGCCGCAAGCGGTGTGCGGGTCGATCATATAGCCGTTTGCATCCCAGCAGTTCTTGATGGCGGCGCGAACCTCGTTCTCGCTGGCCCAGCCGCAGCCAAAGACGCCCTGAATCTTGGCCAGCAGCTCGGCGGGCACCTTGTAGCGGCCGGTATGGGCAAGCTGCTCCATAAGGCCGGCAACGAGCTCGCAGTCGCCGTCGGACAGGAAGTACAGCATGCGCTCCAGGTTGGAGCTGATGAGGATGTCCATCGACGGCGAGATGGTCGTGAAGAACGGACGGTTGCGGTCGTAGACGCCGGTGGTCAGGAAGTCGGCGAGCACGTTGTTCTTGTCGCTGGCCACGACGAGTTTGGCGACGGGCAGACCCATGCGCTTGGCATAGTAGCCGGCCAAGATATCGCCAAAGTTGCCGGTGGGCACACAGAACTCCACGGCGTCGCCGGCCTCGATGGCGCCGGCGCGCAGCAACTGCGCATAGGCGGCAAAGTAGTAGACGACCTGCGGTACCAGACGGCCGACATTGATGGAGTTGGCGCTCGAAAGCACCGTGCCAGCAGCCTCCAGGCGCTCGGCAAGCTCCTTATCGGCAAAGATGCGCTTGACGGCACTCTGGGCATCGTCGAAGTTGCCGCGGATGCCGCAGACGGCGACGTTGTCGCCCTCCTGCGTGGACATCTGCAGGTTCTGGACGCGGCTGACCTTGCCCTTGGGATAAAAGACGGTGATGCCCGTGCCCGGAGCGTCGGCAAAACCGGCGAGCGCAGCCTTGCCGGTGTCGCCCGACGTGGCGGTGACGATCATGATGCGCTCAGCGCCGCCGTCCTTGGCAGAGGTGCGGGCCATGAGGCGGGGGAGCATCTGCAGGGCGACGTCCTTGAAGGCGCTCGTGGGGCCGCCAAAGAGCTCCATCACATAGGTTTGCGGGGCGTCGGCGCCCGGTGCGGCGTCGAGTTTGACGAGCGGCGTGACCTCTTCGCTCGCGAACGTGTCACGGTATGCCTCGTCGACACACGCCGAAATTTCTTCGGCCGTGTAATCATTCAGTAACATTCCCAACACATCTTGAGCGATTTCAAAGTACGATTTATCTGCAAGCGAGCTGATATCGACCTGCTGGGTGCCGAGTTCGTCCGAGACAAACAAACCCCCGTCGGGAGCGATGCCGGTGCGGATTGCCACCTTACTTGAGCACGATAAAGTGCGTCCTCGTGTACTATGATAAGTTCCCATATAACACTGCTCCTCGGATGCCTTGGT
The DNA here is from genome assembly GCA_019419545.1 of Collinsella sp. Classification (GTDB taxonomy): domain Bacteria; phylum Actinomycetota; class Coriobacteriia; order Coriobacteriales; family Coriobacteriaceae; genus Collinsella. Next base: position 12,874 of record DXZT01000015.1, on the reverse strand, counting down.
CCCAATCGGTGAACCCATGGTATCAGAGCGCGCAAAATAGGTTCGCAGAGGCTTTTTAGAAAGGTAACCTCCAGCCCATGATTAAAATTGCCAAGTTTGGCGGCTCGTCGGTCGCCGACGCCGAACACTTTAAGAAGATCAAGGCCATCGTCGATGCCGACCCGGCTCGCCGTTTTGTGGTGGTTTCCGCCTGCGGTCGCCGCTTTAAGGGCGACACCAAGGTGACCGACCTGCTCTACCTGGTTAACGCGCACGTTAAGTACCACGTGTCGTGCGAGGAACTGCTCGAGGACATTGGCCAGCGCTATTTTGATATCGCTGACGAGCTGGAGCTCACCTATCCCATCCGTGAGGAGTTTGCGGCCTTTGCCGAGCGCGCCCGCTCCGGTGGCTACTCTACTGAGGAGCTCGTAAGCCGCGGCGAGTTCTTTACCGCTCGCCTGATGGCCGAGTACCTGGGTCTGCCGTTCCTGGACGCCGCGACGGTCGTGGCGTTCCATCACGACGGTACGCTCAGTATGAATCGCACTTCCGAGCTGGTGCAGGAGTACGGTCAGCAGGGCGGCTTTGTTATGCCCGGTTTCTACGGCGCGACGCGTGAGGGCCAGATCAAGCTGCTCGATCGTGGCGGCGGCGATATCTCGGGCTCGATTCTGGCCAAGTGCCTGGGCGCCGACCTGTACGAGAACTGGACCGACGTCTCGGGCTTCTATTCTGCCGACCCGCGTATTGTTCCCGAGGCTCAGCCCATTGCGCGCGTTACTTACGAGGAGCTGCGCGAGCTTTCGTACATGGGCGCAAGCGTGCTGCACGAGGAGGCTGTGTTCCCCGTGCGCGAGGCTGGTATTCCGCTGGTCATCAAGAACACCAACGCGCCGCAGGATCCCGGTACCATCATTAGCGAGACGGCCGACGAGGGCGAGGCGGAGCCCATCATTACCGGCGTGACCGGCAAGCGCGGCTTTGTCGCCATCAACGTTGCCCGCGACCGTACCAAGCCTCGTGTCGGCTTTATGCGCCGCGCGCTTTCGGTATTCGAGCGCTATGACGTTTCCGTTGAGCACATGCCCACCGGCGTCGACCGCTTTGGCGCCGTGGTGCAGGAGCAGGACGTTCACGATTCGCTGTACTCGCTTGTGGGCGACATTCAGCAGGAGGTCGAGCCGCTCGAGATTGAGGTTGTCGAGGGCTTGGCGCTCATTGCGACCGTCGGCCGTAACCTGCGCGGCCGCGCGGGTATCTCGGGCCATCTGTTTGGCATGCTTGGCCAGGCCGGCGTGAGCGTGCGCATGATTTCGCAGAGCTGCGACGAGATCAACATCATTATCGGTGTCGAGGAGAAGGACTTCGACCTGGCGATTCGGACCATTTACCGCGCCTTCTCCGACGAGAACGGCATTGTGAAGGTCTCTGACCTGGAGGCTCCCGCGCCGGCCGATCCCGCCCCGGCCGCGCTCAAAAAGTAGCGACTGCTCGGTAGATTTTTGGTCATGTCTCAAAAATCTACGGCGGGGCGTTTCGTTTCGGTTTCGTTTCGACGGGGCGGGTTTCGTGCCCGCCCCGTTCTTGTATACACTGGCAACAATAATCGGCCTGCTCGGCGTGCGGGCAAAAGCCAAAACCTTTAAAGGGGGAAGCATGAAACAGTACACGGTTGCTATTTTGGGCGCGACGGGAGCCGTGGGCACCCAGATGCTCGAGTGCCTCAACGAGCAGGAGTTTCCGGTCGGTAAGCTCAAGCTGCTGGCGAGCGCGCGCTCTGCGGGCAAGACCGTTGAGTTCCGCGGCGAGCAGATCGTGATTGAGGAAGCTTGCCCCGAGGCTTTTGAGGGCTGCGACATCGTGCTCGGCGCTGCCGGCGACGATATCGCCAAGGAGCTGCTGCCCGAGGCCGTCAAGCGCGGCGCCGTCGTGGTCGACAACAGCCACGCCTTCCGTATGGATCCCGAAGTGCCGCTGGTTGTGCCTGAGATCAATGCCGACGATATCAAGTGGCATCACGGCCTTATCGCCAATCCCAACTGCGCGACCATCATCGGCCTGGTTCCTACGTGGCCGCTGCATCAGCTCGCCGGCGTGAAGCGCATGATCGTCTCGACGTATCAGGCTGCTTCGGGTGCCGGCGCTCCCGGCATGGCCGAGCTCGAGGCTCAGCTGGCCGCCTTGGGCCGTGGCGAGGAGATTCCCGAGCCGCGCGCATTTGCCGCCCAGCTCGCGAGCAACCTGATTCCGCAGATTGGCGGCGTCAAGGAGGAGGGCTTTACCTCCGAGGAGATGAAGCTGCAAAACGAGGGTCGCAAGATTATGCATCTGCCCGAGCTGCGCGTGAACTGCACCTGCGTGCGCGTGCCCGTGCTGCGCTCGCACTCCGAGAGCATTACGCTTGAGTTTGAGCGCGACATTACGGTTGAGGAGGCCCGTGCTGCGCTGGCTGCCGCTCCCGGCGTCAAGCTGGTTGACGACATGAGCGCCGAGGATGCACACGACCGCTTCCCCATGCCGATGGATACGTCCGACCAGGACCTGATTTGGGTCGGCCGCGTGCGTCGCGACATCTCGAACCCCGAGGCCGCGCGCGGTATCACCTTCTGGTGCTGCGGCGACCAAATCCGTAAGGGCGCGGCAACCAACGCCGTTCAGATCGCTAAGCTGCTCTGCGAGTAGCGGTTGACCTGTCCGGCGGGGGCCGGGCTTGGTTTTCAGAACGTCCTCGACCATGTGTGGCGCCTTGTCCTGCTCCTTCGGAGCCGCGGACAAGGCGCCACACTGGTCTGCGGAGTGTTCTGAAAACCAAGCCCGGCCCCCGCCTGCGGTGACGTTGCTGCGAGCTGCCCACGATGGGGCCGTTGTTGGTTGGGGCCGCTGGGCTGATGTGGGGGCACGTGGTTGTTGCGGGCCCTGGTCCCGGCGGCGGCCTCGGCGCTTTGCGCCTGCTGCCTTGGGGGGGGCTGCGGAGCGCGGCCGGCAGCTGCGGCGCGTTGCGCCTGCTGCCTGCGGGGACTTTGGGGTCGTGCGGCAGCTGGGGCGCTGTCGCGCCTGCTGCCTTGGGTGACTTTGGGGTCGATTGGGGTTGTCTGCACAATTCGCGGTATTATGTTGCGGAGTTTTGAAAGGAGCCGCTGGTGGTCACGACGACATTTGCTTCGCCTTTGGGCGAAATCTTGCTTGCCGCTGATGGCCGCGGTCTGACGGGGCTTTGGTTTGAGGGGCAGGAGCACTTTGGTTCCACGCTTCTCCGGGAAGACTCCGAACATGTTGAAGGCGCCGACGCGGTTTCCGGTACCGGTGGCATGTCGTCGGTGAGTCCGGCAAATGGTGTGGCCTCTTCGGTGCTTGAGCGTTCTTGGGCTTGGCTGAATGCTTATTTTGCGGGGCAGGAGCCTCGGTATACGCCGCCGTTGCATTTGATTGGCACGGCGTTTCAGCGTGAAGTCTGGTACGAGCTGCTTTCTATTCCGCGTGGCGAGGTCGCTACGTATGGCGAGATCGCCCAGCGTGTTGCGGCTCGACATCGTGTACCGGGAAACGAGGACCCCGTTGTGTCTCCTCGTGCGGTGGGGGCTGCGGTCGCTCGCAACCCTGTTTCGATTATTGTGCCGTGCCATCGCGTGGTTGCCGCCGATGGTTCGCTCAACGGATATGCCGGCGGCCTCGACCGTAAGGAGTGGCTACTGCGGCTTGAGGGCGCGTACGAGGAATAGCGCTCGGGCACTTTGCATAGCCAAGACGCCCTGAAAGAACGAGTCGCCGTCCTTTCGCGGTCGGCATGCGTCCAAGTGCTCAGCATCTGCGCCTTAAGTTTGGCTAAGCCATATTCTGCGCATTTAAAAACGTGCAGGTTGAGCAGCTAGGGCTGCGCTAAGGCAGCTGGCGGTGCGCTATCATCGGCAGTATCGAAACCTGTATAGCCGTGCGCCAAAGGAACAACTATGAAGCTGATGCTTGCCGAGGACGAACCTGGCCTCTCCCGCGCCCTCACCGCGATTCTTCAACATAGCGACTACGAGGTCGACACCGCCCTCGACGGTCTGACGGCGCTCGAATATCTGCTTGCCAACGACTATGACGCCGCAATTTTGGACATCATGATGCCCAGGATGGACGGCATCGAGGTGCTCAAGCGTACACGCGCCGCCGGTAAGCGACTGCCCATCATTATGCTTACGGCCAAAAGCGAGGTGTCCGATAAGGTCGAGGGCTTGGACGCCGGCGCCAACGATTACCTGACTAAGCCGTTCGCCGCCAAGGAGCTACTTGCTCGCATTCGTGCCATGACGCGTGCCGCCACGGCAATTGACGCCACGACGCTCAGCGTGGGCAACGTGCGCCTCGACACGGCATCGTGCACGCTTGCGGGTCCCTTGGGTGAGGAGCACCTGGCCAATCGTGAGTTTCAGCTTATGGAGCTCTTTATGCGCAACGCCGGCACGCGTATGCCCACCGAACGTCTGATGCTCGAGGTTTGGGGCGAAGACGCGCCCGAAGGCGCCAATGTGGTGTGGGTCTACATCTCGTACCTGCGCAAAAAGCTGACGGCACTGGGTGCCGACCTGGCCATCCGCGCGTCGCGCAACCAGGGATATTCGCTCGAGGTTGTCGAGGAAGGAGAACGGGCGTGAGCGTGCGCACGTGGTGCAAGCGCATGGCGGCGAAGCTCGGCATGGGTGTGGGCTCGGGTAATCCGGGGCGCGCCGATGCTGCCAGTGCAATGGGCCGTCGCCTGCGTCGTAAGTTCATCCTCGTTGCCATGGGCGCTGTGACCGTGGTGCTCACGCTCATCATCGCTGGCATCAACATTGTCAATTATTCGCATGTTTGCAAGATGGCCGATGCACGACTGGACTATATCCTGGCAGGCAAGGATGGCATTGATGGGGAGGACGAGCCTAAGACCGGTCCCGGTCAGGATGCGGTTGCCGGCAAGGTTGCTACCGGTAACCGGGCGGCCGTTCGCGATGTGCATTTTGAAGGCATGACGGCGGAGTCTCCCTTCGACACGCGCTACTTTACGGTGTCGATTGCCGGCGGGCAGGTGACCGATGTCAACACGGCCCGCATTGCCGCGGTAGGTGCCAAGCGTGCCGCCCGCATCGCTGCAGGACTATATTCCAAGGGTTGGACTTCGGGCTTTTCTGGCAACTACCGTTATACGGCTACGGTTCAGGGCGACAAGACAACCTATGTGTTCGTGGACTGTTCGCGCGAGCTTGCAAGTTTCCATTCGTTTTTGAGCGCGAGTGTGGCAATCAGCTGCATTGGCTGGCTGGCGGTGCTGGCAATTGTAACGGTCGCCTCGGGTGCGGTGATTCGGCCGATGGTCGAGAGTTATAGCAAACAGAAGCGCTTCATTACCGATGCAAGCCACGAGATCAAAACGCCGCTGGCCGTGATTGACGCCGCCAACGAGGTCCAAGAGATCGAGAGCGGCGAGAGCGAGTGGACGCAGAGCATTCACGAGCAGGTCGCGCGGCTGACGGCGCTCACGGAGCGTCTGGTGTTCCTGGCGCGTATGGACGAGGGTTCGGCCGGCTTTACTATGGCGACGATTGATCTTTCGGAGGCCGTGGACACGGCTGCGACGCCATTTGAATCGGTGGCGGTTTCGCGCGGAAAGCGGCTGTCGACGTCGATCGCGAGCGGTGTGCGGGCCCATGCCGATGCCGCGGCAGTGGCGCAGGTTGTTGAGCTGCTGCTGGACAACGCCACACGCTACGCAAGCGAGGACAGCGTGATCGAGCTGAGCCTGCGTGCCGTTTCGCGCGGTGCGGGCAAAGGCTCGGCCGAGCTTGTCGTATCGAATGCTGTTGATGAGCTGCCCGAGGGCGACCTGGACCGGCTGTTCGATCGCTTCTATCGTGCGGACGTGTCGCGCAGCTCCAAGACAGGTGGCTCGGGCGTGGGGCTGTCCGTCGTGCGCGCCATCGCCGAAGCCCATGGCGGATCCGCCACCGTATCCGGCCACGATCATCAGATCACCTTCACCGTCCGCCTCTAAAACCTGCCAAAAAGGGACAGGTTTATTTTGGCAGGTTTTATCTGTGCAGACGGCAGCGGAGGCTGGCGGTGATCGGCGCCATGAACGCCACCGACCCAAATAAACGCACCTCTAACTGCTAAAATATGGACATCGTTGTTCGGCTCCCGAAGGAAAGGAGACGGTCATGCAGTACGAGATCGGCGGAGGGGCTTTCCCGGTTGTTACGTGCAACCTTAGCGACGGCGAATCCATGATCACCGAAAGCGGTGCCATGGTCTGGATGACCCCCAACATGGAGATGTCCACCTCGGGCGGTGGCATAGGCAAGATGTTCTCTAAGGCTTTTTCGGGTGAGGCGTTGTTCCAAAACATTTGGACCGCGCACGGCGATGGCATGATTGCGTTTGGCTCTTGCTTCCCCGGCCGCATTATACCGATCGAGATTGGCCCTGGTAAGAGCTGGATTTTGCAGAAGCGTTCGTTCCTTGCCGCGGAAAGTGGTGTTGAGCTGAGCATCCACTTTAACAAGAAGGCAAAGACCGGCGTCTTTGGCGGCGAGGGTTTTATCATGCAAAAGCTCACGGGCTCGGGTATTGCCTTTGCCGAGATCGACGGCGACCTAGTTGAGTACGAGCTTGCTGCTGGCCAGCAAATGATTGTAGATACCGGCAACGTGGCCGGCTTTGAGGAGACGGTGAGCATCGACGCGCAGATGGTCAAGGGCGTCAAAAACATCATGTTTGGCGGTGAAGGCGTGTTTAACACTGTGCTCACCGGTCCGGGGCGCATCTGGCTGCAGACAATGCCTATTTCCAATCTTGCGGCAGCAGTGGCTTCGATGACCAACAACAATAACTAATCGTGTATAGGATGACGCGCGCGGCGGGCCTGGCCTGTCGTGCGCGTTTTTTGGTGGCAAACGCCCTGTTTATCGGGTGCGGCTGTGCTCCTGCAGTGCATAGATCGACTTATCCATGTTGAACAGGTAGGCCACGACGCAGACAATAAAGAACGTCGGCAGACTGCTAAAGCCAAAGACCTCGCAGCCAATAAAGATGGGCGCGAGCAGCGTGTTGGTGGCGCTGCCAAAGACGGCGGCGTATCCCAGCGCGGCGCAGAGCTCGACGGGCATGCCGAGAATTCCGGCGAGCACGACACCCAGGCTGGTTCCGATGGAGAACAACGGCGTCACCTCACCACCTTGATATCCTGCGGCAAGCGTGGCGATGGTGAGTGTGAATTTGAGCGCCCAGTCCCAAGGCATGATGGTGACCTTGCCGTCACCGTTGAGCGCCGCCGATATCAGGTTGGTGCCAAGGCCGCAGTATCGCCCCTGCCACAGCACGAACAGAATCGCCGACAGCGCAAGGCCCATAACGGCAATGCGTATGTAAGGGCTGGGGAGCAGCCGCGCCGCAAGGGTCTTGGCGTGGGCAAGGCACCAGGCAAAAGCGCCACCCACCATGCCAAACGCGATGCCCAGCAGCGCCAGCCGTCCAAGACCGGGGAGGTCGAGCGCATACGAGGCGGTAACGGCGACCTCGAACTTCTCGAGCCCCAGGGCGCCCGAGGTCATGCTTGCGGCAAGTGAAGCCGTAAGCGCGGGAAACAGCGCGCGGTATTCCATGCGTCCGGCGATCAGCACCTCGACCGCAAAGACCGTGGCGGCGAGGGGCGTTCGGAAGAGTCCGGCAAAGCCGGCGGCCATGCCGATAAGCAAAAACGTGTTGCCGGGTTCTCGGAAAGGTAGACGTCGGCCGATCCAATGCGAGACGGTTGCGCCGATCTGCACGGCTACGCCTTCGCGTCCCGCGCTGCCGCCAAAGAGATGCGTGGCCCACGTGCTCAGCATAATGAGCGGCACCAGACGCGGGGAGATGGCGTCCTCGCGTCCGTGACCTACGTCGAATACTAAGCTCATACCCCGATCGGTGCCTTTGCCCCAGGTGAGGTAGGCAAATACGATGGCCAAGCCCATGAGGGCGAGGAAGGGAAGGAGCAGTACGATGTGCTCGTCACGGAAGGCGCCGATTGCCAGGAGCACACGACCAAAAAGGGCACAGATGGCGCCAACGATAACGCCGATAGGGATTCCGACGGCGCCCATGAGCACGAGACCGCTATAGGTGTTGACCAGGCGTTTGATTCTGCTCGAAGCGCTGCTTTCTGACATTTTGCTTTCCGACACTTGCTCTCTTGATAGAAAAAGAGCTGGAGTTGCGCATCGTTGAGAGGCTTTCCAGCTTTAGCAAAACAAACTTATAAGATGCGACGGGCCGCGTCAAGATAATTACCGGACGGCCTAGGAGGCGGCTGGTTGGCCGGCTTAAAACCTGGCGCGTGAAATGACGCCCCACGCTATTCAGCGCGCTTGATAGGATGACGAACCACGGTCTTAAGTTTCTCCGGTGCGCATTTGCGTGGATCGGAGAGATAGATTTCGTGATGTAAACGGGTGTCTGAGAAGTCGGGAACATAGCCCAGCTCGGTCGTGTATTCATGCATAGCGTCTACGGTCGCCGGTTCGTTGTCGTAGGGCCCGGTGTGCATGCATTGAACGCAGAGACCCTCGTCAACTTTAAGCAGTTCGACGGCGGAAAAGTCCAGTTTCTTTTTGGTCGTGGCTTCCGCGACTGCCCAGTCAAAGTCATCTCGGGTGACGAAATCGGGCAGGCGGATGCACGAGATAAAGTTGAAATTGTCCTTGCGTACATAATCGATGCCGCCGCTCGGGGACTCTTGCCACCAGAAACCCTCGAGCGGCGGTACCACAAAGTCGAAATAGCCCTCGATACTCCTTGAGCCTTTCTTCGACATCTTGACGGTATAGGCGATGCCGTAAAGTAGCGGCAGGGCGTTTTGATACTCGCCACCTTCGGTATTTGGGTCGCCCTTTCCGCGAACGGCAACGTAGCTCATAGGCGGGACTGTTACGATGCTCGGCTTGCTTGCAGGTTTGTAGAGCTCCTTGCATTCCTTCTTAAAGTCGAACGCCATGTTGGCCGCCTTTCTGCGTATTGGCCTGCTTAGATAGTTGAATCATATCATAGAAACGAACAGCTGTTCGAATGATTTGGCTGACAGATTGAGATGCGTGCGTTGTGTTTGGCGGTCGGCCTGACCCCGTTGATGATTTCTCGGCCTCCCCGGCGCCCTATCTATAGCTGCCGTTTCCCCATATAAAACCTGCCAAAATAAACCTGTCCCTTTTTGGTAGGTGGGAAATGGGTAATACTAAAGAGTTATCCGACCAGATGGGAATTAATCGATGGCCTATATCGAATTCAAAGACGTCATCAAGGCATACGGCGAGGGCGATGCCCGCATCCACGCGCTCGACGGCGCGAGCTTTACGGTCGAGCGCGGCGAGCTCGCCATCATTTTGGGTGCTTCGGGTGCCGGCAAGACCACGGCCCTCAACATTCTGGGCGGCATGGACACGGCAACTTCTGGCACCGTGACGGTGGACGGGCGTGACGTGAGCTCTGCCAACGAGGCTCAGCTTGTGGAATACCGTCGCGCCGATGTTGGCTTTGTCTTTCAGTTCTACAATCTGGTCCCTAACCTGACGGCGCTTGAGAACGTCGAACTCGCGGCGCAGATCTGCCCCGATTCGCTCGATGCCGAGCAAACGCTTCGCCAGGTTGGCCTGGGCGACCGCCTCGCTAACTTTCCGGCGCAGCTTTCGGGCGGCGAGCAGCAGCGCGTATCCATCGCCCGCGCGCTGGCTAAGAACCCCAAGCTGCTTTTGTGCGACGAGCCTACGGGTGCACTCGACTACAAAACCGGCAAGCAGATCTTGCAGCTGCTACAGGACACTTGCCGCAAGCAAGGCATTACGGTCATCATCATCACCCACAACTCTGCGCTGGCGCCCATGGCCGATCGCCTGATCCGCTTTAAGAGCGGCCGCGTGGAGAGCGAGACGATCCAGCAAAATCCTGTGCCTATCGAGACGATCGAGTGGTAGCGCCCATGAATCAGGACCGCCAAAACAGTCAACGCCGCGACGCGCAGAACACGGAGCGCGAGCAGGATTTTACGACCTACCGTACCGCCCAAAGCTCAAACGATATGGTGCCGACGGTTTTTCGCCGTGGCATCTACCGCACGATTCGCGGCAGCCTCAAACGCTTCTTGTCTATCGTTGTGATCACCGCGCTTGGCGTGAGCGTGATGTGCGGCCTTAAGGCGGGCTGCGAGGACCTGTGTGATTCGGTCGACGCCTATTTTGACCAGCAGAATGTCTATGACATCAACGTGCAGTCGACCTATGGTCTGACCGATGACGATATTGCCGCGATCCAAGAGGTCGATGGCGTCGAGACGGCCGAGGGCATCTATACCGAGACCGCCTATACCGCCGTGGGTACGACGCGCGAGCGTGTCGTCGTACAGAGCCTCTCCAAAGAGAATATTGACCAACCGGTGCTAGTGCGCGGCGAGCTGCCCGAGACTTCGGGCGAAGTGGCAGTGACCTCACGTTTTTTGAAGGCTTCGGGCAAGAAAATCGGCGATACGGTGAGCTTTGCCGCCAACGATGCGAGCTCGTCGAACCAAAGCGCCAAGGACCAGTTTGCCGATGGGGACTACACCATCACGGCCGAGGTTCTCGATCCTACCGACGTGAGCTCCGACTCGACAGTCAACGCCTTTCGCGCTGCTTCGACTGCGGACTACAAGTTCTACGTGAGCGAGGATGCCGCGACATCTTCTTCCTACTCCGCTGTCCACGTGGTCGTCGAGGGAGCCAAGAGCCTCAACTCCTATTCGGATGCCTACTCGGCAAAGATCAATGAGGTCAAGGGCAATATCGAGAAGATCCGCGAGGAGCGTGAGAAGGCGCGCGCCCAGGAGCTGACGGTCGACACACCGGCGAGCTTGGACGCGGCTGAGCGTCAGGCGAATATGGTCTTTGGGATCGAGCAGGACAACATTAATCGCATGGCCGAGGGCAGCGACGAGCGTGCGCAGGCGCAAGCCGACCTGGACCAGCGCCGTGCCGCCGCCGACCAGCAGTTTGCCGATGCCCGCGCCGAGCTCTCTGACCTGGGCGAATGCACCTGGTACATCCAGGACCGCGATAACATCGCAAGCTACTCGAGCGTGGAGAGCGATAGCTCGTCAATTGAGGCCATTGCCACGGTGTTCCCGTTCATCTTCTTTATCGTCGCCGTGCTTATCAGCCTCACCACCGCCACCCGCATGGTCGAGGAGGAGCGCACGCTTATTGGTCTGTACAAGGCGCTCGGCTATTCACGCGGGCGTATCCTGTCCAAATACGTGGACTACGCGCTGTGGGCGTGTCTAATTGGCGGCGTGCTCGGCAACATCATCGGATTTGTGGGCCTGCCGCTGTTCTTGTTTACGGTGTTCGATGATATGTACTCACTGCCCCAGATGCTGCTTTCGTACGATATCGTGTCCTCGATTGTCTCGGTGGCGCTGTTTGCCGTGGGCGTGGTGGGCGCTACGATTATCGCCTGCCGCCACGAGATGGCCGAGACGCCGGCTTCGCTCATGCGTCCCAAGGCGCCGCGCGCCGGCTCACGCATTCTGCTCGAGCGCATCGGCTTTATTTGGCGCCGCATGGGCTTCTTGAACAAGGTGGCAGCACGTAACCTGTTCCGCTACAAAAAGCGCGCCTTTATGACCATCTTCGGTATCGCCGGCTGCACGGCGCTCGTGATTTGCGGTATGGGAATTCGCGACACGTCGGTGGCGCTTTCGCCCAAACAGTACGGGCATATCACGCGCTATGACTTGCTGGCGGTCGCCAATCCCGACGATTTTTCGCAGACGTGCGCGGCATTGGATGAGCGCAGCACGGCCAATGATTCCAACGTGACGGTGACCTCGACCCTGCCGATTATGACCGACAACGTCACCTTTACGTTTGGCGGCAAGAGCGAGACCGTGCAGCTCATCGTGATTCCCGACGACCGCACGGGTGACTTGGGCGATTACGTGCGCCTGGAGGATGAGTCCAAAGAACCGCTCGCCCTGCGTGACGGAGACGTGTATTTGAGCAAGAGCTCTCAGCTGGTGCTGGGGATCAAGCCGGGTGACACGGCTCACGTCCAGGATTCGTCGCTCAATGTTGCCAAGGTCAAAGTCAGCGACATCTCGCTCAACTATCTGGGCAACACGCTTTATATGACGCAGGGCACCTATGAGCGTGCGTTCGGTCGAAGTGCACGCCTTAACGGCGTCTTTGTGCTGCTTAAGGGTTCGTCGGCCGACCAGATTGCGTTTAGCAAGAATCTTAAGAGTGACGGTTGGCTTACGATTTCGAGTACGGCCGAGCATTGGGAGAATTATGAGGCCAACTTCACCATCATCAACTCGGTCGTGGTGCTTGTGACCTTTATGGCGGCGTGCCTGTCGTTTGTGGTGGTGTTTACGCTGTCTAATACGAATAGTTCGGAGCGCGAACGCGAGCTGGCGACCATCAAGGTGCTGGGCTTCCGCCGTGGCGAGGTGCACCACTACGTCAACAAGGAGACGTTGATCCTCACGGCGATCGGCGCTGCGCTGGGCGTGCCGCTGGGCGGCTTGCTGGCCGAGAGTTTTACGTACATTTTGCAGATGCCGTCGCTGTATTTTGATGTTGAGGTCGAGCCGCTGAGCTACGTGCTATCCGTGCTTCTGGCCTTTGGCTTTACGTTTATCGTCAACCTCGCCACCAACCGTACCCTCAACAAGATCGACATGGTCGGCGCCCTCAAGAGCGCCGAGTAACCTGCCAAAAAGGGACAGGTTTATTTTGGCAGGTTTTATCTGGGCAAACGCCGGACAACCATTATGTGGCCCGGCGTTTGCCCCGTCAAACGGGCTTTTCCATTGGCTCTGTTAGACCAAATTTGACACGATCGGCTGTTCGTCGAACCGGAAAAT
>DXZT01000014.1 GCA_019419545.1 Collinsella sp. | reverse complement strand
ATGATTGGTTGTTGAGCGTTGGTCAAAATGGTTGTTTTTACAGTAGCGCTAACACTTGGCCATCCTGGCGGCGTCGTTCCTGTCGTTCTTGGAGGCCGAGTCGGCGGCCGACCTGGGGATCTTCGAGACCGCGGCGACGACACACTCGACGCCGAGCCCGGCGAGCTCCCTTTGCGGGGCGAAGCCGAGGTAGCCGCTCTCGTAGGCCGCGAGCGACGGCCCGGGGAACCCATCCATCCACCCGGCGATCTCGCCCCAGGGGTTGCCGGGGAACCTCCTCGTCACGGCCTCGCCGGTGTCCGCGTCGAGGGCGCAGACGGTGGTCGACCTCAGGTGGACGTCCATCCCGAACGCGGTAGAATACTTTGGCATGGGAGCCTCCCAACCTCGTTGCGGCGCGGCTGCGCCTATGGCACTTCAACATCATTGTCACAGCCCCGACCCGCGGTCACGAGCGGGGGCTCCTATCTTTTTAGTGCCCTCGGATTGGGTCATAGTGTCTGTCGCTACCAAAACATCGACGTTGCCTTGGCTGTCAATAGTCATTGGGGACGTTCTTAAACGACTACCCAACGGCTATTGCGCACATGGCTCGTATAGCAGTCGTCTCTTTTATGTTTCCTTTAGCCGTCGCTGCCTAGGATGGGGGTTAGTCGGTAGGAAGGGAGCGTCTATATGGACGACGCGAGCGAGCGTGCAATCGAAGAGGACATGCTCGATCAGTTCAATTACTTTGACGATGAGGATGAGGAGCTAATCGATCGTCGCGAGCCGGCATCGCTTGACTCATTTGATCTGGTCGATGAAGAGACTGATGAGGTTGAGGACGAATCAACGGAGCCCCCACAGTCTTCGCGCCTTGACTCGCTGCTTTCGAGAGCCCCCATGCACCACGGTGTTCGTGCCGGCGCACTCCATATGAAAACAGACTGGCACCAGATCGTGACGGCAGGCGATGAGCTTGCCGTCGATGCGCCGCTCACCGATAAGTCATCCATCATCTGCCGCACCGGTATGCTTATGCTCGCGAGCGGAACGGGTGCCTGGCGTGTACGCGATACCATGAATCGCGTTGCCGCCGTACTCGGTGTCACCGTCCACGTTGACTTAAGTCTTCTGTCGTTTGAGTGCACCTGCATCGAAGATGGTCACTGCTTTAACGAGGTTGTCAGCCTGCCCACAACGGGAGTCAATACTCATCGCATTTGAATGATGGAGAGCTTCTTAAAGGAAATCGAGACGTATGGGCGCCGGTTTACCGTGCACGAATACCACGAGATGCTCAAGACCGTTGAGAGCTCAAAACCCGATTACTCTCCCTGGCAACAGGGCCTTGCGGCAGCCTGTGCTTGCGGCGCCTTCGTCTTTTTGCTCGGCGGCGGCCCTATCGAGATGGCCTGCGCATTCGTAGGCGCTGGTGTCGGTAACTTTGCTCGCTCCCATATTCTCAAGCAGGGTCTTGGCCAGTTTAGCGCGCTGACGATCGGCGTTGCGCTCGCTTGCGTTTCGTATCTGCTGGCATTGCTCGGCCTTGGCCAGGTCATTCCGGGGGCAATGTCGCACCAAGAAGGCTATATCGGCGCCATGCTCTTTGTGATTCCCGGCTTTCCCCTCATTACGGCAGGCCTCGACATCGCTAAGCTCGATATGCGAAGCGGCATCGAGCGTCTTTCGTATGCTGTGTCAATTATTGTGATGGCGACCCTTGTGGGCTGGATGGTTGCCGAATGTGTGGGGCTGGCACCGGATGATTTTGCCCCGCTCGGCCTTTCGCCACTTGCCCTTACGCTCCTGCGCGTGGTGATGAGCTTCGTTGGCGTATTCGGCTTCTCGGTGATGTTCAACAGCCCGGTAAAGATGGCCGCGGCAGCTGGGCTGATCGGCGCCGTGTCCAATACCTTGCGCCTTACGCTCGTCGATGCGCCGACGATGCTTCCCTTCCTGGGACTCAGCGCGGGAATGCCTCCCGAGGCGGCAGCGTTTATCGGCGCGCTGGTATCGGGGCTGCTGGCAAGCTTGGCCGAAGTCAAGCTCACCTACCCACGTATCGCCCTCACGGTGCCATCAATTGTCATTATGGTGCCGGGCCTGTATCTGTATCGCTCGATGTATTACATGTGCACCTTCGACACGGTCAATATGCTCGGTTGGTTTGTGCGTGCAGTGCTCATCGTGGCGTTTTTGCCCGTTGGTCTGGGTGTGGCACGTACACTCACCGACCCTCGCTGGCGCCACACCAGCTAATTGGTGCAAATGAAACTGATCCGCAAAACATGAACGTGGATAATCTCCCGTTTTTAGCCTGTTTACGGGCTCAAAACGGGAGATTATCCACGCTCGTGGAATGGGTGTCCGAAAATCCACGCTCGTTGGGCCGATGCAGACGCACCTGGCAATTCCTTTTTTGTAGACGTTGTCGCGCGGCTACGGGCGGGAAAGGTCCCAACGGTTAACATATACTCCATATGGGTAAAGAGACCAAAGCGCCGCCACGAGTGGCGCTTTGCGTTTGAAAAAACTAGCTCGTCTAAGAGGAACTAGCATGTTAGACCGTTTTACCGATCGCGCGCGCAAGGTCATGTCCATGGCCAAGCAGGAGGCGCTCGATCTGCACTCAAATAAGGTGGGCACCGAGCACCTGCTGCTCGCGCTTGCCAAGGAGGACGAGGGCATTGCCGCCGAGGCACTGCGTTCGCTCGACATCTCCTACGATGACATCATGGATACCCTCAAAGAGGTCCAGACCACGGTTCCCGAGCCCAGCGAGGAGACCGAGGCTGCCAAGCTCGCCTTTACGCCGCTCGTCATCAGCGTGATGGAGCGTTCATTCCGCGTGGCGCGTGAGAACAACCAGACCTACGTGTCGACCGAGCACTTGCTCATCGGCATTGTCGAAGAGGGTAACGGCATGGCCATGGACATCCTCATGCGCCTGGGCGTGTCGTCTGCTTCCATTAAAAAGGCTATCGAGAAACTCACCGCCAAGGACCAGGACAAGAAGCGCCCGCTCGCCGGCGCCGGTGCTGGTCGTCCCGGTGCGGGCCTGCCGTTCTTTAGCGGCTCGGATGCCTCTCAGCAAAAGGGGAGTGGCACCGACACGCTCAAGCAGTTCGCGACCAACCTCACGCAGAAGGCGCGCGACGGCGAGCTCGACCCTGTGATTGGTCGCGAAAAGGAAGTCCAGCGTATGATGGAAATTCTTTCGCGCCGCACCAAGAACAATCCGCTTATCCTGGGCGATCCCGGCGTGGGCAAGACGGCCATCGTCGAGGGCCTGGCGCAGCAGATTGCTGCCGGCAACGTGCCCGAGAACCTCATGAACCAGAATATCTGGACGCTCGACCTGCCGGGTCTCGTGGCGGGTGCCAAGTATCGCGGCGAGTTTGAGGAGCGCCTCAAGAACGTGATCCAGGAGGCCACCGAAGCGGACGACGTCATCCTGTTTATCGACGAGATGCATACCATCATCGGTGCCGGTTCTGCCGAGGGCTCCATCGATGCGAGCTCCATGCTCAAGCCCGTACTCGCGCGCGGTGCCTTCCAGATTATCGGCGCCACCACGGCCGAGGAATTCCGCAAGTACCTCACCAAGGACCCGGCCTTCGAGCGTCGCTTCCAGACCATCGATGTCGAGGAGCCGAGCGTCGAGGACACGGTCAAGATCCTGACCGCGCTCAAGCCGCGCTACGAGGAGCACCACCATGTGCGCTATACGCAGGGTGCTATCGAGGCCGCCGCGAACCTTTCCAACCGCTACATCCAGGATCGCTTCCTGCCCGATAAGGCCATCGACCTCATCGACGAGGCCGGTGCCCGCGCTCGCATCGCCGCGAATCGCGCGCCCGAGCCGGTGCGCGAGGCGGAGCATCGCGTGGAAGAGCTCAAGGCTGCCGCACAGGAGGCCACGGAGAGCGATGACATGAACAAGGCCGCCGAGATCACCGAGCAGCAGAAGGCTGCCGAGATTGAGCTCGCCGAGGCCAAGGCCGCCTGGACGGCCGAGCTCGACGCCAGCCCGCTCACCATCGACGTGAGTCAGATCGCCGACATTGTGTCCGTGACTTCGGGCGTGCCGGTTTCCTCGCTCACCGAGAGCGAGAGCCGGCGCCTGCTGCAGACCGAAAGCGTGCTCAAGACGCGCATCATCGGTCAGGATGAGGCAGTCGAGGCCGTCGCCAAGGCCGTGCGCCGCAGCCGTTCGCCGCTCAAGGACCCGCGTCGCCCCGGCGGCAGCTTTATCTTCCTGGGTCCCACCGGCACAGGCAAGACCGAGCTCGCCAAGACGCTCGCCGAGTACCTCTTTGGCAGCAAGGACGCGCTCATCAGCTTCGACATGTCGGAGTTCGGCAGCGAGTTCGAGGTCTCCAAGCTCATCGGTAGCCCTCCGGGTTACGTGGGTCACGACGAGGGCGGTCAGCTTACCAAGGCCGTTCGTCGTCACCCGTATTCGGTCGTGCTGTTCGACGAGATCGAGAAGGCGCACCCCGACATCTTCAACATTTTGTTGCAGGTGCTGGAGGAGGGCCGCCTGACCGATAGCCAGGGCAAGACGGTCGACTTCCGCAACACCGTGATCATCATGACGTCCAACGTGGGCGCCCGCGAGATCGCGCAGGATGCGAGCGTGGGCTTTGGCACCACCGGCGAGCAGGGTCTCACGTCGAGTGAGATCCGTGGCCGCGCGATGGGCGAGCTCAAGCGCCTGTTCCGCCCCGAGCTGCTCAACCGTATCGACGATATCGTGGTGTTCCAGAAGCTCTCGGGCGAGAACCTGACTAAGATCGCGCACCTGCTGGTGGACGATCTGCGCCAGCGCCTGATCGCAAACGGCATGAACATCAAGCTCACCGATGCGGCCTACGACAAGATTGTGGCCGAGGGTACCGATCTTACCAATGGCGCACGTCCGCTGCGTCGTGCTATTCAAAAGCTCATCGAGGACCCGCTGTCCGAGGAGCTTCTGGCCGGCGAGTGGGGCGAGGGCGATACCGTCCTGTGCGACGTGGCCGATGGCAAGTTTGTCTTTAGCCACGGCACGGGCGAGATCCCGGCACCGCGTCCGGCGGGCACGCTCGGTGGCGATACCGCTCCGGCGGTGCCGCACACCGGAAACGCCGCGCCTGTGAGCAGTGGCGTGAGCTCGGGCCCCGGTGGCATGATGCAAGCCGGCTCTGGTGCGCTGTAGGGATTGAACATACCTTGTATAACGGGGGCGTTTCCGATAAGGAAGCGCCCTCATTTCTATTGAAATGCGCTTCAGTCTGCCGTGCTATACTAAAATCGAGATATAGTATAGCAAAGGAGCTGATATGCCTACGTCAGTACTCGACACGCGGCCAGTTCAGATGAACGTGCGTATAGATCGCCAGCTCAAAGAGGCGGGAGACGCCGTCCTGACTCATATTGGCATGACGCCGTCACAAGCCGTTCGGACACTTTGGGAGTATCTGGTCGTTAACGGACGCATGCCCTCGAAGGGAGACGCGGCGGCTCCGGTTTCTGACGGAGTGGAGCCCCGGCGCATGGAGTCAAGGGCCGCGCAAGGCAGCCATATCGTTCGCGATTCGTGCCTCAAATACGGCGTCCCCATCCCTGAGTTCTCGGGAGACTATGACGACCTCTATGAGGAGGCCATGGCGGAGCGCTATCCCGAGTGGGTGGAACTATGAGCACAGAAGGCGTCCTCAAGCTGTTAATCGATACCAACGTATGGATGGATTATTTTTCTGGCAGGTCTGACCGTACGGCAAATGTCGTCCATCTGATCGAGATTGCCGACGCCTCGGAGCGGATTGCCCTGTTTGCCTCGTCGCTTTCGGTCAAAGACGTTTCATATCTTGTCTCGGCGGCAATCAAGCAGGAGTGCCGAAGAAAGACTGGCTCACTGAGCGCTAACGCCATTGCGGCGGCAGACGAAACGGCCTGGGCATGCGTTCGACAGATGCGCGAGCTAGCCCTCATCGCCCCGGTCGGTGCAGACGAGGTCTTCGACTCCTTTGTGTTCAAGTACCACCACAATGACTTTGAGGACGACCTGATGCTGGGCGTCGCCAATCGCATTGATGCCGATTACGTCGTGACGGAGGACAAGAATCTTATTAAACATACCAATGGTGTGTGCATTAATGTTCAACAGGCGTTGAGGTTGGTTGGGGGGTCCAACGTTCCCTCTGCACGGCCCGTCTAGCTTGCTTTACCTTGATAAAGTGGTGTTTCCTCACCGTTAGCCGATGATGCAAGGGCGCTCGGCGTTTTCGACTGGTTTATGCACGCAAAGTCTGGGAATATACAAGTCGCATGTCTTACTGTCTAACCAGTTGCGCCAAGGAGGCACCATGGATTACAAGATTACCGGCTACGAGCCCGCCCAGCTGTTCCATTTCTTTGAGGAGGTCAGCGCGATCCCCCGCGGGTCTGGCAACGAGAAGGGCATCAGCGATTTCCTGGTTGCGTTTGCCAAGGAGCGCGGCCTCGATGTGTATCAGGACGAGGTCTACAACGTCATCATTCGCAAGCCCGCATCTGCCGGTGCCGAGAATGCCCCGACCGTGATGCTGCAGGGCCACATCGATATGGTGTGCGACAAGTTGGGCTCCGTTGAGCACGACTTTACGACCGACGGTATCGACCTGGTCGTCAAGGACGGCGTCCTCACCGCTAACGGCACCACCCTGGGCGCCGACAACGGTATCGCCGTCGCGCTTATGCTTACCGTGCTCAACGACGATTCGATTGCCCATCCGGCCCTCGAGTGCGTATTCACCACCGACGAGGAGACTGGCCTGGTCGGCGCCGAGACGCTCGACAAGTCCCAGATTAGCGCCCGCACCATGATTAACCTTGACTCCGAGGAAGAGGGCGTTGCCACCGTCAGCTGCGCCGGCGGCGTCGTCGTTACCTACACCTGCCCGATCGCGCGCGAGCACAAGACCGGTAGCACCCTCACGCTCGACATCTCCGGCCTGCTGGGCGGTCACTCCGGCAGCGATATCCACCTGGAGCGCGGCAACGGCAACCTTATCATGGCTCGCATCATCGACCGCCTGATGGTTGTCGGTGAGCCCGCCATCGTCAGCTTTAACGGCGGCACCAAGGACAACGCCATCAACCGTGAGTGCAAGGCTGTTCTGGTCTACGCCGACCACGCTGCCGCCGAGGCCGCGGCCCAGATCGCAAAGGACATCATCGCCGACGTCACTGCCGAGCTCGAGGTCTTCGACCCCGGCTTTACCTGCACCGTCGAGATTGCCGACGACGCCGAGGTCGAGGCCATGGACCAGAAGTCCGCGCTTGCCCTCATCCGCGCCCTGCGTCTTGCCCCTAACGGCGTGATTCGCCGCAACGTCGCCACCGACGGCTCCGTCGAGGTTTCCTCCAACATCGGTGTGGTTGCCACCTCTGACGACGAGGTTAAGATCATGCTTTCCCCGCGCTCCTCGATCACCTCGCTGCAGAACGAGTTCAAGGATCGTTTGCAGACGCTTGCCGATGTCCTGGGCTTCGACGCCAAGTTTGAGTTCGAGTATCCCGGCTGGAGCTATGCCGAGCATTCGCCGGTCCGCGACGTCTTTGTCGAGAGCTATCGCGAGCTCTTTGGCTCCGAGCTGCGCATCGAGTCCATTCACGCCGGCCTTGAGTGCGGCCTGTTTGCCGAGGCCCTGCACGGCCTGGACGCCATCGCCGTGGGCCCGACGCTCTCCGATGTCCACACCCCGGACGAGAGCATGGAGCTCGCTTCTGCCGAGCGCTTCTACGAGCTGCTCATCGACGTGCTCAAGCGCCTCGCCGCGTGAAGGTTGCGCTAGCAGCAGTCCGAGCCACGTGCTAGCGGATTGCAAATGACATTACGAGAGGGGGTACCCGGTCTTTTGCGACAGGTGTCCCCTCTCTTCTTTTAAGAAATGGGAAATTGATTGGCGTCTAGCCCATATCCGCCCTGATGAGGTCGAGGGTTCGCTGGCAGTTTTCGCGGACGGGGCCGAGCATATGATCGCGCAGGTCCGCCATGCCGGGCAGGTCGGCGTATTCGTCCATGACCTCTTCCATGCAAATGGGTACCTCGTAGGCGAGGTCCATCATGGTCGCAAAGCAAAACTTCTCGGATAGCCCGGCATCGGTGAGCGCCGTCTCCAGCGCGGGGTCGCCCATACCGTGGTATCGGCGGATAGCACCTGGACCGATGCGCCCCACACGATTTTCGCCGCCAACGCTCATAGCAAGGCGTGCCCGACGTCGCATGCTCTCATACGCCAAGCCCGATGCGACATCGTACATGGGTGCGAGTGCCGCGTTTGTGCCTTTGCCTAGGATGAGCGAGTAGTTTTTAGCGTGTGCGTCAGGCGCTCCGATAATGGCGTTATAGAACAACATATAGGTAAAAAGCACAAGATTCATGTGGTGGGGGACTGTGTTAATCAGTCGTTCTTGGATGTCTCGTGTAGTCGGTCCTCCGTCGGCGGTGTATTTCTGGCTTGGCAATACACCGAGCGCCTGGCAAAAGTCCTCCTGATGCAGCCTTTCGATATTTCCGCTGCTATTGACCATTCTGTCGTACCGTTCAACGACGAGCGCGGCTTCGTCTTCAAATGTGCAATAGGAGACGTCGGCAGTTGGAATGCCAACACGCCGAGCCGTTTTCATGCAGACGAATTCGTTTAAGGCCTGATGTTTGAACCCAACGACACCATTTTTGAAGATATGGGTAGTGGGGGATGACCCTAGACATTCGCACCATTGGCCATCATGCCAAGCTAGTGCAAATTTGCCTTGATTGCCGCCCAGGGACCAGCTTTCGTTGGAGCCCATCCATGTCTCTCTTTCGTCATCGCGAATTGCTTTGAGCTTATGAGCGATTTGAGAACTGGTAAGCGGGCGGTATGCCGAGACCCTGCCGCGGGCGGCGTCTAATTGATCGGCTCGACAAAACTGAACGGCCCCCGCGCAGTCAAGACCGATATGGCACAAGAGGGCGACGGGGTTGTTAGATGCAACATCATGCTCGGTGGCAATGGCGCGACGCTGCTCTTGACTGTCGGGCAAAAGGCCAAATAGGAACGGGCGGACGATGTTATGGCCATACGTGCGATTGGAAAGCGGCATTGTTAGCGATAGCGGTGCCCCGCGATAGGTTGGGGCGTATACAAAGCTGCAGAGTCCATGCTCGTCTTGCCGGAGAGTGCCTGCGATTTCGCCACAAATGAGGGTCGCAAGCTCCATTTCTGCCATTTATTTCACAACCTTACAGCCAAAGGAGAGGTCTGAAGTGTCGGTAAGGCCTTGCTCGGCTGCGATTTGGGCCAGCAAGGCACCATAGGAAGATGGCGCTCCTTGTCGAGCGGGTCGTCTGCCTACGCTTGGCTTTGGTAGGGCATTCGAGTTCGCGATAGGGAGGTCCGCTATCGTCGTTGGATGTTCGGAGGGCGATGCGATGGAGTCGTTATCGCTTTGCGCAAAGAGGCCTATGCCGAGTGCGTTAAAGACAGTCAGCAACTTGTCGAGCCGAATACCCGTGGCGTCTCCTAGCTCGAGCGATGCGAGCAGGCGCTCCGAAACACCGGCTTTTTTAGCGAGGGCGGCACGGGTGAGACCCTGAGCCTCGCGTGCCTGGCGCACATAGATGCCAGCTTGACGCGGTGTGGTGATGGGAAGGGTATCCATGGCGATCTCCTAACGTGCAGACTTTTGCATATCAGTATGACATGCAAAAGTCTGCACGAAAAGGCATTATGCAAAACTCTGCATGAGACCTCTACATTGACGTTGAGCTTATGAGAGGCGTTTTTTATATCGCGAGAATCCCCAGATGCTCAAGCAAGATCTTAAGTCCGATGAGGATGAGCACGACGCCACCCACGATGGTGGCAGGCTTTTCGTAGCGCGCGCCAAAGGTGTGGCCGATCACTACGCCGGCGACGGAGAAGATAAAGGTCGTGATGCCGATGAGCGACACGGCGGGCATGATGTCGACCGAGAGCGCGGCAAATGAGATGCCCACGGCTAGGGCGTCGATTGAGGTGGCGATGGCGAGGATCATGTACTCGCCCAGGTCAATCTTTTCGGCATCCTTGCCGTCGCCTTCATCCTCGTCCTCGGTAGGGGCCTCCCACAGCATTTTGCCGCCAATGAAGGCGAGCAGGATAAAGGCGATCCAGTGGTCGATGGGGCCGATGATGCCCATAAACTGGCTGCCAAGCGCCCATCCGATCACGGGCATGCCGGCCTGGAAGCCGCCAAAGAACAGGCCGAGCACTACGGCGACCTTAAGGTTGATCTTCTTCATGCCAAGGCCCTTGCAGATGGATACGGCAAAGGCGTCCATCGAAAGGCCAACGGCGAGCAGCACGAGCTCTGCGAGTCCCATAGTCTGGCTCCCTCTCTGCGGGCGGGCCCGCGTGTACCTCTTGGGGGAGCAACATAAAGACTATCCTTGGCACATGGTTGAGTGGGTAGTCAAAGAGCCCGTCCCAAATTAGCTATCTTAGCGGTGTTCGCTCATTCTGTAAGCATCGGATTTTGCGGGCGTCACAGGGGCAAACCGTGAGAAACTTATTGACGTTTATGGAGCGTATACGATGGGAGCGATGCCTTGGATAAGAACGAGCTGCAAAAGCGTATGGAACAGGCCATTCGCCTGACGGCACCTGGTCAGCCGATCCGCACCGCCCTCGACATGATCATTGCCGGTCACCTGGGTGCCCTTATCTGCGTCGGCGACACTGAAAACGTGCTCGCTGCCGGTAACGACGGCTTCCCGCTCAACATTTCGTTTACCTCGAACCGCCTGTTCGAGCTTTCCAAGATGGACGGCGCCATCGTTATCGATGGCGACCTCACCCAGATCCTGCGCGCCAACTTCCACCTCAATCCCGATCCCTCGCTCGCCACGAGTGAGACGGGCATGCGTCACCGTACTGCCGCTCGCATGTCGGTGCTCACCGATGCCATCGTGATCTCGGTCTCGGCCCGTCGTGCCGTCGTCAACGTGTACGTCCACGGCAAGAGCTACGAGATCCAGCCCGTCACCACCATCATGAGCTCGGTCAACCAGCTCGTCGCCACGCTCCAGACTACCCGTCAGTCGCTCGACCGCTCCTTGCTGCGCCTGACGGCCCTTGAGCTCGACGACTACGTCACGCTCGCCGACATCACCGGCATCTTTTCGAGTTTCGAGATCATGCAACAGGCAAAGACCGAGCTTAAGGATTGCATCGTCAAGCTGGGTAATCAGGGCAAGCTCGTGCAGATGCAGCTCGAGCAGCTCGCGGGCTCCAGCATGGATACCGAATACGACTTGATGATCCGCGACTACGCAAGTGATTCCTCTGAGGCCAACGCCGAGAAGATCCGCGCCGAGCTGAGCCGCATGACGCCTAAGGACCTGTCCGACCCGCAGCACGTGGCGGCAGTTCTGGGCTATGACGACCTGGACGAGGATTCCGTCATGACGCCGCTGGGCCTGCGCACGCTTTCGCGCGTGTCCGTCGTGCGCGACGGCGTGGCCGAGAAGATCGTCGACGAGTATGGCTCGCTGCAGGAGCTCATGGACGACATCAGCGAGGACCCGGAGCGCCTGGGCGACTTTGGCGTCAACAACCCTGCCATTCTTGCGGACTCGCTGTACCGCATGAAGGGCACCAAACAGGGGAACGCATAATGGCGCCCGTATGCGCCGTGGTCGTTGCCGGCGGCAGCGGCCAGCGCTTTGGAAATCCCGGCGGCAAGCAGCTCGTTAACGTGGCGGGCCGTCCGCTCATGAGCTGGTCCATCCGCGCGTTCGATCGTAGCGACAAGGTCGGCCACATCGTCGTGGTTTGCCCTGCCGAGCGCCGTGCCGAGATGCGCCGCCTGGCCATCGACCCGTTTGACTATGACACGCCCATCAGCTTTGCCGATGCCGGCGATACTCGTCAGGATTCCACCCGCGCCGGCGTGCACGCGGTGCCGGCGGGCTTTGAGTACGTCGCCATTCACGACGGCGCTCGTCCGCTCATCACGACCGAGGCCATCGATCATGCGATCGACGTGCTTGTGGGCGACCGCTCGCTCGACGGTGTCGTGTGCGGTCAACCCGCGATCGACACGCTCAAGATCGTTGACGGCGATAACATCGTCGAGACGCCGCCGCGTGAGCTTTATTGGGCTGCTCAGACGCCGCAGATCTTTAGCGTCGATGTTATGAAGCGCGCCCACGCTGCAGCCATTGCCGAGGGCTTTATCGGCACCGATGATTCGTCGCTGGTCGAGCGCATGGGTGGGCGCGTTCGCTGCGTCCAGAGCCCGCGCGATAACCTTAAGGTGACGGTGCCCGAGGACTTGCGTCCCGTAACCGCGATTCTGCTTGGCCGCATGGCCGAGGGAGAGGACCTTCCCCATGTTCAGTAACCTGCGCATTGGCCATGGCTACGACGTTCACCGTCTGGTGGAGGGGCGTCGATGTATCATCGGCGGTGTCGACATTCCCTACGAGCGCGGCCTGCTGGGCCACTCGGATGCCGATGTGCTCGCGCACGCCTTGGCCGACGCCATTCTGGGCGCCTGCCGCGGGGGAGACATTGGCAAGCTATTCCCCGATACCGACCCCGCCTATGAGGGTGCCGATTCGATGGTGCTGCTCGCTCGCGTGATGGACTATGCGCGCGAGCTGGGCTTCGAGTTTGTCGATGCCGATTGCACCATTGCCTGCCAGCAGCCTAAGATCACCCCGCACCGCGATGCCATGCGCGCCAACCTTGCCCATGCCCTGGGCGTTGACGTCGAAAACGTGGGCGTCGCCGCCACTACGACCGAAAAGCTCGGTTGGGAAGGCCAGGGCGAGGGAATCGGCGCCTGGGCCGTCTGCCTGCTACAGAAAACCGTTAAGGAGTAACGAATGCGTATCTACAACAGCGCTACCCATAAAAAGGAAGAGTTCCAGCCCATCGAGTCCGGCAAGGTCCGCATGTACGTGTGCGGCCCCACGGTCTACGACAACATCCACATCGGCAATGCCCGCACGTTCATCAGCTTTGACGTGATTCGTCGCTGGCTCATCGCGAGCGGCTACGAGGTCACGTTTGCCCAGAACCTCACCGATGTCGATGACAAGATCATCAAGCGCGCCAACGAGCAGGGCCGCACTGCCGCCGAGGTCGCGACGGAGTTCTCGGACAAGTTCATCGGCGTCATGCGCGCCGCCAACGTGCTCGATCCCGATGTGCGCCCCCGCGCCACCAAGGAGATCGGCCCCATGATCGCCATGATCAAGACGCTTATCGAGCAGGGCCACGCTTACGCAGCCGATAACGGCGATGTGTACTTTGCCGTGCGCAGCGATCCCAACTATGGTCAGGTCTCGGGCCGCAACATCGACGACCTTATGGTTGGCGCGCGCATCGAGGAGAACGAGGACAAGAACGACCCGCTCGACTTTGCCCTGTGGAAGGCCGCCAAGCCCGGCGAGCCCAGCTGGCCGAGCCCCTGGGGCGAGGGCCGTCCCGGTTGGCACACCGAGTGCGCCGCCATGGTGCATCGCTACCTGGGCACCCCGATCGATATCCACGGCGGCGGCTCCGACCTTGCCTTCCCGCATCACGAGAACGAGTGCGCCCAGGCCACCTGCGCCTGGCACCAGGGCTTCTCCAACACCTGGATGCACACGGGCATGCTGCTGGTAGACGGCGAGAAAATGTCCAAGTCGCTCGGCAACTTCTTTACGCTGGCCGAGGTCCTCGATCAGCACTCCGCTGCCGCCCTGCGCCTGCTGATGCTGCAGACGAGCTATCGGTCGCCGCTCGACTTTTCTTGGGAGCGCCTGGAGGGTGCCGAGAATTCGCTCACGCGTATCGCCGGTACGGTCGAGAACCTGCGCTGGGCCGCGAACCATGCGACGGCCGATGCCGATGAGGCAGCATCCGAGGCGTTTGCCGCCAAGGCCGCCGAGACCCGCGCCACCTTTAAGGAGTGCATGGACGACGACTTTAACACCGCCGGTGCCATGGGTGCCGTCTTTGGCTTTGTGACCGAGTGCAACCAGTACCTGGAGCAGGCGGGCGACGCCGCCGACAAGGCCGCTGCCCTGGCCGCCGCCGATACGCTGGTCGAGCTGCTCGATACGTTTGGTGTTGAGCTTCCCGAGCCCAAGGTCGAGCTGCCGCTGGGTCTGCTGGGCGTTGCCGCCGGTCTGGTTGCCTATACGGGCGACGACGTGGACGAGGCTGCTGCCAAGATTCTTGAGGCCCGCGCCGAGGCCCGTGCCGCCAAGAACTGGGATCTGGCCGACGCCATCCGCGATCAGCTCAAGGACCTGGGTCTGACAATCGAGGATACGGCTGCGGGCACTCGTATTAAGAGTCTCTAGTATTTGTCGACCGTTCGAGGTGCGGCAGATTGCCTTGAAAGAGGAGGGTATAGACCTGGTGGTCATGCCCGACGATTGAAAGGCAAGGTGCCGTGGCTCGGACGGTCGATTCTTGCTCGTTATCTATTTAAGGAGGTCGCTTTATGGCCGACAATCGCAAGCGTGCACCGCGTGGCGGCAAGCAGGCTGCTTCTGGCTCGCGTCCGATTCGCCGCAATGACCGCACTGCCGCTCCCAAGTGCCAGCGCGATCGCACCCAGGCCGCACGTCCGCAGCGCGATCGCAACCGCGACGCTGTCCAGGCTCCCAAGGGCGAGTTTATCGAAGGTCGTCGTGCTGCCGCCGAGGCGCTGCGCACTGGTTTTCCCATCAAGTGCGCGCTCATCGCCGAGGGCGGGGAGCGCGATGCCGCCTTGTCGCGCCTGGTCGATGACCTCAACGCCGCGGGTGTCCGCATTAAGTATGTGCCGCGCGCGCAGCTCGATGCGCTGTCGAGCCATGGCGCTCACCAGGGCATTGCGCTCGAGGTGGGTAATTTCCCCTATGCTGATGTCGCCGATATCCTCGATCGCGCGGGTGACGGACCGGCGCTCGTCGTCGTGCTCGACCATGTGACCGACGATGGCAACTTTGGTGCGATCGTGCGCTCCGCCGAGGTCGTGGGCGCGGCGGGCGTCATCATCGCCAACAAGCGTGCCGCCGGCGTGACCGTGGGCAGCTACAAGACCTCCGCCGGCGCCGTCATGCATCTGCCTATCGCGCAGGTGCCCAATATCGCCCGTGCGCTCGATGACCTCAAGGCCGCCGGCTTTTGGGTGGGTGGCGCTTCCGAGCATGCCGAGGGCAGCTGCTGGGATGCTCCCTTCGAGGGCCGCGTGGCGCTCGTCATGGGCTCCGAGGGCGACGGCATCTCGCGTCTGGTGCTCGAGAAATGTGACTTTTTGACCAGGCTTCCCCAGCGCGGCATGACCGAGAGCCTCAATGTTGCCCAGGCGACCACCGCGCTGTGCTTTGAGTGGCTGCGCCGCAACGCCGGCGAGCTCATGGGGGAGGAGTAGCGCATGTCCAAGAAGAACCGCGCCAAGTCCAAGGCCAAGCGCTTTGGCGAAGGCTCGGCCAAGCCGATTGTTTCGGCCGCGACCTATGGCGTGGGCGGCAATGCGTTTGCGCAGGCCATCGCCGATCCGGTCTCGACGGTGCACTCCAATAAGCCCGAGCTGCTGGTGGTCGACGGCTACAACGTGATCCACTGCACGCCGCGCTACGAAAAGCTCGTTTACGACCATTCCGATGATCCGTATTCCAGCGATGTCCACGACATGGCTCGTACTGCCCTCATCAACGACGTCGCCGCCTTTGCCCAGGGCCGCTACGAGGCCGTAATCGTGTTCGACGGCGCGGGCAATATCTCCAACGAGCGCCCCAACCTGCCGGCCCGCGGCGTGCGCATCGAGTTTTCGCCGACGGGCGTCTCTGCCGATACCGTGGTGCAGAAGCTCTGTATCGAGGCACGCGAGGAAGGCCGCGCGTGCTCCGTGGTGTCGAGCGACGGCACGATCCAGGCCGTCGTCATGGGTAAGGGCGTTACGCGCATCTCGAGCCGCATGCTGGTGGACGAGATCAAGCAGATAGATAACGATGTTCACGAGGCAGAGGAAGCTCCGCAGATCAAGATGACCCTGGGCAGCCGCCTGAGCCCCGATGCCCTGGCCAAGCTCAAGGCCCTGCGCGGGAGGTAGGGGAGTTGGCGGGGCAATGCTGCCTCGCTAACTCCATTCAGCGATGTCGATCATTCTTTCGAGGCGCCACGTTAGCGCCTCTTTTAGATAAGGTAGTCTCGCTGCTAGGGCATCGTTTTTAGACAGAATCTCGATTGCCTCGTCGACAAAGCCTTTGAGTTTGTCTCCATCGAACCAGCCCATGTCCTCGACGAGCAGCATTTGTTTGGCGGGGCTTGAATGAAACTGCGCGCTGGTAAAACTGTGCTCTCCCGCCCTAAGCTCCTCAAGAGAAATGTTGCACCAGAGTGATGAGCCCGAATCGAAGATGGGGGCTGGTCTGCAGATTAGTGAGTTGACGTTTCGCACGAGGCCGAAGTTGCGCCAATGGCGGTCATAGTTGGCGATGATGTCGTCGCACACGATCATGCGGTCAAGGGCATCCTTGACGCCTGTCGCCCCGAACTCCTCGCAGTTTGCTACATATCGCTCGTAGTCGGTTAGCCGTTCATCTGCGTTTGCGTGCTGGTTTACATAGAACGCAGGAACATACTCTTCTTCATCAGTTAAGAAGACATCGCATGTGCTCAGGGCGGAAGTACCCGTGCCCTCGAGCGAGTAAGGTACATAATCGCAGGCGTTTAGGATGCGACGGTGGAGCGCGGTCGCTACCAGCTCGTTATAAGGTTCCTGGTTCAGGTGCGCTCCTGCCTTATGCAGAATTCGACGCTCGCCCTCGCACGTCCAGTACTTTTGAAGATTGCCGTCCGAGGTGTTGTCGGGCTTTGCGGCAGCTGCCTTACCCTCCGGGGCGAAGGGTGCAATGGTTAGCGAGACGTCATCAAAGGCGTTATTGAAGAAGTTGATATCCTCCCAGGCGAGACCGGAACCTTGGGGCCTAATCCAATACTGGTCGGATAAGGAGAGGCCAAGATTTCGCTGTACGAGTTCATCGGGAACATCGACTGCGGCTTCTGCAAGCAGGGAGGCTAGCCCAATGCGTGCGAGCGGGATACCGCGGCCGCGCCACCAGATGCGGAAGGAGTCGAGCGATATGGGGCTATTGGGGCCAAATACCCCAATAGGGGCGTGGGCGTAATCGATGTCGGCGCCGATGTGGGTAAAGTCTTTTCGCGATGTGCTGTAGACCAGCTGAGCGACTTCGTGCGTGCGATTCATGAGGGTGAACGCGATCTCGCTCTTACCGTGGCCGCGGCGGGGACGTCCCCCCGTTTTGGTCACGGAGCGGAGTCGCGTGTCGACGCTGTTTTTGTCGATGAGCCATACACCAGAAGCCTTGCGGGCCTCAAGTGCTCCGTTTTTTATGAGTTCCTGCACCCTGCGTGGAGTGATGCCGAGCAGCTCGGCGGCTTCCTTGGTAGTAAGCATCGCGAAACCCTTCGTTAGAACGAACAGTTTTATCTATTCAATTGTAATTAAAACTATTCGTTCTGGCGAATAGTTTTAAGATTGAGGGCGCACTGACAGAAATGAACGGGCCTGGTACGCGCTGTTGCTGGATTTTGCATATTTGTATAACGCCGTGCGGCCTGTTGCGCCTCGTCCGCAATTCCTTTATTCTTAACTGGCTTCGCGCGAAAGCGCCAAGTGTGCCAGTGTGGCGCAACGGTAGCGCAACTGATTTGTAATCAGTGGGTTGCAGGTTCGATTCCTGTCACTGGCTCCATGAGAGTTTCGGGCTCTGTTCCTTATGGGACAGGGCCCGTTTCTAGTTAGGTGGTGCGCCATCGGGTTAGCGCCCATCCCGTTTTTGGTTTGTCTCGTCCTCCAGTTTGTCTAAATCTGTAACACCAAGACCGATATTCGGCATCTAACTGTTACAGATTGAGATGAAACTTAGGGTGTTTTAGGAATATCTTGATCTGTAACATGTAGAAGCGGAATAGGCCTCTTGCTGTTACAGATCGAGACAAGGGCGGGCGCGGATCTGGATGTCCTGCTCGAGCGTGGATTTCTGGACAGGCGAGCGAAGAAAATCTCCCGACCGGAGAACGAGCGTGGATAATTAACTTGGATAGGGAGCTAAGGTAAACACCGATTGTCTATCGACGGCTTTAGAAACAACGACCCCGATTTCATTGTGGAATCGGGGTCGTTTGTGCTTCAGGAATCCGAATGGATTAATCGAGCTCCTAAGGAACTTCTTGGGTTCTTGCTAATGGTCTGCCGAGGATGTCCCCAATGCAAACAGCGGGCATCTACTCAATATAGCTGGGGTTCTTCTTAATGATCACGCGTGCAGCGATGAAGGAGACGACGATGGCGATGATGGCGACAACGCATGCCAGCACGAAGTTGCCCATGGACCCATCGGGAGCGATAAAGATGAGTGCCGAAAGAAGGCCGGGGCATGCTCCCGCAACATACTCTTTCAGAACAAAGATGCCTGCAGGGAGTCCAGCGCAGAGCGCGCCGATTGCCGTTCCGACAAGCAGGCGGGGACGCTCGATGAGGCAACCGTAGAACGCGGGCTCGGTTACGCCACAGAGTGCGGTGACGGCAACCGTGGTGACCATACCCCTCTTCTCTTTGTTTCCCTTCATGGCAGTTGCCAGGGCGAGGCTCGTGCCGCCAATGCAGAGGTTCGAGATGAATCCAAAGATAATGGGTGCCCAACCGAGCTGCGCCAGGCTCGTAACTTCGATTGCGATGTAAGCCTTATCGAGACCGAGCATGACGAAATAGGGGTTAAGGGCTGCCAGGATCGGAGTAGCGATAAATGCCACGTTGTCCATAAGCCACGTGACGGCATCGCTCAGCGCGTAGCCCATCATGCTGCCGGCGGGGCCAAGGATAATCAGCTCGACGGGCACGACGATGATCATGGTGAGCAGCGGCTTCAAGAACAGTTTGGTAACGTCGGGAATGATCTTCTGAAGGCCGCGGTCGACAAAGTACATGAATACAACGCCCAGTACGATGGGCACTACCGTACTCGAATAGTCGTTTGTCGGGATGGGAATACCAAGAAAGTCGAGACCCTCGGCACCGCTAATGGACGAGCTGATCATGATCGCGCCCAGCAATGCGCCCATGATGGGCTGCATCTTCATGACGGCCGCGAGCTGATAACCAAGATAAACGGGTAAGAAGCTAAACGAAGCGCTAAAGATCGCCAACAGGACCTGGGCGGTTCCGCTATCGGTGCTCAATCCGCAATAATTGACCAGGAGATTCTTGATCGAAAGAATGAGTCCGCCAACGATGAGCGCCGGGACGATGGGCATGAATACCTGTGCAGAGACGTTCCCGAATTTCTCAATCAAGCCCATGGCGGTGTTACCGCTTTTAATGCCTTCTGCAAGGTCTTTGGCGGTTTGGGCATCGTCGGCAACCGT
Organism: Collinsella sp.; assembly: GCA_019419545.1. Taxonomy (GTDB): domain Bacteria; phylum Actinomycetota; class Coriobacteriia; order Coriobacteriales; family Coriobacteriaceae; genus Collinsella. The sequence goes on along the minus strand of DXZT01000014.1, from coordinate 28,460 downwards.
GCCACCGCCGACTTCGATTCCCGCGAAGTCGAGGAAGTCGTTGTAAGCCTCGGTGACGTTGGGGCCGATGATCACCTGAAGCTGGCCACCGCTGACTACTGCCCCGAGCGCCTGATCGGCCGATTTGGCGAGCTGGAGATCGATGATCGAGGTGTCTCGTGCGTCGATGCGAAGGCGCGTCGCACAATGAGTTACCGATGTAATGTTCTCTTTGCCGCCAACAGCCTTTAGGACTGTTTCGGACATTGCCTGATATTTCATCTCTTTCTCCTAACCTTCCTGCTCCTGATACTTCGAGATAAGGTCTCGGTACCAATACCAGCTCTTTTTGGGGGTGCGCTCCAGATTGTTCTCGAAGTCGATATGGACAAGTCCGTATCGTTTTTCGTAGCCGTTGATCCAGCTATACAGATCCATCGTCGACCAGAGGTAGTAGCCCTCAACGCGCGCGCCGTCGCGCTTAGCCCTCATCATGTGCTCGATGAACTGGCCCAGAAGCTCGATGCGGTCATCATCGTGGATCATTCCGTCTGCGTCTGGTTGCTCATAGGCGCCATGTCCGTTTTCCGTAATAAAGATGCGGGGCGCGTCATAGCGCTCGTGGACATCCATGATGGTTGAATACATGCAACCTGGGAGTATTTCGCGGCCCCATTTATTGCGGGGAACATTGCTGTCGCGGGCGCTTTCAAACAAGGGCGCAATGCATTTTCCTTCGACCTTTTTGCTCGAACCGCCCTTATTGTTCGCCGAAACGGCAAGCTCTCCACCGTGCCAGTCGGTTACATACTCTCGGCAATACACGTTGAGTCCAATAAAATCGACTTTACCGTCTCTGAATTCTTCTACGTCATTTGGGGATCGATAGAGCGAGACGCCAAGCTTTTCAAGGATTTCGTCCATTTCTGGCGGCAGTTGACCCTGAAGCGCTGGTGCCAGAATCATGCGATTGGCGAAAAAGTCTGCGGATCGAAATACGTCATCAGGGTGCTCGGTTGCCGGGTCGAGTTCGACAACGCCGCCATCGTGGACGGCGCCGATGATGCCGTCGTAGCCCATTTGACGATATGTTCGGACTGCGAGTGCGCTCGCGCGCATCAGGTTGTACTGAAACTGCATGTACGACTGAACGTCGAGCGATCGATTGGGGGGATAGTTGCCCAACATGTTTACGCAGTAGCTGTAGAAATGCGGCTCGTTAACGGTAGCCCAGATTTTGACGCGGTCTCCAAAGCGCTCAAAGCAAATCTTGGCGTATTTGCAGAACCACTCTGCCATGTCGTTGTTCAGCCATCCGCCTTTGCAAGCAAGCGTGAATGGTAGATCGTAATGGAACAGCGTAACGTTGGGCTCTATGCCATTTTCGAGGCAACAATCAATGACCCGATTATAAAAATCGATACCCTCTTCATTCACTTCGCCGATACCCGTGGGGATGATTCGACTCCATGAAAGAGAGAAGCGATAAGTGTTTTGTCCGCCTTCTTTCATCATGCGGATATCTTCTTCATAGCGATGGTAGAAGTCGCAAGATACATCACCGTCAACATGGTTGATGTTCTTATTGCTTGTGTGGCTAAAGAAATCCCACTCGCCAAGGCCTTTGCCGTCTTCGTTCCAGGCACCCTCGCACTGATAAGACGCCGTGGCGGAACCCCAGAGAAACGGCATGTTGTTCACGTTGTCCATGAATCCCCTTTCCATCATTCAACACGGTGGATACGTGTGGCGGAATTACGATTAAGATGACGTCAACTGATTTGAATCATAGGAGAACGACCAAAGCTGTTTGATTCAATAAATGAACCATGATTTCGAGGAGAGCGGAAAGAGGGATCACGTGAATATCAATGACTTCGATGTGCTCAATCGCATTAGCTCAATCATCAACAGCGAGTTTGGGTCAAACGATGCCGCCATCGCTCGATATCTCATCGCTCACATTAGGCGTTCGAGCGAAATCAATGTTGCCGCAATAACCCGCGATGCATTCGTGACCCGTTCCGCTGTTCGTCGTTTCTGCAATCGATTGGGCTACCAGTCTCTTAGCGATTTGAAAGAATCATTTACTCAATCAGTCTTTCCAAGCGACTTAAGCCATCGAGAGGAGGAATTTGGCTACGAGGAGTACAGGGCAGAGCTCGACGTTCGCATGATCGAGATGTTCGCTGAGGTTGAAAGCGGCGTGTCCGATATCGCTATTAAGCACCTTGCCGACGAAATTGATGGCCATAAAAACGTTGAAATCTGGTGCACCAATAATGTGAGCGCCAATCTCGTACGATTTCAGCAGGAAATGTTTTATGCGGGCAAGATAGTTCGCATAGTTGCTGGGGCTAACGTCGCGGAATTGAAAAACATGGGAGACGTTTCGCAGTCATTGATAATTCTCGTATCGGTCTCCGGGCTATTTGCGTCACAGGCACGTGAGTATCTTGATTGCCGTTCGGGCAGGAAGATTCTAATTACTGCGTTTAGCAACGATGACAAATCGAGGTCTTTTGACCGTGTATATCGTCTTGGTAATGCGGGAAACGGAATTGACCGACTCGGCGTTTATTCGAAATATGCCATGACTTATTTCTTCGACTTGCTATCGTCGTGTTACTTGAGTCGCTACCCCTGCACCAAGGGGGAGCCGCTCTATGGGTCTACTTTGGCCTGGCCCGAGTAGTTCGGCTCTATAGTTCTCCCGCCTAGAGAATGAGCGTGGATAATCTGCCACTTTGGCCTCAGAAACACGCCAAAAGTGGGAGATTATCCACGCTCGATGTCAAACGGGAGAAAATCCACGCTCGATTGTGCCGTGGAAGCCCGATTGCAACCTATGTAATAGTGCAAGAGGGTCGTTATCGAAGTTCGTTCCAGCCAGCGTACTCCACTACGACAAAGTGTTCCCTCGGGAAATGTTACCGCTACATGCAAATCCAGCGTCCTTCATATCCAAACTCAACAAAACCGCAGGTCAAAGGTATATAGATACGCCCGGAACCGTGTATCTAGAGGTTTTCGTTGACAGCCCCCAAGGTTGCATCGTATTATCTTTTTCGTTCGCGGGGGCGGCGGTCCAAAAGACCAAAGAACCTGCGGATACTTGAACGATTGGGAGTTTGCCCGAGTGGTTAATGGGGACGGGCTGTAAACCCGTTGGCTCTGCCTACATAGGTTCGAATCCTATAGCTCCCACCCGTCAAGTGCCTGTATAGCTCAGTCGGTAGAGCACTTCGTTGGTAACGAAGAGGTCACCAGTTCAAGTCTGGTTGCAGGCTCCATCCGGCGGTGTAGCTCAGTTGGTTAGAGCACACGGTTCATACCCGTGGCGTCACTGGTTCGAATCCAGTCACCGCTACCATAGGTAACACGGTGGCTTCTCAATAGTATGTTGAGAGGCCACTATGGTATAAAGGCAAAGTCCCGTCCGGGGACGACCTGTTTAGAGGAGGGCTTTATGGCCAAAGAGAAGTTTGAGCGCACTAAGCCGCATGTTAACATCGGCACCATTGGTCACGTCGACCACGGCAAGACCACGCTGACCGCTGCCATCACCAAGGTTCTCTCCGAGACCGAGGGCTGCAAGGCTGACTTCACTGCGTTCGAGAACATCGACAAGGCTCCCGAGGAGCGCGAGCGCGGCATTACGATCTCCGTCTCCCACGTCGAGTACGAGACTGCTGCCCGTCACTACGCTCACGTTGACTGCCCGGGCCACGCTGACTACGTCAAGAACATGATCTCCGGTGCTGCTCAGATGGACGGCGCTATCCTGGTCATCGCCGCTACCGACGGCCCCATGGCTCAGACTCGCGAGCACATCCTGCTCGCCCGTCAGGTCGGCGTTCCCTACATCGTCGTCTTCCTGAACAAGTGCGACATGGTCGACGATGACGAGCTTATCGACCTCGTCGAGATGGAGACCCGTGAGCTCCTCTCCGAGTACGATTTCCCCGGCGACGACATCCCCGTCATCCGTGGTTCCGCTCTGGGCGCTCTCGAGGGCGACGCCAAGTGGATGGACGCTATCCGCGAGCTCATGAACGCCGTCGACGAGTACATCCCGACGCCTGCTCGTAACAACGACCTCCCCTTCCTGATGGCCGTTGAGGACGTTATGACCATCTCCGGCCGTGGTACCGTTGCTACCGGCCGTGTCGAGCGCGGTGAGCTCAAGCTCAACGAGCCCGTCGAGATCGTCGGCATCAAGGATACCCAGAACACCGTCGTTACCGGAATCGAGATGTTCCGTAAGTCCATGGACTTCTGCGAGGCTGGCGACAACGTCGGTCTGCTGCTCCGCGGCATCAAGCGCGAGGACATCGAGCGTGGCCAGGTTCTCTGCAAGCCCGGTTCGGTTACCCCGCACACCAAGTTCACCGGTGAGATCTACGTTCTGACCAAGGAGGAGGGCGGCCGTCACACCCCGTTCTTCGATGGTTATCGTCCTCAGTTCTACTTCCGTACCACCGACGTTACCGGTACGGTCAAGCTCCCCGAGGGCACCGAGATGGCTATGCCTGGTGACCACATCACCATCGAGGGCGACCTCATCCACCCGATCGCCATGGAGGAGGGCCTGCGCTTCGCTATCCGCGAGGGTGGCCACACCGTCGGTTCGGGCATCGTCTCCACGATCATTGAGTAAATTAGCTCTTTGATATAGCTGACTTAGAGAACCCGGCACTTATATGGGTGCCGGGTTCTTTTCTGCAATGGATATTCAGCCGTTGCTGGTGTCGAGAGGATCGATAATGGTCCTGGATGCACCGTCGATTAGATCTCGATGGCTTCATTGATGTGTTCCAAATATGAATGGATCCACCGAGAACCAATTGACTCGAGGTTTTCATTGACAGCACTTACGTGGAGCTGATAAAGTAACAACTCGTGCCCGTACGGGGCGGAAATGAAAGGTTCAGGATACATGCGTACTCTAGTTACTCTTGCGTGCACTGAGTGCAAGCGCCGCAACTATACGACCACCAAGAACAAGTCGACCATGCCTGATCGTATGGAGATCAAGAAGTATTGCCCCTGGTGCCGTCACCACACGCTGCACAAAGAGACTCGCTAGTCTCTAGTCATATACGCCAGTAGTTCAATTGGTAGAGCATCGGTCTCCAAAACCGAGTGTTGAGGGTTCGAGTCCTTCCTGGCGTGCCAGTCATTATTCCGTAAGCTCCCACTTGGGGGCTTACGGTTTACTCATGTATAAGCGCATTGCGCGGAGGTAACCCAAATGGCCAACAAGAAGAACAAGAAGAAGGCACAGCAGCAGGCGCCTGCCAACAACGCTGCCGCCAACTCCAAGGTTGAGGCCAAGAAGGCCGTTGCCAAGAAGAGCGAGAAGGCTGCGAAGTCTAAGAAGAACGAGAAGCCTGGTTTCTTCGCCCGCACCAAGAAGTATTTCGCTTCGGTGAAGTCCGAGATGAAGCGTGTCACGTGGCCCGATAAGAAGGAGCTCGTGAACTACTCGGTCGTCGTTTGCGCTTCTCTGATCGTCGTCGGCGTCGTCATCGCTCTGCTCGATGCTGGCTTTGGCGAGGCTCTTGCTCTGTTCTCTGGATTGAGGGGCTAAACCATGTCTAAGCGTTGGTACGTCGTTCACACTTACTCTGGATACGAGAACCGCGTTAAGTCCGATCTCGAGCATCGCATCGAGACCATGGGCATGCAGGACCGTATCTTTGATATCGAGATTCCTATGGAGCGCGTCACCGAGATCAAAGAGGGTGGCAAGCGCGAGACCAAGGATTCCAAGATCTTCCCGGGTTATGTCCTGGTCCGCATGGAGATGGATGACGATGCTTGGACGTGTGTTCGCAACACGCCCGGCGTCACCGGTTTCCTAGGCGGCAACGGCAAGCCCGCTCCGCTTTCCCGTGACGAGTACAACAAGATGACTCGTCGTCCCGGTAAGGGCGATTCGCCCAAGCGCACCTCGGTTGATATTCAGGTCGGCACGTCCGTCCGCGTCACCGATGGCCCGCTTACCGACTTTGATGGCAAGGTCTCCGAGGTTAACACCGAGGCTGGCAAGCTCAAGGTCACGCTGATGATCTTTGGCCGCGAGACGCCGGTCGAGCTCGACTTTAACCAGGTCGCTGTCATCGCTTAAGTTTTCGTCCGTTCGCGCGAGCGTGCTTCTTCTGTGACTGCTCATCTCAGGAGTGCTTCTAACACGTGCGTGCTTACGATATAGCAAGTACTTCACACTCGTGATTCGAAAGGAATGACCATGGCTGAGAAGAAGGTTGCCAACGTCATTAAGCTCCAGATTCCTGCTGGTGCAGCTAACCCCGCTCCTCCCGTCGGCCCCGCCCTGGGCGCTGCTGGCGTGAACATCATGCAGTTCTGCCAGGCCTTTAACGCCGAGACGCAGGACAAGAAGGGCGACATCATCCCCGTTGAGATCTCTGTCTACGAGGACAAGTCCTTCTCCTTCATCACCAAGACCCCGCCGGCGGCTCACCTCATCAAGAAGGAGCTGAACCTCAAGTCTGGTTCCGCTAAGCCCCAGGCCGACAAGGTCGGTCAGCTCTCCCAGGAGCAGCTCACCAAGATCGCCGAGATCAAGATGCCGGACCTCAATGCCAACGACATTGACGCCGCCAAGAAGATCATCGCCGGTACCGCCCGTTCCATGGGCGTCACCATCGCTGAGTAGCGATTTCTTTAGGTAATGACGGGTGCTCCGACCGGGGCGCCCGTTAAATGTGTGCAATAGGGCACACGATACGATGTGGGAGGGCTCACGCCCGTTTAACCACAGGAGGTAATGCACATGGCTAAGCATGGTAAGAGCTATAACGCCGCTGCCGAGAAGATCGACCGCGCCACGCTCTACACCCCCCTTCAGGCTGCCAAGCTCATCAAGGAGCTCGACACCGCCAAGTTCGACGAGACCGTCGAGGCCCACTTCCGTCTGGGCATCGATACTCGTAAGGCTGACCAGAACATCCGTGGCTCCATCTCCCTGCCCCACGGCACTGGCAAGACCGTTCGTGTTGCCGTCTTCGCCGAGGGCGAGAAGGCCCGCGAGGCCGAGGCTGCCGGCGCCGACATCATCGGTTCCGACGAGCTCGTCGCCCAGATCCAGAAGGGCGAGATCAACTTCGACGCCGCTATCGCTACGCCGAACATGATGGCCAAGGTTGGCCGCATCGGTAAGATCCTTGGTCCCCGTGGCCTCATGCCGAACCCCAAGCTCGGCACCGTGACCATGGACGTCGCCAAGATGGTCTCCGAGCTCAAGGCTGGCCGCGTTGAGTACCGCGCCGACCGTTACGGCATCTGCCACGTGCCCCTGGGCAAGAAGTCCTTCTCTGAGCAGCAGCTCGTCGAGAACTACGCTGCCCTGTACACCGAGATCCTGCGCGTCAAGCCCTCTTCTGCTAAGGGCAAGTACGTCAAGTCCATCTCCGTGTCTTCCACCATGGGCCCTGGCGTCAAGGTTGATCCCGCTGTCCAGCGCGACTTCCTGGCTGAGTAACTTTTAGTTACTGCCTGAGCAAAGCAAGCATTGCTAAAGAAACCCGGTTCTGCCTCGTGCAGGACCGGGTTTCTTGCTCTCTCGGGGCAAAACCACCTCAAAGGGGACAGTGTCCCATTTGTGGTGGTTACCAGGGGGTTCTGGCGGTAGAGGACTCGATAGCCTCGTGGCGTTTGAGCTCGCGGCGCATGGTTTGCGAGTTGAGCCAGGCTGCCTGCCAGCCACGGATGGGGTAGCGCGTCTGGTCGAGCTCAAACTGCGTATAACCGCAGGCGTTGATGATCGTCGTTCCACACACATGCTGCCGCTCGCGCTGAAAATCGTTACCGTAGCTTCGATGTACATGCCCATGCACCATGTAGTCGGCCCCCCAGGACTCAAGCGCCGTGTTAAAGCACTCAAACCCTCGATGCGGCAGATCGTCCAGATCACCCATACCGGCGGCGGGTGCATGGGTAAGCAGAATGTCGCACCCGCCGACCATCCTAACCTTACGCGACAGCTTGCGCATGCGCTTGGACATCTCGCGTTCGGTGTACATGTTGGCGCCGTCGCGATAACGCATGGACCCGCCAAGGCCCGCAATGCGAATCCCTCGGTACGTGTACACGCTGTCTTCCACGCAGATACATCCGCCCGGCGCATGACGTGCGTAGCGGTCATCGTGATTGCCGCGCACGTAGATGAGCGGTTTGTTGATGACCGTGACCAAAAACTCAAGATAGTCCGGGTCCAGATCGCCAGCGGACAAAATCAGGTCGACATCCTCAAAGCGTTCCTTGCGAAAGCACTCCCATAGGCATCGTTCTTCGGTATCGGCTATGGCAAGGATTTTCATAGGGCGCGGACCTTCGGCTCATCGTCGAGTTGCGGAATGGTGCCCACCACGTTGTCGGCCAGCCAGTCCATCTCGACGATTTGCGTGCTCGGCAGTGGGGGAAAGCCCTCGATCTGTACCACGCCGTCCTGGCTATGGAGCTCGCCGCCAAATGGATTGATGGAGCCCTCGACGATGCCATTGCGGAGCAGCTGAACAAGCTTGCGCGTCTGATAGGGCAGGCCCGGAGCGTAGCGAATGTCGATGACGCCCGAGCTCATGCCATACCAGTAGTTGACGGCGCGAACCTGGCTGTTGTCACTGGTCTCATCCCAGGTGCCATGCAGCAGGCTTCGCACGATAAGCTCGTAGTAACGGCCCCAGTTCCATACCGGCATGGCGATGCCGACGACCTTGCCATCGACCAGGCGGTGGAGTCCGTAGGCCGTGGGGTCCTCCAGCGACTTGGACATGTCGACGCCGGTCATAACACTCACGCCTTCGCGGCACATGGCCTCGGTAAGACCGCCGGCGGGTACATCGCCCCAGGTGAGGATTACCTGCGCGCGAGGGTCGAGCAGCGAGGCGCCGATGGCAAAGGCGTTGATCTCGCTAAGCGCGCCCGATGCAAAGACCGACGCGTGGTAGCCAATGCGATGGTTGTCCGCCATGCTGGCCGCAAGGGCGCCCAGGAGGAACTTGGCCTCGTACATCTTGCCAAAGTACGAACGGACGCTTTGGTGGGGAAGGCCGATAGAGCAGTTGAGGAATCGCACCTGAGGATACTCGACGGCAGCCCTGAGCGTGTATTCCATCAGGCGGTGCGAGGTCGAGAAGATGACGTTTGCTCCATGTTTGACAGCCGTTTCCACGGCGGCGTAGAACACGTCCGGATCGTGGCAGTCCTCAAACGCCTCGGTACGCACGATGCCGCCAAAGTGCTCGTCGAGATATTGGCGCCCTTGGTCGTGCAGACTATCCCAGCTCGACGTGGCACACGGGTATTCGTGAATAAAGGCGATACGCAGGGGATTGGCTGCTGAATAGACGGTCTTGCCCATAAAGAAGTTGAGCACGCCGGAGGTGGACTTGGCGGGCGACTCTTCCTCGTTGGGTTGAGGGGCTTCGACAAGATCGACCTTGTCCTCGTTACTTTTGCCGGCAATGACCAGCTCGCGCCAAATCTTGCACAGACGGTTTACGACGATATCCGTCGGCGTGTCCAGCAGACGGTCCTGGTTGTACACGTTAAGGTAGACGAGCATAGCGTCGGCGGGCGTAATGTCCAGGTGGTCACCGCCTGCGCGAAGGTAGGCGCGCTTAAAAAGCAGGAAAGTGTGGCGCAGGTAATCGACCTTTTTCTGCGGCCACCTTTCGATAAGATCCTGACCGAGCATTTTGGCGAGTGTTTCGTAGCTTCCCTCGCGCGAGAACTCGATCTCGTATAGGGGGCAGACGCGCCAAAACGCGCAGAACTCGCCGTACAGGCGACTTTCGACGGAATCCCATGTGCCGGGGTAGAGACGGGTGACCTTGGCCGAAACCGTCGGGGCGTCCAGGAATTTGAGGACACTGACGCGCTTGTTGCCCTCTTGGACGTAAAACCGATGCATGAACTCGGTGACGATGACGGGATCGCGATAGCCCTCGGTCACCTGGATGTCGTAGAGGTTGGACCACTTGCGGGCGAACTCGGTGCTAAACGGCAGTAGGGGCATAAAGTTGCACGAAAAGGCGGACTGACGGCCCTTGGTAACCGTACCGACGACCATTTCGAGCGGAATATCCCGCAGGCCGACGTTCTCTCGCTGACCTAAGGGGAGCTGGGCGACCAGGCTATCGAGGTCCGTAAGGTATGGATGCTCGCTTTGGCTGATGGCCCGACGACGCCCTTGCTCGCCGCGCTTGCGTGCTTGACGATAGGCCTCTTCCATGGTTTTGCTCCCTTAGTCGTTTAAACAACTATATATACCATGGTACCACGAATGAAAACCACCACAAAGGTGCCTGTCCCCTTTGTGGTGGTTTAGGCAATGATGGGGGCGATGGCGCGGATGCAGGCGTCGGCAGCGGTGAAAGTGGTGCTGTCGTCGCTGACGATAAAGATGATCTTGCCTTTAATGCCAAAGTCGCCAATCTCGCTAAAGAGCACATAGGGCTCTTTGTCAAAACCCGAGATGGGTGAGACGGCCGTTTTGGTGGCGCTAACGAGCTCGTCTGCTAGCGTGTCGAGCGAGGCCCATTTGGAGGGGTCTTTTACCGCGACGGGGACGGCTACGCGCCCAAAGGGCGCAAGGTGGATGAGCGTGTTCTTGGAGATGTTGGAGTTGGGAACGATGATGGCCTGTCCGCAGGCGTCCTCGATGGTCGTGTGGCGCCAGGTGATGTCCTGAACCACGCCCGACACGCCGCCGACCTCGATATTGTCGCCGGGTTTGATGATGCCCATAAACGTTACCTGCATGCCGCCGATGAGGTTTGAGAGCGTGTCCTGAAAACCGAGCGAGATGGCGATGCCGCCGACGCCAAGAGCGGCGACGAGCGCGTTTGCGTTAATGCCAAAACAGTTGTCGAGGATAAAGCTGCCGCCGATCATCCAAATGACGGCGCGCGCGATGTTGATGAAGATGCTCGATGCCGGAAGGGGGTTATCGTCTCGGCTGAGTAGGTGGTGCAGGGTCTTGGATACGACCTTGGCGGCGACGGCGGTGCCGATGGCCAGGACGATGGCCCAGATGACGCTGTGGACCCACCTCTGCTCAAAGAAATGAAGAATCGGTTCAAATAATTCCATGTAGGGAAAACCTCCTAATGATCGTCCAACCATGATACCCACCAAAAAGCCCGTTCGATCACATCGGACGGGCTTCTGTGCTCGATATGAGGGTTAACGAAAACCGCCGCAAGGGCGTCTGTCCCTTTGCGGCGGTTTTGACGTTTGCGCAGATAAAACCTGCCAAAATAAACCTGTCCCTTTTTGGCAGGTTTAGCTCAGCAGCATGCGGTCGTTGGCGAGCTCGCCGCCCGAGACCTCCTCGAACTTCTGCAGCAGGTCGACCACAGTGAGCGACTTCTTCTCGTCGCCGGCCACGTCGTAGATCACGTGGCCCTCGTGCATCATGATCAGACGATTGCCCAGACGGATGGCGTCGTTCATGTTGTGCGTGACCATGAGCGTGGTCAGGCGGTTCTCGTCGACGATCTCCTCGGTCAGGTTGAGCACCTTAGAGGCCGTCTTGGGGTCGAGGGCCGCAGTGTGCTCGTCGAGCAGCAGCAGGCGCGGTTTGGTGAGCGTGGCCATGAGCAGGGTGAGTGCTTGGCGCTGGCCGCCCGAGAGCAGGCCGACCTTAGCGTTGAGGCGCGTGTCCAGACCAAGGTCCAGGCGTTTGAGCAACTCGACGTACTCGTCCTTTTCGGCCTTGGTGACGCCCCACGAAAGACCGCGACGCTGGCCGCGGCGCTTGGCGAGGGCCAGGTTCTCGGCGATCTGCATGTCGGCTGCGGTGCCGCGCATGGGGTCCTGGAACACGCGGCCCAGGTACTTGGCGCGCTGCGACTCGCTCAGACGCGAGATGTCGGTGCCGTCGAGCTCGATGACACCCGAATCGAGCGGATACACGCCGGCGATCATGTTGAGCAGCGTGGACTTGCCGGCGCCGTTGCCGCCAATCACGGTTACAAAGTCGCCGTCGTTAAGGGTGAGGTCGACGCCGGTGAGCGCGCGCTTCTCGGTGACAGTGCCCTTGTTAAAGGTCTTCTTGACGCGTGAGAGCTTAAGCATCTGCTTCATCCCCCTTCGTGTAGGAGCTGCGGAGCTTATAGCGCTCCCAAACCACGGGCACGCACAGGGCCACGGCCACGATCACGGCGGAGAGCAGCTTCATGTCGTTGGCGTCCATGCCCAGCTGCAGCACAATGGCGCGGATGAGGAAGTACACCACGGAGCCAAAGACTGCGGAGGCAAGACGGACGCTAAACTGCGTGAGGCCGCCGGGCAACAGGCGACCGAGCACCTCGCCGATGACAATGGCGGCAAGACCGATAACGATGGCGCCGGTGCCCATGCCAATGTCGGCATACTTTTGGCTCTGGCAGATGAGCGCGCCCGAAAGGCCGATAAGGGCGTTGGAGAGCACCAGCGCAATCATCTTGGTGGAGTTGGTGTTGACGCCCAAGGCGCGGATCATGTACTCGTTGTTGCCGGTGGCGCGAAGCGCTGAGCCGATCTCGGTGCCAAAGAACCAGTACAGGATGGCAACGATAGCCACGGCGAGCAAGATGCCCAGAATGATGGCAACGGTGGACTGCGGCAGGCCCGTCATATGGCTGACGGATGAGAAGATGGTGCCCTTGGCAAGGATGGGCGTGTTGGATTTACCCATGATGCGCAGGTTGATGGACCACAGGCTAATCTGGGTGAGGATTCCGGCGAGGATTGCAGGAATCTCAAAAACGGTGGTCAAGATGCCCGTGACAGCGCCCGCGATGGCGCCGGCGCACATGCCGGCCAGCACGGCGAGCAAGGGGTCGACGTTATTGTTGACGATGAGCACGGCGCAAACACAGCCGCCGAGAGCAAAGCTGCCGTCGCAGGTCATATCGGGGATGTCGAGCAGGCGGAACGTGATAAACACGCCGAGCACCATGATGCCCCAGAGGACGCCCTGCGAAACGGCACCCTGCAATGCAATGAGCATGCTTCATACCTCCTAGGATAGGGTGGACACGCGATGTTCCATAATAGCGGTAACAATGAATATAAGAACGGCAGGCAAACGTTTCGTTATATCTGAGCCATTAGGGCGAACGCCGGTCTATGACGTTCGCCCCAATGGCTCAGATATTGAATAACGCAGCTATGGCGCGAGAACGAACCCTAGATGCGTTACGGCGCATGGTGCTACTCGTCCAGGGCGGAAAGATCGATGCCCAGAGCCTCGGCCATCTCGTCGTTCTTGACGACGACCAGGTCCTTGCTCGAGAGGTGCTTGATCGGCATATCCTCGGGCTTGGCCTCGCCCTTCAGGATCTTAACGGCCATCTCGCCCGCGGCGTAGCCCAGGTCCTTATAGTTGATGGAGAGGGTGAACAGGCCGCCGGCCATGCACATACCCTCCTCGCCGGTCACGAAGGGGAGCTTATTCTCCTTGCAGATCTGGCCGACCTGCGAAGCGCCCGCGGCGATGGTGTTGTCAGTGGGGGAGTACAGCGCGTCGACCTTGCCCACGGAGGACTCGACGACGGACTGAATCTCGTTGGAGCTCGAGACGGTGAAGTCGGTGTACTCGAGGCCCAGCTTGTTGAGCTCCTTCTTGGCGGCTTTGATCTGGACGTCGGAGTTGGACTCGGCGGTGCAGTAGAGCAGGCCGACCTTTTTAACGTCGGGCAGGACCTTCTGCATCATCTCGAGCTGCTCGGCGACTGGGGTGAGGTCGGAAGCGCCCGTGACGTTGGTGCCGGGCTTGTCGTTGTCCTGGACCAGGCCGGAGGCGGCGTAGTCGGTGATGGCACAGCCCACGATGGGGATATCGGCCGTGGCGCCGGCGGCAGCCTGCGCGGCGGGCGTGGCGATGGCATAAATCAGGTTGACGTTGTCGCCCACAAACTTGTCGGCAATGGACTTACACGTGGACTGGTCGTTCTGGGCGTTCTTCTGGTCGATCTTGACCTTAAGGCCGCTCTCCTTGATGGCCTTGACAAAGCCGTCGTTGGCGGCATCGAGTGCGGAGTGCTCGGTGAGTTGCAGAACGCCGATGGTGTAGTCGGAACCGGCGGCAGCAGAGCCGGAACCAGAGTTGCCGCCGCATCCGGCGAGCGGGGCGAGCGCGAGCAGACCGGCGGAGACCAGAAGGCTCCTGCGGCTGATGGTGATGTCCTTCATATCATTACCCCCAGTATAAAAATGGCTGGAAACACTGCACTGGGACAAAGTGCAAGTGGAACTATAGTAGCGCTGATGTCCATTTTTACAACAGCCTGGCGGGTTTTTTAATACAGAATCGGATGGGCGGTACGGGTAGTCGAATGGGCGGCGGAGGGTCTTATGCGGCGGAGGAGGCATCGTCCTCGTCCAGGACGGCGAAGAGCTTCTTGCCGTCGAGGAGACGTGTGGTGACGTTTCTCATGCGGCCGATCTCAACGGTACGCAGCGTGTCGTCGGCGCCTCGCGCGTCATAGACCGTTCCCAGCAAATACGAGATGCCGTCTCGTTGCTTGATGGCAAAGGGCCGGAGTGTCATCCGCGCCACTTCGACCTCTCCGCGTGCCGTGACACTCGAAATATCAAAACTCACCGTGGTTCCGTGGTCGATGGCCTGCTCGATGAGCTCGCAGGCATCGATGCGCTTGACGGGCGTGCGTATGGCCTTGGTGGATTTGTCGCCTGCGCTTGGAGCAGGCTCGGGTGCATCGAGGTAGCCGCGAACGTCGGCACTCGCCATGGCGACCAGGTGCTGCGCCATGCTTTTTCGAATGGCGATGGGCGTAGAGCGGTTGCGCATGACCATGCCGTGGAGCCGGATGATCTCTTCGTCGGTGAGCGGACGGGTCAAGAGCCGATACCCCACGCCGCGCTTGTATTCAATTTCGTATCCGGCATGGCGAAGTGCGGAGATGGCGGTGTAGATGCTGCGCCGCGCCGCCGAGATGGGCATGCGGGCGGGGTCGTCGGGATGGGCGAGACGCCGGATCAACTCATCGGAAAGCATGGCCTTGTCCTCGCCGGTGTTTTCGCTTAATAATTGCAGGATGCGAACGGCGCGATAGGCTGCCATCGAGGCGGCGCCCCTCGTCGTGGTCTCGTAAGTTTCAACAGCGGTTTCGGTCATGGCGTCCACGTCCTTTCCGTTTTGGGTGGCGACGGTATGGAGCCTAGGGCGCGGGGCTTTCCCAGGGGTGCAGGACACTCCGGGCGGTCGGTAGCCGTCGGCAAGCGGCGGGTCGAGTTTTCAACAGCCCTGGTCAACTGACCAAAAACTTGCCAAAAGCTTGACGGATGTTGTTGAAAAAAGCGTCTCTCGACCGATGTCGAGAGACGCTTATGCGATGAGCGTTGGCGTGTGGCGACGCGAGCTAGCGTCCGACGATTAGAAGTCGGCGTTGCCCACGGTGCGCGGGTGCGGCAGGACGTCGCGGATGTTGCCCACGCCGGTCAGATACATGACCAAGCGCTCGAAGCCCAGACCGTAGCCGGCGTGCTTGCAGGAACCGTAGCGGCGCAGGTCAAGGTAGTACTTGTACTGCTCGGGATTCATGCCCAGGTCCTTGATGCGGGCCTCGAGCAGATCCAGGCGCTCCTCGCGCTGGGAGCCGCCGATAATCTCGCCGATACCGGGAACCAGGCAGTCGGCGGCGGCGACGGTCTTGCCGTCCTCGTTCATGCGCATGTAGAACGCCTTGATCTCAGCCGGGTAGTCGGTCACGAAGGTCGGGCGCTTAAAGTGCTCCTCGGTCAGGAAGCGCTCGTGCTCGGTCTGCAGGTCGATGCCCCAGCTGACGGGGTAATCAAACTGGTGGCCAGCAGCGACTGCCTGCTCCAGGATCTCGACGGCCTCGGTGTAGGTAACGCGGGCAAAGTCGGAGTTTGCCACGTGGTCCAGGCGCTCGATCAAGCCCTTGTCCACAAACTTGTTGAGCATGTTGAGCTCGTCGGGGCAGGTGGCCATAACGTCCTTAAGGACGTACTTGAGCATGGCCTCGGCGTTATCCATGTAGTCGTTAAGGTCGGCAAAGGCCATCTCGGGCTCGATCATCCAAAACTCGGCGGCGTGGCGCGTGGTGTTGGAGTTTTCGGCGCGGAAGGTGGGGCCAAAGGTGTACACGTCGCCAAAGGCCATGGCAAAGTTCTCGGCATTGAGCTGGCCGGATACGGTAAGGCTCGCGTGCTTTCCAAAGAAGTCCTGGCTCCAGTCAACCTCGCCGGACTCGGTGAGGGGCGGTTTTTTGGGGTCGAGCGTGGTCACGCGGAACATCTCGCCGGCGCCCTCGCAGTCACTCGTGGTGATGATGGGGGTGTTGACGTAGACAAAGCCCTGCTCCTGGAAGAAGCGGTGGATGGCGGCAGCCGCGACAGAACGGATGCGGAACACGGCGCGGAACAGGTTGGTGCGCGGGCGCAGGTGCTGCTGGGTGCGCAGGAACTCGACGGTTGCGCGCTTCTTCTGCAGCGGGTAATCCGGGGCGCTGACGCCCTCGACCTCGATGGAGGTGGCAGAAAGCTCGAAGGGCTGGGGCGCATCGGGGGTCAGCTTGACGGTGCCGGTGCAAATGAGTGCGGCCGAGACGTTTTGATGGGCGATCTCGTCGTAGTTGTCGAGTGCCTCGCGGTTCATGACGACCTGCAGGTCGCGGAAGCAGCTGCCGTCGTTGAGCGTAACAAAGCCAAAGTTCTTCATGTCGCGGATGGACTTGACCCAGCCGGCGACGGTGACGGTCTGGCCGCCGAGCGACTCGGCGTGCGTATAGAGCTGCGCGATTTTGGTGCGGTTCACGTATCCTCCCATAACGGTTGAATGATAGTTATCCATACAGTTCGATATTCTAGCAGCTCGGCTCATTTGGGCTATACAGATAAGGCATTGGCGGGATGGTTTTTCAAACGAAAAGCGCCCGCGGCCAAATGGTCGCGGGCGCTTGACGAGGTGCCTTTTGGCTGTGTGGCGCGGGGCCTGGCTACTTGGTCTTGGCAACCAGCAGCGGATCGCCAAGCTTGACGAGCGGATTGCCGCCGATAAGCGTGCCAGACTCGCCGACGTGGTCGATGCTCTTGAGGCGGTCGAGCTCAGAGATGATGACGGTCACGATGTCCTCGTGACCGGCGGCCTTGATGGCCTCGCGATCGAAGCTGATGAGCGGCTGGCCGGCCTTGACCGTGTCGCCCATCTCGACAAAGCGGGCAAAACCCTTGCCGTTCATTTCCACGGTGCCCAGGCCAACATGGATGAACACGCGAAGACCGTCCTCGGTAATCATGCCGATGGAGTGGTTGGTGACGGTGGTGGCGCCGATGCGACCGTTGGCGGGGGCGTAAATGGTGTCGGTAATGGGCTCGATGCCGTAGCCCTGGCCGAGCATGCCCGAGGCGATGGTCTCGTCGGGAACCTCACTCAGATTGACGAGCACGCCGTTGACGGGAGCGTAGATGACGCCTTCGCGGGTGGCGAAGCTTGCTGCGGGCGGAACGGACGCCTCGCCCGACGAAGTGAACGTGGACTTGAGCGAATCGAGCAGACCCATAGATGCCTCCAACGTATCAGGCGTGCATGTTGCACGCGTGTGGTTTGCCGGAAACGTTTCGTACGTGTTTCCCAGCACGGTCAGCGCTCCTATTTTACGCTGCTTAACGATGCCTCTGAACAGCGATTTTGTGATATATCAGTTGAAGGCCAACTTATTGCGGGGGTGTTTCTGCACCGCAGGCTCAAGTGGGGTACGCTAAGGTGCGAAAAACGAGTGCGCACGAATCGCACGGAGGGAGCACCTATGATTATTGAGAACCATGCGCTGTGGGGCGAGGAGCCGACCGAGGATTATCCGGCGACGTTTACGTATCTGGGTGCCGAGCCGCTGCCCGACAAGCCCAATGGCCGCCGCCCCGCGGTGATCATCTGCGGCGGAGGCGGGTTTACGCATATCGCTCCGCACGAGCAGGACCCGGTGGCGTTTGCGTTTTTGGACCGCGGCTACCAGGCCTTTGTGCTCAACTATGTGACGAGCGCCACGGGCGACGTGAGCTTTCCGCACCCGCAGGCGGACCTCGCCAAGATGGTCGCTACCGTGCGCGCCAACGCCGACGAGTGGCATGTCGATCCCAAGCGCGTGTGCATCGTGGGTTTCTCGGCGGGCGGCATGATCTGTGCCTCGTTGGCAACGCAGTGGAAGACCGGATCCTTCGCGGGCCTTGCCGGGGCCCGTCCGGAGGATATTCGTCCCGACGCCGTGGTGCTGGGCTATCCGTTGCTCGACCTTGCCTATGTGCGCGATATGCAGACGCGCGACCCGCGCATCGACCTGCGCGTGCCCAAGACGGGTGGCAAGACAGGGCGCGATTTGCTCAACGACTATCTGTCGATGGTGACGGGCGGCGAGGCGACCGATGAGCACCTGACCGACATTTGCCCTACCACGCACGTTTCGCGCCAGATGCCCCCGACCTTTGTGTGGGGCGTTTCGGACGATAAGACGGCGCCGGTCGCGCAGGTCTACCCGTTTGCGCGGCGCATGGCCGAGGAGGGTGTTGCATGCGAGATGCACGTCTTTGACCAGGGTGGCCACGGCCTTTCGCTCGGCAACGCCAATACCGCGGTCGATAACGAGGACAAGCAGGTGGCGGTCCGTCCATGGATTCGCCTAGCCTTCCGCTTCCTGGAGCGCCATATGTAAAAGTAGACTACTTGCCCGTTTCAAAAAGTCTGCTTAGAGGAGGAGCCATGCTTGAGGGTACGTATGTGGTTTCGGCCCAGACGCCGGTGGGGAGTAAACGCGGCGAGGTGATGTTTTCACATGGGGTGAACGGCGTGCTCAGGGCAGTACTAAACGTCAGGGGTCTCAATATCGCTCTCTCGAGTGCCCGCGCTGAGGGCGATTTCTTTGAACTCTCGGGTACTATCTCCCACGTCTTGATGGGCAAGGCACCCTTTACATGCACGGGGTCAGTCGAGGGTGATCGACTCACTGCTACCGCGCGGTCGGGTTCCGTTTCGATCTCGCTGAGCGGTATGCGCAAAGAGCTTTCGGGGCGCACCGCATAAAGTTTGCGCAGGTAAACATCGGTATTTGACTTTATAAAATAGTTCAGAGCGCTATCATTTGTCGTTACGAGTTGGTTAGCCCCGGTAAACGGTTAACCGCGTCTAACGAAAGGATGAGCGCGTGAAGCTCGATACGCTCGAGATTGGAAAGGACGCCGTTGTCGCATCGGTGACATCCGATGATCAGGCGCTCCGACAGCATATTTTGGACATGGGCCTAACGCCGGGCACCGAAGTCACCATGATGAAATACGCCCCCATGGGCGACCCGCTCGAGATCCGTCTGCGTGGCTACGAGTTGACACTGCGCAAGGACGATGCCGCCCGCATTGAGCTTGTGGGCATTCACGATACCGATATGGGTCCGCGCGCTAACGCTGCAATCGGCACGACGGAGCATCCGGCACTCGGCGAGGGGACGTATTCGCCCCGTGCGGCAAAGACGGCCGTGCCCGAGGGCGCGCCGCTGCACTTTGCCCTCGCCGGCAACCAAAACTGCGGCAAGACCACGTTATTCAACCAGCTGACGGGCTCCAACCAACATGTCGGTAACTTTCCCGGCGTGACGGTCGACCGCAAAGATGGCACCATCCGCAACCACCCCGAGGCGAACGTTACCGACCTGCCCGGCATCTATTCGCTGTCGCCGTACACGGGCGAGGAGATCGTCAGCCGCCAATTCATCCTTGACGAGCATCCCGATGCCATCATCGACATTATCGACGCCACCAACATCGAACGTAATCTGTACCTGACACTGCAGCTCATGGAGCTCGACTGCCCCATGGTCATCGCGCTCAACATGATGGACGAGGTGACCGCCAATGGTGGTGCCGTAGACGTCAACCTGCTCGAGAGCCTGCTGGGCGTGCCTGTTGTTCCCATTAGCGCTGCCCGCAACGAGGGCATTGGCGAGTTGGTGGATCATGCCTTGCACGTGGCGCGGTTCCGCGAGCGCCCCGGTCGCCTGGACTTCTGCGCGCCCGATGGTCCAGACGGCGGCGCGCTGCATCGCTGCATTCACGGCATCGCCAACCTTATCGAGGACCATGCCGCGACGGCGCATATCCCGGTGCGTTTTGCGGCGACCAAGCTGGTTGAGGGCGACGAGCTGGTGACCGAGGCGCTTCATCTGGACCGTAACGAACTTGACGCCATCGAGCACATCATTACCCAGATGGAGGGTGAGGCCGGTACCGACCGTCTATCTGCACTGGCTGACATGCGCTTCGGCTTTATCGGCGACGTGTGTGGGCGCTGCGTCGTCAAGCCGCACGAGAGCCGCGAGCACGTGCGTTCCGTCAAGATCGACCGCATCCTGACGGGTCGCTACACGGCCATTCCGGCGTTCCTGGTGATCATGGGTCTCGTCTTTTGGCTGACGTTTGGCGTGATCGGCGTGGCGTTGCAGGGACTTATGGAGGACGGCATCGCTGCCGTCATCGCCTCGGCCGATGCGGGCCTCAAGGCGTTCGGCACCAACGACGTGGTGCGCTCGCTGGCTGTCGACGGCGTGCTTACGGGCGTGGGCAGCGTGCTGACCTTCCTGCCGATTATCGTCGTGCTCTTTTTGTTCCTCTCCATTCTGGAAGACTCCGGCTACATGGCGCGCGTGGCCTTTGTCATGGATAAAGTGCTGCGTCGCTTTGGCCTGTCGGGCCGCAGCTTCGTGCCTATGCTCGTCGGTTTTGGCTGCACCGTGCCGGCTGTCATGTCAACCCGTACGCTCCCATCCGAGCACGACCGCAAGATGACGGTCATGCTCACGCCGTTCATGAGCTGCTCGGCCAAGCTGCCGGTTTACGGCTTGCTGTGCGGGGCGTTTTTTCCACAGGCGACGGTTCCCGCCATGGTCTCGCTCTATTTGATTGGCATTGCGGTCGGTTGCATCGCGGCTTTGGTGCTCAATCGCACGGCATTTAAGGGTGACCCGGTGCCGTTTATCATGGAGCTTCCCAATTACCGCCTGCCGAGCGTCAAGACGACGGTGATGCTGGCATGGGATAAGGCCAAGGACTTTATTACCAAGGCCTTTACCATTATCTTTGCCGCTACCGTGGCCATCTGGTTCCTCCAGACGTTCGATATCCGCTTTAATGTGGTCGCCGATCAGTCGCAGAGTCTGCTTGCCGGTTTGGGTAGCATTATCGCGCCGGCGCTGGCGCCGCTCGGCTTTGGCGACTGGCGTGCGTCGACGGCGCTCGTCACCGGACTTATCGCCAAGGAGAGCGTCATCTCGACCCTCACGGTGCTTTTGGGCGCAACGTCGCCCGCGGTGCTGTCAACTATGTTTTCGCCGTTTACCGCTTACGTGTTCCTGGTCTTTACGCTGCTGTACCCGCCCTGCGTAGCGGCAATCGGCGCCGTCAAGAGTGAACTGGGCGCGCGCTATGCCGTGGCCGTGTTCGCGTTTCAAGTGACGGTCGCCTGGATTGTGGCGTTTGTCGTGCATTCGGCGGGCATATTGCTGGGGCTGGCTTAGTTATTTATTGATGGCGCAACCTCTGTGTATTGAGTTGATTACGGCCCCGCATCTGTTGCTGACGGATGCGGGGCCGTTGCTATATAATCGCCCATCGCTCAAGACAATCGGAGAGGGTTCCTACATGACTCAGGCAAGACAAGATGGCATCTCGCTCAAGCAGTGGCTCCCGCTTATCGGGCTCGCCTGCTGTGCGTTCGTGTTCAACACGTCGGAGTTCATGCCCATCGGCCTTCTGACTGATATCGCCGCGTCGTTCTCGCTCACCGAGGCCCAGGCAGGCATCATGATCTCGGTCTATGCTTGGGGCGTCATGCTGCTGTCGCTGCCACTCATGGTGTTTGCCTCGCGCTTTGAGTTCAAGCGTATGCTGCTCGGCGTGCTCGCCGTGTTTTCTCTGGGTCAGTTCCTGTCCGCTGTGGCACCGACATATCCCATCCTGGTCTGTGCGCGCCTGGTGGTCGCTTGCGCACATGCCGTGTTCTGGTCGGTCGCCTCGATTATGGCCTCGCGCCTGGTCGACAGTCGCCACGGGGCGCTCGCCATTAGCATGATCGCCACGGGCTCGTCCATCGCGCAGATCTTTGGCCTGCCGATCGGCCGCGCCATCGGACTGGCCGTGGGCTGGCGCATGACATTCGCCGTGGTCGGGGCCCTCTCGGCTGTCGCGGTTGTCTACCAGGCCGCGGTGTTCCCGGCCATGCCGGCGGGCGAGCGCTTTACCGTCAAACAGCTGCCCGAGCTGCTCAAGAACCCGTTCCTGATTGCGCTCTACGCGGTCACGGTCTTTATGGCGACCGGCTATTATGCGGGTTACAGCTATATCGAGCCGTTCCTGGCGCAGGTCGCGCACGTCGACGCAAGCGCTATTACCATGACGCTGACGGCGTTTGGCTGCTCTGGTCTGCTCGGAAGCTGGCTGTTTGGCCGCCTGTTCGATGGGCATCGCTTCCCGTTCTTGGCTATCACGCTCTCCGGCGTGCCGGTGGCTCTGCTGCTCGTGGGTCCGGTCGCATCGTCGCTCGTAGCAGTGCTTGCCGTCTGCGCGCTATGGGGCTGCTGCTCCACGGCCTTTAACGTTGCGTTCCAGGCCGAGCTCATCAAGTACACGCCGGCGGATTCGTCGGCCGTCGCCATGTCGATCTTCTCGGGCCTGTTTAACCTCGGTATCGGCACGGGCACCGCAATCGGCGGCGCCGTGGTTTCGGGTCCCGGTATCGCTTGGATTGGCTTTGCGGGCGGGGCGATTACCGTCGTGGGCGTCATCCTTGCCATCACCGTACTGTTCCCAGCCATACGCCGCGCAAAGCCCGTCGCCTAATCACGTCCCCTCATCAGCTGCGGTGGAATAGCTCCTGTTTAAGGCCTCTGAAGGCCCAAGCAGGAATTATTTCACCGCAACTTATTTTGGGGGAGAGGATACAAGCCGGGCATACAATGGATATCGTTGTGTTGAGCTTACCGGGAGGTTGCTATGTGGGCATACGAGACGACGTTCTATCAGATCTATCCGCTGGGCTTTTGCGGAGCTCCGCGCGAAAACGCCGCTCCCGTTGCCGAGGATGAACTCGCCCAGGCTGCCAACGCTGCGCCCGACCCCGATGCACCCATCATGAAGATCGCCCAATGGGCTGACTACCTGCAAGAACTCGGCGTTGGCGCTGTGCTCATCAACCCGCCGCTCGAATCCGACAGCCACGGCTATGATACGCGCAGCCTGCGCCATGTCGACCGCCGCCTGGGCGGGGATGCCGATTTTGCCGCCGTATGCGAGACGCTGCACGCCCATGGCATCCGTGTGGTGCTCGATGCGGTCTTCAACCACGTCGGCCGCGGCTTCTGGGCCTTCCGTGATGTGCAGGAGCGTAAGTGGGACTCGCCGTACAAGGACTGGTTCCACATTAGCTTTGACGGCGACTCCTGCTATGGCGACGGCTTTTGGTACGAGGGTTGGGAAGGCCATTTTGAACTTGTGAAGCTCAACCTGCAAAATCCCGCTGTGGTCGATTACCTGCTCGAGTCCGTGCGCCGTTGGGCTGACGTGTTTGGCGTCGACGGCCTGCGCCTGGACGTTGCCTATATGCTCGACCGCGACTTCATGCGTCGTCTGCATACCTTTACCCGCGAGCTCAAGCCCGATTTTGTGCTGATCGGCGAGACGCTCCACGGCGACTACAACCAGATCGTTAACGACGAGATGCTTGACTCCTGCACCAACTACGAGTGCTACAAGGGCCTGTACTCCAGCTTTAACTCGGTCAACATGTTCGAGATTGCCCATTCGCTGCATCGCCAGTTTGGCGGCGATCCGTGGTGCATCTACCGCGGCAAACACCTGCTGTCGTTTGTCGACAACCACGACGTGCCGCGCCTGGCGAGCATCCTCACCGACAAGTCGTGCCTGCGTCCCGCCTATGGCATGCTCTTTGGCATGCCGGGCATTCCGTGTGTCTACTATGGCAGCGAGTGGGGAATTGCCGGCGAAAAGGGCGGCCCCGATGGCGACTGGGCGCTGCGACCTGCGCTCGATGAGCCTGCGCCCAACGAGCTGACGGCGTTCATCACGCAGCTTGCGCACCTTCGCTCGGCCGACGACGCGGCGGCCCGTGCTCTCAACTACGGTGCCTATCGCAACGTGGTGATCCAGAACAAGCAGCTGCTGTTCGAGCGCGCCTGTGACGGCGCGACGGTGCTCGTGGCGGTGAACGCCGTGGGCGAGCCTTACACCTTTGGCGCCGGCGAGCTCAACGGGTCCTTTGTCGACCTGCTTGCCGATGGCGTGCCCACGGTCGAGCTGGCTGGCTCCCTTGAGCTTGCGCCCTACGAGGTGCGCTATCTGTTGAGGGCCTAGGCCATGGCTGCGTCCGACGAGGGCTATCAACATATTGAGCATGGGTTTGAACCCGTGTTTGACGAGCGCTCGCGCGTTTTGATGCTGGGGTCGTTTCCCTCGGTGCTCTCGCGTGCCAATGCCTTCTACTATGGCAATCCGCAGAACCGCTTTTGGCGGGTCACGGCGGCGTGTCTCGGTGTGCCTGTGCCGCCCAACGAGGGTGATCCTTTGGCAAGCGGTGAGCCCGCGACGCTCGATGCCTCCATTGCCGCCAAGCGGGCCATGCTGCTGAACGGCGGCGTGGCCCTGTGGGATGCAATCGAGGGCTGCGACATTAAGGGCTCGAGCGACGCGAGCATTCGCAACGTTGTGCCGGCACATATCGAGCGCATTACCGATGCAGCTCCCATTGAGCAGGTGATATGCAACGGTGGTACGGCTGGCCGGCTCTACAAGCGCTATCTACAAGAACGCACCGGGCTGCCCGCCATCGTCCTGCCCTCGACAAGTCCTGCCAATGCGGCTTGGCGTCTTGAGCGCCTTGTCGAGCGCTGGCGCGAGGCAGTTGACTGGGCTGCTCTCTAATTTAGATATTTGATTGAGCATGGGCGCCGAGGCGTTTGATGATGGCGTGCCAGATCGGCGCGGGCAGCGCGGGCTCGACACGCACCATGCCGTCGGCGTTGACGCTACCGGCATCGCCGCCGCCGAGCAGCTGGGCGTGCTCAACTGAGCAGCCCATGCGCACGGCACCCACAAGCTTATCCATCGCTTCCGAAAACGGTCGCCGCAAGAGTCCCATGCGCGGGGAGCGACGAAGCGCCGCAATGCCGCTGCCGGCGCAGATGGCAACGCCGCCACACCACAATTGGTCATGGCGCTCACATGCCTTGTGCAGGCGAACGGCGGCCCCACGCGCCTGCTCAGTGCCCTCTTGTGCGGCTCGAATCGCGGCATAGACGCGCGTTCCCGTACCGCCAAAGCGCTCAAGCGTCTGCTCGATAGCTGTCAACGTCTCATCGTCAGCCACATCTTCAATGGCCAGCACGATGCCATCGGCAACGCTGCCGGCGTCATTTGCCTTCAAGTCGACCGGGCGGGGGAGTGCGGTGCCGGAAAGTTGAGCATAGGCGGCGATGGCATCCTGCAGGTCCCAGAGCAAAAAATCAAGATCGGCGCTCTTGGGAATACTGATATACGCAATGGTGTGCAGTGTTTTTGGTACATCGCCGCGCGCGGTCGTCTCCATGCCATCTCCTTTCCGGCTCGTTTCCGTTTAGGTTACACCGTCTGGTGGCGCTGGGCGCGCTATCCTAGTGCAACCCTTACGAAAGGAACGCCATGCGTCTGCCCATGAATACCTCGCTTGCCACGCTCAAGCCCTCCGGCATCCGTCGGATTAACGCACTCGCCGCTCAGCACCCGGGATGCATCGCGCTTGCGCTTGGCGAGCCCGATTTTCCCACGCCCGATGTGATTAGTGCCGAGGTGACCGCCGCACTGGACCGCGGTGACACGCACTATCCGCCCAATAACGGTCGCCCCGCCCTGCGCGAGGCGTTATCTGCCTACATGGGGGACGCGGGCCTTATGTTTTCGGCCGACGAGGTCATCCTGACCGACGGCGCGACCGAGGCCCTGTCGGCAACATTCATGGCTATGCTCAACCCCGGCGACGAGGTCATTATTCCCACGCCGGCCTTTGGCCTGTACGAGAGCATCGTCGTAGCCAATCACGCCAAAGCGGTCTTTTTGGATACGGAGCCTGCGCAATTTCAGATTGACGAGGATGCGCTTCGCGCCTGTGTGACCCCGGCGACCAAGGCCATCGTTATCTGCTCGCCCAACAATCCTACGGGCTGCATCCTCAACACGGCGTCGCTCGACGCCGTGGCGCGCGTGGCAGAGCAGGCGGGCATCTACGTAGTCTGCGACGACGTATACAACCGTCTGGTCTATGTGGATGGCTACGAGCGCTTTGCCCAGCGCCATCCGGAGCTGCGCGACCAGACGGTGGTCATCGAGAGCTTCTCCAAGCCCTGGGCCATGACCGGCTGGCGCTTGGGTTGGCTCGCAGCCGCAGCCCCCGTCATCGCTGAGATCGCAAAGGCTCACCAATACTTAGTATCGAGTGCTGTCTCCTTCGAAATGGACGCCGCAGCCCGAGCCCTGACCGTTGACCCAACCCCCATGCTCAAAGTCTACCGAGCCCGCCGCGAACGCGTACTCGCAGCCTTAAACGCCATGGGCCTCGACGTAGTAGAGCCCGCAGGAGCCTTCTACACTTTCCCGAGCATCAAAAAGTTCGGTCTAACCAGCGAAGACTTCTGCATCAAAGCCATCAAAGAGGCAAACGTAGCCCTAGTCCCGGGCGACTGCTTCGGCACCGAAGGCCACATCCGCCTCAGCTACTGCGTCTCCGACAAGGATTTGGACGAAGGTCTCCGCCGCCTGTCCACCTTCATTTCGACTTTGTAGTCCTCAGGGATGCAACACATCAGCCCACCGACATAAGGGTTATGCGTGGGGCGCGTCGCTCAACGGGCGCGAAGATTCGCAGCAAAGTTACCGCAGCTCCGGTCCGAGGGGCCGGGTTGAGATTTTCGTAGATTCCGCACGAGCCGAAGGCCACTTAATGTGGCCTTCGTGCGAGCCAGGACTTGACCGAGCGAAAATCTCAACCCGGCCCCTCGGACCGGAGCGTATGCAGGGTTTGTGTACGAATCCTCGCGCCCGTTGACCGACGCCGGGGTCCCCGCCATAATACTTTCGGTTCACGCACGAATCCGCTGCCAGAGACAGCCGGTGCAAACGGGCATCGCCCGCGAGCTTAATGGGATATCCCGCCAGCCGAGGTGGTCGAGTAGATATGTCTTCTCGCCCCCGTCGCTCATGCAGCGCGGGGGCTTTCTTTTTGGACATGCCCCCGTCACGTCCTTGTGGCGGACCGTGCCCGGAAAGAATTCGAGGAGGTGTAATTCATGCCCCAGCAGTACAAAATCGACAAGGTTGCAGAGATCGAGTCCCGTATCGCCGAGAACGCCGGTCTGTTCGTCGTCAACTACAACGGTCTGACGGTTAAGCAGGCTCAGGAGCTGCGTCATCAGCTTCGCGAGTGCGGCGCCGAGATGAAGGTCTACAAGAACAACCTGGTCAAGATCGCTCTCAAGAACCAGGAGCAGCCCGAGATCGACGAGATCCTCGCCGGCCCCGTCGCTTATGTGTTCTACGAGACCGAGCCGGTCGAGGCCGCTAAGGCCCTTAAGGACTTCTCTGCTAAGTCCAAGGGCGTCCTTGAGATCAAGGGCGGTATCTCCGACGGCAAGGCCGTTTCCGCTGATGATGTTAAGGCTATCGCCGAGCTGCCCACCAAGGATCAGCTTCTCGGCCAGATCGCCGGTCTCATCTCCGGTTTCGCTCGCGACATCGCTGTCTGCGTCAACGGCGTTTCCTCTGGTCTCGCTCGTTCGATCCAGCAGGTCTCCGAGCAGAAGGCAGCCTAGTTGCTGTTTTCACCCGCGGCGGCAACGCCGCACCCCTGGCGCATTCGCGCCGTGTTTTAACTGATCTCCGTGCATCCGCACGGAAACCGAAAGGACTTAGAAATGGCTAAGCTTACCACCGATGAGATCATCGATGCTCTTAAGGAAATGACCCTTCTCGAGGCTTCCGAGCTCGTCAAGGCTATCGAGGACACCTTCGGCGTTTCCGCCGCTGCTCCTGCTGCTGTTGTCGCCGCTCCCGCTGCTGGCGCTGCTGAGGCCGAGGAGAAGACCGAGTTTGACGTCGTGCTCGAGGGCTTCGGCGACAACAAGATCCAGGTCATCAAGGCCGTCCGTGAGCTCACCAACCTTGGCCTGAAGGAGGCCAAGGAGGTCGTCGAGGGCGCTCCCAAGGCTGTTCTCGAGGGTGCCAAGAAGGAGGACGCCGAGGCTGCCAAGGAGAAGCTCGAGGCTGCTGGCGCTGCTGTCACCCTCAAGTAATCAGGCTTTCTCGCCAGATTTCTTTGCAGACGGGGTTCGCATTGCGAACCCCGTCTTTTTTTAAAGGCTTTAGCCTGTGCGGGGCGCGCAGCGCGCCGCATCAGAAACCAC
>DXZT01000013.1 GCA_019419545.1 Collinsella sp. | reverse complement strand
CGGGTGGTTTCTGATGCGGCGCGCTGCGCGCCCCGCACAGGCTAAAGCCTTTAACAAAAAGGCGCCCCCGCACAAGCGAAGGCGCCTAATGCGCGCGTTTTGGACGATAAAGCCCTTACGCCTGCTGATAATGCAGGTGCTTCTCGTCGATATCGGCCAGGTCACGGTCGAGGTAACGGCGCGCGAGCCAGTTAGCCATGGGAAGGTTCTGGTCCAGATAGTTACCGCACTCCTCGGGAGCAGCACCGGGGACATCGCCCTCAAAGCCGGCAACAAACTCGAACAGCTCACGCACGAGCGGCAGGATCTCCTCACTCGTCACCTCGCCAAACACGACGAGGTAAAAGCCCGTGCGGCAACCCATGGGGCCAAAGTAGACAATGCGGCTCGACCACTCGGCATGATTGCGGAGGAACGTGGCACCCAGATGCTCGATGGTGTGACACTCCGCCGTGTTCATGACCGGCTCCTTGTTGGGCGTGGTCAGGCGCAGATCAAAGGTGGTGACGGCGGCACCGGTCGCCGGATCGCGGTCGATGCGGCTCACATACACGCCGGGCTCAAGCAGCAGATGGTCAACGGAAAAACTCGCGATGCGCTCCATGGCAGTTCCTCTCGGTAGTCAATTTGGGACGGGGCTCTTTTAGCTGGTTCGAATGGTCGCACCAATCATACCAGTCAAAAAAGCCCCGTCCAAAAAGACAACTTAGCCCAGGACACGGGCCATGCGTGCCTTGAACTCGGACAGAAAGCGCGGGGCATCCACGGTCAGCGCCACAAGCGCACTCTTGTCGGGATCGGACAGGCGGTGCTCGTCGCAGATGGTGCGACCGCGGTACTCGCCCAGCAGGTCAACGCGCAGATTGCAGCCGAGCGCGCCCACGAGCGTGGGGTCAATCGCCACGGCAACGGCCAGGGGGTCGTGCAGCGCACAACCGCCCAGGTAGGGAGCGTTCATCTCGTACGAACCGATGTAGTGCTCGACCATGCTCGCAAATGCGCAGCCCGCCATGGTGCCCGAGCCCGTCCAGCCGGCAATGTCGCGGCGCGTAAGCACCACGCGATGCGTCACGTCCAAGCCCACCATGGTGAGCTTGCGGCCCGAGCGCAGCACGGCATCGGCCGCCTCGGGATCACTTGCCATGTTGGCCTCGGCGCCCGCGCTCACGTTTCCGGGCACGGTAAGCGCACCGCCCATCACAACCACGCGACCGATAGACATCATCGCCGCCGCATCGCGCTCCAGGGCAAGGGCCAGGTTGGAGAGCGGGCCGGTCGCGACGTAGATCAGATCGGGGCCATAGGTGCGCGCGGCATCGATCAGATAATCGACCGCCGCGTTGCCGTCGGCCGAGGTCGCGCCCACCGGCTCGTACGGCGATGCGGGCACGCTCGCCCCGCCAATGCCGTTCTTGCCGTGAATGAGCGTGGTGGACGCCGGCGGCGTATAGGGCTCAGTCGCCTTAATGGGACGATCGGCGCCCAGGTACACCGGCACCTCGGGACGACCCAACAGGTCGAGCACCGCCAGGCAGTTGTGCGCCGATTGCTCGACGAGCACATTGCCAAAGCACGTGGTGATGCCCACGAGCTCCACCTCGGGGCTCGCGATGGCATAGGCCAGCGCCATCGCATCGTCCACGCCCATATCCAGATCAAGGATCAGCTTCTTGGTTGCCATTGTTCTACTCCGCTTCTCCGTCTTTATCGTTTAACCAAACCAATGTTCAACTTCGGCGCGCGTGGGAATCGATTGCTGAGCGCCCAGGCGCGACACCGTCACCGCCGAGGCGCGAGCGCCCGCGGCCATGCACTCAAAGAGCGGCAAACCCTCTAGGCGAGCCGCCGCCAACGCGCCGATAAACGTATCGCCGGCCGCCGTGGTGTCGACCACCGAGCTCGAAAGCGCCGGCATGCGCAGCAGCTCGCCGTCATCACCAAGCGTAACCGAACCGGCGCCGCCCAGCGTGATGACCGCAGCTCCGGCACCCTTGGCGAGCAGGGCATTGAGCGCCGCGACACAACTCGCGTCATCTGCGGGCAGAATGCCCGTCAGCGCCTGGCATTCGGTCTCGTTGGGGCAGACCAGGTCGACTGAGGGCCACGCACCCGCCGGCAGGGCGCAGGCCGGCGCGGGGTTAAAGACCGTATAGAACCCCAGCCTGTGAGCGCAAGAGAGCGCCGCGGCCGTCGCCATCAGGTCGCATTCGCCCTGGGCGATAAAGACGCTGCCGGCCGCGGGGGCGGGCCCGCAGACATCGCGATCAAGCTCATCGGCCACCAGATAGCGCAGCGCACAGGCCACATCATCGCCCGTAAGCGCATGGTTGGCGCCCGGCGTCAGCACGATGCGATTATCGCTCTCGCAGCGGATGATGGTCGCCGTGCCCGTCTCCACGTCGTCGCGCCGCGCCACGAACTCAACGCCCACGCCGGCATCCCGAAGTCCCGCCACCAGCGCATCGCCAAACGCATCGCGCCCGACCGCGCCAATCATGCACGTGCGCGCGCCCATGCGCGCGGCGGCGACGGCCTGGTTAGCGCCCTTGCCACCAGCATTGGTGATAAAATCGCTGCCACCGACTGTCTCGCCCGCGCGCGGCATGCGCTCGCACGCCACCGAAAGGTCCATGTTCATGCGGCCGAACACCGCAACGATGCCGCGATCTGCCATGGAAACCTCCTCATCTGCGGGCCTTATGCCCACCGTCGGCCGTAGATCGTGCGCTCTCGCACCCCTATAACTTTAGTTCACTTTGATGTGAACGCGCCCTTGAGGTTGCGCCAGCAGCAAGCATTCACAGGAGCAGGCAGCTACAATGAATATGTGCTGATTATTCTCGTCATTGGATGATGTTTTATGGAGCAATTCCCACAATCGAGCCCACGCGGCCCGCGCCGCGCGCCTGATAACCAGGCGCCGCACGAACGCCCGCACGCCGACCGCCGCACCGGCGAGTCGCGACGCGGCCCGAGCCCGCATCGAACGCCCACCAACAAGGGTGCCTATGCAGCCAAGACCAACACCGGCGCCACACGCTCGTCCGCTACCGACCAGCAGGCGACCGCTCGCCCCAAATCTCGTTACATTCCTGCGCTCGACGGTCTGCGTACGCTCGCCGTCGTCGCGGTGGTGCTCTATCACCTCGACCTCACGTGGGCTCAGGGCGGCCTGCTCGGCGTCACGATCTTCTTTGTGCTTTCGGGCTATCTGATCACGCGCTTGCTGCTCAACGAAGTCGCTAGGACCGGCCGCATCGACCTTAAGAGCTTCTGGATTCGCCGCATCCGTCGCCTGGTCCCTGCCGTGGTAACGGTAGTGTTCGTGACCTGCGCGCTGTGCACCATCTTTAACCACGTGATGCTCACCAAGATGCGCCCCGACATCCTACCGTCGCTGCTGTTCTTCAACAACTGGTGGCAGATTGCCCAAAACGTCTCGTACTTCAATGCCCTGGGCGACCCCTCGCCGCTCACGCACTTTTGGTCGCTTGCCATCGAGGAACAGTTCTACCTGATTTGGCCGCCACTGCTGTTTGCCATGGTATCCATGCATGTGAGCAAGCCCAACACGCGCCGCGTGGTTCTGGGCCTTGCCGCGGCATCTGCCCTCGCCATGATGGCGCTTTACAACCCTGCCGCCGACCCCAGCCGCGTGTACTACGGCACCGACACCCGCGTGTTCTCGCTGCTGCTGGGCGCCTGGATGGCCTTTATCCCCGATCGCGACCTGGCGCCGGTGCGTCTCGCACATCGTTTGGGGCTCAATCGCCTGGCTGGCGCCGCCAAGCACGGCAAGAACGCCGAGGGCAAGTCTGGCGAGAAGGCCGACGAAGCAGCCGAGACCGCTCCGGCACAGCCGAGCGCCCTCGTTCGCTTTTGGTCCTCGCCCGCATCCATCGATGTGTTGGGCGTCGTGGGTCTGGTTGGCCTTGCCGCCATGGTCGCGCTCACCAACGGCTACACCGCGTTCCAGTATCGCGGCGGCACGCTGTTATGTTCCATCCTCACGCTCATGGTCATCGCGGCCTGCGTGCAGCCCCAGGGAATGGTTGCCCGCGCGCTGTCCGCCGAGCCGCTCGTGTGGGTTGGCAAGCGCTCGTACAGCATCTACCTGTGGCACTATCCTCTGCTGTTGCTCATGAACCCGGTCGCCAACATCAACGATACGCCCTGGTGGCAGTACATTTTGCAGGTGCTGCTGGTGGTCGCCGTAGCCGAGTGCTCCTATCGCTTTATCGAAACGCCGTTTAGGAGGGGCGCCTTCGGCCGCACCGTCGCCGAACTCCGCAATGGCACCACCACGCCCGCCAACTGGGCTCGCGCGCACGTCCCTGTCTGCGCGGCCTGCGCTGTCGTGTTGGTCGTTACACTGGGCGGCCTGATTTTTGTGCCCGAGACGTCTGCGCTGAGCGGCGAGGGCGCCGAAGTTCTGAACAAGGAAGCCAAAAACACCGCGCCCACCGACCAGCAGGCGGCCGACGACACCGACAAGGACAACGACGGCTTCCCCGATGGCTCCTACGATCTGCTTATGATCGGCGACTCCGTGTCGCTGCGTGCCGTAGACACCTTTGACGGCGTGTTCCCGCACAGCCATATCGATGCCGAAAAGGGCCGCCAGTTTGATGCGGGGCGCGCGACATTTGAGGGCTATATCCAGCAGAACCTTGCCGGCAAGATCGTGGTCTTTGCCCTGGGCACCAACGGCTTGGTAACCGACGACCAGATCGACGCCATCATGGCCGATGCAGGAGATAAGCGTATTGTGGTGTTTGTGAACACGCGCAGCCCGCAGCCGTGGGTTGGCTCTACCAACCAGGCCATCGCCAACGCCGCTACGCGCTACAAGAACGTGCGCGTTATCGATTGGTACGGATACAGTGCCAACCGCAACGACCTGTTCGATGGCGATGGCACGCACCTATCGACCACTGGCGTGACTGAGTACCTCAACTTGATCCACGATGCCGTCAAGAAGGACCTGCCCGTACACCCCGAGGATCACGTCAACGATCCGCAGCCGGCAGCCGTCAAGTCTGCCACCGACGCGCTCGTCAATGCGCTCGCTCTCAAGCCGCACAAGTTGGGCACCGACAAGTAACCTGCAGCGCAAACTTCCCACATCCGGAGGGGGCGTCTGCCGTGGCAGACGCCCCCTCCGGCAGTTAGGGACGTTCCTTATGTGCCGGTACCTAGGGACACTCCTGGCGCAGCCAATGAAGACCTCTACGGATGAATTCCAGGCCGCTCCGTCGCTCCAGACATCGTTTCCGCGCCTCGTGCCTGCCCCAAACAATCAAAACAAGCCCTTTTCGCCGCACCCTCAAAGGTCTGTGGGTAGCGCGCAGAGATGTGGTGTAAGAGGCGGGGCATGCCCCGCCTCCGCCCTT
>DXZT01000012.1 GCA_019419545.1 Collinsella sp. | reverse complement strand
TCCAAGGGTTATACCCTAAGAGCAAACCACCCCTTTTAGGGGTGGTTTTGATTTGGCGCCGAGATGCGCAATGCTGCCGGGCTGTCCACAGGCTATTGGATTGTCGGTGCATGAAAAAAAGCCGACATCCCGCCTCGGGGAGGAGGCGGGAACACACCGAGTAGACGGAGGGGTGCGGAGCGCGGTCGCGTCTCGACTGACGACGTTGCCCATCGACAGGACCATTGTAGCGCATGGCGGTTCTTGGTTTATCGTGTCGAGCGTTTGCGTTGTGCCATTGCCTGCGGTAACGGTGTGCTACACTCTTGCACTGCTGAGTGGGCCAGACGGTCGCGCGATGTGCTGCTTGCGGTACGCGTGAGGAAAGTCCGGGCTCCAGAGGGCGGGATGCCGGCTAACGGCCGGGCGGAGTGATCCGACGGAAAGCGCCGCAGAAAAGAAGACTCCCACCTGCGCCGCAAGGCGTAAAGGGAAAAGCTGAAACGGTGGTGTAAGAGACCACCAGCGTCGTGGCAACACGGCGGCTTGGCAAGCCCCATCCGGAGCAAGCGCGAATAGGAACGCTATGGGCCGGCCCGGTCCGCGTTCGGGTAGCGTGCGTGGAGCTGCATGGTAACGTGCAGACAAGATAAATGACCGTTCACGACAGAACCCGGCTTATAGGCCCACTCAGCACTTTGTTGGCGCTGCGAACCCGTCAGCGCGGCAATCTGCCTTTCAAGCCTTCGGGCATGACCATAAGGTCAATGCCCTCGTCTTTCAAGGCACCTTGCTCGCGCTGACGGGTTCTCGCTTTCGTTGACGGATTCATCGGCGTTGTCATCCTTGGCGTCTCGCTGTTTTTGCCTGGTCATCGGCGTCGCCGTTCTTTTTACCGGGGTTATCGGTACGGCCTTTGCCGTATTATTGAGGCTGTTTGTTGCTTTGCTTGTTGTTGAGGGGCTTTGTTGGACAGCTATTTTACTCTGCAATCGAATATTGAGGCTTCGGGCGAGTTTGTGGACCGCAAGAGCCGGTTTATTGCCCAGCTGGTCCATATTGAGTCCGAGGACGAGGCGAATGCCTTTATCGAGATGGTTCGCAAGCGTCATTACGACGCTCGACACAATGTTCCCGCGTGGATTTTGGTCGATGGACGCGAGCGCCAGAGCGATGATGGTGAGCCGAGCCGCACGAGCGGTATGCCGACTCTCGAGGTGTTGCGCGGTGCGGCGCTCAAAAATGTTTGCTGCGTAGTGACGCGCTATTTTGGTGGCACGCTGTTGGGTCCTGGTGGCTTGGTGCGCGCATATACCGCGGCGACGCAGGCGGCGGTGGCCGCGGCTCAGGAGGCCGGGCAGATCGTCGAGATGACAAGCGTCGTGCCGGTTGACGTGCATGTGGCCTATCCGCAGTATGAGCAGGTGCTTCGCTTGGCCCAGGATTCCGGTGCCAAGGTTTCGGATACCGAGTACGCGGATGCCGTGACACTTCATTTGGTGTTTAAGGCGGGGGAGCAGGAGTCGTTTTGCGCTAAGATGCGCGAGCTTATGGCGGGGCGCGAGGAGATTGAGGTCAGCACTCCCGAATTTGCCGAGTTCTAACGGCGACGGCCGGCGTGCTTTTGGACGGATCCCAAGCACACCGACCGTCGTTTTATGTCGCTGCCGTTTACTCGGCGAGCTGCTTTAGTACATCACAGGCGATTTCGACGGCATCGTCGATGCAACCGGGACAGCTGCGGAGCGGACCCTTGTCCGATCCGATGCCCTTGAGCGTGCCGCAGACGGTCGTCGTGTTCTTCTCGCCAAAGCGCTTGGCAATCTCGCGCGACAGCTTGTAGGTCTGGCCCTTGGTCTTCGGGTTTTCCATGCCATCGCTCATTACAAAGCCCATGATGGCCACGGCGCCCGAGATGGCGCCGCAGGTCTCGGTCATACCGCCCATGCCGGCGCCAAAGCCCTCGGTGAGGGTAAAGGCGACCTGGGGGTCGAGCCCGACAGCGGGCGCGAGCGTGCAGGCGACGGCCTGGGCGCAGTTAAAGCCACGGGCGTGGTATTCGGCAGCCTGAGCCTGACAGGCGGTGATGTCGAGTTGGGCCGTATCGATTTGCTTCATCGTTGTCTCCTTGGTTACGGTGTACCCGCCTATGGTACCCGTGACGGGGCATGTAATCATCGAGAGCTTCATGTATGCCTCGTTTTTATCTATCGAGCAAATGCCCAAGGCTTGAGATAAATACCTCTGATCAATTTGTCCCTTAACCTACCTTGGGGATGGGTTGAGAGGGGTGCAGGGTAGCGGTATCGTGAACCGAATAAAACGTAACCCAGGCAAGGGAGCTAGATATGAGCGAGCAGACCATCGGAACTACATGTGTTCAGGGCGGCTATCACCCGGGAGATGCCGAGCCGCGCCAGGTGCCCATCTACCAGTCCACCACGTGGAAGTACGACACGTCCGAGCACATGGGCAAGCTGTTTGACCTAGAGGAGTCGGGCTACTTCTACAGCCGTTTGCAGAACCCCACGTGCGATCTCGTTGCCGCCAAGATCTGCGAGATGGAGGGCGGCACCGCTGCGATGCTCACGAGCTCGGGCATGGCTGCGAATTTCCTCGCGATCTTTAACGTGGTCGGTGCCGGCGATCATGTGGTCGCGAGCTCTGCCATTTACGGCGGTACGTATAACCTGCTCGCCCACACCATGGGCCGCATGGGCGTGACCTGCACGTTCGTTGCCCCCGACTGCACCGACGAGGAGCTCGAGGCGGCATTTGAGCCCAATACCAAGCTTGTCTTTGGCGAGACGATCGCCAACCCCGCCCTCGCCGTGCTCGATATTGAGCGCTTTGCCAAGGCCGCACATGACCACGGCGTGCCGCTGATGGTCGACAACACCTTCCCGACGCCCGTGATGTGCCGTCCCTTTGAGTGGGGCGCCGACATCGTTACGCACTCTACCACCAAGTACATGGATGGACATGCTGCCTACCTGGGCGGCGTGATCGTCGACCACGGCCAGTTTGACTGGATGGCCCATGCAGACAAGTTCCCGGGTCTCACCACGCCCGACGAGAGCTACCACGGCGTGACGTATGCCGAGAAGTTCGGTCGCGAGGGTGCCTTCATTACCAAGGCAACCGCTCAGCTCATGCGCGACCTCGGCCCCATGCAGAACCCGCAGGCGGCATTCTTCTTGAACAGCTCGCTCGAGAGCCTGCATGTACGCATGCCGCGTCATTGTGAGAACGGCCAGGCCGTTGCCAAGTTCCTGCAGAGCCATCCCAAGGTACGCTTCGTGAGCTATCCGGGCCTGGAGGGCGATAAGTACTATGACCTGGCTCAGAAGTACATGCCTAACGGTACCTGCGGCGTTGTGAGCTTTGGCTTTAACGGTGGTCGCGCGGCGGCCGAGACCTTTATGAAGAGCCTTAAACTTGCCCAGATCGCCACGCATGTGGCTGACGCCCGCACCTGCTGCCTGCATCCCGCTAATGCCACGCATCGCCAGATGAACGATGAGGAGCTCATCGCCTGTGGCATCTCTGCCGACATGGTGCGCCTGTCGTGCGGCCTCGAGGACACGGCCGATCTGATTGCCGACCTTGAGCAGGCGCTCGAGCAGTGCTAGGCTAGCGTTCGCACAAGGCGCCGATGCTGGCAGAAAGCTTCGGCGACCTTTAGTTCCGATTCCGTAGGCGGGGCCCCAATCGCGGCTGTTTGCAGGCGATTGGGGCCCCGTTTTTTGCGTTGGGCCACTCGAAAGGATGGATATGGAGAAAACTGCAGAGCAGCTGCGCCGCGAGCACATTGCCCTTGAGGGCGACACCCATGGCAAGAACAAATGGGCGATTCTGTTTACCGTGCTCATCATGACGTTTATGTCGTGTCTGGATTCGACCGTCGTGACCGTGGCGTTGCCCGTGATGCAAAAGGAGCTGGGCGTGGGCCTCGATCGCATTCAGCTGGTAAGCTCGGTGTATCTGCTTGCGACGTGCGTGGCTATGTTGCCGTTTGGCCGTCTGGGCGACGTGCGCGGCAAGGTGAATGTGTTCCAGCTGGGCATCATCGTCTTTTCGGTCGGTTCGCTGCTGTGCGGCCTTTCGGCCTCGCTCGAGGTTCTTATCCTGGCACGCATCGTTCAGGGCGTCGGTTGCGCGGCGGCCATGGCCAACAACATGGGTATCATTACCGAGTCGTTTTCGGCGCGCGAACGAGGTCGTGCCATGGGTATTCTCGCGACCTTCGTGGCCCTCGGCATGATGTGTGGCCCCGTGCTGGGCGGCATGCTGGTGGCAAGCTTTCCCTGGGAGAGTATCTTCCTCATCAACCTGCCCATTGGCGTCATCTCATTTATCGTGGGGCTCTATACGCTGCCGCATGTTAAGCCGGAGGCTGACGAGCGCCCCATGTCCCTGATCGAGGCCGCTCGTCGCTGCTTTGCAAATTCGGCCTTCACCATCAACCTCGCCTGCATGCTCATCGTGTTCGTTGGTATTGGCGCATCAGAGTTTATCCTGCCGTTCTATTTTCAGGACGCCCACGGCTTTGGTTCCGACATTTCCGGATTGCTCTTTTTGGCGCTGCCGATGGTGAATGCCTTTATCGGCCCGCTTTCGGGTACGGTTTCGGACCGTGTTGGCTGCGAGGGCCCCACGGCGGTCGGCCTAGGCGTGTACGTATGCGGTCTTTTTGCGGTAAGTACGCTCGACGAGCACTCTTCCATCCCTGTGATCGTGTGCTGCGTCGCGTTTATGTCGTGCGGTACGTCGATTTTCCAGAGCCCCAATAACTCGCTGTATATGGGCTCGGCTCCGCGCGAAGCGCTCGGCTTTGCGGGCAGCCTGGGTAGCCTGGCGCGCTATGCGGGTATGGCAGTGGGCATTACAGCGGCATCGCATATCCTGTATGGGCAGATGAGCGTGGCGATGGGCGAGTCCGTGACCAGTTTCGTTGCAGGCCGTCCGGATGTGTTCCTGTTCGGCTTTCGCTCGGTGTTCTATGTGCTCATGGCTGTGGCCGCTGTGGGTTTTGCGCTCGCCATGGTGCGTTTGGTGAGGATGCGCGCTTGGCATTAGCTTGTGGGGGCGGCTTGCCGCAATCGGCATCTTTTGCTTGTGAAGGCGGCTATCGTCCCTTTGAAAGTAGCTAAAAGAGCCTCGTCCCAAATTAGCTGGTCTTGCGGCTTTATGGTGCGCAGGGGCTTGTGGGGCGGGCGGGGGTCGGTCCGTGGTAGACTATCGAACAACGTTTATTAATCGCGCGGTATCGTTGCCGCGAGAAGGGGTTGCGCCATGCAGGAGCTTGAGGATCGTATTCGCCATGACGGCATCGTAAAGGCCGGTAACGTCCTTAAGGTTGATGCCTTCCTCAACCACCAGTGCGACGTTGAGCTGTTTGACCACATGGGCGCCGAGTGGGCCCGTCTGTTTGAAGGTGTCGAGATCAACAAGATCCTGACGATCGAGGCTTCGGGCATTGGCATGGCTTGCATTGCAGCTCAGCATTTTGGCGGCGTGCCGGTTGTCTTTGCCAAGAAGGCACAGTCCATCAACCTCGATGGCGAGCAGTATGCTACGACCATCTATTCCTTTACCAAGCAAAAGGAGTACCCGGTCATCGTGGGCAAGCGTTTCCTGTCCGAGGGCGATAAGGTCCTGATCATCGACGACTTCCTGGCCAACGGCTGCGCGCTCGAGGGCCTTATCAAGATCTGCGAGGCCGCGGGTGCCGAGGTTTCCGGTATTGGCATTGCGGTGGAGAAGGGCTTCCAGGGCGGTGGCGATAAGCTCCGCAAGCGCGGCTTCCGCGTTGAGAGCCTGGCCCGTATCGCCGATATGGACTGTGAAAACGGCGAGATTACCTTCGCCTAGGCGCGTAACACAAGCGATTGGTATGCGATGTGACAAAGGGACTGTCCCTTTGTCACATTTTTTGTATGAGGGGAGGCGTTGATATGGATGAGAACAAGATGGGATGGCGCGAGTATGCGCGCTATGCCGAGATGTCGGCCGAGGAGTTGGCGCGTGATTGCGAGGTGCAGGTGTTTCGCGCGACGGGTCCGGGCGGTCAGGGCGTGAACACGACGGACTCGGCGGTGCGCATGAAGCATGTGCCCACAGGGATTACCGTGACGGCGCGCGAGAGCCGTAGCCAGTTCCAAAATCGCGCGAGCTGCCTGCGCAAGCTGCGCGCCGAGCTTGAGCGTCGCGGGCGTCCACCGCGCCGACGCGTAAAGACCAAGGTGCCCCAGCGCTCTCGTCAGCGCAGGCTCAATGACAAGCACTTCAATGCCATTAAAAAGGCCAACCGGCGCAAGCCGGGCAGAGACGAGTAGTCGCTTGTTCCACTGGTCTTGCTAGCGGGTGGGGTGCCAAACTTGGAGGGCGCTGCCGAGGACATCGACCTCGATGCGCGAGGCGACAACGGGCTCGCCGTCTGCCTGGATGGGATAGTCGGGCTGCTCGAAGGTGAGCTCGGCATGCCGACAGCGGCGCATGCGAACCGGTGGCAACTTGGTATGGTGGCCGTCCTTGGCCGAAAGGAACATGGGCAGGGCGATTGCGCGAGGGACGGGGCCGCAGGCGTAGCAGACGTCGAGGATGCCGTCGCA
Organism: Collinsella sp.; assembly: GCA_019419545.1. GTDB lineage: Bacteria > Actinomycetota > Coriobacteriia > Coriobacteriales > Coriobacteriaceae > Collinsella. The sequence continues at coordinate 30,586 of DXZT01000012.1, read as the reverse complement.
GGGGTCGGCATCGGGGCAGATGCGATAGCCCGAGCCATACGTGGGACCCAGCTGAATCGCCATGATAATCGCCCTCATGCGCTCGGCGGGCGCGCCGTCAAAGCTGGCTGTCATGGGGTAGTTGCGATAGCGCAGGCCAAACTGCTCAAGTCCCGAGAGGGTGTAGAGCGGAGCGCCCGTCAAGCCGGTCTTTTTGCGCAGTTCGGTGGTGCCCAGGCCGATGGCGGCATCGATGCCGACCGAAAGCGTCTGGTCGTAGTACTCGACGGTAGCCTCGCCGCTGCCGCTACCAGGGCTCCACGAGCGAATGCGTCCGATGTCCTGACGTTGCAGCTCGCAGGTGAGCAGCGCGCCAAAATCCTTACCGGAGAAATCGTCGATTCCAAGCGTCTGGGCAAAATCGTTGCCGGAGCCCACAGGCAGGACGGCGAGGGCAGGACGGACGGCCTCTTCCTGCGTCATAAGCCCGTTGACGACCTCGTGGATCACGCCGTCGCCGCCAAGGGCGATAACGGTTCGATAACCCCGGGCTCGCGCGGCAAGCTCCTTGGCGTGCCCCGCGCGTTCGGTCAGCACCAGGTCAAACTGGGATGCGCGCGCGGTCATATCCAAAAAGCGCTGCAGGCGCTCGGCAACCTCGCGCGCCGCACCCGACTGGGCGGCTGGGTTGGCGATGATGAGCGTGCGACCAAAATCAGTTGCGTGCATGGGGCGACTCCCGGCGTGTGGCATGACGGTGCGGTCGCGCTCAGGTCGAATTGCCCCCGATTGTGGCTGCACGGCGATTATTACATCTACTCTATCAGGTCGTTGTGGCGTTCGATAGCATCCGCTACCGTGCCGCCCTCATCCACAATAAGCGAACGGCGCTTGGGTGAGATGATGCGCTGGGCGGGGTACACGCCGCGGTGTCCGCCGGTTAGGTAGCTGATAAAGGCCACGATGACAAAGAACCCGGCGGCCGTGCCGTGGAACAGGTCGATGGCCATCATGCAGGTGGTGATGGGCACGTTGAGGCCGGCGCAGAACACGCCGAGCATGCCGAGAGCCGCTAGAAAACTGGGGTCGAGCCCGGTAAGGCAACCGATCCAGCCACCGAGTGCCGCACCGATGCCAAACAGGGGCGTGACCTCGCCGCCTTGGAAGCCCGGGCCCAGGGTAAGCGCTGTGACGACCAACTTGATGACTGCGTCCGCCAGGGTGGTGTTGCCTGCAAATCCGGCGCCGGAAAGCCACGTGGAAAGGCCGGCGTAGTCCCAGGCGTCGAGGAGGGCATAGGCGGCCAAAACCACGAGTGCTCCTATAAGTGCGCGAACGAGGTAATTGGTGATAAAGCGACCGTACAGGCTCTTGACGGTTCGAACCGACCAGGCAAAGAGGCGTGCCGTCAGGCCGAAGATAATTGCGCTGATAACAACGATAACGACCGTTTTGGGCGTCATGGCGGGAACGCTGGCGATAACATTCGCCTCGTACTCGGTTCCCAAGGCAAGCGACGTAAAGTAGCCGGTAAACGAGGCAACCAGGCAGTAGATGCCCGCGGTGTAGTCGATTTTGCCGATAAAGCACATCTCCATACCAAAGAAAGCCCCGGCGAGAGGTGATCCGAACACGGCGCCAAAGGCAGACGAGATACCGGCGAGCATGAGGTCGTGGTGGTCGTGCTTTTTGAGATGGGCAAGGCTCGAGACATTGCTGGCGATGGTACCGCCGATCTGCACCGCGGCGCCCTCGCGGCCAGCCGAGCCGCCCGTCAGATGCGTGAGCGTGGAGCACACAAACGTGAGGATGGCCATGCGCGCATGGATGAGTCGTGTGCCCAGGGCGGAGTCGATGACCAGGTTGTTACCGCGTTTGGCGGCGAGACCGTGGTTCTTGTAGACCCACGCGGTGGCCACGCCCACGACGGGGAGCAGGGCGTAGATCCACGCATGGCTCTCGCGATAATCGGTCGCAATATCCAGTGAGGCCAAAAACGCCCAAGCGGCAACGCCCATGGCGAGCGAAACGACAACGACGAGCGCGAGCAGCTTGGCGCTCGCGAGCATGTTGTGGGCATTGCGGCGCGTGTCGGCGGCCAAGAGCTGTTCGGAGCGGGTGAGCTGGTTGCGACCGCTGATGATCAAGTCGGCCGGAGAGAAGGACCTGCCGTCTGTGTCCTGACGGGTGTCATCAGACGGGTCGAGTGTATTTTCACGTTTATCGATAAAAGCCATAACGTCCTCTTTTTTGTTGCGATGCATGCATTATAAGACGGCACCCCGTGCCTCAAGGCAATTGACAGGTTTCGGTTCTGTTACGAAAGGCGCGTGGCCGACAGGTGTATTTGCCGTTGCGGGCCATGTCTTGAGCGGGCAGCGAGGGATTATACTGAACCAAACATAAAGAATCGGCGCCACTGTTGCGCGCCGTGGCATGTAAGAGGTGTATATGGCTAAGACGCTCATCCCGCTGGAGGACGCGCAGGCAATCGTCCTTTCGCAGGTGCGCAGGACCGAGCTCGTCGAGATCCCGGTTTGGCAGGCGGCCGGTCTTCCCCTGGCTGAGGATGCCACGGCCGATATCGATATCTCGCCGTTTGCCAACAGCGCCATGGATGGATATGCCGTGCGTGCCGACGACCTCGCCAAGGCGTCCTCCGATACGCCCGTGACGCTTTCCGTCGTGGGGCACGAGGCGGCGGGCCATGTGTTTGAGGGCGCGATTGGCGCGGGCGAGACCGTCCGTATTATGACGGGTGCACCGGTGCCCGAAGGTGCGGATGCCGTTGTGAAATACGAGGTCGTCGAGGTGCTCGACGGCGACGGCAACGAGGGCTCACACGTGAGCTTCTCGGCACCGGCTAAGGTGGGGGAGAACGTTCGAGCTACAGGCGAGGAGGCCCATGCCGGTGATGTTGTGATGCACGCTGGCGAGGTTGTGGCCCCGGCCGGCGCCGGTTTGCTGGCGAGCGCCGGTTACGCGAACGTTAGAGTGCACGCCGCCCCGCGTGTGGGCGTTATCTCGCTGGGCACGGAGCTGGTCGCGGCCGGCCAACTGCCGGCGCGTGGGCAGATTCGCGATTCCAATTCCTCGGCGTTAATGGCCGAGGCACTCGATGCTGGGGCCGACCCAGTGTTCTACGGCATTGCGCCCGACGACGAGCGGGCGATTGCCGAGCTTGTGTACCGCGCCGCGCAAGAGTGCGATTTTGTCATTACGAGCGGTGGCGCCTCGGCTGGCGACTACGACTACGTGACGGCGCTGGTTCGGCGCGAGGGCGAGGTGCTGTTCGATCGCATTTCGTTACGTCCCGGCAAGGCCATTACGTTTGGCCTGCTCGGCGGCAAGCCCTATCTGGGGCTTTCGGGCAACCCCGCGGCGGCATACGTGGGCTTTGAGATGCTCGCCCGCCCGGCGATTCGCAAGATGCGCGGCTTTGCCGAGGGCGCGCGTCCCCTGCAGCGCGCGGTTCTCACCCATGGCGTGAAGAAGCGCCAGGACCGACGTTTCTATGACCGCGCCACGGTTGCGCGCGATGCGCAGACAGGTGAGCTTACGGTCACCGAGGCGCACAGCCAGAACTCGGCGCTGCTCGGAACCATGCAGCGTGCGAACTGCCTGTTGCGCATCAACGAGGGCCCGTGCGATCTTGAGCCGGGCGACGTCGTGGATGTCGTCCGTGTCGATCTGCCCGAGGGTACCGTGCTGTAGGAGGAATGCTATGAAGTTGAAGATTTCGATCGTGACGTGCTCGGATACGCGCGATATTGCCCAGGACGAGGCGGGCGCTGCACTCGAGGAGCTCATCGCGGCGCAGGGCTGGACGGTCGCCTCACATGTGGTCGTGCGCGACGACGTCAGCGAAATCGGTGATGCCATTGTGGAAGCCGCCGATGAGTGCCACGCCAATGTCGTGCTCACCTGCGGCGGCACGGGGCTTTCGATGCGCGATGTGACGCCCGAGGCGACGCGTGCCGTCTGCGACCGCGATGTGCCGGGTATTGCCGAGGCAATCCGTGCATACTCCATGACCAAGACGCGCCGCGCCATGCTCTCGCGCGCTATTTGCATGCAACGAGGTCATACACTTGTCGTAAACTTTCCCGGTTCTACGAAGGCCGCCCGCGAAAGCTGGGAGGCCATAGCAGACCAGCTGGAGCATGCGTCCCAAATGACGGCAGGCGGCGGTCATACCAACTAAACGGTTTACTTGCGGCGGGGCAACCTGAACGGCTGCTCCGCCTTTTATTTGCGCCCAAGGGGGCGGCATTCTGTAGGCATTCCTGAAACTATATTCTCAAACGAGAATAATTTCTCATAATCATTATTCGCACCGAAGTATAATCTAATTACAGAATAAAGCTCGCGGCGGGGCGCCCGGGTGTAGTCTTCGAAAGGGTTGAACATGTTCGATATGGTTTCTCGCCGCGGATTCGTCTCGCTTTCTGCTGTCGCCGCTGCCGGTCTTGGGCTTGCCGGCTGCTCCGGCAACAAGGAGCCTGAGTCGACCGGTTCCGATGCCGGCTCCGCCAAGATTTCGTCCAAGAAAGCTGTCGAGCTGCAGGTATTTGCCGCCAACTCGCTCGAGAAAGCTCTGCCCGAGGTTCAGAAGCTCTACACCGATCAGACCGGTACCACCTTTGCCGACACGCAGTTTAAGGCCTCCGGCGACCTCGTCGAGCAGATGCGTGCCGGCGCCACGGCCGACGTGCTCATCACTGCTTCCAAGGGCACCATGGATGACGCTGAGACCGCTGAGCTCGTCGACGCCGACACCCGTGAGGATATGTTCGTCAATGACCTTGTGATCATTCGCGCCGAGGGCTCCGACACCAAGGTCGAGGCCATTGCCGACATCGCGAACCTGGACGGCAAGATCGCCATCGGCGACGCCAAGACCGTTCCCGCCGGAAAGTACGCCAACCAGGCCCTGGCCTCCGTGGGCCTCTACACCGGCGCTGAGGGCGACGACGGCGAGTATGCTCCCGAAATCGCCGATAAGGTTGCACTGGCCGATAAGGTGGGCACCGCCGCCGCCTATGTGTCCACAGGCGACTGCGTGGCCGGTTTTGTCTACAGCTCCGATATCTTCCGCTACGACGGCATCGAGGAGGCCTTCGTGTGCCCCGAGGATTCGCACAAGCCCATCGTGTACCCGGGTGCCGTTGCCGAGAGCTCCGAGCACGCCGACGAGGCCAAGGCGTTCATTGACTTCTGTCTGACCAACAAGAAGGCCCAGAAGATTTGGGCTAAGTACGGCTTTGAGCTTTCCGAGTAGTGCGGCTTGGCGCGATAATTCCATCGTTTTGTGTTTCACTCCGTCCTTGTATTCGCTTGGAGCTTTTCGTGCTTAATAGATTCCGCATGCTTGTCGCCTGTGCTTTGACCTTCGCGCTTTGCTGGGTGCCGGGATTTGCGTTTGCTGGGGACGCTGAGGACGGGGCCCAGGTTGCTGCGACCGCTCATGGGCTTTCCTATGGGATCGAGGGTTTTGAGCGGCTGGCCAAGGGGACCGCTCGTGCCATGGAGGGCCAGCCTGAGGGCTACCGGTTTCCCGTTGACGAGGACGTGGACCTTGTAGTGGCGCCTGCTGCCGATCGCGTTGTGGCGTGGATATCGCCCAAGGCGGTCGAGAAGTTTGGATTGGATCCGCAGGACAACGAGTGCGTATCGGGTCTCAAGTCCCTCGTCTGCGAGCTCGACAGCGCAAACTGCATGGGAGGTGCGCAGCTAGGGGACGTGGATCTTCCTTGGTATGTCACGACGGAAACAACGTTTGATACCAGCGGGTATACCTATGGCTTTGACGAGCGCGGTACGGATGGGGACCGCTATGTGGTGATTGCATCAGCCTCGGGTGATGCCAAGGGCGGCGCGCGTTGGCTTGATAGCGCTCAAATGGTTGAAGCATCGTCTGTCGTGTTGCGGGATGAGCGGGGGGCCTTGACCTCTCTGGCCTCCTTTTTGGGCGACATCGACTATCGCCCGTTTTGGGTGTCCATTAAAACGAGCGGACTTGCCCTGCTGATCTCCTTTGCGCTGGGCCTGTTCGCCGCGTGGAAGACTATGGGTACCTCGAGCCGCATCAAGGGCCTGCTCGATTCGGTCTTTACGATTCCTATGGTGCTGCCGCCCACGGTCTGCGGCTTTCTGCTTCTTATGCTGTTTGGCCGCTCGACCGGGGTGGGCCAGTGGTTCATCGCGCACGGCATCTCGATCGTCTTTACGTGGCCTGCGGCGGTCATTTCGGCCGTCGTTGTGTCTTTTCCGCTGGTCTACCGCACGGCGCTCGGAGCCTTCGAGAGCCTCGACACGCAGATGCTCGACGCCGCGCGAACCCTGGGATGGTCCGAGCGTCGCATCTTTACCAAGCTTATGATGCCGCTTGGCTGGCCCTCGATTGCCGCCGGCACGGTGCTCGCCTTTGCCCGCGCGATGGGCGAGTTCGGTTGCACCCTGTTCTTTGCGGGCAACTACGCTGGCATTACCCAGACCATCCCCATCGCCATCTACTTTGAGTGGATGGGCGGCAACACGTCGGTGGCGCTCTTTTGGGTCATCGTCGTAATCGTGTTCAGCTTCCTAGTCATTCTGTTCATCAATATGTACACGGCGCATTCGCAAAAGTACCGTGAGCGCGGCCTGCCCCGCGCGGAGCGCAAGCAGGCCAAGCAGCTGGGCGGCCAGACCGATTCGCTCGACCCAGTCGGCGGCGATGCACTGCGTATCGATCGCGAGGCGCTGGCCGAGCTTATGCGCGATGACACGGTCGCAAAGGGAGGTCGATAAGCCATGTCGCTTGTTCTGGATATCAAAAAGCGCTATCCGGGGTTCACTCTCGACATGCAGCTTGAGGCCGGCGAGGAGCGCGTGGCGCTGCTGGGCGCCTCGGGTTGTGGCAAGAGCTGCACCTTGCGTTGCATTGCCGGCGTGGAGACGCCCGACGAGGGCGAGATCGTCGTCAACGGCGTGACCTTCTTTGACTCGGCGGCGGGTATCAACCTGTCGCCCCAGGAGCGCAAGTGTGCCCTGCTGTTCCAAAACTATCAGCTGTTTCCCAACATGACGGTGGCTGATAACGTGTGCGCCGGCGTTGAGGGTGCAGGCGACGTCTTGGCGCGCAGGCAACTTGCCGAGCGCTACCTGGGCATCTTTGGACTGGCCGATTTCGCCGACCGCTATCCCGCGCGCCTCTCGGGCGGCCAGCAGCAGCGTGTGGCGCTTGCTCGCATGGTGGCGGCGCACCCGGGCATTTTTATGTTCGACGAGCCCATGAGCGCGCTCGATGCGTATCTTAAGAGCGCTCTCGAACAGAACATGCTCGACCTGTTCGACGTCTGTAACCGTACCGTGCTCTACGTAAGTCACGACATCGACGAGGCGTGCCGCCTGTGCGAGCGCATCTGTGTGATGCATAACGGGCATGTGGAGGAGATCGGCTCCGTCGAGGACGTGGTCCGCCGTCCGCAGACACTGGCGGCGCTGCGCCTGACGGGCTGCAAGAACACGAGCCGTGCGCGCAAGATCGGCGTCGAAGAGGTTGAGGCCCTCGACTGGGGCATGACCTTTAACGTGGGACGCGAGGTTCCCGATGATGTGGCGTACCTGGGGATTCGCGCAAGTTACTTCCATGTTGACAATCGTGCCGAGCGGGGCCGCAACAGCTACGATTTGCACGTGGCCCGTGTGAGCGATTCGCGTTTTGAGCGCTTGGTGCTGTTGGATGTGCCACGTACCGATGCGCCGACTCGCCTGCAGTGGAAGGTCAACAAGGTGGGCGTGCCTGTAGAGGAGTTGCCGCAGGCGGGGGAGACCTTACGCATGCATTTTGATGCGAGCAGGATTCATTTGGTTTGTCGATAGCGCCGGGTAATGCCGTCGGGGATATAAGCCTCGGCGGCTTTGTTTTTGCCGTTCGTCGAATGAGAGATGACAAACTCTTATCAATCAGGATAATAATTTATTAACGGTGGCACACAACGCTGTCGTACGAATGTCAACGGTGTTCGCATGGTCGATGACCGTTGATATAGTTGACCTTAACTTGTAAAGGAGGGTGCGCACATGCCGCAGACGACATACATTTGCCGCGTTGCCGCGCGTGCCCTATATATCGCTCGGAGCCGCATATGAGCAGGTGTGTTCACGGCTCCGGGAGAGACGACGCACAACTAAATAGTCAACCGCAAAGCAGGTTCCCCAAAATTCCGGGTTTGAGCACGGCAGGGCAATCGCCGCCCGTCGTGCATCGATACCGCTGTTATCCGTTTTTGGTTCGAGAGGGGAACCGTCATGGCTGAAGAATTTGATTTCCATCCGATGTGGGAGAGCCTCGGCATGAATCTTGCCGACCACGACATGCTGCTGGGCGCCGTGGGCCAGATGTACGGCGATATGTTCTTGACGCAGAACAATCGCCCCAAGTCCACGTCCTACCTGGACTTTGTGGCTACCAACATCCACAGCGGCCGTATTAAGGAGATGCTCGACAAGAAGGAGGCCGGCGAGGCCACCAAGATCGTCGGTTCGTTCTGCGTGTACGTGCCCGAGGAGATTGTGCTCGCCTGCGACGGCATTCCCGTGGGCCTGTGCTCGGGTGCCGATTGGGCAACCGATAAGGTCGAGGAGCATCTGCCGCGCAACACCTGCCCGCTTATCAAGAGCTTTGCCGGCTTTAAGCTGGGCGAGGTCTGCCCCTACATTGAGTCGAGTGACTTGGTGGTAGGCGAGAACACCTGCGATGGCAAGAAGAAAGCCTACGAGTTTTTTGCCACGCAAAAGAACATGTACGTCATGGATATTCCCAACGTACACGATGAGTCGACGCTTGTGACCTGGAAGGCCGAGGTCAAGAAGCTCGCCGCCAAGATCGAGGAAGAGTGCGGCGTCACGATTACGCCCGAGCGTCTGAAGGCCGCCATCCACGCCGTTAATGAGAAGCGTCGCGCCCTGCAGCGCCTCGCTGCCACGCGCGCTGCCGACCCAGCGCCCATCAGCGGTCTGGACAGCCTGCTGACCGTTCAGGCCGCCTTTATGGACGACACGCCACGTCTGACCGGAGCCATTAACGATATGGCGGCTGAGTGCGAGCAGCGTGTCGAGGCCGGCGAGGGCGTGGCGCCCAAGGGGACCAAGCGCATTCTGTACACCGGCACGCCCATGGCCGTGCCCAACTGGAAGCTGTTCAACCTCATCGAGAAGGCCGGCGGCGTCGTGGTGGGCGAGGAGTCCTGCACGGGTTCGCGCTATTACAAGGACTTGGTCGATGAGTCCGGTGAGACGGTTGACGAGATGCTCGATGCTATCGCCGAGCGCTACTTTAAGATCAACTGTGCCGTCTTTACGCCCAACGACCAGCGTATGAAGGACATTGTCCAGATGGCCAAGGACCTGCACGCCGACGGCATCGTCGACGTGGCCCTGCAGTTCTGCACACTCCTACGAGATGGAGTCGTTTGCCGTGGAGAAGGCCGCCGAGGAGGCCGGCATTCCGTTTATGCACATCACGACCGACTACGCCGGCGAGGACGCAGGCCAACTGCAAACCAGGATCGAGGCTTTCTTGGAAACCATTTAGGACTATCCGTCCTGGTGGCTTCCCCAGGCACCCGATCTTGCCGTTCAAACCGTTGATTGCGTACCAGAAGTACGCGGCGCTCTTCTTTCACGGCAACCTCGGGCACCTGGGAAAGCCGTTTCCTTGGTTGGTTAAAAGGTTTGTTAAGGAGTTATATGTCGGAAAAAACTGAGCAGCCGTTGCCGCGCACGTTTGAGGAGTTCAACGAGCAGCGCAAGGCCGCGTTTATTCGCGTCAAGGATTACAAGCAGGCCGGTAATCGCCTGATCGGGTATCTGTGCAGCTATACGCCGCTCGAGATTATCGATGCCGCGGGGGCTGCGAGCGTGGCGCTGTGCGGCACGTCCGACGAGGTGATTCCCGAGGCCGAGAAGGTGCTGCCGGCAAACCTCTGCCCGCTCATCAAGTCGACCTACGGCTTTGCCTACTCGCAAAAGTGCCCGTTTACGTACTTCAGCGACATGATTATCGGTGAGACCACCTGCGACGGCAAGAAGAAGATGTACGAGCTGCTGGGGGAGCTCAAGCGTACGTACATTCTGCACCTGCCGCAGGGTCGCGATCGTGCCTATGAGCGTGAGGGCTGGTACGAGGAGTGCCGCCTGCTCAAGGAGGAGCTCGAGGGTTTCTACGGCATCACGATCACCGACGACGACCTGCGCGCCGCCGTGCGTCGTCGCAACCGCCTGCGTGCCGCCCAGCTCGAGATGTTTGCGCTCCAGGCCAACCAGCCGGCGGCCATGAGCGGCGTCGACCTGATGAGCACCATGTTCGCCGGTACGTTCAGCTTTGATATCGAGGCCTATACGGACCAGCTCGAGCAAAAGGTTGCCAAGCTGCGCGAGGCCTACGAGGCTGGAGAGCGCCCGGTCGCGGCAGATGCTAAGCGCATCCTGATTACCGGCTGCCCCGTGGGCGGCGTGATCAACAAGATCGGTCGCACCATCGAGTCTAATGGCGGCGTGGTCGTGTGCATGGACGATTGCTCGGGCGAGCGCACGGCGGCCATGATGATCGACCCGGACGCGCCCGATATCCTGCGCGCTATCGCCGACCGCTACCTGGACATTAACTGCTCGGTCATGACACCCAACGACGGCCGCATGGAGAACACGCTGGCCATGTGCGAGAAGTACCACGTCGATGGCGTGGTGGAGAGCGTGCTGCAGGCGTGCCATACCTTTAACGTGGAGAGCGCACGCATGCAGGAGGCCGTCGAGGGTGCGGGCATTCCGTACATGAAGATTGAGACCGATTACAGCAACGGCGACATGGGCCAGATTGAGACGCGCATCGCCGCCTTTATCGAAACCCTCTGACGTCTGAGGCACCCGACCTTCCGGCTCCAACCCTCCTCGCGTACCTTGAGTACGCTTCGTCGGGCTTGTCGCTCGGAATCTCGGGCACCTCAGACGCCAGAGGGCCGTTGTTGCAGCAGTGTCTGATCGTTTGATTTTCTTGCTGATTAGGAGAGAGCCATGATAGGGATCGGGATCGATATCGGGTCTACGGCGGCTAAGGCTGCTGTGGTCGACGGGGAGGGTTCGGTGGCGTGGACGTGCGTGCAGCCAACCGGGTATTCGTCGGTCGATGCGGGGGAGCGTCTGCGCTGTGAGCTTGCCGCTGCCGGCTACGACGTGGCGGCCGACGACGTACGCGTGGTCGCGACTGGATACGGCCGTGTTGCCGTGCCCTATGCGCACAAGGTCGTGACCGAGATTACCTGCCACGGCACCGGTGCCGTGTGCCTGTTTGGCGATCACGGCACCGTGATTGACGTAGGCGGTCAGGACACCAAGGTCATCCAGCTTAAGGGCGGCCGCGTGGCAAAGTTCGCCATGAACGACAAGTGTGCTGCCGGCACGGGGCGCTTTTTGGAGATCATGGCCGACCGCCTAGGTATTTCTCAACAGCAGATGGCCGACCTGGCGCGTTCCGGCGAACCTACCAAGATCAGCAGCATGTGCACGGTGTTCGCCGAAAGCGAGGTCATCAGCCTGATCGGTCGCGGTGAGCCGCGCGAGAACATCGCCCGCGGTGTGATCGAAAGCGTCGTGTCGCGCGTGGCCACTATGGCCGGGCAGGCGGCGGGCGCCCCGTACTATCTGACCGGTGGTCTGTGCGAAAACGCCTATGTCGTCGAGCGTCTGGGCGCACTGTTGGGCTCGCCGGTAGAGACCTCGCCCCAGGCGCGCTTTGCCGGCGCTATCGGTGCGGCCATTCGCGCACAGGCGCTTGCGTAGGGGGCTTGCGATAAATCGCCCGCTCTCGGCGCCACCATGCGTATACTGGGAGGAAAAGATTGACCTATGAGAGGAGGGATCGATGGCTGACGATTTCATCAAGCTCACGCAGATGACCGCTGCCTCTGGTTGAGCCGCTAAGTTGGCTCCTGGAGCCCTCGCCCAGGTCCTGGGCGACTTACCCAATGTGCATAACGACAACCTGCTCGTGGGGTTCGATACCTCCGACGATGCGAGCGTCTTTCGCGTTGGCGACAACTTGGGCCTCGTGCAGTCCATCGACTTCTTCCCGCCGATGGTCGATGACCCGTTTCTGTTTGGCCAGATCGCCGCGGCCAACTCGCTGTCGGACATCTACGCTATGGGCGGGCGGCCGAGTCATGCCATGAACCTGCTCTGCATACCCAGCTGCCTGGGTGTTGAGGCTGCTGGCCAGATTCTGGCGGGTGGCGCCGACAAGTGCGTCGAGGCGGGCTGCTCCATCGCGGGTGGCCACACCATCAACGACGACGAGCCCAAGTACGGCCTGTCCGTGAGCGGCTTTGTCGCGCTCGACCGCATGCTCGCCAACAGCGGCGCGCGCGTGGGCGATGTTCTGCTGCTGACCAAGGCGATCGGCTCGGGCATCATCACCACGGCCATTAAGGGCGAGCTTATCGAGCAGGATGAGGCCTGTCCGATGTGGAACTCGATGCGCACCCTCAACGAGGCCCCGATTCGCCTGGCCGAGGGACTCGAACTTCACGGCTGTACCGACGTCACGGGCTTTGGCTTGATCGGGCATGCGTGCGAGATGGCCGAGGGCTCGGGCGTGCAGATTGAGCTTGCATCGGGGGCGGTGCCTCTCTTTGACCAGGTGCTCGATATGGCGCGTCTGGGCATTATCCCAGCCGGCGCCTACCGCAACCAGGACTTCTTTGGCCCGCGCGTGGCTGCCGACGAGGATCTGGAGCCGGGCATGCTGGATGCGCTGTACGATCCGCAGACGTCTGGTGGCCTGCTTATCGCGGCGCCTGCTGCCGATGTGGATGAGCTCGCGCGTCGTCTGCATGCCGAGGGACGTATCGCCGTCGTCGTCGGTCGCGTGTGCGAGCCGGTGCCAGGCGGTCCTGCTGTTCGCGTTGTGCAGTAAGGAAAACCGTTTATGCGACCGTCCGTTGTTCTGGGCGGCCCCTTTCGAAAGGATTTTGCTATGTCTACCAAAATTGAAGTCAATGCCATGGGCGATGCCTGTCCGCTGCCCGTCGTCAAGACGCTTAAGGCGCTCAAACAGCTTGACGGCGAGGGTGCCGTGGTGACCTCGGTCGATAACGAGACCGCCGTCAAGAACATCTCCAAGATGGCGCAGGAGAAGGGCCGCACGGCCTCGGTCGAGAAGATCTCGGACGCTGAGTGGCACGTGACCGTCGCGACCGCCGGTGCCGTGGCCGTTGCGGACCCCGAGCAGGACGGTGCCGCTTTCTGCGACGCCAGCGCCAGCAAGGGCAAACTCGTCATTTCCGTCTACACCGACTGCATGGGCCGTGGCGACGACGAGCTGGGCCACAAGCTCATGAAGGCCTTCATCTTTGCCGTGACGCAGCAGGAGGAGCTGCCCGCGACCATGCTGTTCTACAACGGCGGTGCCAAGCTCACCGTAGAGGGCTCTCCGGTGCTCGACGACCTGAAGGGCCTGGCCGAGCAGGGTGTCGAGATTCTCACCTGCGGCACCTGCCTCGATCACTTTGGCATTAAGGATCAGCTCGCGGTGGGTGAGGTCACGAACATGTACGTGATCGTGGAGAAGATGGAACAGGCCGTGCGCGTCGTGCGTCCGTAGCGTATTGGTTGGAGTTGCCATGAGGGAGAAGCGCCCGGCGCTTGTCATCACGTTTCCCACCACGGCGGCCGCCATGGGCTGCGAGTCCCTGTGCATCGAGCGCGGCCTTCCCGGGCGAACGATTCCCGTGCCCGGGGAGGTCGCTGCCGGCTGCGGCCTGGCGTGGAAGGCGTTGCCTGCCGATGAGGAGCTGCTGCGCAGCGAGCTTACCGCGGCGGGCGTTCCTACCGAGGGCTATACCGTGATTGATATGTGGGAGGTCGTGCGATGATCTACCTGGATAACGCGGCGACGACCATGCACAAGCCTCAGACGGTCATCGATACCGTGACGCAGGCGATGTGCTCGCTCGGCAATGCCGGGCGCGGTGCCACGTCGGGTGCCCTGGATGCCGCTCGTACGATTCACGCTTGCCGTGCCAAGCTCGCGCGCCTTTTGGGCTGCCCGAGGGCGGACCATGTGTGCTTTACGCCCAACTCCACGGCGGCGCTCAACACCGCCATCAACGGGGTGGTGCGCCCCGGCGACCATGTGGTCACAACGGTGCTCGAGCACAACTCCGTGCTGCGTCCGCTCAACCGCCTGGCGGCAGAGCAGGGTGTGACGGTTGAGCATGCGGGCTGTGATACCAACGGCGTGCTCGACTACGACGAGCTCGAGCGGCTGGTCACGCCCGGTACGCGTGCTGTGGTGGTGACGCACGCCTCCAATGTGACCGGCAACGCGGTCGACATTGCGCGCGTGGCGGCCATGGCCAATGCTGCCGGTGCGCTGGTGATCGTCGACGCCTCGCAGTCTGCCGGCGCGATGCATATCGATATGCAGGCCATGGGGCTCGACGTAGTGTGCTTTACTGGCCACAAGGGACTCATGGGTCCGCAGGGGACCGGCGGGCTGGCCGTGGCGGAGGGCATTGACGTGGCGCCGTGGGCCATGGGCGGCACGGGTGTGCACAGCTTCGATGCGTTACAGCCCATGGGGTGGCCCACGCGGCTCGAGGCGGGCACGCTCAACGGTCACGGCATAGCGGGCCTTTCTGCGGGCCTTGATTTTATCGAGGCACAGGGCGGAGTTGAAGCGATTGCGACTCACGAACGCGCCCTGGCCGATTGCTTTCTCGCCGGTGTTCGTGAGATTCCGGAAATCAAGCTCTACGGTGCGTTTGACCAACCCGCGCGCTCGGCGATCGTGTCGCTCAACGTGGGCGATATCGACTCTGCCGAGATTTCGGACGCGCTCATGCAAGGGTGGGGGATTGCGACGCGCCCCGGTGCCCATTGCGCCCCACTCATGCACCGCGCGCTGGGAACCGAGCGCCAGGGCGTGGTTCGCTTCTCGTTTGGTTACTTCAACACGGCCGAGGAAGTCGACACCGCGATTGACGCTTTGCGCGATTTAAGCAGCGATTAGACCAACCATTTACGCCCTTAGATAAACCGTTTGCGCAGCCTTCCCGCATTGTCGCTTATACAGGGTATTGTGAGATGATGGCCCACACTGGGACTCTGTATCTTTGCAAATTGCGGGAAGGTTCCTATGAACAGGATCACTGCTGCCCTCTATAGGTTTTTAGTCGTCTATCTTTCGGTCGCGATGGTCGTGACCTCGATACCCCTTGCGCCCAGCACAGCCTATGCCGATGATGCCGGGGCGGTCGCCGTGGAGAGCGAGGCCCAAGAGACCGACTCGGGCTCCGATACCGATGCGGTCGATGGCTCATCACCTTCGGACGAAAACGCTTCGTCCACGTCTTCCGACCAAACGAATAATACGCAGGACGACTCATCCAACGCGGCATCCGACACCCCCGGGACGAGCCTGGCGCAGGATCTCGCGGGTGACGCGACCAACTCCGATGCAGCAAAGACCTCGCCTGCAACGGCGGAGCCCCCGTCCGACGACAGCGAAGTCGATGCCCTCACGTACGAGGATTCTACGATCTATCAATATGCCAAGCTTATGCCGAGCGGCTATGTGTATCCGTGCGATGCAAACGGAAACATAGCGGTGAAGATCGACGAGAGCAATCCGTATAAGAATTCCGTCGATGGTCGATGGGTAAGCGGCCTGATTGTCGATTACGGGACAGCAGAGATCCCCGCGTAGCTCTGCGAGGGCTCTATTTATCTGCATTCAGTGCGTTTTGAAAACAAATCCATTTCTAAAATCGGAAGAAATGCCTTCTATGGGTGTTCGAGTCTCTTCGATGTCTATCTTTCCGGTATGACCATCGGGTCCATTGAGAGCGGGGCGTTCTTTGGGTGCAGGTCGCTTGGGGGCCTGGGTATTAGCGAGGTTACCACCATCGGTTCGATGGGCGAGGGCGCGTTTGCCTGGAGCGGACTGGGGTATACGGGACTCGACAAGGTTGTTGGCCTCACTTCGATTCCCGAGAATGCCTACAATGGTTGCAATCAGCTGACCGATACCGGTCTAGACAAGAATACCTCCATCACATCAATCGGTGCCGACGCGTTCAAAAATTGTTCGCGCCTTGCGACGACGGGACTCGAGAGCAATACGACGATTGAGACGCTCGGTGAAGGTTGCTTCAGTGGCGCCGATATGAGCGGCGGGCTGGCTCTGCCCCTAGATTCAAAAATCGAGGAGCTGCCGAACCGTGCTTTTTCCGGCACCAACCTCGAAGATGTGTACCTTGGATGCAACCATGTGGTACTCATTTATTCCGATACGTTTCCCAAGCGCAACATGACCGTTAAGGTCCCCGCCGCGATGATGTCGCAGTACAGCGCCGGGCGTCCTAAACAAGTCTGGGAGGGTTGCAATGGCTGCCTGCCTGCCCCGGTGGGCGAGGTACTTCAAAAGATTGAGATTTCGCACGATCCCGACAAGATGGCCTATGAGCAGGGGGGAAAGATCTCGCTCGAAGGCATGAACGTCCTGTTCCGGTACTCACATTCGACAGTGACCCGCAACTATGAGGAGTTTATAAAGAGCGGGGACGGCGAGTACCTTACGGCAACCCCCTGCGACGGCGACGTCTTCGATGGCTCGATGGACGGAGAACCCATACAGCTGGTGTATGACGATGGCTACACGCGCCTTGTCGCGTACAGCAAGGGCAACCTGCAGCAGGCAGCCTACGAGTATGCCAAGCTCATGCCCAACTACTATCTGTATCCGTGCGACGCAAACGGAAATCTTACGGTAGAAATCGATGAAAACAACCCGCGCGAGAACTCTGTCGATGGTCGAATGGTAACGAATTTGATTGTCGATTACGGGGTTGATGAAGTCGACGCACAGCTCTGCGCCGACTCTACCAATCTGCGCTCAGTGCGCTTCGAGAACAGTTCCATTTCCAAAATCGGATTGCACGCCTTCTATAACTGCCCGAATCTCACCGATATCAGCCTTTCCGGTATGACCATCGGCACCATCGGAAAAGAGGCGTTCTATGGCTGCAAGTCGCTTACGAGCCTGAACATCAGCGAGACTACTACCATTGGCTCGATGGGCTATGCCGCGTTTGCCGACAGTGGGCTGGTGTCCACGGGGCTCGACAAGGTTGTCGGCCTCAAATCGATTCCCGACAGAGCCTACGAAGGCTGCAAGGCTCTGACCGATACCGGCCTGGACAAGAATGCCTCCATTACATCGATTGGCGTTTGCGCGTTCAGGTTCTGCACGAACCTTGCTACCACAGGGCTCGAGAGCAACACAACGGTCCAAACGCTTGGCCACACCTGCTTCTACGGTACCGACTTGAGCTGCGGGCTGACGCTGCCATATAACTCCAAGATCGAGGAGTTGCCGGAAAAGGCGTTCGGCAGTACCAATCTCGAGACCGTGTTCTTTGGGTGCAACCATGCGGTGCTCATTAACACCGACACGTTTCCCAAATACAACATGACCGTCATGGTCCCCGCAAAGATGATTTCAAAGTACAGCAAAGGAGAGCCCAAAGCTGTTTGGGAGAGGTGCAACGGCTGTCTACCCGTCCCGGTGGGCAAGGTGCTCAAGAACGTTGAGATCTCACGCGACCCCAACAACATGACCTATGAGACGGGGGAGACCATTTCGCTCGAGGGTATGAGCGTCGAGCTCGATTATCCGCATACGGTATCGATTTGGAACTACGAAGCGCTCATAAAGGAAGAGCTCGGCGAGTACCTTACGGCGACTCCTTGCGACGGTGACGTCTTCGATGAGTCGATGGACGGACAGCCCGTAAAGCTCGTGTATGACGACGGCTATTCGCATTTTGAAACCCAGACCAAGGGCACGCTACAGCTTAAGAAACCCACACCGACATCGTTCCAGATCTCCTATGCCCAAACGATCGATAAAGGCGAACGCAAGCTGATGGACGGCGTTGAGCTGCCCGATGTTTCCGGCGCGACGACGATCGATGCGGGCGCCGAGGTCACGCTCGATGCCGGTGCTTTGGGGATGCTCAACGACAACATCACGTTTAAGGGCTGGTATGACACCGAGTCCGGCAAGTACATCTCCAAAGAGACGGCCTACACGTTTACGCCAGATAAGGACCTGTCCCTGGAGGCTCGCTTTAAGCTCAAGGACTATGCGGTGCATGCCAACGATGCGCAGGCGACCGACTCGTCGCAGGACTTTGCGCACCTGAGCGTTACCGCGCAAAACTGCTATCGCAATGCCGGCGAGACGGTTGAGCTTTCCGCCGCCACGGATAACGCTCTCTTCCTGGGCTGGTATCTGGGCGAGGGCGATGATGCGTATGCCGTGAGCGATCAGCTCGACTTTACTTATACGGTGGACAAGGCAGATGCGATTGTGTCCGAGGACAAGACTGACGCTAGGATCGAGATCACTCCGCGCTACTGCGCTCCGCAGGCGAGCGTTGTGCTGAGTGTGGACGGGGTCGATGAGAACGGGCAGCCGCTCGGACAGTTCCTCTCTACCGGTCTGTACGGTATCGGGTCGCGCGTAACGGTCGTGGCGGTGCCAATGCCTGGCTATGTGTTTGACTACGCGACCGATGCCCTCGGCAACGTTGTCTTTACCGGCGACGATGGTCCGTCCTACACGTTTGTGCTCGAGGGAGATGTGCAGTACACCGCGCATTTCCGCGAGGCGACTGACCCCGACGAGTCACTCGCGGCGCTTAAGGCCGCGCTCATCGCCGCGATTACGGCTGCGGCCGTTCTCGCTACCATGTATGGCTTGGGCGAGATCGTCGACCCCATCGCGGCCGATGCTGTGATTGAGATCGGTATGGCCGACAACATCGAGGATGTTGCCGCTGTGGGCACCAAGGTGCTCAAGGAGATTAAGGACATCATCGACGACCACAAGAAGCCCAAGCCTCATGGCGACCATAAGATTGAAATAATTGCCACCGCGCAGCCCGAGGCGGGCGGCGTCGTTACCGGAGGCGGTATCCACTATGAGGGGACGGTCGCCACGCTCGAGGCTGTCGCCAATCCCGGCTATCGCTTCGTATGTTGGAAAGAGAACGGCGTCGAGGTCTCGACATCTCCTCTCAAGACGATGACGATCACGGACCTGACGCCCGAGGTCGTAAAAATGACGGCCGTTTTCGAGAAAAAAGTCGAGATTACGGCGGTTGCCGAAGCCGATGGCATTCAGGCCGATTTTTCGACAGGCTGCACCGCAAGCCCCGTAAAGCAGAGCATTACGCGTGGCGATCAGGCTATGGTCACCGCGAGTGAGGGTCCTGACTATGCCTTTGTGGGATGGTTTGAGGACGGCATCGAGGTTTCGCCCGAGCGCACGTATATCTTCAAGGCCGAGGTCGACCGCCATCTGGTTGCGCGCTTCCGCAAGGCGGATAAGACCATCCTGGTGAATACCGATCCCTTCGACAGCGCCGAGGTTCTGTGCGATGGCGTACCGGTCGTGGACGGCAAGGTTCGCGCGAAGGATGGCGACATTCTCACGTTTACGATGCGGCCCAAGGTGCGCCCCGACAATCCAGAGAAAACGTACCGGTTTGTAGAGTGGCGCGAAACCGATGCGCAGGGCATCACGATTGCCAACAAGCAGGAAGTTTGCGAATACCGCGTTAACGGGAATGCCCGAATTGAGGCTGTAATGGACGGCAGGGATGCGCATGCTGTGCGTGCCGAGGCTGACCCGCTCGAGGGCGGCACCGTTACGCTGAAGCGCGGCGAGACTGCCGGCATGGTTCTCGAGGTCCCCGAGGGTGAGCGCGTGACCGCGGAGGCTACGCCATCCGAGGGCTATATCTTTGACGGTTGGTATCTGAGCAATGGTGGCTCGGATACTACGTCGACGCTGGTTTCGAGCGAGCGTTCGTATACCTTTGAGCCCATTACCGACTGCGTGGTCCAGGCGAAGTTTACGCGTGCCTGCAAGGTGGACGTTGTCGTTGAGCCGGCCGCGGCCATGGCGGGCAAATATATGGTGCACGGTGAGGGCTACTGCATGAAGGGCGAGCCTGCCACGCTGAGCATTGAGCTCACGGCGGAGGCGAGCAAACAATTTACCTTTAAGGGCTGGTACGACGCCAAGACGGACCTGCTTTTGGGTACCGACCCCAGCTATCTCGAGTTCTATCCCGAGGACGTGGAATGCACCGTGCGCGCGGTGTTTGAGGAAAACACGTATACCGTGACGGCGAAGGCAAAAAAGACCTTTGTGGAGCGCGGTACGGTTGAGATCGAGGGCCACCCGGGGGCATCTTCGGTTACCTGCGGATATGGCGACACGGTGATGCTCAAGGCGAAGGCCAATGACGGCTACCGCTTTGACCATTGGAAGGATGACTCCGGTAAGGAGTACGACTCTGCCGAGCTGGTCGTTAAGGTTACCAAGTGCGACACCTATACCGCGATCTTTACCGACTCAAAACCCGAGGTAATGGTCACGGCCGATTCGTGGCTCGGCGGTACTGTGACGTGTAATGGGACCGTGGTGAAGCCTACGACCGATACGTTCAAATTAGGGGAGACCCTTCATCTGACGGCTAAGGCCCATCCTGGTTTTTTGTTCTGGGGTTGGTACGTCAATGGTCGCCTGAAGAGCCTTAAGCACGAGACCTCGTTGGTTGCGAAGGCTCGCGGTAAAACCGGACACTGCGTTATTACCGCGGCCTTTGTGCCGATCGATACCGTCTGCGTGCCCCTCGCTGATCCTGCGGAGGGCGGCACCGTCAAGGCGAGCCGAATCCTTGCCGACCGCGGCGCGGAGGTTGCCCTTAAGGCGACGCCCAATCCCGGTTACGTCTTTACTGGTTGGTATACGGCCGACGGCACGTTTGAGTCTGCCGATGCGGAGTTCACCTGCCACCAGGAGCGCAGCCATGTGCACGTCGCTCGCTTTATGGCAAAAAGCTATGAAGTCGACGCCACGACGGTAGTCGATTCCGGCACCGGTTCGCTGGTCGAATCGAGCGTCGCCGGCTGGGTCGAGGGCGCAGGCACCGTCGAGGCGGGGCATGCCGCCACGCTGACGGCGCATGCGCTTTCGGGCTATGCGTTTGAGTATTGGGCCGATGCCTCGGGCGCCGTGGTAAGCCGTGACAGCACCTATCACGTGGTGCCGACGTCTGACACGACGCTTCAGGCCGTGTTCTCGGCAAAACAATATACGGTGGACGTCTCGTGCGAGGAGAGCATGGGCACGGTCGAGGGCGCGGGGGCGTATGCCGCTGGACAGGTCGCAACCGTGCGTGCGGTCGCCGCCGAGGATACGGCTTTTGTGGGCTGGTTCCGTAACGGCACATGCGTGAGCTCCAAGAAAACCTATCGATTTACCGTGCGTGAGGATACGTCGCTCTATGCCGTCTTTGCGTCGGGTTCGTATGTCGTGCATACCGTTGCTTCGCCTGCCGAGGGCGGAGCCGTGAGCGGCTTTGGTGGCTATGAGGCTGGCGACCGCGCAACGCTTCGTGCGATCGCCAACACCGGGTATTCGTTTGCGGGTTGGACGGACGACAAGGGCGAGACAGTCAGCGAGAACGCCGACTATACCGTTAAGGTCGCGGGTGACGCCACCTATACGGCGACCTTTACGCCTAAGTCCTATCAGGTCGTTTTGAGCGCGAGTGACGATAGCGTTAGCACCCTGAGCGGCGAGGGCTCCTATCAATTCGGTGACACGGTCGAACTCAACGCTACGCCTATGGGTACCAAGCGATTTGCCGGTTGGTATGTCCTGGATGCCGAGGGCAACAAGTTGCTGCTGAGCTGCGACGCCCATTGCTGGGTTAAGCTCGACAAGGATATGGTCGAGGGGCTGGAGGACGATACGTTGGAGCTCCAGGCCGTGTTTGCCGATCCGTACGAGGTGACCGTTACGGGCGAGGTCGTGGTGAAGGACAAGGCTTCGAACAGGGGCTGCCGTGTTACGGGCAGCGGTAGCTTTGCCGTGGGCGACCAGGTGGAACTGTCCGCTGTTGCCGGTATGGGCTATCGCTTTGTGGGCTGGAGCACCGATAAGGAGGGCACCTCGATTGTCGAGACCGCGACGACCCTCGATGTGACCGCCACGCAAGACATAACGTACTACGCGCAGTTCGAATCCGATGGACAGGTGACCATTACCGTCACTGGCTCGTCCATCTTCCGCGGTACGGCCCTTCTGGTCGACGGCATTCCTGCCGGCAGCAGGTCCTACGACAGGGGCGACATGTTTATGGCGATTGCGATCCCGTGGAAGAAGTACCACTTCTCGCATTGGATCGACGATGCGGGTGTTACGGTGAGCTACAGCGCTTTCTATATCGGTACCGCCAAGGAGAATAAGCAGCTTACGGCCGTGTTCTACGAGACGGGCTGCGATGTTCAGGTCGCTACTTATCCTAAGGATGCTGGCTTTTCGATGGTAGCGCTCGGTACGGGTGGCTCCTACCACTCCGCGGCGATTATGTTTACCGTGCCGCATAAGGGTTGGAAGTTTAAATACTGGGTCGATGAGAACGGCATGCCCGTTGGCTTTACGCCGGTCATTAACCGCGTGGTGTTTGGCAACCGAACCTTTACGGCCGTTTATGAACGGGCGACGATGTCGGTGACGGCGGTTGATCCGCGTCAGGGCGGACACGTCGAGGGTTCCTCCGAGGACGAATCTCTGGGCTATGCCGTGACCAACGAAGTCGAGAACGGTGAGTCCACGACCCTGACTGCCGTTCCCGATGCGGGGTATGTGTTCGATGGGTGGTATGCGCGCAATGACGACGGGTCGTTGGGCGATGAGCCGCTGAACACGGATACTACCTGGACGTTTGTCCCCGAGGACAATATGACCGTCGAGGCGCGCTTTGCGGAGGCGCCCAAGTACAAGGTGACGGCCCGAGCGGTCAACGGATCGGTTGATCTGGAGTCTGCTTTGGTCGCTACGGATGGCAAGGTGACGCTTTCGGCGACGCCCGATGAGGGCTGCTATCTGACGCGCGTGACCGTTGCCGAAGAGGCCGGTGATGACGGTTCGGCCGGCAATGCCTATGACCTTGATATTTCTGACTACAAGGGTGGGGCGTACGAGGTCACACTGAGTGGCGTGAGTGCTCCGCAGCAGGTCACGTTTGAATTCGTGAAGGCTGCGGCTCCGGAGGTGCTCGCTCAGCCGCAGGATGCGAGTGCTTACGAGGGCGATCCGGTTGAGCTTTCGGTCGTCGCCGAGGCGGGGCGTAACGTTCGCGTCCATGCGGCCGTGTCTTCTGGATCCGCTGCAGACGTCAAGCTGAGCTACCAGTGGTATCGCGTGTCTGACGATGGTGGCAAGGCGGTGGCGCTGAAGAGCGAGACGGGGGAGACTCTTTCGATCGCCCAGCTCGACAGCGACGGCGAAGGCGAGTACTTCTGCCGCATTACGCAGAACTACCTAGGCATGGTGGCAAAGACGGATACCGAACATGCGAAGGTGTCCATCGTGCCCCGAGAAGCACTTGTGTTTAACGGGCGCGTGCTGCCGGTGGCGACCGCTCACGATGAATACCGCGCGCAGATTGCCGGCGCTATGGGCGGCAAGGCGCCGTATGCGTACAACTTGGATGATGTTGAGGTTCCTGAGGGCATGCAGCTGACGCTGGCAGATGACGGATCGGCCGCCTTGGTGCTCTCGGGCGTGCCTGCGGCCACGGGTGTGTGTCGCTTCAAGATTAGGTGCACTGATGACCTGGGCAACAAGTGCGATGCGCACTTCGCGCTGCTCGTGAAGGCGAAGAAAGCCCCGCTTGCATTTGAGGGCCAGACCTTTACCTACAACGCGACGGCGCAGGCCCCGGAGCTTTCGGGCTTGCCCGAGGGTTGCGAGGACGATGTCAAACTGACCTATGTTGGCACGGGTGACACACATTACTCGTCGGATCAGGCGCCGGTGGATGCCGGCACGTATCGTGCGGTGGTGACGCTCGACGCCAAGGGATATGTCGGTAATGCCTCCTGTGACTTCACGATCGAGAAGGCCCCGGTCGATATTTCGATCGAGACGGCTGATGTGACATACGATGGCGTACGACACGGTGCGGCGGTTGCGGTTGCCGGTCTTGATACGTCTGCCTATTCCGTTGCCTATTGCGGTATAGATGGAACGTCCTATGGTCCGACGGCGCTGGAGCCGTGCGACAGTGGCAACTACCGCGTCACGGTTAAGGTGACTGACCCCAACTATCAGGGTAAAAAGTCCGCCGAGTTCTCGATTGCAAAGGCAAGCCAGGTTATTACGGGAACGACGAGCTATTCGGGTGTATACGGTGGAGACCCCATTGTGTTTAACAACGTTGCCCAGACTCCCGTGAGCTTTGAGCTGGTCGATTCCGATGACGATGCGAGCCCGGTTTCGATTAAGGGACGCTGTGCGACGGTGAAGGCCGCCGGTACGGCACGTGTTGTCGCCCATGCCAAGGCGTCTCGAAACTATTTTGCCGCCGAGGACGTCGAGTTGACGGTATCCGTTGCGCCGGCTCAGCTGCTGGTGAAGGTCGACGATGCCGAACGCTTTGAGGGCCAGGAGAATCCCGAGTTTACCTCCAGCCTGGTGAGCCGTTGCGACACCTCGGACGTAAAGGTTACGTACTTCTGCTCGGCGAATAAGAAATCGCCGGCGGGTGAGTACCAGATTGACGCGGCGGTTGCCGATCCGAACTTTGATGTCGCGGTCGACCCCGGCACGCTGACGGTCAAGAAAAAGCCCGAGCACTACAAGGTGACGGCGAAGGCAGTCAACGGTTCGGTCGATAATGCTTTGGTTTCGGTTGTTGAGGGCGGGGACGCGACCCTCTCGGCGACGCCCGACGAGGGCTGCTACCTCGAGCGCGTGACGGTCGTGCAGGCCGGCTCGGATGTGACCGTTGACCTCGACATTTCTGATTACAAGGGCGGGTCGTACGAGGTCACGCTGAGCGATGTCACCGCATCGCAGGAGGTCACGTTCGAGTTTGTCAAGGCGGACGCTCCGCGTGTGGTTGCGCAGCCGCAGGACGTAAGCGTCCATGAGGGCGATTCGGCTGTGCTCTCGGTTGCGGCCGATGCAGGCAAAAACGTCGCCGACCACGCTGCCTCGTCCACGGGTTGCGCTGCCGAGGTTGAGCTTTCCTACCAGTGGTTCCGCATGGCGAATGGCAAGGCCGTGGCGCTCGATGGCGAGACGGGGGAGACGCTCTCGCTCGCGGACCTCGATGACGAGAAAGCCGGCGAGTACTTCTGCCGCATCACTCAACGCTACCTTGGTACTGAGAAGCAAGCGGACAGTGATTGTGCCGCCGTTTCCGTCGTGCCGTGGGACACCCTTGTGTTTAACGGCGACCTGCTGCCGGCAGCGAGCGCGCACGGCACGTACCTCGCAACGATTGCCGGGGCCGCGGGCGGCAAGGCTCCGTACGAGTACGCATGGGATGAGACGAAGCTCCCCGACGGGTTCAAGCTTTCCCGTACACCGGGCGGTCTGACGCTCTCGGGCATCCCGTCCAAGACGGGCGTTTCCGCCTTTGATATCACGTGCAGGGATGCTCGTGGCGAGGCCATGACCGCCCGCTTTGCGCTCGTTGTCCAGGCAAAGCACGTAAAGCTATCGTTCACGGATAGCGACTTTACCTTTAATGGCGCGTCGCAGGCGCCCGAAGTTTCCGGTGCTCCTAAGGTCTGCAAGGGCGACCTTAAGGTCTGGTACTTTGGTACTGGAAGCACGCAATATTCCTCGACGGAGGCCCCGACTGATGCCGGCACGTACCGCGCTGTCGCCACGCTGCGCGGCCACGGCTACATCGGTGCCGCCGCCTGCCAGTTTGAGATCGCTCCGGCAAAGCTCAAGGTGAAGGTTGACGACGCCGAGCGGTTCGAGGGCGAGGCGAACCCAGCGTTTACCTCGAGCCTGGAGAGTGCGGTTGACACTTCGGGTGTGAAGGTCGAGTATTCCTGCGATGCCGATGAGAGCTCTCCTGCTGGCGAGTACCAGATCGGCGCGACGGTCACCGATCCGAATTTCGATGTCGAGGTCGTGCCCGGAACGCTGACGGTGAAAAAGAAGCAGGAGCCCGTCGATCCAGACCCGGTGGTTCCGGACCCGGACAATCCTGATCCGGACAACCCGGATCCCGATCAGCCTGATCCTGGTCCCAACCCCGACCCGGATCCTAACCCTGAACCTGATAATCCTGATCCGGGCCCCAAGCCGGATCCCGATAATCCCGACCCTGATAACCCCGAGCCCGATAACCCGGACAAGCCCGAGCGCATTGAGGTGACGGCAAAGGCGGTCAACGGTTCGGTCGACAACGCTTCCGTCACCGTTGATGCGGGCGGCGACGTGACGCTCTCGGCGACGCCCGACAAGGGCTGCTACCTCGAGCTGGTGACGGTCACGGAAGCCGGCTCGGACAAGGCCATCGATCTCGATATCTCCGACTATGAGGGCGGGGCGTACGAGGTCACGTTGAGTAGCGTCACCGCGTCGCAGGAGGTCACGTTCGAGTTCGTGAAGGCGGACGCTCCGAAGGTGATCGCCCAGCCGCAGGATGCGAGCGCCCACGAGAGCGATGCTGTCGTGCTCTCGGTTGCTGCCGAGGCGGGCAAGGGCGTCCTCGACCACGCGTCCTCGTCCACGGGTTCCGCCGCCGATGTCGAACTGTCCTATCAATGGTTCCACATGGTGGGCGGCGAGGCCGTGGCGCTCGAGGGCGAGACGGGGGAGACGCTCCTCATCGAGGGCCTCGATGACGATTGCGCCGGCGAGTATTTCTGCCGCGTCACCCAGCGCTACCTTGGTACCGAGACGCAGGTGGAAAGCGATCGTGCCGTCGTTTCCGTTGTGCCCCGGGATGCCCTTGTGTTCAACGGCGGTCTGCTGCCGGTCGCACGTGCGCATAGCACGTATCGCGCGACGATTTCGGGCGCCGCGGGTGGCGAAGCTCCGTATGAGTACACGTGGGACGACGCTAAGCTCCCCGACGGGTTTAAGCTTACCCGCACAGCGGGCGGTTTGACGCTCTCGGGCACCCCGTCCAAGGTCGGAGTGTCTACCTTTGACATCACGTGCAAGGATGCTCAGGGCAAGACCGTGACCGCGCACTTTGTTCTAGTCGTTCAGGCGAAGCGGGTCGAGCTTGCATTTGAGGGCGGCAACTTCGTCTATAGCGGTGATGCTCAAGCGCCCAAGGTCACGGGGGTTCCCAAGGCCTGCGAAGGTGACCTGAGGGTTAGGTACTACGGGACGGGCGGCACGCACTATTCGTCGAGTGAGGCCCCGACCGATGCCGGCACGTATCGCGCCGTTGCCACGCTGCGAAGCGACGGGTATATCAGCGCCGCCTCGCGCAAGTTCAAGATTTCACCGGCGAAGCTTAAGGTAAAGGTCGACGATGTTGAACGCTTCGAGGGAGAGATGAATCCCGCCTTTACCTCGAGCCTAAAGAGCTCGGCTGATACCTCGGGCGTGAAAGTCGAGTACTCCTGCGTCGCCGATGAGAGTTCCCCGGCGGGCGAGTACCAGATCGAGGCGACGGTCACCGACCCGAACTTCGATGTCACGGTTGAGCCCGGTACGCTGACGGTGAAGAAGCGGGAGCCTGTCGGCCCGGACCCGGTGGTTCCCGATCCGGACAAGCCCGATGGACCCGATCCGGACAAGCCGGACCCGGACCAGCCTGACCCGGACCAGCCGGACAAGCCCGAGCCCGACCAGCCTGACCCGGGCAGGCCCGAGCCCGGCAAACCGGAGCCTGATCAGCCGGACAAGCCGGACCCGGATAACCCGGATAAGCCTGAGCCCGACAACCCGAGTGAGCCGGAGCCGGAAAAGCCCGGAACGCCCGATTCGGACCAGCCGGATTCAAAGGATCCGACAAAACCCGGTAGTTCGGATGACTCCGCAGCTGATAAGGCAAAGGCATCGGGCGCGGAAAACTCCGGCAAGAAGGAATCTTCCAAGTCGAGCGCTCAGCAGCTCGCCGATACGGGCGATCACGCGCCATTGGCCGTCGCCGTGGCTGCGGGCGCCGTTGCGCTTATCGCAATAGCGCTCGAGCTGCTGCGTCGTCGTCGCTCGGACGCGTAACGGCTCAAAAGGGGTGGCTAGATTGAAGCTGTGCGCGATTTAGCCTGCTAAAGCGTATATACTTGCGGGACGGGTCTTGTGCCCGTCCCGTTTTTGATTCGACCCGAAAGGTGGTCCCATGGCTTCATCCGCCCCGCGCGGTCTGCGCTCCGACCATGTCCTCACCGTCGGCATCGCCCTGTTCTCGATGCTCTTTGGCGCCGGCAACCTTATTATCCCGCCGCTGCTGGCGCTGCAGGCAGGCTCTGCCACGCCGGTTGCCATGCTTGGCTTTCTCATTGCCGCCATCGGCCTGCCCGTCATGGGCTTTATCGCCGTTGCGCTTGCCGGAACGGCGCGCGAGCTTGCCGGCCGCGTGCACCCCAAGTTTGGCGAGTTCTTTGTTGCGGCGGTGTATCTGGCCATTGGCCCGTGCCTGGCCATTCCGCGCACGAGCTCCACGGCCTTCGAGATGCTGGTGCCGCTGCTGCCCGAGGGCGTCTCGCTCAGCACGGCACGCCTGGTGTTTGCCGTTGGATTCTTTATCATCGCGTTTGCGCTCACGCTGCGCCCCGGCGTCATCACGCGCGTGCTCGGCCGCATTACGGGCCCCGCGCTCATTGCCCTTATCGTATTGGTCGTGGGTGCCGCTGTGGTCTCGCCGCTGGGCTCCGCTGCCGCGCCGCAGGCTCCCTATAATGCTGGCGCTGCCGTACAGGGCTTTTTGACCGGCTATCAGACCATGGACCTGCTCGCGTCGCTCGCCTTTGGCATCATCATCGCCGAGACCATCCACGAGCTGGGTGTTACCGATGACAAGCGCGTGGCCTTCGAGATCTCGCGCTCCGGTGTGATCGCCGGCGTGCTCATGGCCATCATCTACTGCGGCTTGGGCCTTGCCGGTATGCAGCTCGGCACCGTGATGCCCGACGCTACCAACGGCGCCGCCATCCTCGCCCGTTCGGCCTCCATGCATTTTGGGCTTGCCGGCACGGTCGTGGTCTTCGCCATCTTCTTCCTTGCCTGCATGAACGTGTGCATTGGCCTTATCAGCTGCTGCTCGCGCTACTTCTGCGAGACGTATGTGGTCGAAGGGGGAGCAGAGGCTTCCGAGGAGGCCATGCGCCGCCCCTTTGCGGTTCTCGCCTTTGTGTTCGCAGCGTTTTCGTGCGTGCTCTCCAACGTGGGCCTCGACGTGATTCTTATGTTCTCGGTGCCCATGCTCAACGCCCTGTACCCCGTCGCCATCGTGCTGGTGCTTATGGGTCTGGTGCACGGTTTTTGCGACGCGCATCCGCAGGTGTGGGTCTGGGTCGGCGGCGTTGTCGCAGTGCAGAGCGTGATTACCTCGGTCCGCGATGCGTTCTTTACGGGCGCGTGGCTGCCGTTCGATGCGCTGCCGCTGGCAGACATTGGAGCCGCGTGGGCGCCGGTTGCCGTGGTGGCGTTTGTGATCGGCCTGCTCCACAGCCTGTTTGTCGTACATTCGAGGAGCTAGGGTATCGTCGCTTGCACAGGCGGGGAGTCTCCCCTATAATTTCCTTCGCTTTGGGACACGCAAGGTTTAGACCTTAGCTGCTCAACACCTTCGGGACGTGGCGCAGTTTGGTAGCGCGCCTGCTTTGGGAGCAGGATGTCGCAGGTTCAAATCCTGTCGTCCCGACCATATCTTGCGGGCGTAGTTCAATGGTAGAACCCCAGCCTTCCAAGCTGATGACGCGGGTTCGATTCCCGTCGCCCGCTCCATAAGAATTGTTTTAACGGCTTTGGTTTCCTTTGGGGATCAGAGCTGTTTTCGTTTACGCGCCGGGCGACGGGAATCGAACCCGCCAGGGTGCGGAGCTGAGAAAATGCGTGAGCATTTCCAGCGCAGCACGCAAAGGCCGAAGGCCCGCAGCGAAGCAAATCCTTGGACTTCCCGTCGCCCGCTCCAAGCTATATAATCGCAGGCCAATATGCTAATTTGGCTCGCGTTTATTTTTTATACCGTCCGACCTCGCAGGGCAAATGAACCAGGAGCGTTTGTCCCGAATCGTAAGAAAGAAGTGATTTCCATGGCACAGAGTAAGGCAGAATACCCCACCTCCGATTGCCTGGCGCCCGCCGCGATCGAGGCGAAGACC
Source organism: Collinsella sp. (assembly GCA_019419545.1). Classification (GTDB taxonomy): domain Bacteria; phylum Actinomycetota; class Coriobacteriia; order Coriobacteriales; family Coriobacteriaceae; genus Collinsella. The sequence continues at coordinate 388 of DXZT01000012.1, read as the reverse complement.
GAGGCCGCAGGCGTTACCAAGGCCAACCTGCCGGTCTCGAAGGCCTTTTTGCTCGCCATGTTCGCCGGCGCGTTCATCGCCTTCGGCGGCCTGTTCTTCACGGTCTTTCTGAGCGATCCCACGCTTTGCTGGGGCGCCCAGCGCTTCGTGGGCGGTCTTGCTTTTTGCCTGGGACTGGTGCTCGTGCTCATTTGCGGCGCGGAACTGTTTACCGGCAACTCGCTTATGGTCTGCGCGCTTAAGAGCAAAAAGATCACGCTCGTCCAGATGCTCAAGGCTTGGGCTATTGTGTGGATCGGCAACTTTGCCGGCGCCCTGTTCGTTGTCTTTTTGATTGGCTCTGTTAGACCAAATTTGACACGATCGGCTGTTCGTCGAACCGGAAAAT
>DXZT01000011.1 GCA_019419545.1 Collinsella sp. | reverse complement strand
CGCAACGCGTTGCGCTGAGTCCTGAGGCTGTTGCAATGAAGATGAGAATCAAGGTTTTGGGGTTATCCGCAATAAACATTCTGACTTTCGAACAATGATTAGCCCAAGTGGGTATGATGGAGTCAGCTAGGTCGCGGGGCGTCGCCTGTGTTTGGCGGCGTCCCGTTTTTGTGTTGCAGGGAGGGTAAGGCATGAACGCCACGGTCGTGATTCCAACGTATTGGGCGGGCGATGACGCTCGCGCAAACGCCCCTGGCACCTATGACCATTCGACACGACTCAACGCCGACAATCCCGAACTCGATCGCTGCCTGACTTCACTCGAACAGGTGCGTGACATTCCGCGCATCATTCTCTTGGTGGTCTGTCCGGTTTCTGTCACGCCCGACGTATCCCATCGCGTGCACGAAATCGTTAATGCGCATCCCACACTTAAGGTCACCGTCGTTACCAATACTCAGGCTTCGCGTGTTGCCGACCGCGTGGCACAGATTGCGCCCAAAGGCTCGGGCGAGTGCGTGAGCCTGCGCGGCTACGGCGCCATCCGCAACATGGGTCTTGCCTGCGCGGCGGTGCTGGGGCACGACGCGGTTGTGTTTTTGGATGACGACGAGACCGTCATCGATGCCGACTTTATGAAGCGTGCGACCTATGCACTGGGCCAGCAGACGCGTCAGGGCCTGCCGATTTTAGTCAAGAGCGGATACTTTTACGATCGCGACGGGTCGCCGCTGGCTCCCACGGACAAAGCGGGCATTTGCCATCGTTGGTGGACCAAGCGCATCGAGTTTAATCGTTGGATGAAAAAGGCGCTCTCGGGCACTCGCATCTCGCGCTCCAACTACGTGTGCGGCGGCCTGATGACCCTGCACGCCCGCGCCTTTACGCGTGTGGCCTTTGACCCGTTTATCACCCGCGGCGAGGACTTGGATTACCTCTTTAACATGCGCATGTTTGGCTACGACGTGTGGTTCGATAACGAGTGGACCGTGCGCCATCTGCCTCCGGAGTCCGAAAAGCGCTCACCGCGCTTTATGCAGGATGTATACCGTTGGTACTACGAACGGGCCAAGTTGACATTCGCCGCGCATCAAAAGGAGCTCATTCCCGTTACGGCAGCATCGCTCATGCCCTACCCGGGCCCGTGGATTTCGCGCGAGCTCGACGACCGCGTGCGCAAGACCGCTATGGTCCGCAGCGTGTTTACCCGCGAGCATGAGGGCTACCTGCGCATCTGGCGCCATGGTATCGACGAGGCAAAAGCCTATGCGCGCCAAAACGCTGCAAGCTACCTGCGTTTCCAGAGTTTTTGGCCCAAGATCATGGACGGGCTTTGGCGTGACGCACAACTGATCAGTATCCTGGAGGGGGCCGAATGATCGACCGCCGCGCCCAGCGCGATAGTTCAATATCAATCTTTCGCATCATTGCCGTTGCCTGCGCCATTTGCGTGCTGGTGTACTTTATTTTTGCCCTGGCGACTGGAATCGAGCCGATCGCGACCGTGGTCGCCTGCGCACTGCTGTGCATCTTTCTGTGCATCTTTATCTTTTTGACGCTCAATCCCGATTCGGTGCGCTCCCAGTACACCGAGGAGACGCTCTCGGTGGCCTCGGCCATGCTCGAGGACATTAAGGGCGGTCTGACGCAGGAGTCGGCGCGTTTGGTGTGCCAGCGCATTTTGCCCGAGACGCGTGCCATGACGGTGGCCATCACCGATGAGGACAACGTGCTTGCCTGCGCGGGCGAGTTTGAGGAAAAACTACTGCCAGATTCTCCCATCCACACGCTTGCCACACGCTACGTTATCGAACATGGCATCGTGCAGTCGTTCAACCGTATGGTGGATGTCGTGGGCTCGGACGGCTCGCACAACCAAGTCCCCGCCGGCATTATCGCCCCCATCAAGGTGGGCGATCGTACCGTCGGCACGCTCAAGTTCTACTACAAGACCCCGCGCGCCGTCGACCGTACCCAGTACGCGCTTGCCTCGGGCTTTGCCGAGATTTTGTCCACGCAGCTCGCCATCCACGAGCTCGAGGTGCAAAAGGAACTCACAGCGCGCGCCGAGGTGCGTGCGCTGCAGGCGCAGATTAACCCGCACTTCCTGTTCAACACGCTGAACACCATTGCATCGTTTACGCGCACCGACCCGCTGAGGGCCCGCGAACTGCTTCGTGAGTTCTCATCGTTCTATCGCGCCACGCTCGACAACTCGGGATCGCTTATTCCGGTCTCGCGCGAGGTCGCACAGACCAAGCGCTACCTTACCTTTGAGAAGGCCCGCTTTGGCGAGGACCGCGTGCTTGCGACGTTCGATGTGTCCGAGGATGTGGAAGATACGCTGGTGCCGGCGTTCGTGATCCAGCCGATTGTCGAGAACGCTGTGCGTCATGGTATGGGCGATGACGACGCCCTGAGGATCGACGTGACCGTTCACCAAGACGGCGAGGATGCAATCTTGATTGCCGTGGCCGATAATGGCGTGGGCATGGATGAGGGTACCGCCGCCAGACTGTTTGACGAGCGCTCTGCCCGTCCCGACGCCAGCTCTCCCCAGGGTGGCGGCGCCGGTGTGGCCATGCACAATATTTCGGAGCGCATCCATCGCTTTTTTGGGCCGCACTCCTATACGCGTGTCGAATCGGCGCCGGGCAAGGGCACCAAAGTGCTTCTTCATCTTGATTTGTCAGAGAGCATCTTTGACATTCAAGAGTAAAATAAAAGGCTACGGGCTCAACGTCATGCGACGGATGCCCGGCGTAGTTAGTTGACGAAAGGTTTTATCCCTATGCTGCGTGCGATGATTGTGGATGATGAGGCGCCGGCTCGCTCGGAGCTTCGCTTCCTGCTCGAGCAAACGGGCAAGATCGGCACGATCACGGAGGCGTCGAGCGTCCGCTCCGCCATCGAGATGCTTATGGAAAGTCGCGTGGATGTCGTGTTTCTCGATATCTCGATGCCCGGTGCCTCGGGCCTGCAACTTGCCGAGGCGCTGCATAAGCTCAAAAATCCGCCGGCGATCGTGTTTGTGACTGCGTATAGCGACCATGCGGTCGAGGCATTCGACGTCGATGCCGTCGATTATCTGATGAAGCCGGTCGAGGAAGCTCGCTTGGATCGCGCGATCGAGAAGGTCATGCAACGCGCCAAGCCGGTTACGGACAGCAAAGTGACCATCGAGCGTATCCCGGTGGAAAAGGGCGGCCGCAAGGTGCTCATTCCCGTGGACGACATTCGCTTTATCATGGCCAAGGACGATTACTCCTGCATCTATACCGTCGATGATCGCTTTTTGTCGACGACCTCGCTGGCGCAGTTTGAGGCCAAGCTCTGCGACTTTGGCTTCTTCCGTGTTCACCGCCGCTATATCGTCAACTTGGCGTGCGTTACGGACGTTGAGACGGTGCCCTCGGGCGCCATCCAGCTGGGCATTACGGGCGTCGACGAACGCGTGCCGGTTTCGCGCCGCCGCGTCGTGCCGCTCAAGAAGGCCCTGAGTCTCTAGCACACTGGCCCCGCAGCCCTGTAGACCCATCGTCTGCGGAGCCGTGGGGCCTTTTTTGTATGTATCTGCCGAATCGTTTTTTGCGGAAGGGATCCCATGAACAGTGCAAGCGCCAAGCGCATCGACATCATCTCGGACACCCACGGCTATTTATCGCCTGCGCTCTTGGATGAGCTTGAGGGCGCAGACCTGATCATCCACGCCGGCGACCTCACGTCAGAGATGGACTACGAGCACCTATGCACCATCGCCCCCGTGCGGGCCGTACTGGGCAACAACGATTACTACCGCGACTACGGCCCCGATGTAGACCGTCTTGCGCTCTTTACCTACGAAGGCCTCAAATTCGCCGTAGCCCACTACCGCGAAGACCTTCCGGTGGGATCCGTAGACGTAGCCATCAACGGCCACACCCACGTAACCAAAGAAGCCCAGGTGGGCCGCTGCTTAGTCCTCAACCCGGGCAGCGCCAGCTACCCCAGAGGCAGCCGAGGCCCCACCATGGCCAGAATGCTCGTCAAAGACGGCAAGATACTGACCACTAAGTTTATTGACTTGGACTAACCGCAACAAAAACGGGGGATGCACAACGCATCTCCCGTTTTTCTTTGAGCCAAAGGCAGAGCTTCAGCAAGATCCTTAGACAAACCCCGCCGCGGAGAACGGGGCCGCCGAGCCGCGAAGCGGCGAGGAACAACAACGACTCGAACAAAGTGACGGCAGGGAGGGTCTCCGGGGCTGGGGGCGGGGGTTAAGTTTGTCGCGAGTTCCGCACGCAAAGGAAAGCACTTAATGTGCTTTCCGTCTTGCGCAGGACTGTAGAGCAGCAAACTTAACCCCCGCCCCCAGCCCCGGAGACCCTCCCGGACAGCCAAAAAATTTTTTCAAAAAAGTTGTTGCGCGGCGGACAGACTTCTGTGTATACTAATCCCCGCAGCGCACGCGAGCGGAAACAAACGCGAACGTCTGCCTGGGGAGTTAGCTCAGTTTGGTTAGAGCGCCGGCCTGTCACGTCGGAGGTCGCGGGTTCGAGCCCCGTACTTCCCGCCAACGCAATTAAAGCCACGTCTTCGGACGTGGCTTTTTGCGTTTGATACACTTTGTTTCGATAGAACGATCGCCCTGAGGCATCTTTGCCCAGAATCTCCGCGCCTTCGGGAACGCAAGTAAAATCCAATAAGCATATCTGTCTAAACAGCAGCTTTGTTGCGCAACACCTGTTCAACGAGACAGGGGGTTAGGTTATACTAAATTGCACTGTGCGCCGCATCTGATGCATTTCGCTCCAAGCGCGGCACTCAGTGGATATCCGATTTACCATTTGGATGTCCTGGCGGTCATTTAGCGTCTCGACACAAGCTCGGCCCCGGAGCTCGTTCGAGCTGTTCGTATTCCTTGAAAGGGGAAAATGGACATATCGAGGAAGACTGATTACGCCCTTCGTATGCTGGCGATGCTTGCCGAGGATCCGGAGTGTTTGCTTTCTGTTCGCACCGCTGCCGAAGAGGTCAATGTCCCGTATTCTTTTGCCCGCTCGATTCAGCACGGTTTGGTCCAGGCCGGTATTGTGGAGAGCTTGCGTGGCGTCCACGGTGGCATGCGTCTCAAGGTCAGTCCGGACGACGTCACTATCCGCCAGGTCGTCGAGGCCGTTCAGGGTCCTATGGTTATGAACGATTGCACCGCGCCTGATGGTGACTGTGCGCGCATGGGCGCGTGCTGCTATCATCCCCTGTGGGCCGGAGCTCAGGCGTTGATGCGCGACTACCTCGATTCCGTTTCGCTCGGCGACATCGTCGCTCACCGCCAGTTCCCGGCCGTCGATCCCAAGTTCGCCGACCGCGATGCGTTTCCCGAGTACGCCACCTGCGCGTGCGCTTGCCGGGAGGAATAGCGCCGCATAAGGAGCATTGCCATGATTCAGGACCCCTTTCGTTCGATGATTCGTTCGGAAGGGGTCCTGCGCTATCGCGACCTTCCGTGGCGTCGCACGCGCGACCCGTATATCATTTGGCTCTCCGAGGTCATGCTGCAGCAGACACAGGTGCCGCGCGTGGAGACGCGCATGCCGGCGTGGCTCGATCGTTTTCCGACCGTGCAGTCGCTTGCCCAGGCCGCGCCTTCCGATGTTTTAGACGCTTGGCAGGGCATGGGCTACAACCGACGCGCTCTGGCGCTCCACAAGGCCGCTCAGCGCGTTGTAGAGGACTGGGATGGGGAGTTTCCGCGTGAGACGCGCGACTTGGTCGCTCTGCCTGGTATTGGCCCGGCAACGGCGCAGGGTATCCGGTCGTTTGCATTTGATCTTCCGGGCGTGTATCTGGAGACCAACGTGCGCACGGTCTTTCTGCATCACTTCTTTCCCGATGTGCCGGCTGTTCCCGATCGCGAACTGGTGCCGCTGATTCAGGCGGCCTGTCCGGCGGCCCCCGGTGCGGCGCCCGACGAGATCGCTCCCTTTGCCGTGCCTCAAGACGATGCCGACACGCCGCGCGCGTGGTATTACGCGTTGCTGGATTACGGCGCGTATCTTAAAAAGATGCTGCCCAACCCGTCCAGGCGCTCGGCGGGCTATAGTCGTCAGTCCAAGTTTGAGGGCTCGCGTCGTCAAAAGCGCGCCCACATCGTGCGCATGCTGCTGGCGGCGCGCGATGGGCAGCCTGCGGGCATTACGGTTGATGAAGCTGTTACAGGCGTTAACGAGATGGAGACGGCAGCCGGTCGCGGGCCGGTCGAGTGCGAGCTTGTCGCGGGCATTCTAGCCGATCTGGAGCGTGAGGGCTTTTGCCGCTCCGAGGACGATCGTTGGCTGAGTGTGTAGCCCGCTCGAATTTTAAGGTTTAGATTTTCGGCAGGGGGTACCATATAATAAGGCCGCTCAAAGCCTATGGGCGGCATGTATTGAAGGGAAGTACACCTATGGATTTTGAGAGCTCCCAAACCAAGAAGAACCTTGAGACCGCTTTTGCCGGTGAGTCCCAGGCGCACACCAAGTATCGCTACTATGCATCTAAGGCCAAAAAGGACGGCTACGTTCAGATCTCGAATATCTTTGCCGAGACGGCGGGTAACGAGTCCGAGCACGCCAAGCTGTGGTTTAAGTATCTGCACGATGGCGCCGTTCCCGGCACTCTGGATAACCTGCGCGATGCCGCCGCGGGCGAGAACTACGAGTGGACCGAGATGTACGACGAGTTTGCCAAGACCGCCGAGGAGGAGGGTTTTGCCGAGATCGCCGCGAAGTTCCGCGGCGTCGCTGCTGTCGAGAAGGCTCATGAGGAGCGCTACAACAAGCTCGTCGAGCGCATTGAGTCGGGCGAGGTGTTTGAGCGCGAGGGCGTAAAGGTGTGGAAGTGCCTGAACTGCGGGCACCTGCACGTTGGTGCCGAGGCGCCTGAGGTGTGCCCGGTGTGCAACCACCCGAAGGCGTACTTTGAGGAGCAGGTGGTGAACTACTAGCGCGTGGCGCTGGCTGTTGCGGAGCGCAGGGCGGGGGAAATACCTTTCCCTCTCGCTCACGGCTCCGCAGGGTCGCGCGAGGCAAAGGTATTTCCCCCGCCCTGCGCTCCGGCTTTGGGTCGTCGCGTGCTCGTTACTGAAAAGCTGATTAGAAGTTTGTGTGCCGCCCCTTTTGGGGCGGCACGTTTTTGTGTGGGGTCCCTGTCTTCACAATTTTCGTCAAGCTATTGGTTAGATTTTGGTCAGTTGGCGTAAGAGTGGAAGGCCAAAAGATTGCTGGCGAAAAAAGCTCAGAGAAAGTGCTGGTAAGGGAGTTGTTGAGCTTTTCGACAGCTTTTGAGCAAAAGAAACTTTGTGGCTATTGCCAGCGATTGCGTTGTCGCGGTCATGGCGGTGCGGGATGCTGGTCGTAAGCGTCGAATGCTCCGATTTTGGAGGCCAGCATGGATCTGTTTCTTGAGACTCCGCAGCGACAAGCTGAGCGCATGCTGCGTCAGCAGCAACGACTCATGGAGATGCAAATGCAAAGGGCGGCAGCCCAGCCCTTTGCGCAAAATGTCGTGCCCGCTGCTGTACCTGCAGCTGTGCCCGGGTGTGAATCGGCGCCAGAGGCCTATTCCGTACAGCAGGATTCATATGCGCAGGAGCTCGCGTTCGATAAGCGCCGTGCGCATCACCGTCGCTGGACCCAGCGCCTGCGTACGCTGGCGATGATCGTGCTGATCCCGCTGGGGCTCGCGGCAATCTTCTTGGCCTCATATGCCCTCACGTGCATTCTCAACGGCGCCTCGCCCAATGAGGTACTTCAGCACTTGGCAGCTCTCGGTCAGCGCTTGGGGGATGTCGCAGCAACCATCCGCGCCAGCTGGGAGAGCTAGCGGACCAGCACCCATAGCGCAAAGGTAACTTGTCTGCGCTCGATTGGACATGAGCTGCGTTTGACAGGGTAAGATTGATCGCGGTTTTGATTGGTGCTCGATTGGGTTTGTTGGGCGGAGTTTATGTCTGCTATTGATATTGTGCTTGTTGTGATCGCCTTGGTGGCGGTGGGGGTTGCTGTGGCTTGCGCCCTCCAGCTCAAGAGCCTGCGTGCCGAGCTGCGGGAGCGTGGCGACAGTAGCGCGGAAACGCTGGCAGCGCTCGAGCAGGCCAACAGCACGCTCGACACCCTGAACGTCGCGTTGGCCGAAACCCGCCGCACGGCAAATGCCATCGCGCAGCAGCAGACGACCGACGCCGCCGTAGAGCAGCAGCGCTACCTGACCATTGCGCGCGAGTTCTCGCAGGCCGGCGACCGTATGGATGACCTGCGCCGCGAGACGGCCCAACAGCTTGGCGCCAACCGCGAAGGCATCGAGCATCGCCTGGACAAGGTGCGCGAGACGGTCGATGCTCAGCTGGGCGCCATCCGCAAAGACAACAACGTGCAGCTCGACCAAATGCGCGCGACGGTGGACGAGAAGCTCTCTCGCACACTCAACGACCGACTGTCGGCATCGTTTAAGCAGGTGAGCGACCAGCTCGAGGCCGTGTACAAGGGCCTGGGCGACATGCAGTCTATCGCCACCGGCGTGGGCGACCTTAAGCGCGTGCTGGGCAATGTCAAGGCGCGTGGCATTTTGGGCGAGGTGCAGCTGGGCGCGATCCTGGCGGACATCCTTACGCCCGACCAATATCTGGAAAACGTCGCCACCAAGCCCGGCGCCTCGGAACGCGTTGAGTTTGCTGTCAGGCTGCCGGTAGACGAGGGCGACCCCGTGCTGCTGCCGATCGACTCCAAGTTTCCGGGCGACGCGTACGAGCATCTGCTCGACGCCCAGGAGTCTGGTGACGCTGAGGCCGTCGCCGCAGCGCGCAAGACGCTCGATACGATGGTGAAACGCGAGGCCAAGGACATCTGCGAAAAGTACCTGAGTGTGCCGGCAACGACCAACTTTGGCATCATGTTCGTGCCGTTTGAGGGGCTGTACGCCGAGATCGTCAGCCGCCCCGGGCTTATCGAGATCCTGGGCCGCGACTATCACGTCAACGTAGCCGGTCCCAGCACCATGGCGGCCATCCTCAATAGTCTGCAGATGAGCTACCAGACGTTTAGGCTGCAAAAACGTACCGACGACGTACTGCGCGTGCTCTCCGCCGTCAAGGCCGAGCTGCCGCGCTATCAGGCGGCGCTGCGCCGCGCCCAACAGCAGATCGAGACCGCGGGCAAAACGGTCGAGGGCATCATTACCACGCGCACCAACGTCATGGAGCGCAAGCTCAAGGACATCGACGCGCTGGAGGATGCTGAGGAAGCCGACGCGATCTTGGGACTCACGTCCGCGGGCCTGCCCGCAGACCAAGAAGACAAGGACTAGCCGTGCCTGACGGCGGGGCGTCTGCGCGAGCGCGGAGCGCGGGCGCTTTTCGTGTCGTACGTGCCTGAAGCGCGCTTTAGTGTGCAACAATGACGTTTCGCCCTATCAGACGCGAAAGGAAGCCTATGTCTCAGAAAAGCACCAGTCCGCTCAAGCGCTCCACCGTGCGCCGCACGTTGCAGCGTTTTTGGGATGTCACGCGCACGCAGCCGCTGATCGTCTTTCTCTCGGTATTCTCGTCGGCGGGCTATATCTTTTTGCTTACGTTTGCCAACACCTACGTGATGGCGCTTATCGTCGACCGCGTCCAGGCCGGCCCCGTGGCAGGCGACCAGGTGTTTGAGGTCTTTAGCCCCTATATTCTGGCGCTCGTGCTCGTTAACCTGGTAGGCCAGATCCTCTCCAAGCTGCAGGACTACACCGTCTACAAGCTCGAGATTGCCGGCAACTATCACCTGGCGCGCTTGTGCTTCGACACCCTCTCCAACCAATCCATGACATTCCACACCAGTCGATTTGGCGGATCGCTTGTGAGCCAGACGAGCCGTTTTATGAGCGGCTACACGGGCCTGGTGGACGTGACGGTGTATTCGCTCATCCCCACTATCACCTCGGTTGTCTGCACGGTGGCGGCGCTCGCTCCGGTGGTGCCTGCATTTACCGTGATCCTGGTGGGCATCATGGTCGTCTACATCGCGTTTGTCTGGCTTATGTACAAGCGCATCATGCCGCTTTCGGCCGCGACGTCCGCCGCGCAGAACAAGCTGTCGGGCGTGCTGTCCGACGCGGTCACGAACATCCTGGCCGTCAAGACCTGCGGGCGCGAGGACTTTGAGCGCGACCTATTCGATACCGCCGACCGTGCCGCGCGCGATGCCGAAACGGTATCGATGCACGCCATGATGCAACGCAACTTTACGACCTCGGGCCTTATCGTCATTACCATGGCTGTGGTGAGTGTGTTCGTCGCGGGTGGCAACGCGTGGTTTGGCATTTCGGCCGGCGCGCTCGTCATGATCTTTACCTACACGTACAACCTCACTATGCGTCTGAATTACGTGAGCTCCATGATGCAACGCATCAACCGCGCGCTGGGCGACGCCGCCGAGATGACGCGCGTGCTGGACGAGCCGCGTCTGGTGGCAGACGACGCGCATGCCCCCGAGCTCAAGGTGCGCGAGGGCGCAATTGATTTTGAGCACTTGAGCTTTGCATACCGTGACGCCGCGGCGGGCGAGAACGTGTTCGACGACCTGACGCTCCATGTGGCGGCGGGCCAGCGCGTGGGCCTGGTGGGCAAATCGGGCTCGGGCAAGACAACACTCACCAAGCTGTTGCTTCGCCTGGACGACGTGCAGGGCGGCCGCGTGCTCGTGGACGGCCAGGATGTCTCGCGCTGCACGCAGCAGAGCCTGCGCCGCCAGGTTGCCTACGTGCCGCAGGAGGCGCTGCTGTTCCACCGCTCCATTCGCGAGAATATCGCCTACGGACGCCCCGACGCCACCGACGAGCAGATTCGCGAGGCGGCTCGCTTGGCTAATGCGACTGAGTTTATCGACCGCCTGCCCCGCGGCTTTGACACCATGGTGGGCGAGCGCGGCGTTAAGCTTTCGGGCGGCCAACGCCAGCGCGTGGTCATTGCCCGCGCCATCCTCACCGACGCGCCGATTCTGGTGCTCGACGAGGCGACGTCTGCCTTGGACAGTGAGTCCGAGGCGCTGGTGCAGGAAGCGCTCGAGAACCTGATGCGCGGCCGCACCTCCATTGTGGTGGCGCACCGCCTGTCCACCGTGGCGGCGCTCGATCGCATCGTGGTGCTGGCGGACGGCGAGATTGTCGAGGACGGCACGCATGCGCAGCTCGTCGAGGCGGGCGGTGAGTACTCAAGCCTGTGGAGCCGCCAGACCGGCGCATTTTTGGAGGCTTAAGGTCCCCGTACGTGGGACAATCGTTTTTGTGAAGTTATGTTTCTGCCGATCCGAGGAGTCGTTATGCCACGCGAGACCAATGCCGCCAAACGCGAGCGCGCCGTTGAGGTGTGCGAGCGCCTTAACCGTCGCTATGGCCCGGTCGAGTGCTTTTTGGACCACGAGAATCCCTTTAGGCTACTTATCTCGGTACTGCTCTCGGCTCAGACGACCGACGCGCAGGTCAACAAGGTGACGCCCCAACTATTTGCCCAGTGGCCCACGTCCGAGGCCATGGCCGGGGCAAGTGTGACCGACGTGGCCGAGACCATCAAGTCACTCGGCTTTTACAAGAGCAAGGCCAAGCACGCCGTGGAGGCCGCGCAGATGATCGTTGCCGATTACGGCGGCGAGGTACCGGCCGACATGAAGGAGCTCGTCAAGCTGCCGGGTGTGGGACGTAAAACGGCGAACATCGTGCTCAACGTGGGGTTTGGCATTGTCGAGGGCATCGCGGTCGATACGCACGTCAACCGCATCGCGCACCGCCTGATGCTGAGCCCCAAGACGCATGCCAAAGAGCCGCTCAAAACCGAGCAAGATCTGCTCAAGATTCTGCCGCACGAGTATTGGGGATCGGTCAACCACCAGTGGATCACCTTTGGCCGCGAGATCTGCGACGCCCGCAAACCCAAGTGCGATGAGTGCCCGCTGGCGGATTTATGCCCCAGCGTGCGTGTGATGGGGTAGGGGTCCGCCGCATTTTGTCGGCACCCGAGGACGGCGACTAATGTTGCGCAGCACATGTGGGTCGCGAGGGCTCAATATGATGGCGACAGATGCCGTTTGTTGTGAGGGGATGCCCGAATATGTCTTGCACCAAGTGTGGCTCCGAGATGCCCGACGGAACCGATTTTTACACGAACTGCGGGGCTGGGCATGCGCTTGAGCAGGAGCATATGTTGCTTCCTGCCGCCTCATGCAAAAATGTGTTGCTAATTTAGAAGCCTATTCAAGCGCGCCGAAGTCGTGGCGTGCTGGCGTAGCATGAACAAAGAATCAAGCAATGGAGGGCAACGTGGCAACATTGAAGACGCGAGAGCTTGAAGATTATTTTGAGCGCATTGTGCGCACGCGCGAAGGTGACCTACCTGGTCGTCGCAAAGGCGACGAATACTTGTCTCAAACCCATGTGCTCTACCACGGAGATCCTGCACCCTGGGCTTTAACGCCAAAGATATTCGATAAGGATATGACGGCGCTTCTTAAGGAAGCGGCCGAGCGCATGTACGGCATTATGGACAAGGTGACGCGGGCGTTTTGTTCCGATGCCTCCGTGCGTGCGTGGTTTCGTATGGATCCGGCTTTTGCTGACCTGTGCGCTATGGATGCCGGCTATGATTGCCAGATTCCCCTTGCGCGCGTTGATATCTTTCTTGACGAGGACGCCGGTTCGTATACGTTTTGCGAGCTCAATACCGACGGCAGTGCTGGAATGGTAGTGACCGATGCGGTCTGTCAGGCAGTGCGAATGACGCCTTCCTTTGAGGAGTTCGCATCCGGCCACCCCGGCTTTCGGCAGTACGATTTGTGCGGCAGCTGGATAGATGCATTGTTTGAGACCTATGCAGAGTGGGAGCTGGCCCATCCTCGTCGCACCGAGGATAGTGCACGATCGGATGACGGGGTCTGCGTTGACGAGGGGCTCTATACACCGCAATCAAAGATATATCCCGCTTCGGTGGCAATCGTCGACTATTCGGAAAGCATCGACTTGGAAGATGCAGCTCATTTTGTCGACCTTATGAGGCAGCGGGGCGTAGTCGCACGCTTTGCGGATGTGCGCGACCTGCGGATTGTCGAAGAAGAGGGCGGTGCTAGGCGCCTGTGCGATGCCGCTGGTCCTATTGATTGCGTTTGGCGGCGCGCGGTGACCGGCGAGCTGTGGGATAAGCCGTGCGACGGACGCTCGGCCTTAATCGAGGCTGCCCAAGAAGGGCTTGTATGCATCGTCGGTGGTTTTAGAACGTGGCCGTGTGCGACGAAGACCGTATTTGCGTTTTTGTGGTCTCGAGCCGGGCAGTCCTTGTTGAGCCCGGAGGAGCAATCGTTTGTCCGGGAGCATGTGCCCTATACCGAGATTTTGGACGCAAGCACCCAGTTGTCGAGATTTGCCGAAAAGGATCGATGGATTGTCAAGCCGTGCGGCGGCTACAACGCGGTTGGCGTTGTAGCCGGTTTGGATGTCACGGAACGGGAATGGTCCCAGGTGCTTGCTCGCGCTGCGGCAGCTGGGGCGATTGTGCAGGAGTATGCTCAGCAGTATCAGACTCCCTGCTTGCGCGGAACGCTTGTCGATGGGCCGCATCGAGGAGAGGCGCCCAAAGGACTTGTGGATGATCTTGGTTTTGCGCCCGCTTCTAATATGGAAGGCCTGTACCTGTATCGCGGCCGTTTTGCGGGCGTGTACACACGCGTCGGTTTTGCCAACACCATAGGGGAGTGGACGAGCCGCCTGAACGTTGCGAGCTTTTTTGAGGAATAGCCGTTTCTTGGGGCACCTTCCGTGGTTGCGGCGTTCGACGTGACAGGGAGATTTTGGCGACGCCGGTGAGTCCAGTTCTGTCTGGCGTTTTTGTTGCGGGGCTGGGCGTACGCCTGAGCTGGAGTCCCCTCCATGCGCTACCATGACAGGCAACGAATTTGACGTACGACCCGCCGAGCCTGCCTCGGCGGGCTTTTGGCGTTGCGATGCCGGAGGACCACATGCTCATTCACCGTATAGCCGCGCAGCTCTACACTGCCGAGGCCCTGCAGACCGTTGAGGCCGGGCTCGATGCTGGCGAGGATGTGACGCTGGCCGTGTCGCAGTCGGGCCGCACGCTGATGGCCGCCGCCCAGTTTGCGCGCCGCCCGCGCCCCACGGTCTATATCGTGAGCGGCGAGGACGCTGCCGATCGCGCCGCACGCAGCCTGGCCGCCTATGTGGGCTTGGCGCATGTGTGCCGTTTTCCCGAGCGCAAGGACTACCCTTGGCGTGAGCAAGCGCCCGACGACGCCGTGGTGGCCCAGCGCTGCGAGGCTCTGGGGCGCATCGTGCGCGGCGACAATTGCATCATGGTCGCTTCGGCCCGCGCGCTGCTGCGTTGCGTGCCCCCGGTCGAGAGCCGCTATTGGGAGTCCACTACCTTTACGGTGGGCGACGAGATTCCCTTTGACGAGGTGCCGCAGCGCCTGGTTGGCATGGGCTACACCAATGCCGGCGCCGCCGACGCGCCCGGCTTGTTCCGCGTGCACGGTGACACCGTCGAGGTGTTCCCCGCACAGGAAAAGGCACCCGTGCGCATCGAGTTCTTTGGCGACGAGATCGACCGCATCCGCCGCATGGTGAGCTCCACGGGACAGACCATCGGCAACGAGGACAGCATCGAGATCTTCCCGTGCCGCGAGTTGGCGCTCACCGACGAGGCCGTCCACAACATGCACGTGGCGCTCTACCGCGCCAGCCAGGACGATAGCAAGCTGGCAGCGCTGCTCGAGATGGTGGATGCGCGTATCGTCACGCCCGAGCTCGACCGCTTTTTGCCGGTGATGTACGGCCAGACCGTAAGCCCGCTGGCGCACGTGAGCGGCAAGGCACTCGTGGTTCTATCCGAGCCGCGCTCGCTGTTCGACGACTGCCTGCGCGCCTACGAGGATATCGAGGCCCGTGCCGACGAGGCAGGGATTGACCGCCTGGACGGTCTGTACGTGCGCGCTCAACAGCTCGATTTTGGTGCCCAGCAGCGCTTGAACTACGTAAGCCTCATCCGTGCCGGCGGTGCGGTGACGGCAGAGCTCAAGATTGAGCAGCCTGCTATCGCAGGCTCGGACAACCGTTTTATGACGCGCATTCAGGAGGTTGTGGGCAAGCGCTACGCCTGCGTGTTTGCCATTCCCGACCGCGGTGCGCGCGAGTCGATGGAGCTCACCTTTGGCGACGAGGGCATTACCTTTGAGGAGTCGCTGACGGCCGCCCCCGAAAACGCCGGCGTTATCGGCGACCGCGTGCGCGTGGCGGCGGCGGATTCTGCCGACCGTGCTGTCCGCCAACAGGCCCATGCTTCGATTCGCGAGCGCCACGCCGATGCGCTCAACGCCCGCTCGCTCGAGGCGGGCGCGGCCCAGGCTGCCGCCGGTGCCGCTGTGCCCACCATCTCGCGCGGGCGCGTGACCTTTGTGGATGCCGCTCTGCCGCAGGGCGTGGTGGTGCCCGATGCCAATCTGGCCGTGTTCTCGATCGCCGACCTCAACGCCCGCATGGACGCCAATCGCGCCCGCAGCCGCCGCAAGGTGGACATTACGCAGATCACCTTCCCCTTTAAGCCGGGCGACTACGTGGTGCACGCAACGCATGGCATCGCGCTCTTTAGCGAGATTGCGCGCCAGGAAGTGGGCGGCAAGGAGCGCGACTACTTTTTGCTGGAATACGCCGATGGCGACAAGCTCTACGTGCCGCTGGAGCAGGTCGACCGCATCACGCGCTACGTTGGCCCCGACGGCGATAAGCCGCGCCTGACCAGGCTCAACACCGCCGACTGGACGCGCGCCACCAACAAGGCGCGCAAAAACGCCAAAAAGCTGGCGTTTGACCTGGTCGATCTATATACGCGCCGCTCCTCGATTGCCGGTGTCGCCTGTCCGCCCGACACGCCCGAGCAGATCGAGATGGAGGAGAGCTTTCCCTACGACGAGACACGTGACCAGCTGGAGGCCATCGCCGACATTAAGGCCGACATGGAGGCGCCCAAGCCCATGGACCGTCTGCTGTGCGGCGATGTGGGCTTTGGCAAGACCGAGGTCGCCCTGCGTGCGGCGTTTAAGTGCGTGGACTCCGGCCGCCAGGTCATGGTGCTCTGCCCCACGACCATTCTGGCCCAGCAGCACTACGAGACATTCTTTGAGCGCTTTGCCCCGTTCGGCCTGAAGGTCGAGGTGCTCAGCCGCTTCCGCACGCCGGCGCAGCAAAAG
The DNA here is from genome assembly GCA_019419545.1 of Collinsella sp. Taxonomy (GTDB): domain Bacteria; phylum Actinomycetota; class Coriobacteriia; order Coriobacteriales; family Coriobacteriaceae; genus Collinsella. The sequence goes on along the minus strand of DXZT01000011.1, from coordinate 14,123 downwards.
CGCGCGCTCAAGGCGTTTGCCGAGGGCACGATCGACGTGCTCATTGGCACGCATCGCCTGCTCTCGGCCGATGTGAACCCCAAGAACCTGGGCCTGGTGATCATCGACGAGGAGCAGCGCTTTGGCGTGCAGCACAAGGAGCAGCTCAAGAACCTGCGCGAGCAGATCGACGTGCTCACGCTTTCGGCAACGCCCATCCCGCGTACCATGCAGATGGCTACGAGTGGCGTGCGCGACATGAGCCTGATCACCACACCGCCGACCGGGCGCCGTCCCGTGATCGTGCACGTGGGGGAGTACGACCCCGACGTGGTGAGCGCGGCGATTCGCCTGGAGGTGGGTCGCGGCGGCCAGGTGTACTACGTATCCAACCGCGTCAAGACCATCGACGACGCCGTGGCGCGCGTGCACGAGGCCGCGCCCGAGGCACGCGTGGGCGTGGCGCACGGCAAGATGAGCCCGCGCGAGGTCGAGGACGTGATGATCGAGTTTGCGACCAAAAAGATCGACGTGCTCATTGCCACTACCATCGTGGAGAGCGGCATCGACAACGCGTGCGCCAACACGCTCATCATCGAGGATTCGCAGCGCCTGGGCCTGGCACAGCTCTACCAGCTCAAGGGTCGTGTGGGCCGCTCGGCCACGCAGGCCTACGCATACTTCATGTTCCCGGGCGAGCTGCCGCTCACCGAGGAGGCAACGGCGCGCCTGACCGCACTTTCCGAGTTCCAGGACCTGGGCAGCGGCATGCGCATCGCCATGCGCGACCTGGAGATTCGCGGCGCCGGCTCGCTTATGGGCGCCGAGCAGCACGGCAACCTGTCGAGCGTGGGCTTTGACCTGTTTACGCAGATGCTGGGCCAGGCAGTGGCCGAGGCGCGCGGCGATGACGATGCCGGCGTGGAGGCGGCGAGCGTGGGCATTAACCTGCCGGCCGATTACTTCTTGTCCGAGGAGTACCTACCGGCGGTGGATCAACGCGTGCTCGTGTACCGTAAGCTCGCGGCGGCCGAGGACCTGGAGAGCATCGATGAGGTGCAGGAAGAGACCGAGGCCGCGCATGGCGAGCTGCCGCTGGCGGGACTCAACCTGTTCAATCGCGCGCGCATCCGCATTCGCGGCGAGCGCCTGGGGCTCGAGAGCGTCACGCTCAGCGGCGGCCGCATCACGTTTTTGGGCGTCGACGTGCCCAAGAAGGTGGCCTTTGAGCTTAAGACCCGCTATGGCGCGGTGAACTTCCCCAAGAGCCGCAAGCTGTCGGTGCCCTACAAGGCGGGCGCCGGTGCGGGCAGCGGCCTGGGCCGCGGCCTCGACGCCAACGACGGCGCCGGCCCCGTGGCGGCCGCACTCATGCTGCTGCAGCAGCTGGGCGCCAGTGATGATGAATAACAGGTAAGCGGCGTGGCGGGACAAAGGTATCTTTGCTCCGCCACGTCGCAGGTTGAAAACCTCGCCCCATCGAAAGGAAGCTATGTTCGGGTACATCTACAAGAAAGACGCCGCTGCCATTGCGGTTGTCCTGTGCCTTTGCCTGGGCGTGGGCAGCTTTTTCGATTATCAGATCTCGAGCGCGCTGTTCAACATCGGCAGCATGTACGGTCGCTTTATCGAGGCTGCTGGCGAGCTGCCGTTCGAGCTGACGGCGAGTATCGCGGGCGTTATGCTTGTGCGCGCGGTGCGCCCTGACTCCAGGGGGAGTAAATGGCTCGCCGTGCTCGGCATCCTCGTCAACATTGGCCTGGCCGGCTATGAGATCGTTTCGTCTCTGAAGGTTGGCGGCAAACTCATCGCGGTTCAGCTGGTACTGACGTTTGTGCTGGCCATCGCCGCCAACCTTGTTGTCTATCGCCTCACCCGCGACACCGAGCCCAAAGAGCTCACGCGCTGGGCGTTGATGGTGCTCGCTGTGTGGGTCGCTCAGGCCATTATCCTCAACGTGATCGTCAAGCCGCTGTGGTCGCGCCCGCGCATGCGCGTGATCGAGGTGACGCAGGGACTCGATTTTCAGCCGTGGTGGGTAATCGGCAACCCCGACAAATGGGCCTATATCGCCGCCGGCGTGATCAAGGACGGCTTTAAGTCGTTTGCGAGCGGACACACTGCACACGCGGCGATCGGCCTTATGCTCGCCGGGCTTCCCGCGGCGGCCTTTAAGGAAAAGCCGTCGCGCCGCCGCGCGGTCTTTTGGGTCGCCGCTGCGGTTGCGGCGCTCGTCGCCTTTGGTCGCATCGTGATCGGTGCGCACTTTTTGAGTGACGTGAGCTGCGGCTTTGCCCTGGTGCTGGCGCTCGAGTGCCTTGCAGCGCGCATTGCTTATCCGAGCGGCGTACAATAGCCCCATCTGAATCATCGGGCTCGTGCCCGGCTAGAGAGGATTACCATGCTCGCGTTTAACAATGACTATTCCCACGGCGCACATCCGGCAGTGCTGCAGGCGCTCGTCGACACTAATATGGAGCCGCAGCCCGGCTACGGTACCGATGCACACACCGAGCGTGCCAAGCAGCTTATCTGTGAGGCCTGCCAGGCGCCCGATGCCGACGTATTTTTCCTGGTAGGCGGCACACAGGCCAACGCGACGGTGATCGACATGCTGCTCGCGCCCTACGAGGGCGTCGTTGCTGCCGAGACTGGCCACGTCGCCTGTCACGAGGCGGGTGCCATCGAGTTTGGCGGCCACAAGGTGCTCACCATCCCCGGCTACGAGGGCAAGATGCACGCCGAGGACCTCGAGAACTATATCCAGGTGTTCTACGAAAACGAGAGCTACGAGCACACGGTGTTTCCGGGTGCCGTGTACGTGAGCCTATCGACCGAGTACGGCACGCTGTACTCCAAGGCCGAGCTCGCGGCGATTCATGCGGTGTGCCAGAAGCGCGAGATTCCGCTGTTTGTGGATGGCGCCCGCCTGGCCTATGCGCTGGCGGCCGATGAGTGCGACATTACCCTGCCCGAGCTGGCGCAGCTGTGTGACGTGTTCTACATTGGCGGCACCAAGTGCGGCGCGCTTTGCGGCGAGGCCGTGGTGTTTTGCGGCATGCACGCCCCGGCACATCCCATTCCGCGCATTAAGCAGCATGGCGCACTGCTTGCCAAGGGCCGCCTGACGGGTGTGCAGTTCGAGGCTCTTTTTACCGATGGCCTGTATTTTGAGATTGGTCGCCAGGCGATTGAGACCGCTCAGGCGCTGCGTCGCGTGCTGCACGAGCGCGGTTACCAGTTCTTTTTGGAGACGCCCACAAACCAGCAGTTTGTGATTCTGCCCAACGAGGACATGGCCCGCATTCGCGAGCATGCCTCGATCGAGTACTGGGAAAAGTACGACGAGACCCACACGGTGGTGCGCTTTTGCACCAGCTGGGCCACGACGCAGGAGGACATCGACGCGCTGGCGGCTGTCCTGTAGCCTGATGTAATGACGAGGGGCCGCCTTGCGCTGGGTTTGGCGCAGGGTGGCCTTTGCTTTTGGGGAAGGGTTGTATGACCGAGATGTCCGAGCCAACGATTCGCCTAGCGACGCCCGAAGACGCGCCGGCGTTGCTTGCCATCTATGAGCCATATGTGCGCCAGACGGCGATTACCTGCGAATACGAGGTGCCGAGCGTTGAGGAGTTCGCCGGGCGCATCGAGCGTACGCTCAAGCGCTACCCGTATTTGGTGATGGAGCTGGGCGGGCGTCCGGTAGGCTATGCCTATGTGAGTTCGCTCAACAGCCGCGAAGCATACGACTGGTCGGTCGAGACATCGATCTACCTGGCGCGCGACGCGCGCCACGGCGGGCTGGGCCGCAAGCTGCATGACGCGCTCAAGCAATGCCTGATTGCGATGGGCATCACCAACATGTGCGCGCTCATTGCCGTGCCGCACGACAAGGACGACGAGTATCTGACGCACAACAGTCAGGATTTCCATGCCCATATGGGCTACCGCCTGGTGGGCGCCTTTGACCGCTGCGCCCAAAAGTTCGGCCGCTGGTACGACATGTGTTGGATGGAGTTGGTCATAGCCGAGCGCGTCCCTAACCAACCTAAGCCAACCTGGTTCCCCGACCTCCCCAAACCTACCATTTAGGGACAGGTTTATTTTGGCAGGTTTTATCTGGGCAAACGTTGCAAGCCGCCGCGAAGGATGCGGATACCTTCGTGGCGGCTTTTGTTTTGGGTGTGTATGACCAAGGCGATTGACCTGCGGATGCAGCAAAACCCCAGATAAAACCGACCAAACTAAACCTGTCCCTTTTTGGCAGGTTTTTGGCTGTCTTGTGGCATCAAATCGCCGCAAGAAGCACGTCGTTCGTATGCTATTTTGACCTGAATCGTCCCCTCGGGACGCCTTGCGAGCTAAGTGAGTAGACTTTTTGGCGCAGGGCGAGCACAAAGCGTATCTGCCTTACTAAAATCGCAGGTCACAGAGATAGCTGTTTTGGGTATGCTCGGCAGATCGCGAAAAGTCTACTCACTTAGGTTTACGGTGCTGGATATTCTGGGCAGGAACAGTTGAGCTTGGACGGCGTGCGTTGCCAGGCGATGCTGGCATTTGCGCCATGCTGGTTTGAGATTTTATAAAAACCGCAGGTAAAACTTATATTAGGTGCATTTTGCCTGGTTTGGCGCGCTAGCCGATGGGCTCGGTGTATTTGGCGCGGTCGGTGCGTTGGATGCGCTTGGAGACATGGAGCGGGCGACCGTCGGTGTCGTAGACGTAGTCGGTGATCAGAATCAGCGCCTGCCCGCGCTCGACATTGAGCAAAAACGCCTCGTTTTGCGAGGCATAGCACACCTCAAAGGTCTTATGCCCTTGCGCCGGCGCACGATGGAACTCCTGACGCAGCGTGGCGTAGAGCGAACCGTTGATATCGCGATCGATGAGCGACCCAAAGCTTGGCGGTAAATAGGTGGTCTCCAGGCACAGTGGCGCATCGTCCAGATAACGCAGGCGGACAAGTTTGACGAGCTTGCTGCCCACGGCGGCATCGAAAAACTTGGCCACGTTGCCCGTTGCCTTGGCAAAGCCCGAGTCCACCGTGCGCGTGGTGGGCTTCATACCCTGACCCTGTACCTGCGCCGTATAGCTCGAAAACACCAGGTTGTTCTCGTGGAGCGCGGGCGTGTCGGCCACAAAGGCGCCACGCCCGCGCTCGGTGCGCACCAGGCTCTCGTCAACGAGCACCTTAAGGGCATGGCGCACGGTACTGCGCGACAGCCCCGATTCGTCCATGAGCTCCATCTCAGACGGCAGCTTGTCTCCGCGCGCGTAGGTGCCGGCGGCGATGCGGTCGCGCAGCGTGCCCGCCAGACGCTCGTATTGGGCCAGTTTCTTTTTAGACGAAGCATTCATACGATTAACCTATATCTAACTTGTATGCTTGCTGAACCAAGCATGTATCCAACATGACAACAAAGCCGCTGGTAATGGCTTGCCGAAAACTTTACCAACAAAATTTCTAAGACAAATATAGCATACAACTAGTCGACATAACCAAAACATGTATGTAACTTGTATGCCATCGAGAGCATCAAACGAGAAGAAAGGCTGATGCACGATGACTACTCAGGAACAGGTTAAGGACGTCGTCTCCCAGGTTTTGGCTGACAAGGCAGACAAGGACGGCATCAAGCGCGTCGTGTGGATTGGCGCCGGTGGATCCAACGGCGGCAACTATCCTGCCCAGTACTTTATGGAGCACGAGGCCACGCAGGTCGTGAGCTCCAGCTACACCAGCAACGAGTTCGTGCACGCCACGCCTGCCTACGTCAACGAGAACACCCTGGCCGTCGTCGTGTCCATGCGCGGCACCAAGGAGACCATCGTCGCCGCCCAGGTCGCCAAGAACCACGGCGCCAGCACCATCGCCATCTATGTTGACGAGTCCGCCCTCACCGAGGTCTGCGACTACAAGATTCAGTACGACAGCCTGGCCGTCGACGAGTCCTGCATGGGCCGCACCAACTCCGCCGTCGTGACCATGATCGCCATGGAGCTCACGCAGCAGACCGAGGGCTATGCCGAGTACGAGACCGCTATGGCCGCCTTCGACCTGGTCGACCCCATCTATCGCAAGGCCGTCGAGTACACCCGTCCGCTCGCAGCCAAGTGGGCCGAGCAAAACGCCGACAAGCCCTGCATCAACGTTATGGCTCAGGGCCCGCTCTTTGGTGCCGCCTACGTCTTTAGCATCTGCAACGTGCAGGAGATGCTGCAGATCGACTCCTGCACCATCAACACCTGCGACTTCTTCCACGGCCCCTTCGAGATCCTGGACAAGCGCACCTCGCTGTTCCAGCTCATCAGCGTCGGCCGCAGCCGCTGTAACGACGAGCGCGGCATCCGCTTTGTCAACCAGTACGGTGGTGAGCGCGTCTACCAGCTCGACGCCAAGGAGCTCGGCCTCAACGACATCAAGGACAGCGTGAGCGAGTACTTCAACCACCTGATCTTTGCCCCGATCCTCAACAACGTCTACATGCGTGCGCTCTCCGCCGTCACCCACAAGGACTACATGACGCGACGCTACATGTGGAAACTGGACTACTAGGGGATAGAGCGGCCTAACAGCTCGATGTCCTCATAAGTTGCGGTGGAATAGTTCCTGTTTGGGGGCTTGAAGCCTCTATTTAGGAACTATTTCACCGCAACCGCCAAATAATCCGCTGGGGACGGAGGAAAACGGATCACTTTCCCGCTCACCGATTTGTGCCTTGAAAAATGTATATAACGACTATAACGTAGTGTGAAACATATTGGAAACAATACCGAGGAGGCTGCGTTGAAGAAAAGCAATCTGGGCTATGTGCTGGTGCTGATCGCCGCGCTTATGTGGGGCAGCATCGGAATCTTTGTAAACGGCATCTCGGCCATGGGCGTTACGTCCCAGAGTATGGCTGCCTTTCGCTTGTTGTCGGGTGCCGTCTTAATGGCTCCGGTCTTGGCATTCATGGGTTGCCAGGGAGGTGCTCGTGAGGGAAAGGCATCGGGTCCCCTGGCACTGTTCAAGGCAAGTCCTAAAGAGCTTGTTCCTTGTGCGCTTCTTGGCATTATCGGCCTCGCCACCGCTAACACGCTTTATTACGAGTGCATGGGCGAGGTGGGCATGTCCACGGCCTCGGTGCTGCTCTACACCTCGCCGGTGTTTGGCGTCATGCTCGGCCGCGTACTTTATCGCGAGGATGTGACTCCCAACAAGCTCGTTGCCATCGCTTTTAACATCGGTGGCTGTGTACTTGCAGTGACCGATGGCGACCTTTCCGGTTTTCATTTTTCGGTTTGGGGCGTCACGTCGGGCGTGATTGCGGGCTTTTGTGGCGCGTCGCTCGCGGTGTTTAGCCGGATAGCAACCAAGACGGTCCACCCGCTGGCTGTCACGTTTTGGGGCCTTGTTTTTGGCGGTGCGGTTATGGCGGCTATCGCGGCTCCGTGGCCAGATGTCGCCGCGGCAATGTCGCCACAGCTGCTGCTGCTGTTCCTTGGCTTTGGACTCATCCCCACAGCCGTGGCCTATGTCTTATATATGCAGGGTCTGTCCATGGGGCTCGAGACGTCGAAAGTTCCCGTCGTAATGTCATTCGAGACGGTCGTCACCGTGCTGCTGGGCATTGGTGTCTACGCCGAGCCCGCCGGTGCGATCAAGGTTCTGGGCATCGTTTTGGTGCTCGCGTCCATCGTGATCATGAACACCGACTTTTCCAAGATGCGCAACAGTGTGTTTGTCGGCCATGTCATTGAGAGCATGACCTTTAAGCCCAACGCGTGGTGGACGGAGAAATCGCAGGACATGGATCTGTTCCGCGAGCGCACGGGCATTACGCTGGAGCCCACCGTGCAGGAAAGCCCCTGGTACTTCGTGCGATAGGGGATTGGCGGAGTGTTTGAGCAGGTAGCGCCCGGCGATTGGCCGGGCGGTGCCTAGCCAGCGCCGACCTACCCAAGACCATCGTTTCGATTGCGTTAAACCCGCCAACGGTCGTTTTTCACCCGCGAACGGTTTATATAATAATTATCAATATCCGCAACGTATAAGACGTTATAATGACCATAACGAAAAGGAGGAGGCAAGATGAATCAGATCATTCTCGCATCTCATGGCGGCCTGGCCGCAGGCGCCAAAGACACGCTCGAGATGGTTCTCGGCGACGTGTCGAACGTCCACGTCGTGTCGCTTGCTCGTGACGACAAGGAGCCCATCACCAATAAGGTGGACGCCATGATCGCCACGTTCAACGCGGACGACACCGTCTATGTGCTGACCGATATGCTCGGCAGCTCGGTCAACAACAGCATGGTCGAGCTTTCCAAGAACGGCACGAAGTTCACGGTGATCAGCGGTTTCAACATTCCGCTGGCACTGACGCTTGCTATGAGCCCCGTCCCCGTCAAGGACGCCGAGCTCGCGGCCCTCATCAACGAGGCCCGCACCGGTCTGACCAACCCCAACGCATCGGTCGAGGTCGTCGCGGCTCCCGCCAAGAAAGCCAAGGCGCCCCGTCACAGCTCCGGTCCCGCCAAGATCGTCCTCGCACGTCTTGACTACCGTCTGCTGCACGGCCAGGTCGTCTTTACCTGGACCACCAAGGTTCAGGCCGAGCGCATCATCGTCGTCGACAACGCTGCCGCCAACGATGACATCAAAAAGGGCGCTCTTAAGCTGGCCAAGCCCCAGGGCGTGCGCCTGAACGTCTTTACCGTCGAGCGTGCCCTCGCCAAGATGGACAAGCTCAACACCCTCGGCGAGCGCGTCATGTTCGTCTTTGGCAACACGGCCGAGATGCTGCAGTTCTGCCAGGGCTACAAGCTCGACGCCATCAACCTGGGCGCCACCGCCAACCACGACGGTGCCGATCAGGTCGGCGGCAAGGACAGCTCTGTCTTCTTCGACGCCACCCAGAAGGCCGACGTCAACCAGCTGCTCGACATGGGCATCAAGCTCTACGTCCAGCAGACCCCCACGTATCAGAGCGTCGACATCGACGCCAAGCTGTAATCAACCAGGCTTTTGCCTGACTGAAAGGAGAAGGGTATGAATACGTTCATCAGTGCGGTGCTCGTCGGCCTCGTCGGCGTGTTCTGCATGTGGGACTCCCGCCTGCTCGGTCGTCTTAACTTCGAGCAGCCCCTCGTTGGCGCTACGCTCGTCGGTCTGCTGCTGGGCGATGTGCCCACCGGCCTTGCCGTCGGTGCCGCCGTCGAGCTCGTGTCCATGGGCCTGGTGCAGGTCGGCGCCGCCGTTCCGCCCGATATGGTCCTGGGCGGCATCGTGGCCGCTGCCTTCGCGTGCCTGACCGATGCTTCCGCCGAGACCGCCATGACGATCGCCATCCCGGTCGCCGTCCTGGGTCAGCTCCTCGGCATCGTGTTCCGTTCCATCATCGCCGCCCTCACCCATGTGGCCGATAGTGCGATTGATAACGGCAAGTTCAAGACCGCCTACCGCATGCACATCTGCGCCGGCTCCGGTCTGTACGCCATCATGTACTTCCTGCCGATCTTCCTGGCCGTCTTTGTCGGTACCGACCTGGTCCAAGCCATCGTCAACATGGTTCCCGAGTGGCTGTCCGTTGGTCTGAACGTCTCGACCAAGATCATGACCGCCTACGGTCTGGCCCTGCTGCTCACCATGATGATCAAGAAGGGTATGACCCCGTTCCTGTTCATCGGTTTCCTGCTCGCCGCCTACCTCAACCTGTCCGTCATCGCGGTCGCTCTGATCGGTGTGTGCCTGGCTATCGTCTTCATGGGCTTCAAGTTCAACGGTTCCCATGCAGCCGCCGGTGTCGATTCCGACTACGATCCGCTCGAAGACGACGAAGACTAAGGAGGAACACACTATGGCAACCGCAACCAAGGACGTGTCCCTGAACAAGAAGGTCAGCCAGTTCTTCTGGCGCTCCTGGGCCATCCAGGCCTCTTGGAACTACGAGCGTCAGATGAACATGGGCTTCCTCTACGGCATGGTCCCCACGCTCGATCGCCTCTATCCGGATGAGTCCGACCCCAAGCAGCTCGCTGCTAAGAAAGAGGCTTACCACCGTCACATGGCGTTCTACAACTGCACCCCGCAGACGAGCGCTTTCATCCTGGGCCTCTCCGCCTCCATGGAGGAGGAGTACGCCAAGGATCCCGAGAACTTCGACCCCGATTCAATCAACGCGGTCAAGACCTCCCTCATGGGCCCGCTTTCCGGTATCGGCGACTCCCTCTTCCAGGGCACCATCCGTGTTATCGCCTTTGGTCTGGGCGTTCAGCTGGCTCAGCAGGGTTCCATCATGGGCCCGATCCTGGCCATGCTCATCTCCATCGTCCCCTCCGTGCTGATCACTTGGTTCGCAGCCAAGATGGGCTATCAGGGCGGCCACGAGTACCTGAGCAAGCTTCAGGGCGGCGATCTCATGGAGAAGCTCATGTATGTCTGCGGCATCGTGGGTCTTATGTCCGTGGGCGGCATGATCGCTACGCTGATCGGCGCCACCACCCCGCTGCAGTTCGCTGACGGCACCGTCGTGATCCAGGACATCCTGGACGGCATGATGCCCCAGATGATCTCCCTTGGCCTCACCGGCCTTATGTACTGGCTCATCAAGAAGAACGTCAACACCGGTTGGCTTCTCGTGATCGCCATCGTGGGCGGCATCGCCCTCTCCGCGGCCGGTATCCTGGCCTAGTCGCGACCAAGCGTCTAACCGCTTCCCCCGGGGGCCTGCCTGGCATCCCATACCCCAGGCAGGCTTCCATCCCTAACATGTGACAAAGGGATAGTCCCTTTGTCACATCCTCAACGGGCCGGCGACTCGGCCCTAACTACGGTAACCCTGCGAGCGTCCGGCAATGTGACGCCGCAACAAATCGAAAGGAATGTGTCAGATGTACGAGATCGACCTTAACCTCCCTAAGCAGATCGTCGCTGACGTCCTGTCCAACCACGAGATCCACAGCGTCGCCTTCGTCGGCTGCGGCGCTTCCATGTCCGACCTTTACCCCGCCAAGTACTTCCTGGCCAACAACACGGACAAGCTGAACGTTCAGATCTTCACCGCTAACGAGTTCAACTACGACACGCCTTCCTGGGTCAACGAGCACACCTTCGTGATCACCTGCTCCCTCGGTGGCTCCACGCCCGAGACCGTCGAGGCCAACAAGACCGCCAAGAAGCACAACTGCCCGGTCGTCTCCCTCACCAACAAGGCTGGCTCCGCTCTGACCGTCGACGCTGACTACGTCATCGTCCACGGCTTCCACGCCAACTTCGCTGCCAAGTGCGAGAAGCCCGGCTACGCCATCGCTCTTGCTGTCGAGATCCTTCAGCAGACCGAGGGCTATGACCACTACGAGGACATGATCACCGGCCTCACCAACGTCTTTGAGCTCTGCGAGAACGCTGCTCAGTCCTGCAAGAAGCTCGCCAAGAAGTTCGCCGAGGACTTCAAGGACGACAAGATGATCTACTTCATGGCTTCCGGTGCCTCCGAGAAGATGGCTTATTCTCACGCCGCCTTCCTGTTCACCGAGATGCAGTGGATCGACGCCGCCGCCTACAACACCGGTGAGTACTTCCACGGCCCGTTCGAGGTTTCCACCGAGGGTAAGCCCTACGTCTTCTTCATGTCCGATGGCGCTACCCGTCCGATGGACGCCCGCGCCCTCACCTTCCTTAAGCGCATGGGCGCCAAGGTCGCTCTGATCGACTCCAAGGACTACGGCCTGGCTGACGCCGTGCCCGCGAGCGTCGTCACCTACTTCAACCCGCTGCTGCACCTCGCCGTTATGCGCGAGTACGGCAACCAGATCGCCGAGGCCCGTCAGCACCCGCTGACCATGCGTCGCTACATGTGGAAGCTTTCCTACTAATCACAAGTAAGTAGACCTTACGGGTTGATTGAGAGGGGATGGGGTTTGCGCCCTGTCCCCTTTTTTGCTCTGGGGAGGGCGTGTCTGCCGCGTCATAAAACCCCAGATAAAACCTACCAAAATAAACCTGTCCCTTTTTGGCAGGTGGGAGGAGATGCGTATGATCAAGGCAGTGCTGTTTGATATGGACGGCGTGCTGGTCGATACCGAGTGGTTCTACAACCGTCGTCGCGTGGCGTTTATGGAAGAGAAGGGGTTCCACTTTGACGAGATTCCCGATCTTTCGGGGTCTAACGAGCCTGCTATTTGGGAGGCGCTGGTGCCCGACGATATTGAGCTGCGTGAGCGTCTGCGCGTGGAGTACAAGCAGGTCTACAGCCCGGACCATCCCGTTCCGTATACCGAGCTGCTCAACGAGCAGACGGGGCCGGTGATGCGTGAGCTGCACGAGCGCGGCGTGAAGTGCGCCATCGCGAGCTCGTCCTATCGCGAGCTCATTGACGAGCTGGTGGAAATTGCCGGTATCGCCGACGTGCTGGACTACACCATCAGCGGCCACGAGTGCAGTGCGTTTAAGCCCGACCCCGAGATCTACCTGCGTGCCATGGAGGCGCTGGGGGTGGAGCCTGCCGAGTGCCTGGTTATCGAGGACTCGCCTTTGGGCATCGAGGCCGGCAAGCGCTCCGGCGCCCGCGTCCTGGCACTGCGCCCGCACGAGGGCGTCAACCTCGATCAATCGCGAGCCGATGCCGTTATTGATAATCTGACCGACATTTTGGCCGCTTTGTAGTGTCAATCCGCCGCGAGAAGCACGGGTTCAAACGTTTTTTGCGGTGGACTGGCTCAATTTGGTTTCGATTTTGATCCGTTTGGCTTCGATTCGGACTAAGTGAGTAGACTTTTTGGTGCAGGACGAGCACAAAGCGCATCTGCTCTAGTAAAACCGCAGGTCACAGGGGTGGCGGTTTTGGGTGTGCTCTGCAGGTCGCGTAAAGTCTACTCACTTGTAATTTGGGCCTTTGGTCGTGGGGTTGCTGGTCCCGCTTTGGTTGTCGAGAGAGGGTGAATTGAAGCGCCCCCGCACGCTCCATGCTACAATCGCGGACATACCCCACAACTACATCTGCCTTCGAAAGGAGCCTGCGTGGCGAACGCCATCGATCAGCTCACGGACCGAGTGCTCGTACTCGGCCGCCTCACCATCGTCCGCCGCGCTATTACTGCCGTGGCGGTCACGATTTCCGCCGTTCTCCAGACATTCCTGATCCAGGCGTTCATTCAGCCCGCCGACTTGCTTCCGAGCGGCCTCACCGGCGTTGCGGTCCTGCTCGATCGCGTTACCTCGCTGGGCGGCGTTCACATCGACATCTCGCTCGGCATGCTTGCGCTCAACATTCCCGTGGCGCTCCTATGCTGGAGCGGCATTAGCAAGCGCTTCGTCATCTTCTCGATGATGCAGGTCGTGCTCTCGTCGCTGTTCCTCAACGTCTTTCACTTCGCTCCATTTTTGGGCGACAAGATTATGCTCATCATTTTTGGCGGCGTGGTCTCGGGTCTGGGCGCTGCCATCGCGCTAAAGTCCGGCGCATCCACCGGCGGCACCGACTTTATCGCGCTGTGGGTCTCCAACCACACGGGCAAGACTATCTGGGGCGTCATCTTTGGTTTCAACTGCTTTATCCTGGCGATCTTTGGCTTTATGTTTGGCTGGGACAACGCGGCGTACTCCATCCTGTTCCAGTTTATTTCGACCAAGACCATCGACAGTTTCTATCGTCGCTACGACCGCGTGACGCTGCAGATCACGACGCGCAAGGCAGACGAGGTCATGACCGCCTATGTTGACCATTTTCAGCACGGCATTAGCTGCGCTGAGGTCATCGGCGGATACAGCCGCGAAAAGATGTACCTGCTGCACGCCGTTGTCTCGACCTACGAGAGCCAGGACATTATCAAGCTAGTGTGCGACATTGATCCCGGCGCCGTGATCAATGTGTTTCACACGCTCGACTTTGTGGGCGGCTGGTGGGGCGGTCATGTCGACGAGCCCATGCCCACAGCCGTACCCGATCCCGACAAGCCCGCGCGCATGACCAGCAGGCAGGCGCGCCTCAGCGAGCAGGACAGCCTGCAGCAGGACGACGGCAAGTAGGGTATTGGCATTTTGCCGGCCCGGCGCAACCCTTCCGTATGAGTCCCTCGAAAGCCCCGTTGCTTTCGAGGGACTTTCGTTAAAGGCTTTAGCCTGTGCGGGGCGCGCAGCGCGCCGCATCAGAAACCACCCG
>DXZT01000010.1 GCA_019419545.1 Collinsella sp. | reverse complement strand
CAGGAAGCTTGGATACGCCTAGGCGCGGTCCAAGAAATCGTCCGCACCCCCTTTCATCCGATTTATGGCTCTAAAAACTCTGCATTTCATCGATTACAGCTGCTCGAGCATAGCAGTGCAACCGTCGAGTACGCCGCGGTAGGTGGCATCGAAGTTGCCGGTGTACCAGGGATCGGCCACGTCGCCGGGGCGCTCGGTCCAATCGAGCAAGCGCGTAATCTTGCCGTAGGGGTCGTCGCCAAAGATGCGACGCAGGCCGCGCGCGTTCTCAGCATCCATATAGACAATGTGATCCCAGTCGCCATACTCCGCGCGACGCACCTGGCGCGCGCGATGTGCTACGACGGGAATCCCGACCTCGCGCAGCTTGGCGACGGTGCCGTGATGCGGCGGGTTGCCGATCTCCTCAGTCGAGGTCGCAGCGGAATCGATGACAAACTCGCCCGCGCGCCCGGCACGGCGCACCAGCTCAGTAAACACCGACTCAGCCATCGTCGAGCGACAGATGTTGCCGTGACAGATAAACAGCACGCGTTGCATACGCGGTTCCTTTCATATAGAGGGCTGCTAAAGAGTCGAAGCCGGGCGCATGCCAAGTTTTATTTCTTGGCCAGCTTGAAGTAGCGCTCAAATATCAATTCGAAAACGTAATAGAACATCAATCGACTGTCGAGGTCCATGCTGCCCAAGCGGATTTCTTTTTGCACGGTGTAGATAGGGTAGTCGGCTAGTTTCGAGAGAGAATTTCGAGAAAAGCCGGTGAGTGTGACGACCTTGCATCCGCGCGTTTTGGCTATCGATGTAGCGTCAATAGACACCTGCGTCTCGCCGCTTACGGAACCGCTGAAGACCAGGTCGTTTTTGCCGAGGAGTTCTGCGTAATGCCTCATGACGTGGCGTTCACTAAGCGTGTCGGTATTCTTGCCCATTATTTTGAGCTTTTCAGCCATCTCGAGGCACGGGTATTTCGAAAAGCCCGAGCAGAAGAACACGATATGCGAGGCGTCCTGGATAAGGCTTACAACCGAGTCGATGACCCGGTCGTTAAGCAGGTCTTTTGTTTGTACGAGCTGGGTGTCGAGCGGAAGTGTCTCGATTGTGAATCGATTGCGGTCGAGCGAGGCGGAATGCGATTGTTTGAGCTCCGTAAACCCCGAGAAGCCAAGCTTATGAGCAAGCCTGACGATTGTATTGGGAGCGACGAAGAACCGTTCAGCAACGCTCTTAAGCGTGACATCGTCAATATCATCACGCAGCTCGATGATGTAGCGCATGATCTCGCTTTCGAGATCGTTGAGCTTGCTCTCGCCAGCTCGCACATGATCATAAAAAGATTCTTGATCTTTCATAAGATGTTTCAGCCCCTCGCACCTCGTCGTACATATGGTACCGCTTTGTGTAGCCAGGAGAGAAATCGGTAATCGGTCAAGATTGCCTATTGCCTATGAACTGGGCAAACGCGCGTGTTTGCCTACACATATCTGTGTCGTGAGCGAAATCATGTGTCCCCGTTTCGCATTGGCTCACACGGGGACTCGCAAATGACCTTATGTCGCAAAATATCAATCGAAACGAAGCAAGCCGAGGACAACCGCGGAGCCCAAGGTCTTCGAGAACACCGATCAGCCAACCCTGGAGGGACGGAACATGAAGGATAAGCTCAATATTGTGATCGTTGGCGGCGGCTCCACGTGGTGCCCTGGCATTCTTAAAGCCCTGACCAAGCACATGGACATTCTGCCGCTGAACCGCGTGATGCTCTATGACATCGATGCCGAGCGTCAGCGTCCGATTGGCGAGTTTGGCAAGATTCTCTTCGCCGAGGAGGAGCCCGGTGTGGAGTTTGGTTACACCACCGATAAGGACGAGGCTTACACCGACGTCGACTTTGTGCTCTGCCAGATTCGTACCGGCGGCTACGAGATGCGTAGCAAGGACGAGAAGATTCCGCTGCATATGGGAATCATCGGCCAGGAAACGGTGGGCCCTGGCGGCATGGCTTACGGTATGCGCTCCATGCATGACATGGTTGAGATCGTCAACGACGTTCGCGCTCATAGCCCGGAGGCGTGGATTATCAACTACACCAACCCGGCTGCTATTGTGGCATATGGTCTCGAGCGCGTCCTGCCCGATGAGCATCGCGTCCTCAACATCTGCGATCAGCCCGTCAACCTCATGCGCTCTTACGGTCGCCTGCTCGGTCGCGATATGAGCAAGACGGAGCCCGTGTACTTCGGCCTCAATCACTTCGGTTGGTTCAAGCACATCTACGATGAAGAGGGCCATGACCTCGTCCCGCAGATTAAGGAGTACACGGAGAAGAACGGCTTCCTTCCTGCCGATGCCGAGCAGCGTGACCAGTCCTGGCTTGATACCTACGCCATGGTCAAGGACATGCTCGAGGACTTCCCCGACTATCTGCCCAACACTTATCTGCAGTACTATCTGTATCCCGAGTACAAGGTCGCTCACCTCGACCCCGACTACACTCGCTCCGACGAGGTTATCAACGGCCGTGAGAAGCGCGTGTTCGCCGAGTGCGAGCGCGTTGCCAAAGTCGGCACCGCAAAGAACTCCTCGGTTGTGCAAAACGACGCTCATGGCGATATGATCGTGGAAATCACCTCGGCCATTTATCGCAACACCAACAAGACCTTCATTGTCATCGTGCCCAACAACGGCATTATCGAGGGCATGCCCGATGACGCCATGGTCGAGGTCGCGGCAAGCGTGGGCGCCAATGGCCCGCAGCCCTATGCCGTTGGCAAGATTGGCACCTTCTATCGCGGCCTTATGGAGAACCAGTACGCCTATGAGCGCCTGACTGTTGAGGCTTGGATGGAGGGTTCCTACGAGAAGGCTCTGCAGGCACTCACGCTTAATCGTCTGGTCGGCGACGCAAAGAAGGCTCGCAAAGTGCTCGACAAGCTCATCGAGGCCAATAAGGATTACTGGCCGGAGCTTAAGTAGCTAGTTCCATAGCGCTTGATAACTGTTATGGGGCGTGTGGGCTGTAGAGCTGCACGCCCCGTTTCTTTAAGAGGGGTATCCCATGAACAAAGATGAGCTGCTGGCAAAGTTCCAGCGCCTGGGCAAAGTCCTCATGACGCCTGTCTTGATCCTGCCAATCGCCGGCATCCTTCAAGGCTTTGGCAATGCCTTTACCAGCCCTACCCTTACGGCAGCTGTTCCCTGGCTTGCTGCTCCGGGCTTTGCGATCTTCTTTTCGATTCTCAAGGCCGCTGCCAGCATCGTTATGAACAACATCCCGGTTATCTTCTCGATTTGCCTCGCCTATGGCTTCGCCAAGTCCGAGAAGGCTACCGCGGCGCTTTGTGGCTTTTTGGGCTACATGTGCATGAATTCCGTGATGGGCACGTTCCTTACGGCGACTGGCGTTATCGATCCCGCGAATCTTACGACGGGCCAGAGCACGATCCTCGGCATCACCACGCTCGACACGGGTGTTATCGGCGGTCTTCTGGTGGGTGCAATCGTCGCATGGTTGCATAACCGTTACTACAAGATTGAGCTGCCTGCCGTGTTCTCCATCTTCAACGGTACGCGCTTTATCCCGGCGGTGACGCTGCTCTCATGCAGCATCCTCGCATTGGTCATGTCCTTTGTTTTCCCGTTTATTCAGAACGCTCTCGGCGCGCTGTCCGAGTTCATCAAGACTACGGGTGCCTTTGGTGCATTTGTCTACGGCGCCGGCGAGCGCATGCTCCTGCCTTTTGGCCTGCATCACTTTGTCTATTTGCCGTTCTTCTTCACGTCGCTTGGTGGCGTCGAGACCATCGACGGCCAGACTGTTCAGGGCGCTATCAATATCTACAACGCGATCCTGGGCTCTCCCAGCACGCCGTTTAACATCGAGGTCAGCCGTTTTGTCATGAACGGCAAGGTTATCTTCGCCATGTTCGGCCTGCCCGGCGCTGCACTCGCCTTCTACAAGACGGCGCTTCCCAAGAACAAGAAGAAGACCGCAGCGCTCATGATCGCCATCGTGGTGCCTTGCATCCTCTCCGGCATTACCGAGCCGCTCGAGTACTCCTTCCTGTTTATCGCGCCCATCCTCTACGTGTTCCACGCTCTCATGGCTGGTCTTGCTTATGCGCTGACCTATATCCTGCAGTTCAACGTGGCCGGTTCCGCATCCTTTGGCGGCCCGCTCTTGTCGTTGATCTTTAACGGCATTATGGGTGCAGCCAAGGGCTCCAACTGGCAGGTTATCCTGTTCCTCGGCCCCATCTACTTCGTGGTGTACTACTTCGTCTTCAAGTTCATCATCCTTAAGAAGGACCTTAAGACCCCTGGCCGCGAGGAAGAGTCCGACGATGAGGCCGCAAAGGCTCCCAAGACTGTGATCAGCGACCTAATTCCCGCCATCGTTGAGGCAGTGGGCGGCGACAACAATATTAAGTCTGTCGAGGCCTGCTTCACCCGTCTGCGCATCCAGCTCAATGACTGTGACAAGGTGGTTGATGACGCCGAGTTTACCGAAAAGCTCGAAGCGCGTGGCATCGTGCATGTTAACGGCGGCGTGCAGATTGTCTACGGTAACATGGCATCTAACTACGCAACCCAGATGCGCGAGCTACTGGGTATGGAGTAAACGACTCGCATATCTATAAAATCCAGTATAAAAGGCGGCGGCAGACAATGCGTCTGCCGCCGCCTTTGAGGTGCCCCGCGCACATTTCGTGTACTTCGGATACACGAAAACTGGAAAATCGTGCATTCGAAGTACATGAGATCGAACCACAGCTAAAGGAGCTGGCTTAGCCTGTCGTCAGGTAAGCGTCGCGACTGGAACGATAGACGTTTTAGAGGGAACCTCGCTCTACGCCCTCGCCCGCTTGCACTCCCAGCGAGCCAGCTTAATCGTCACCAGCGTAAGCGCCCAGGCCACAAGCGAGAACGCGGCACCAACCGCGCCAACGTAGGCAATGCCAACGCTGCTCACCACGGCGCCGCCCACTGCGGTGCCAAACGAAATGCCGACGTTAAACGCCATGGGTTCTACCGAGCTCGCGAGTACCATCGATTTGGGATGGCGGCTGCGCGCCACGTCCATAAAGTGCGTGATGCATGACACCGAGAACAGGTACATGAGCAGCGCTAGGCTAAAGACAAAGACCAGCGCGAGCGGCATGGTGTCGCCCACGGCAAACAGCCCGAGTAACGCCGCAGCTTGCAGCACAAACGTCACAAGCAGCGCCTTCATGCCAAAGCGCGCGTCGATCCATCCGCCCAAGATGTTCGAGACCAGGCAGAACACGCCGTAGGCCATAAGCGTGGTGCTCGCCTGAACAGTGCCCATGCCCAGCACCTGCTCAAGATAAGGCGTCACGTAGCCGTAGAACACATAGACCGATCCCACGCCAAACAAAAAGATGAGCATGCCGGTGATGATGCTCGGTTCGCGTAGCAGACCCGCCTGCTCGCGGAAGGTAGCGGGTTCGTCGGTCTGTCCGGCGCGCGGCATAAACGCCACGAGCGCTCCGCAGATCAAAACGGCAAAGGTAAGCGTGCCGTACATGGCCACGTGCCAATCGAGCGTGTCGGCCACAAACTTACCGATCGAGGTCACAAAGACCATCGCCACGGAAAACGCACCATATACCACCGAGATGGCAAGCGAAGTTTGCTGCGGGGACAGCAGTTCAGGGATGTGCGTCACGCCCACGGCGAGCAGCGCACCCGAGACGGAGCCCAGGACAATGCGCGAGATAAAGAGAACCTGGAAGTTGGGTGCCAGTGCCATGACCAGGTTGCCGAGCACAAAGACGATGCTGTAGCACACGAGCAGCTGGTAGCGGCGGAATCGCCCCGTGCTGAGCGCAAGCACCGGCGTAGCGATGGCGTAGACGAGCGCGAACACGCTGATGAGCTGGCCCGCAGTAGCAAGTGATATGTCGAGTTCCGTTGCCAAGTCGCTTTCGATGCCGATGACCACGAACTCGGAGCAGCCGAGTGAGAATCCCAACAGTACGAGCAGCGCCAGGCAGAGCTTGGTGCGCGCGGGGGAGAGCGCGGCGGCGGTTGACTTGCTTTTAGGCGTGGTTGCGGCGGTCAAGGTTGTCACTCCAATGTCGCATGAATGAGCGGGATTCAATCCCTGCAACTCTAACAGAATGTGACGAATGGGCAGTCCCTTTGTCACATTGCTCTGCCAGCCAGTCGCCCAAACCGTCACAACATTCGATGAAAATCTCGAAAACGAGGAAAAGCGTCGAATGTTGTGATGGTTTTCCTATCTGTGCCGGCGAGTTCCCGCGCCATCTGGGGGTATAAGGCTGGCAAGTGTTTATTTGCGAGGCTTAAGGGGCGCCCCGTATGGATATCGATAACTTTGAATGGTGGTATAGCGAGGGCGAGGCTCCGGACGAGGAGTGGGACGAGCCCGCGCCGCGTGACGTGTCGAGCGACGAGGACGAGACCGGCAGCGATGCTGCTGCCGAGCCTGACGCCGCCTCCGATGCCGCCGAGCCCCTGACCTTTGAGCAGGCTTGGGCCCAGGCTGAGGCCGACGAGGCAAAGGCCGATGCCACGGCCACACTGGGTGAGCCAGCCGACATGTCCATCTCGCCGGCAAAGACCCCGCAGCCGCGTCACACTATCGACCCCGACAGCACGGCATCCTTCAGCATTCTCGACGTGCCTGCGCAGGGTGCCCAGGCGCCTGCGCCCACCCATCGCCCCAACCTGGCTCGCGAGGAAGACGCGGGCCGTCGCTCTCCGCTCGGCCCCATTCTCATCGCCTTTATGGCCGGCGTCATCGCTTGCTCGGCGATCGGCAGCATCTGGGGTCATGTCGAGCAGCAGCGCCAAGACGCCGCCAAGGTCGAGATGTCCGTCGAACAATCGCTCAGCCGCACGCGCTCGGTGCATGTATCGGTCGAGGTCAAGGACGGCGCGACGTGGGACACCGCGCGCGGCGACAGCCAGATGCTCGTCCATATCGTGGGTCGCACGCTCAAGGGGCAAGCGATCGACGAGTACCAATACGTCAATTCCGAAGGTGACGGCATCGAGCTCAAGCCCGGCGACTACGAGCTCACGGTCGATGAGCCGCCCGTCGCCACCGACGGCACGCGTTACCGTGCCTCAAAGCGCATGGTTCCGGTGAGTTTTAATTCACAGGCGCCCGATACGGTCGATAGCACGCCGCGGGGCGGGTTTGACCTTTACGCTATTGCTCAATAACTGCACCTGTCGCTCAACCCCGCCGCCAAGAGTGGGACAATAGCCCTCGACACCGTTGTTTACTATTGGAGGAAGTAGCATGTCCACCGTCACTACCATCAAGCGCGGCGGCCTCACCGCGGCCATCGATTCCATGGGCGCCCAGCTCACGAGCCTTGCCCTCAACGGCAACGAGTATCTGTGGCAGGGCGACCCGGCCTTTTGGGGCAAGCATGCGCCTATCCTGTTCCCCATCGTGGGATCGCTGCGTAACAACACGGCGACGTCTGCGGCCGGCACCTGCGAGATGCCGCGCCACGGCGTCGCGCGTATCGTGGAGCACAAGCTGGCCGAGGTCTCCGAGGACGGCTCGTCCGTCACCTACGAGATCACCGACACGCCCGAGTCGCTCCAGGCGTTCCCCTTCCACTTTAAGCTCAACATGACCTATGCCCTGACCGGCGACGCCACGCTCACACAGACCTTTGCCGTCACCAACACCGGCGACGTGGACCTGCCGTTCTCGGTGGGCGGCCACCCCGCGTTTAACGTGCCCGCCCCCGGTGCCGAGGACGAGGCATTCGAGGATTACGAGCTGGCGTTTACCGAGGCCTGGACGAACGAGGCCCCCATCATCACGCCCGATGGCCTTATGACGTTCGAGGGCAGCTACAAGGCCCCCGACAACTCGGACGTGCTGCCCATCACGCACCGCAGCTTCGATAACGACGCCATCATGTTCACCGATACCCCGGGCTCCACGCTCACGCTGCGCGGTCGCAAGTCGGGCCACGGCGTCAAGATCGACTTTGAGGGCTTTAAGTACATCGGCGTGTGGTCTGCCGCCAACGACGCTCCGTTTGTGGCGCTCGAGCCCTGGACCGGTCATACCACCATGGACACCGAGGACGACGTTTTTGAGCACAAGGTCAACACGATCACGCTGGCGCCGGGCGAGACGGACGTCCGCAGCTTTAGCGTCACCCTGCTCTAGAGGTTCCGCCGTTCTAACGAACGACGGACCGGTCGACGCTGCGCCCTTAGGTTTCGCCGTTCTGACGAACGGCGGGCCGGTCGACGCTGCGAGCCGCCCAGAGCGACAATTTGCCATTCAAAAGGCACGGCATGACCAGAAGGTCTATGCCTCGCCTTTTTCATGCCAACTTGTTCGCTCTGGACGTCGCTCGCTGGCATTGCCAAAACATCGACGCTCCCAATGACTACCGTGTGTCTATTAATTTTTCGAGCTTGTGCTGCGCTGCTGGTCGCTGGCGTATATCCTGTTAAGTCGTCAGCATACGATTCAACAGGGAAGGCAGATTATGCATTCTCCCCATCAACGCGACGCGCATCCACAGCCGGTGTGCAGTCGTCGCATCTTCTTGGGTAGCGCTCTCGCTGCGAGCGCTTCTGTCGTCGCCGGCGCACTTGCCGGTTGCCAGCGCCCCTCCACGCTGGAAGTAGTTCAGCCCACGACAGGCGGCGGTCGCGACGACCTGTCCGATTCCGTTATCGGCAAGGACAAGATCCGTATCGGCATGGAGGCGGCCTACGCCCCGTACAACTGGCAGGTCTCCGAGGCCAGCGAGTACACCATTCCCATCGACAACGTGCAGGGAGCCTACGCCGATGGCTACGACGTGCAGATCGCCAAGATCGTCTGCAAGGCCCTCGGCGGCGAGCCCGTCGCCGTCAAGCAGAGCTTTTCGGGCCTTATTGACTCGCTCAACAACGGCCAGATCGACCTCATCATCGCCGGCATGAGCGCCACGCCCGAGCGTGAGGAGTCCGTCGGCTTTTCCGACCCGTACTTTATCGGTTACTTTGGCCTGTTCGTAAAAGAGGGCTCGCCCTACCAAAATGCGACCAAGCTCAGCGACTTTAGCGGCGCTACGGTCCTCGGCCAAAAGGACACCATGCTCGATACCGTCATCGACGAAATCCCGGGCGTTGTCCACAAGAACCCGGTCGATTCGGTTCCCACGGTGTTTTCGAACCTGCTGCAGGGCACCTGCGACGCCGTGACCTACAATACCGAGAACGAGAAGGGCTATATGGCCCAAAATCCCGGTATCGTCCCCATTCATTTTGCCGAGGGCGAGGGCTTTAAGCAGGAGGTCGCGGCAAACGTCGGCTGCCGCAAGGGCTCGGACAAGCTGCTTAAACTCATCGACAAGACACTCAAGGGCATTAGCCAAGAGGAGCGCGACCAAATGTGGGACGCGTGCCTCGACCGTCAGCCGGCATAGGGAGGCAGCATGAAAACCGTCAATCGTCTGGCCTCCTTTACCAAGGCCGACCACCGTTATGTGTACCTGGGCACGAGCGTTATCGCGGCACTCGGCCTGGCGTTTAGCCAGCGCAACCCCACGCCGCTGAGCTTCTTGGCTCCCACCGGTATCTTCCAGGATTGCCTTTGGGCGATTCTTTGGGCCTGGATTGTCGTGTCGGCAGCGGCGCTTGTCACCAAGCTTATGCACTGGAGTGACTATCGCGAAAAGTCGCCGTTCTCATCCGAGCGTTTCCGCCACGGCGCGCGCCTGGGTAGCTATGTTGTAGTCGCCATCGCGGCAATCTTTTTCGTGGACCGTTGCGTCATGTCGTTTATCGACCTGGTGCGGGTGAGCATTGTCTCGGACTCCAACCCCAGCGACTTTTTGTCGAGTCTGGTCTACATGACCTACAAGAGCGGGGACTTCTTTATCCGCGGTATCGAGATCACCATCGCGCTTGCGACCTTCGGCACCGTCATCGCCTTTTTCCTGGCGCTGCTCTTTGTGTTCCTGCGCATTCAGACCTTCGACCGTGTGGACAACGATCTCACGCGCTTCTTCAAGAGCATCGGCCGCGGCTTTGCGACCATCTACTCCACCATCGTGCGCGGCACGCCCATGATGGTCCAGGGCCTGCTCATCTATTACGCGGGCTTCACCGTTTTGCGCGGCATGGGCTTCGAAACCGCCCAGGCCAACCAGATCTGGAGTACCTTCACCGCCGGCCTTGTCACCATCTCGCTCAACTCCACCGCCTACATGATGGAAGTTTTGCGTGGCGGCATCGAGTCCATCGACCCCGGTCAAGCCGAGGCGGCGCGCTCGCTGGGTCTGTCGCAGTGGCAGGCCATGCGCAAGGTCGTGTTCCCCCAGGGTATTAAAAACGCGATCCCCGCACTCACCAACGAGCTCATCATCAACATCAAGGACTCGTCGGTGCTCTCGGTCATCGGCGTGTTCGACCTTATGTACGCTACTACCACGGTCGCCGGCGTGTACTACCGCCAGATGGAGGTCTACTGCGTGGCGCTCGTGGTTTACCTGATCCTGACGCTCGTGGCGAGCCGCCTGCTCGAGGCCTTTGGCAAAAAGCTCGGCGCCGAGGCCCCGGCAACGCTGCCCAGCTCCAACTAGGCGCAAGACGAGGAGAATCATCATGGCAGATACCACTACCACCGGCGCTGTGGCCGCCGCACAAACTAAAGAGCCGCTCATCCGCGTCGAGGGCCTGCGCAAGAGCTTCGGTTCGCTCGAGGTGCTCAGGGGCATCGACCTCGCTGTCAATCCCGGTGAGGTCGTTACCATCATCGGCGTCTCGGGCTCGGGCAAGTCGACCTTCCTGCGCTGCCTCAACCTGCTCGAGACCCCGGACGCGGGCCACATCTGGTTCCACGGCCAGGACCTTACGGCCGAGCGCTGCAATATCAATAAACTCCGTGAGGACATCGGCATGGTGTTCCAGGGCTTTAACCTGTTCAACAACATGGATGTGCTCGACAACTGCACGCTCGCGCCCGTCACGCTCAAAAAGATGAGCAAGGCCGAGGCCGAGAAGGTCGCAATGGAGCATCTGACGAGCGTGGGGCTCGAAAAGTTCGCGCACGCCGCCGTGGGTCGCCTGTCCGGTGGCCAAAAGCAGCGCGTGGCCATCGCCCGCGCCCTGTGCATGAGTCCGCAGATCATGCTGTTCGACGAGCCGACTTCGGCACTCGACCCCGAGATCGTGGGCGAGGTGCTCGAGGTCATGCGCAAGCTCGCGGCCGACGGTATGACCATGGTTGTCGTCACGCACGAGATGGCCTTTGCCCGCACGGTGTCCGACCGCGTGGTCTTTATGGACAAGGGCGTGGTGCTCGAGGACGCCGCGCCGGCCGAGCTCTTCGGCAACCCCAAACACCAGCGCACTCGCGAGTTCCTCTCTCGCTATCTCGAAGACAAATAACCGGCGCAAACGCTTACGTTGCAGGGCCGCTCCCGTGGGGCGGCCTTTGTCGTCACAATCGAAAGGATGTCATGGCCGAGGTTTGGCGCTTCTTTGCGCATGAGGACGATTTTGCCGATATAGACGAGGTCGGCGCGTACGAGCGTTTGGGCCGCGTGCTGTCGTTTCCGACCGTCTCGAGCATGGATGCCGAGGCGGTGGACTGGCAGCCCTTCGATGACCTGCGCGCCTATATGCAGCAGGCCTGGCCGCGCGTGTTTGCGGCGGGCGAGGTCGAGCTTATCGATCATTCGCTGCTGGTGACGCTTGCCGGCAGCGATCCGGCCCTTAAGCCCGTTATGCTCATGGGCCACATGGATGTGGTTCCCGTGGTGCCGGGTACTGAGACCGACTGGACGCACGCCCCCTTTAGCGGGCGCGTGGACGACACCTACATTTGGGGTCGCGGCGCGATCGACATGAAAGACCAGGTCGCAGGCATTCTCGAGGCTGTCGAGTATGCGCTGGCGCACGGTTGGCAGCACGAGCGCACGCTGCTCCTGGCCTTTGGCCAGGACGAGGAGACTACGCAGTACGGAGCAGGCGCCATTGGCCGTGCGCTCAAGGGGCGCGGCATTGAGCTTGAGTACCTGATCGACGAGGGCGACTACCGCATCGTTCCGGCTGCCGAGTACAGCGCGGGCGAGGGTTGGCTCATGCATGCCGATCTCGCGGAGAAGGGCTACGCCGATATCGTGTTGAGGACGCGTAGCGAGGGCGGACATTCTTCCAACCCCTACGGCGGCACGTCGCTCGAGGTGCTCGGCCGTGCCATCGCCGCAATCTGCGATATCGAATGGCCGACGCGCGTCACGGACCTGCTTGTCGCACAGCTCGTCGAGCTGGGACTCTGCACGGCCGACGAGATTGCCTCCAACAAGGACGCCATCGTGCGCGAGTGCCTTGCCAGCAAGAAGCTCTATCCGCTCGTGACCACCACCTGTGCACCGACCCAAATCGAGGGCGGTAGCACCGGTGCTAACGTGATGCCGCAGGATATGTGGGCCAGTATCAATTTCCGCATGCTCGAGGGCACGAGTGTGGCCGACGTTGTGGCGCGCTGCCGTGAGGCGGTTGCCGGGGCGGACCTTGCCGGTCGTGTCGAAGTGGAGCTGGGCCCCGGCAGCTCCGAGCCCTCGCCGTCCCCGCGCATCGGTGGTCCCGGCCTCGAGGCGGTTCGCTCCATCGCCGCCCGCTATTTCTGCGATCCAAAGGGGACGGAGGAAAACGGATCATCCGAGCCGTTGGCGATTGTCCCCTCGACCGTGATCGGCGCGACCGACGCTGCCAACTACCAGCACATTTGCTCCGAATGCATTCGTTTTTCGGCGTTTGTGGTCGACGATGACGAGTGCGACCGCGGCGTCCACGGCACCAACGAGCGCATCACCCGCCGCGCCTACCTCCAGGGTGTTCGCTTCCTCATCGCCCTGCTCCATACGCTCTAGAATCCGACAAAGGGACTCTCCCTTTGTCGGATTCCGTGCGGGTTATATGCAGGTTTGCCTGCGCACGCTATCATGTATGGGTTAGACCGCAACTATGTACCCCGTACGCGAAGGGATGCGCATGTATCTGAAGATCGACATGCTCTAGCTGGACTTACCCCCGCAATGGCGCCGTGCGCCCCATCAATTCTGCCGATTTTCACCTTCACGCATATAAAGGAGTCCCGTCATGCGCGACAAGCTCGAAAAGATCATCAAGGCCTACGAGGAGCTCGAGAAAAAGCTTTCCGACCCGGCCGTTGCCTCCGACATCAAGGAGTTCACGCGTCTCAACAAGGAGTACGCGCACCAGTCCGACCTCATCGCTGCCTCGCGCGAGTACATCGGCGCGCTCGATGACATCGAGGCCGCCAAGGAAATGCTCCACGATACTACCGATGCCGATGAGAAGGAGATGCTCCAGATGGACATCTCCGAAAACGAGGCCAAGCTTCCCCAGCTCGAGGAAGACATTAAGTACATGCTCATCCCGAGCGACCCCAACGACGACAAGAACACCATCGTCGAGATTCGCTCCGCCGCTGGTGGCGACGAGGCGGCCATCTTTGCCGGCGATCTGTACAAGATGTATCAGCGCTTCTGCGAGTCGCGCGGCTGGAAGACCACCGTGCTCGACTCCAGCCCCAGCGAGGCCGGCGGCTTTAAGTCCATCGAGTTCAAGGTCGAGGGCGACCGCGTCTACTCCGTCATGAAGTTCGAGTCCGGCGTGCACCGCGTCCAGCGCGTTCCCAAGACCGAGTCCCAGGGCCGTATCCAGACCTCCACGGCGACCGTCGCCGTACTTCCCGAAGCCGAGGAGATCGACGTCCAGATCAACCAGTCCGACCTGCGCATCGACACCTACTGCGCCTCCGGTCCTGGCGGTCAGTGCGTTAACACCACTTATTCCGCCGTGCGCATCACCCACCTGCCCACCAACACCGTGGTGCAGTCGCAGGAACAGCGCTCCCAGATCCAGAACCGCGAAGTCTGCATGCAGATGCTGCGCGCCCGTCTGTACGAGATGGAGCTCGAGAAGCAGCAGGCAGAGCTCGGTGCCGAGCGCCAGAGCCAGATCGGCCACGGCAACCGTTCCGAGAAGATCCGTACCTACAACCAGCCCCAGGACCGCGTGACCGATCACCGCATCGGTTTCAACTCCACCTACAATGGCGTCCTCCTGGGCGACCAGCTCGGCACCGTCATCGAGGCGCTCGCCGCCGCCGAGCGAGCCGAGAAGCTGGCACAGGCCGTGTAGGTTACGCGGTTTTACAAACCGCGTAACGACTCGACGCTGCGCGCCGCCCAGAGCGACAATTTGTCATTCAAAAGGCAAGGCATGACCAGAAGGTCTATGCCTTGCCTTTTTCATGCCAACTTGTTCGCTCTGGACGTCGCTCGCTGACATTGCCAAAACATCGGCGTTTCCTTGGTTGTCAAATGATTCGTAGGGAGTCATTGGTGACATTGCCTTGATATTTTATTCAGTCGGCTGTGATGTCATTTGAGCTGCTTACCTGCTTAAGGTAATTGACGGCATAAGTTCGCTATCGAAAATATTGCTCAAAATATCGTTCAAGAAGTCGCGGAGCGATTTTTGATGGGTCGTGCGTCAAGCGATGTGGCAAGTTCTTGGTTAGATATTGGTCAGTTTTGGGGCAACCTTGCCAAAAGCTTGACGAATGCAAATTTAGACGTCAGCGAATGAACACTTTGAGCGAGCTCGGTGCAAAATTCTGGGCTGATTCTCGATAATCGCCTTCAATCGCCCCTTGCCAAGCGCTGGCCTCGCTTACAATCTGCTCCGACATTCGCGCGCCGTCCGGCGCTTAAGAGGGGAGGGCCCCATGGCAAACGAGATTTGGACCATCAAGCGTTGTCTCGAGTGGACCAAGGAGTACCTGGCCGAGCGCGGCGAGGAGCACCCCCGTCTTTCTGCTGAGTGGCTGCTGTGCGCTGCCACGGGTTTGGCACGCATCGACTTATATATGCGCATGGACGAGACGCTTAACGAGGCCCAGCTCGAGACCATGCACGCGGCCGTTGTCCGCCGCGCTAAGGGCGAG
Organism: Collinsella sp.; assembly: GCA_019419545.1. GTDB lineage: Bacteria > Actinomycetota > Coriobacteriia > Coriobacteriales > Coriobacteriaceae > Collinsella. The sequence goes on along the minus strand of DXZT01000010.1, from coordinate 15,012 downwards.
CCGCTGCAATACATCACGGGCAGCACGCAGTTTCGCATGATCGACGTCGCGTGCGCCCCAGGTGTGCTCATCCCGCGCCCCGAGACCGAGATGCTCGTCGAGGAAGTCCTCAATTATCTGGATGCCGAGGTGCTGAGTCCCGAGGCTGCTGCCCGCCAGCGTGTTGAGCTGCCTTGGAACGATGAGGTCGAAGAGGCCCGCAAAGCCGAGGCCGCGCTGGCAGACGAACGCGCGACCGCCGAGCGCCGTGCCGCTAACCTGACGGCTGCCGATGAGGCGGCGCTAGGCGGCGACGTACTGGGCAGCCGTGCCTATGCCGAGGAACTGGCCGATCGCGAGGCCGAGGAAGCCGCCGCGCAGGCAGCAGAGACTGAGGCCGAGGAGGCCGCTGAGCCCGAGCTCGACGAATACGGCATCGCCATCGAAGGCGCCGACCACGAGGCGTCTCTGTCGGAGGATGCCGCCGCGCCCGCTTCGGTCGAGCCCCGCACTGCCCGCGTTCTCGAGGTCGGTTGCGGCACGGGCTGCATCTCGCTCTCTCTTGCTTGGGAGCGCCGCGGCCACGTTACCTGCACCGCTACCGATATCGAGCCGCGCGCCATCGACCTTGCTACCAAAAACCGCGATGCGCTTGGTCTCGCGTCCGACGAGGTCACCTTCAGCCTCACGAACCTGGTGAGCTCCATTCCCCGTGAGGAGTGGGGTACCTTCGACGTGCTCGTCTCCAATCCGCCTTACATCCCGACCGACGTCATGCGCTCGCTGCCGCACGAGGTCAAGGACTTTGAGCCCGACCTGGCGCTCGAGGGCGGTGCCGACGGTCTTGATATCTTCCGCCGCCTGCTCAACGCGGCGCCCTACATGCTGCGTGCCGGCGGCCTGTTTGCCTGCGAGCTCTACGAGGGCGCGCTCGACGCCGCGGCCGAGCTCTGTCGTCAAGCAGGCCTTTCGGACGTGCGTATCGTCCACGACCTCACCGATCGCCCCCGCATTGTCCGAGCCATCGTCACCGAGCCCAAACAACGCCAGTAATATTTATTAACTGGTTAGCAAAAATTATAAAGTAGTTTATAATTAGGACGGCTGAAAGAGGTCGGCCCATGCAACCTCCTACCTTTCGGGAAATCATTGCCCTACTCAAGCACGATGGATTCGTGAAGGTCGCGCAAGTCGGTAGTCATGCTAAGTATGTTTCTGGTGACCGTGTTGTCACCGTGAACGGCTCGGGTGGTGATCGACCAAAGAAGGGCACGTGGGCAAGCATTCGCCGGCAAGCTGGATGGTAGCCGAGGGGGTCATGATGAAACAACGATTTACCTATGACTGCGTTCTCATAAAAGAAGACGACGGTTACTGCGCCAGCTTCCCGCAGATTCCCGGCGCCTTTGCCGATGGGGATACGCGCGAAGAAGCGATTGCCCATGCCACCGAGGCGCTGATGGCGTTTTTGGCCGACGATCTCAACAACGGTTTGACTCCGGCAGGGTACGAACGCTCGGCCGAGGTCGTGGCCCTTTCAGTCGAAATCGACCACGAGGACGCTCGGGAAGCGGCGTGCCGAACATTTAAAGACGCAGCGCTGGACCTCAAAGTCTCCGCTCCGCGGATCACCGCGCTGGTCAAAGCCGGAAAGCTCGATGTTGAACTCGTCGACGGCCGTCGGATGATAACGATAGACAGCATCGAGCGCTACGCCGCCCAAGAACGCCACGCCGGCAGGCCAAAGAAGTTCGTCGCAGTCCAATAACCCCCTCACTTTCACCGACTACTAGAGCCGCTCACCAAACCAACATGCGCTCTGGGCAAATAGATTGAACGTTTCGTGCGAGAATGCCCCACAGTAAACAAACTTGCACCAGAGCGTAAGGGGCTGGCATACACATGCAGACGGTCTATCGGGTATACGAGGGAGCGCGGGAGCCGCATCGGCTTGCCGTCGAGCGTACGGCCGAGGTGCTCGGCTGTGGCGGTCTGGCCCTGATCCCGACCGAGACCGTCTATGGTGTCGCTGTGGCAGTTAACGCCTTTTCGGACGCCGTGCCTCAAGATACAAGCGAATTCCCATCGTGGCCGCGCGATCCGCAGGCCACCGTCAACGGCGCCGCGGTCCCCGCGGTCGGTACCGGCTATCGTCGTATCTTTACCCTCAAGCAGCGCGAGCTCACCCAAACGGTTGCCTGGCTGGTCGATGATGCCGAGGCGCTCGACCGCTATGGTGTGGATATCCCTAACGAGGCCCGCGTGCTCGCCCGACGATGCTGGCCGGGCGCCCTGACTATCGTGGTCAAGGCGGCCCCCTGCGTGCCGACCTTTATGCGCGCCGCCGACGACACGGTGGCACTTCGCGCTTCGGCCTCGCCCGTGGTGCAAGCGCTCATCCGCGCCTGCGGCAGCCCTCTTGCCTGCACCAGCGCCAACACGCATGGCGCGCCCGCGCCGGCAAGCTTTGTCACGGTGGAGGAGCGCATCCTGGAGGGGGTCGATGTGGCCGTCGACGCCGGTGAGACCCCGTGTCGCGACGCCTCGACCATTGTGTCGTTCCAGCACGGCGAACTCCAGATCCTGCGCCAAGGTGCGCTTCCCGCATCAGAGATCGAACGGGTCCTGTCTGGCCCGATGCAATAGAAAGGTGTAAGCGATGTCGTTGAATCTGGGCAGCCTGGGCATGGAAGATGCCTCGTTTAATTTTGGCGGTTCCTACATCATGGCACTCGACTGCGGCACCACCTCGGTACTTGCGACCATCGTCGACGAGTACGGATGCATCGTCGCGCAGGCACGTCGCAGCGTTAAAACCAGCTTCCCGCGCCCTGGCTGGGTGGAGCAAGACCCCATGGCGGTGCTTGCCAGCCAGATCGCGGTCATGATGGAGGTCCAGTTTAAGAGCGGCATCCATTCTGACCGCATTGCCGCCATCGGTATCTCCAACCAGCGCGAGACCACGGTGGTGTGGGACCGCATAAGCGGCCAACCTATCTATAACGCCATCGTGTGGCAATGCCGTCGCACCGCACCTCTGATCGACGAGCTGGTCGAGCAGGGCGCAGAAGAGCTGGTGCGCTCCCGCACGGGGCTTACGCTCGACCCGTATTTCTCGGCCTCCAAGGTGCAGTGGATTCTCGATAACGTCGACGGCGCGCGCGAGAGCGCCGCGGCGGGCGACCTTATGTTCGGCACCATCGACACGTGGCTCATCTACAATCTCACCGGCGGTCAGGTTTTTGCTACCGACTACACCAATGCCAGCCGCACCGCGCTCTTTAATATCCATGCGCTCGATTGGGACGACGATCTGCTGGCGCTTTTCGACGTCCCGCGTTCCATGATGCCCGAGGTTCGTTGGAGCTCGGGCGATTACGGCCGCGTCGCGAGCGACATCATGACCAACATGCCACCCATCATGGGCGTGGCGGGCGACCAGCAGGCGTCGCTATTCGGCCACTGCTGCTTCCATCCCGGCCAGACCAAAAACACCTATGGCACGGGTTGCTTTATGCTCATGAACACCGGCTACGAGATCGTCGAATCCAAGAACGGTCTGGTCTCCACGATCGGTATCGCCGCTGACGGCAAGATCAGCTATGCGCTCGAGGGTTCTATCTTTGCCGCAGGCTCCACCATGAACTGGCTGCGCAACAACATGGGCATCATCTCGAGCGTGAGCGAGTCCGCGCAACTCGCCGCTTCGATCAACGACAACGAGGGCTGCTACTTCGTCCCCGCCTTCGCAGGCTTGGGCGCTCCCTGGTGGGACCCGCATGCTCGCGGTATCGTGTGCGGCCTGACCGGTGCCTCGAGTCGCGCGACCATTGTGCGTGCGGCCTGCGAGTCCATGGCCTATCAGAGTTATGACGTGCTGCGCGCCATGGAGCAGGACGTGGGACTTTCGATTGAGCGCCTGTCCGTCGATGGCGGTGCCTCGCGCAACGAGTTCATCATGCAATTCCAGGCCGATCTGCTGGATATCCCCGTGCTGCAGTGCGAGACGGTGGAGACCACGGCGATCGGCGCCGCGTACTTGGCGGGCCTTGCCGTCGGCTACTGGGAGGATTTGGAGGAGCTGGAGCAAAACGCTCAGATCGTCAAAATCTTCCATCCTCATATGTCCGCCGAGCGCCGCGAGCAAAACCTGGCGGGCTGGCGTGATGCCGTCAAACGCTCGCTCAGCACCGCTCAGTAGGGTTGCGACGGGGCACTCGATACAACAAACCGTTAAACTTATGCACGGCGCGCGGCAACAACGTCACCGTGCGCCTTGTCAGCAAGGCCATCTTCCGGCCGCAACGAAAGGGGCTTCAACCCATGACCGTCACCTACGATACGTCCCGTGTGACCCTTGTCGATCACCCACTCGTCCAGCACAAGCTGTCGATCTTGCGCGACAAGAGCACCGGCACCAATCAGTTCCGCCAGCTCGTGCGCGAGCTTGCGCTTTTTGACGGCTACGAGGCCATGCGCGACCTGCCCATGGAAGACGTCGAGGTCGAGACCCCCATCACTGCCGCCACGTTCAAACAGCTCGCCGGCAAGAAACTCGCCATCGTGCCTATCCTGCGTGCGGGCCTTGGCATGGTCGACGGTATCCTCGACCTGGTGCCCTCTGCTCGCGTGGGCCACATCGGCATGGAGCGCGACGAGGTCACCCACGAGCCGCATGAGTATTACTGCAAGATGCCCAAGGATATCGACCAGCGCATCTGCCTGGTCGTCGACCCCATGCTCGCCACGGGCGGCTCGGCCGAGATGGCTATCAGCTATCTGCGCGAGCGTGGCGTCAAGGACATCCGCATGCTGTGCATCGTCGCCGCGCCCGAGGGTCTCAAGTCACTGACCGAAAAGGACCCCGACGTACATATTTATACGTGCGCCATCGATGACCATCTCAACGAGGCCGCCTACATCGTTCCCGGCCTGGGCGACGCCGGCGACCGCATCTACGGCACGCTCTAGTCGTTGGGCCTTGTCGGCTACGGTCACAAATACGAAGAAATGGTGCGCGCGGGCGAGCAAAAGACGTCCACGCGCACTCCTGTTAACGGACGTTTTGCGCTGAGGGGTTCGAAAAAACGTATTACCGTACCTGCGGCATAAAGAAGGCCTTAAGAAAACGTACAGGTGCGTATTAACCGTTCGTTTTACGGTTGTACTTTAGCGATTGGCTCGTACAATAGTCACCAATGTTTGGCTGGGACTGTGCTGTGAGGCGTTAAAAAGGAAAGCGAGGAAGCCAGTGTTTCAGATAGCCGATCTGCTCGCTATCGTTGCAGGCGCCATCGCGGGCGCGATTGCCTTTCTCCCCTTTGTCTTTACGCTCAAGCCGGTTCTTGACGATAAACAGAATGCGGACATGCTCAAGGGCATGGTGAGTCTGGCGGTCTCGGCAATCGCCCTGCTCGTCTTTACCTTGGTTGTGTTTGTGTTGTTCGGAGAGGCGTTTCGCATGTTCCTCCTGGGCGAGGCGATCGGCTTCGTGGCCTTTATGGCCGCCTGCACGGTTCGTGTCGCCAAGGCGCTGCGAGATCCTCATGAGGTCGAAAGGTAAGTCGTGGAAATTTTTGAAAAGCTGCCTGATGAGATTAATCATCTGGTCAGCGAGTTCAGCTCCACCCCTGTCGTGGGCGATCTGAGCTGCGGCATCACGCAGTACTCGTTTTGGCTGATCGTCTCCACGATCGTGCTCCTGATCGTCCTGGCCGTGTTCAAGAAGAAGCAGACCCTGGTTCCCAAGGGCTTCTTCGTCAACGGTTTCGAGTACATCATCGAGTACGTCGAGAACGATATCGGCAAGGGCGTCGTGGGTGAGAACTGGAAGAAGCACTTCCCGTTCCTGTGCTCGCTTTTCCTGTTCATCCTGATCAATAACATGATCGGCCTGATCCCGGGAATGAAGCCCGGCACCGGCGCAATCGGCTCCACCGCCGCGCTCGCCATTTTCGCCTTCGTGTACTTCATCTACTACGGATGCAAGGCTCACGGCGTGATCGGCTACATCAAGAGCCTCGCCCCGCAGGGCGTGAGCTTCCCGATGAACGTGCTCGTGTGGGTCGTCGAGCTTTTCTCGACCTTCCTGCGCCTCATCACGCTCGCCGTCCGTCTGTTCTGCAACATGTTTGCAGGACACGTGGTCATGGGCTCGTTCGCCATCATGGCGAGCATGTTCATGCAGCCGCCGCTTCAGCAGGTTTCCGCGGCCCACGCCGTTGGCGCCCTGCCTTCGCTAGCCTGGCTTGCCATCCTCATCCTGATCTATGCGATCGAGCTTGTGGTCGGCGCCATCCAGGCTTACGTCTTCACGGTCCTTACCGCCGTGTATGTCTCCGAGGCAGAGGAGGTCGCGGAGGAGGAGTAGCCTTCCGCTCGCGCCTTAAAGGTAAGCAATTCGTTAAACCGCCGGTGCCCGTACCCATGGAGCCCGGCAGTTATAAAAAAGGTTATCCTGCGTGAAATAAGACACGCACGACAAAGGAGGAATCGTGGGAGTTATCGGTTACGGTCTCGGTGTTATCGGCGCTGGTCTTGCTATCGGCCTGTCTGCTCTGGGTGCTACGGGTGCTATGGCCCGTCAGCCTGAGGTCCAGGGCCGCGTGTTCACCGTCTTCATCATGGGCTCCGCCTTCGGCGAGGCTCTGGCTCTGATCGGCTTCGTTGTCGCGCTGATCGTTAAATAGCACGGAGCGTCAAGTATGAATCTTTCATCCCAGAAGAGCGCGATCGCACTCTCCGCGTCCGCGGCCGCGCTGCTCATGCCGGTTTCCGCGTTCGCTGAGGACGGCGCTGCCGGTGCGGACATCCTCATCCCTAAGATGGCGGAGTTCATCCCGGCGCTTATCGCCTTCCTGATTATCTGGATCGTGCTGGCCAAGGTCGCCCTGCCGGGCATCATGAAAACCATGGAGGAGCGCGGCAAGAAGATCGAGGAGAGCCTCGACGAGGCCGAGAAGACCAAGCAGGAGGCTATCGCCAAGCGCGCTGAGTCCGACTCGATCGTCACCGACGCCCGTCGTCAGGCTGCCGACATCGTTCTCGAGGCCCGTAAGGACGCCGAGTCCGAGCGCGCCCGTATCATCGAGGCTGCTCACAAGGAGGCCGAGGAGATCATCGCCAAGGCCCATACGACCGTCGAGGACGAGCGCAAGTCCATTTACGCCGGTGCCGCGAGCTCCATCGCCGACCTGTCCGTTGCCGTCGCCACCAAGATCGTAGGCGAGGCACTCGAGGACGATGCCGAGCAGAAGAAGCTCATCGAGCGCTACATCCAGGAAGCAGGTAGCCTGAATGCCGACTAGCCGCTATCAGGACAAGGTGCTCGAGACCTACGCGCGCTCCCTTCTGGAAGCCGCTAAGGCCGAGAACCATGTGTTCGAGGACCTCGAGATGATCGAGCGCTTGGCTTCTGCCAGCCCCGAGATCATCGCCGTGCTCGACACCATGTCCAAGCGCGACCAGCTCGACCTTCTTCCCAAGGTGGCAGCTGCCTTTAAGTATGTTGCCGAGGAAGACGAGGATGTAGTGGGCGTGACCGTCACCACGGCGATCCCGCTCGACGACGAGCTGCGTCAAACCATCACTAAGAAATGCGAGCAGGACTTCGGCCGCAAGGTATTCCTTATCGAGCGGGTCGACCCGTCTATCGTGGGCGGCCTGGTGCTCGAGGCCCGCGGCGAGCGTCGTGATATTTCCGTCAAGACGCAGCTGCGCGTCGCGCAGGAGACCCTCGCAAACTCTGCTAATACGTACGGAGGTGAAGCCTAATGTCCGAAACCCTCAATGCCCAGGATATCGCCAAGAAACTGCAGGAGCAGCTCACGAGCCTCTCCGCGACGGTCGATACGCATGAGGTTTCAACGGTCGACGAGGTAGGCGACGGCATCGCGCGCGTCTCCGGCCTCAAGAGCGCCATGGCAGGCGAGCTTCTGGAGTTCAAGAGCTCCGATACCGGTGAGACCGTCTTCGGCCTTGCCCAGAACCTTGACCGTGACGAGGTCGGCGCCGTTCTGTTCGGTGCCGTCGACTCCATCAAGGAAGGCGACGAGTGCCGCACCACTGGCCGCATTATGGATATCCCCGTGAGCCGTGCCATGCTCGGCCGCGTCGTCAATCCGCTCGGCCAGCCCATCGACGGCCTGGGCGACATCGTCGCCACGCACCGTCGCCCCATCGAGTTCAAGGCTCCCGGCGTCATCGATCGTACCCCGGTGTGCGAGCCGGTTCAGACCGGTCTGCTCGCTATCGACTCCATGGTGCCTATTGGCCGCGGTCAGCGTGAGCTCATCATCGGCGACCGTAAGACCGGTAAGACCGCCATCGCCATCGACGCTATCCTCAACCAGCGCGGCAAGGGCATGGTCTGCATCTATGTCGCCATCGGCCAGAAGGCCTCCACGGTTGCCAACATCCGCGAGACCCTCGCTCAGCACGGTGCGCTCGACTACACCATCATCGTTTCGGCCACCGCTGCCGATTCCGCCCCTATGCAGTACATCGCGCCTATGGCCGGTGCCGCTATCGGCGAGTTCTTCATGTACAACGGCGAGGACGGCAAGCCCGCCAGCGAGACCAACCCCGGCGGCCACGTGCTCGTCATCTACGACGACCTGTCCAAGCAGGCTGTGGCCTACCGTCAGATGTCGCTGACGCTGCATCGTCCGCCCGGACGCGAGGCCTATCCTGGCGACATCTTCTACCTGCACTCTCGTCTGCTCGAGCGTGCCGTCAAGATGTCCAAGAAGAACGGTTACGGCTCCATGACGGCACTGCCGATCATCGAGACCCAGGACGGCGACGTCTCGGCCTACATTCCGACCAACGTCATTTCCATTACCGATGGTCAGATCTACCTGCAGTCCGAGCTCTTCTTCCAGGGTCAGCGCCCGGCAGTCGACGTGGGCATCTCCGTGTCCCGCGTCGGTGGCGATGCGCAGACCAAGGCCATGAAGCAGGTCGCCGGCAACCTCCGTCTGGACCTCGCTTCCTATCAGGAGCTCGCTGGCTTTACGCAGTTCGGCTCCGACCTCGACGAGGCTACTCAGAAGCAGCTGACCCATGGTGCTCGCATGACAGAGCTCCTGAAGCAGCCGCGTTACAAGCCGTTTGAGGTTGGCGAGCAGATCGTTACGCTGTTCGCTGGCAACGAGGGCTTCCTGGATGACCTGGAGATCGCCGACGTGCTGCCTTTCCGTGCCGAGCTCATCGAGTACATGGACAATGGCTTTGGCTTGCTGCTCGACAAGGTTCGCGCCAAGAAGATCGATGATGACACCAAGGCTGAGCTCTTGCGTGTCATCGGCGACTTCAAGCAGCAGTTCATGGCCAAGCACCATTCGGATGTTTCTGGATCAGAGGAGAACTAAGCCCCATGGCCAACCTTCGCGACATTAAGAAGCGAATCTCCTCGGTTACCACGACCAAGCAGATCACGCGCACGATGGAGATGGTCTCTACGGCCAAGATCCGTCGTGCCCTCGATCGCTCCAAGCAGGCCGAGCCCTATAAGGAGGCGCTGACCGACGTCATGTTGACGGTCGCCGGCGACGCCTCCTGTTCGGGCACCGATCCCATGCTGCAGAAGCATGAGAGCGTCAAGCATGGCCTGATTGTCGTTATTGCCTCGGACCGCGGCCTTGCCGGCGGTTTCAATACGACGGTGGAGCGCACGGCCGAAAAGCTCGCCGCTTCTTGGGCGAACGACGGCATCGAGTGCGAGATCATCGCGTGCGGGCGTAAGCCGGCCACGTATTTCCGTGACCGCGCAAACGTTGTCATGCACTTTGAGGGCAACTCCTCTGAGCCCGATTTCAATCAGGCCCGCATGATCTCCTCTCATATCTGCGATGCGTATCGTGCCGGTGAGCTTGACCGTGTCGAGCTTGTCTACCACCACGCCAAGAACCGCGTGGATCAGGAGCTTCGCGTCGAGCATCTGTTGCCGCTCGACCCCGAGATGATCGCTATGGCCCACGGTCCGCGTAAGAACGAGACCGACGCCCCTAAGCGCATCTCGTCCACGTTCGAGTTCGTGCCCTCTCCCGAGCATGTTCTCGGCAAGCTTGTGCCGTCTTATATCCTGACGGTCATCTACCAGGCCCTGATCGATTCGGCGGCTGCCGAGCAGGGTGCACGCCGCAAGGCCATGCACTCCGCGACGGAAAACGCCACCGCGATCATCTCGACCCTTACCCGCACGTATAGTCGCGTGCGCCAGGCTTCGATCACGACCGAGATTAACGAGATCGTCGGCGGAGCCTCAGCATTGGAGGAACAGTAATGGCTAATAACACCGTAAAGCTTGCGGTCGAGGAAGCCACCAAGAAGACGACTGCCGGTGATGGTCGCATCGTGCGAATCATCGGCCCTGTCGTCGACGTCAAGTTTGACGGCGCGGTGCCCCCGATCTACAACGCGCTCACGGTCGAGGCCGAGACCCCGATCGGTCATCTGAGCACGATCCTCGAGGTCGAGAGCCAGCTTCCGGGCGGCGTCGTCCGCACGGTCGCCATGTCCTCGACCGACGGCCTGCAGCGCGGCCTCATCGCCACCGATACCGGTGAGCCCATGAAGATGCCCGTTGGCCCCAAGACGCTCGGCCGAATTTGGAACGTCATGGGCAAGCCCGTCGACGGCAAGCCCATGCCCGAGGTGGAGGAGTTCTACCCCATCCACCATGCAGCGCCCCGCTTTGACGAGCTCACCACCAAGACCGAGATCTTCGAGACCGGCATCAAGGCCGTCGACCTGCTCGAGCCCTACATCCGTGGCGGCAAGACGGGCCTGTTCGGCGGCGCCGGCGTCGGCAAGACCGTTCTGATTCAGGAGCTCATCAACAACCTCGCCCAGGAGCACGGCGGCACCTCGGTGTTCACCGGCGTCGGCGAGCGTACCCGCGAGGGCACCGACCTGTTCCTCGAGATGAGCGAGTCTGGCGTTATCGACAAGACCTGCTTGGTCTATGGTCAGATGAACGAGCCGCCCGGAGCGCGTCTGCGCATCGGTCTGGCCGGCCTTACCACCGCTGAGTACTTCCGCGATCGCGGCCAGGACGTTCTGCTGTTCATCGACAACATCTTCCGCTTCTCCCAGGCGGGTTCCGAGGTTTCCGCACTGCTGGGCCGTATGCCGTCCGCCGTTGGTTACCAGCCCACGCTGGCAACCGAGATGGGCGACCTCCAGGAGCGCATTACCTCGACCAAGACGGGCTCCATTACCTCCGTCCAGGCTGTCTACGTCCCCGCAGACGACCTGACCGACCCGGCGCCTGCCACGACGTTTACTCACCTCGATGCCACCACGGTTCTTTCGCGTAGCATTTCGTCGCTCGGCCTGTTCCCGGCTATCGACCCGCTTGCGTCTTCCTCCGACGCTCTCGATCCCTCGATCGTCGGCGAGGAGCACTACCGTGTCGCCGTCAAGGTCCAGGAGCTCCTGCAGGAGTACTCCGACCTTCAGGACATCATCGCCATTCTGGGTATGGACGAGCTGTCCGAGGAGCAGCGCCTTACGGTCAACCGCGCTCGTAAGATTCAGCAGTTCCTCTCGCAGTCCTTCCACGTCGCCGAGAAGTTCACCGGCAACCCCGGTGTCTACGTCCGCGTCGAGGATACCGTCCGCTCCTTCGCCGAGATTGTCGACGGCAAGGCCGATGACCTGCCCGAGCAGGCTTTCCGCTATGCTTCCACGATTGAGGACGTGCGCGAGCGCGCCCGCAAGATGGGGGAGAAGTAGGTTATGCGTATCCGCATCGTGTGCCCCGTGAGCTGCGCCTATGAGGGCGACGCTGCGTTTGTGTCGATTCCGTCCACGGATGGCGAGTTTGGCGTTCTGCCTGCTCACTCCAGCGAGATCTGCACGATCGACCGCGGCTACGTTCGCGTTTCCGATAAGGCCATGGGCACTGTCGACCACACGTTTGCCGTGGCCGGCGGCTATGCCCAGGTTGCGGACGATGTTGTGACCGTTCTCGCCGAGCGCGCTTGCGATCTGGCGACCGTCGATGCCGACAAGCTTAAAGCTGATATTCAAGGTTTTGAAGAGAAGCTGGGTAATTTGTCGGAGGATGATGCACGCCGCGCCTACCTCTATAATGAAATCGCATGGTGTAAGCTCAAGCTTGCCCAATAGTCAAACGATTTAGCGTTCGACCATTTGCGAACACATCATGCCCGGGATGGCCCAGCCACCCCGGGCATGCTTTTTGAAAGGGTAGACCTTGGATATTATCCGCGTTGAGGGTGGCCACGCCATCGGAGGCTCCGTGCCCGTCTCGGGTGCCAAGAACTCCGCGCTCAAACTCATGGCGGCAACGCTTCTGGCGCCGGGCAAGACGACGCTGCAGAACGTGCCCGATATTTCCGATGTCCACGTGATGGGCAAGGTGCTCAAGGGCATGGGCGCTACGATCGATGTTCTCGACGAGCACACGCTCGAGATCGATACCTCTCAGGTCGATTCTTGGGAGGCCCCCTACGAGCTCGTCGCTAAGATGCGTGCTTCCACCGCCGTCATGGGACCCCTGCTGGGTCGCTTCCATCGCGCCAAGATCGCCATGCCGGGCGGCTGCAACCTGGGTGCTCGCAAGATCGATATGCACATTCTGGGTCTCGAGGCCCTGGGCGTAGAGTTTGATACCGCCCACGGCTACATCAACGCCAGCGCGCCTCAGGGCCTGCGCGGCACCACCGTTACGCTCGAGTTTGCCAGTGTCGGTGCGACCGAGAACCTCATCATGGCCTCTGTGCGCGCACAGGGCACTACGGTTATCGACAATGCCGCCCGCGAGCCCGAGATCGTCGATCTCGCCAACATGCTCAACGAAATGGGCGCCAAGATTGTCGGCGCCGGTACGCCTGTCGTGACCATCGAGGGCGTGGAAGAGCTCCATCCCGTTACCCATCGCGTGGTGGGCGACCGCATCGAGGCCGGTACCTTTATCGTCGCCGGTGCGCTGATGGCCGACGATCGCGGTGTCGACGTCACGGGTTTTTGCCCCATCTATCTGGGCATGGTGCTCAAGAAGATGGAGCTCATGGGCATCGATTGCGAGCGTACCGACGACGGCGTACACGTGAATCGCGCCGAGCGCATCAAGCCGGTCGACATCCAGACGCTTCCGTTCCCCGGCTTCCCGACCGACATGCAGGCACAAATTATGGTGCTCTCCGCCCTCGCCGACGGCAGTTCCGTTATTACCGAAAACATCTTCGAGAATCGCTTTATGTTTGCCTCTGAGCTGGTGCGCATGGGTGCCGACATTCGTATCGAGAGCCATCATGCCATGATTCATGGCGTCAAGGGCTTTTCGGGTGCACAGGTTACCTCGCCCGATCTGCGTGGCGGAGCGGCCCTCGTCGTAGCGGGCTTGATCGCCGACGGGACGACCGAGGTTTCGGCTATCCATCACATCAAGCGCGGCTACGAGCAGTTTGTCGAAAAGCTGCAGGCGCTCGGCGCGCATGTCGAGCATGCTACCGTCCCCGATCCCGTCATCTACTAATACAGGTTGCCTATGTTTAATAAAAAGCCCCTCGCGGATACCACCACCCGAAGACCCTCAACTGGTGCGCAGGCCAAGATCTACAGTCGCGATAACGTGGCTCGCTATTCCGAGCGCGCTCGCCAGCGTCGTCGTAGCCACACGATTCGCCACGTCGCGCTCATTGTCGTGCTTGGCGTGCTGCTGAGTGCCACTACCGCTGCCGGCCTGTGGTTTGCCACCATTATGGGCAAGCTCGGCGATTCTAATGTCATTACCGACAATCTGCGTCGGGTTCTGGTTGACACCGATGAGGCAAAGGATCCGTTCTACGTGCTGCTTCTTGGCACCGACGGCCGTCCGGGCGAGGATACGTATCGTGCCGACTCGATTATCTTGGCACGCATCGACCCCACGCAAAAGCAGGCGACGCTCATTTCCGTTCCGCGCGATACCAAGGTCGTGTACAAGGGGGAGACCATGAAGATCAACGCCTGCCATACCGTTGGCGGCGCCGAAGCCATGGTCGAGGCGGTCAACGAGCTGTGCGGTGTTCAGATTTCCCACTATGCCGAGGTCAGCTTCGACGGTATGCAGGCGCTGATTGATTCGGTTGGCGGTATCGACATTAACGCAACCGATGATGTTGACGACCCCGAGCACCTGGATATTAAGATCACCGCTGGTCAGCAGCATATGGACGGCGCCACCGCCCTTACCTATGCCCGCTGCCGCTACACCTATGCCGACGGCGATTACACGCGCATGCGCCACCAGCGTCAGGTGCTTGGAGCCCTTGCCAACCAGATTCTCAATAACTTCGATGCCACGAAGATCTTTGGCCTGGTTAATTCGCTGTCCGATATGCTTGTAACCGATATGAGCGTTCAGGATATCGTGTCTACGGTCAACGCCATGCGCGGTATGGATGTCGACGGTATCTACTCGGCTAACCTGCCTTCGTATGCCGGTGACGACACCATGATCGACGGCGTGAGCTACGTCTTTGTTTACGAGGACGAGCTTAAGGAAATGATGGCGCGCGTCGATGCCGGCAAGGATCCCAAGGGTCCCAATACCATGGGTATGTCCGATGGTTCCAGCTCTACGATCGGCGACCTGAACAACAACACGTCTGACGACTACGCAAACGGTACCGCAACCTCATCGGTCAGCTCTGACGATTCCGATGACTCAGGCGATTCGAGCGATTCGGACTACTACGAAGAGCCCACCGGCGACGGCAACGGCTACGAAGCCAACTACTAGGGTTACGCGGTTTTACCAAACCGCGTAACCGCTTGACGCTGCGCGGGCCGCATTTGGACAATCTGACGTTCAACTTCAAGGGCGCGACCAGAAGGTCAGCGCCCTTTCGTTTCACGTCACCTTGTCTCAAATGCGACCCGCTCGCTGCCCGTCCTCAACCTGCGACGTTAGTCATTGGGGACGTTCTTAAACGACTGGTCAAAGGGGACACTCTTGATGCACTTGGCACTTGGGGACGTTCCTTTTAATATGAGCAGGACATTGTCAAGAGGCAAAAT
>DXZT01000001.1 GCA_019419545.1 Collinsella sp. | reverse complement strand
CAGGAAGCTTGGATACGCCTAGGCGCGGTCCAAGAAATCGTCCGCACCCCCTTTCGTGGCGAACGAACCAAGCTGAGGCGCAAAATAGCCCTCGCTCCAGAAAAATCATTGGCAACGTAGCAAAATGCCCCGCGGGCAGGAGGCTGCTCGCGGGGCAAAGAAGAGGGGGCTTGTTGGCGGCGGGCCAAGGCGCTCGGCGGTGAGTTTGCCGCGGCCCGCTCTTAAGACATTACAGCTCGACGAGCTGGCCGGTCTCGGCGGCCTCCTTGATGGCGTTGAGCAGCGTGAGCGTCTTGACGTTGTCGGCGGGGGTCACGACGGGCTCAACCTCACGGCGGACAACCTTCACAAAGTGCTTGAGCTGCATCTTGTGCGGCAGCGCCGGGTCGACGGCAGGAATCTCCATCTGCAGCGGCTTGTGCCAGTTGGAGGCGCCGTCGTAGGAGAACTGGTGCAGGGGGGGCAGCGACAGGGCACCCAAAGTTCCGCCGATAAAGTAAGCGTCGGCGTCAAAGGGGCGGTACTGCGGGTCCTCGCGGGCGGTTGCCTCCCAGTTCCAGGGGCTGGCGGTGGCGTCGGAGATGGTCATGCTCGCGAGCGCGCCATCGGCAAAACGGACGTTGACCACGGCGGAGTCCTCGGTCTCAAAGCCGCGGGCGGCGCTGGACTGCATGCCCTGGACGGCAACGGGCTCGCCCAGCAGGTAGCGGAGCAGGTCGACGTCGTGCACCAGGTTGACCAGGATCGGGCCGGCACCCTTTTTGCGGCGCCATTCGACATCGAAGTACTCGTCGTTCTTATAGATCATGTAGTGGAAGCTCGACACGGTGAGCTTGCCCAGCTCGCCGGACTCGATGATCTCCTTGGCCTTGTTGACGAAGGGGTTGTGGCGACGGTGCTGACCCACGAGCACGGGCACGCCGGCGGTCTCGGCCTCGGCGGCGAAGGCCTGGGCATCCTCGAGGTCGTTGGAGATCGGCTTTTCGACCAGCGGCACGATGTTGCGCTTCACGGCCTCGCGGGCAACGCCCAGATGCAGGTCGTTGGGCGTGGCGATAATGACGGCCTCGGGCTTGACCTCGTCCATCATCTGGGAGGGATCGGTGAAGAACGGCACGCCGGCGGCCTCGGCCGTGGCGCGGGCGCCCTCAAAGGCGTCGGCGATGGCGACGAGCTCGGCCTCGGGCTCCTCGGTGACAAAGCGGATGTGGTTGCGGCCCATGGCGCCGGCGCCGATAACGGCAATGCGGACGGGGTTGAGCTCAGACATTTCGACTCCTTAATACTGGTGGCGGTGGAATGCGACAAAGGGACTGTCCCTTTGTCGCATCGGTAAAACTAGGCGGACTTCTTCTTGCTGTCGGAGACCATCATGTAGACGGTGAGCACGACGGCGATGGCGGCGATCACGATGGCGCCGTAGAAGGACTGCTGGTAGGCGGCGCTGCCGGCCTCGGCGTGATACAGCACGGCGGTGATGGGCTGGCTGATCCAGGTGGAAGCGGCATAGCCCAAAAACATGATGCCGTAGTTGACGCCGATGTTGCTGGTGCCAAAGGCGCCACCGGTGAGCGGCGGGTAGATGACGAGCAGGGCGCCAAAGCTAAAGCCGAGCAGGGCGAGCGCCACAAAGAACATGCTCTGCGTAAAGCTCATCGACATGATGACGAGCGCGACGATGGTCACGACAAGGCTGATGAGCAGCGACTTGTAGGCACCGATCTTGTCGATGATCTGACCAAAGGACAGACGGCCGACCAGGTTGGCGCAGGTGTTGACGGAGACGACCACGCCGCCGAGGGCGACGGCTGCGGCACTCGTGGGGTCGGCGAAGAGCTGGACGGCGGCGATGGAGGCAACCTTGCCCACAAGCAGGGTGCCGGCGGTGGCGGCAAAGGCGAAGGTGGCGATGAGGACCCAGAAGCGCGGGGTCTTGACCATCTCGCCCGGGGTGAGGTCGCCGAAGGTGCCGGCGTGTGCGCCGCCCTTGGGGACCTCGAAGCCCTCGGGCAGCCAGCCGGCCTCGGGGGCCTTCAGGAACAGGGCAGAGGCGGCGATCGTCACAAAGAAGATGACGCCGAGTGCCTTGAGGGCGCCAAAGATGCCCAGGCTCGGGATGAGCAGCGAGGCGAGCACCGGGGACAACACGGCGGGGCCGGCGGTCGAAGCGGCCAGGGTGATGCCGGAGGCGAGACCCTTCTTGTCGATGAACCACTTTTGGCCGGTGGTGAGTGCCGGGTTGTAGCCCAGGCCGTTGCCGATGGCGGCGACGAGCGAGAACCACAGGTAGAACTGCCACGGCTCGGTGACGGTGCCGGACATGAACCAGCCCAGGCCGTAGCACACGGCGGCAGCGATCACGACGTTGCGCGGGCCGATCTTATCGGAGATGCGGCCGGCGAAGATGCCCGTCACGGCCATGATGGTCTGAAAGACCGGGAAGGCCCAGGTAAGGGCGCTGGACCACTCGGGGTAGACGGCGAGCAGGTTCTTGGACACGACGGAGTACAGCGCGATGGAGCTGATGAAGAACATGGTGACGCACGCGGCGGAAAGCACGACGGCGCGACCCTTGTTGGAGTTGGTGGAAGCCATTGGACTCTTTCTAATCGATACGGGGGAGGAGCGGGCGTGTCCGCGAGGTCTCCCTGTCAGGTTGGTTTACTGGTCGGTCGGCTTGGCGACGCCGGACTCATCGGACCAGAGCTCGACACCCTCGTTCTTGAGGTAGTTGTCGGCGTATGCGCGACGGCCACCGGGCTTGGCGGTGAGGTCGCCCATCATGTTGGAGAAGCCGCCGTCGACCTTGATGGCGTCGCCGGTGGTAAAGTCTGAGCGCGTGGACGCCAGGAACATGACGGCGTTGGCGATATCGCTGACCTCGCCGATGCGACGCGTGGCGATGAGGCGGCTGCGGCTCTTCTCGACCTCGGGATCGGCGTAAAAGCTTGCCGACATGGGGGTCTTGACGAAGCAGGGCTCGACGCAGTTGGAGCGCACGCCGTAGGGGCCCCACTCGGCAGCCAGCATCTTGGACATCATGTTGACGCCCGCCTTGGTGGAGCTGTAAACGCCCGAGAACGTTTCGGGGGAGTGACTGGCGACGGTCGAGATGTGCACCAGACGGCCCTGGCCGGCCTTGATCATCTCGCGACCAAAGCGCTGCGAGGTGATGAAGTAGCCGGTGAGGTTGACGTTGAGCACCTGCTCCCAGTCGCTCAGCGGCAGGTCCTCCATGGCTGCGAAGCGCAGGATGCCGGCGGTGTTGACGAGAACGTCGACGCGGCCGAAGTCGGCGATGGTGGCATCGACGGCGGCCTGAACCTCGGCCTCGTCGGTGGCGTTCATCTTATAGCCTTCGGCGTGGATGCCAAACTCGGCGGCGAGGTCGGCGGCTGCGGCCTTGACCTTCTCCTCGTCTAGGTCGAGCATGACGACGTTGGCGCCATTGCGGGCGAACTCGCGACAAATCTCGACGCCCATACCGCCGAGTGCGCCGGTCACGGCGCAGACATCGCCCTCGAGCTTAAGCCAATTGCTCATAGGAACTTCCCTTCTTATGCCTCCCGGTGGGTCGCTCCCATTAACCGACCCACGTGGTTTTCGCTGGTTATCGTATGCTTTGCATTTGCGCAGGTGAATTGCATATTTGTTAGAATGGCGTTAACCATAGGTTTACACTGTGCGATGCAGTTTATTCTCAATTGAGCGCATGACCTGCGAAAACAACCTCCTGTGGCACCATGTGGCCACGGGCGCGAAAACGGGAGATTGACGTGTACGATCGACGACTTGAGGCCATATCGGCCGCTGCGGAGCTGGGAAGCTTCTCGCGTGCGGCGGCACAATTGCGCGTGTCGACTCCGGCGCTCGTCAAGCAGGTGTCGGGCTTCGAGGCCGAGTTCGGCATCACGCTGTTCGAACGCTCGCACTCGGGCGTCAAAGTGACGCCGGCCGGCGCACTGCTGGTGGACGACGCGCGCTCGATCATGCGGCAGTCCGAGGACGCGCTGCGCCGTGCCCGACGCGCGGCGGGCGATGGCGGTGCCGTGCGCCTGGGCGTGTCGATGATGTGCCCGGGGCGCCAAACGCTGTCGATGTGGTCGGGCATCCACGATCTGGAACCGTCGCTGCGATTTGAAATCGTGCCGGTAAGCGATCTCTACGACGAGCGCGAGACCGTCATGCGCAGCTTGGGCCGCGAGGTCGATGTGGTGCAGTCGAGTTTTTCGACCCCGCGCTGGGGTGACGCCTGCCAAAAGCTCCGCATTGTCAACGTGCCGTTTTATATCGACCTGCCGCGCACAAGCCCGCTGGCGCGCAAGAATCGCATTACGGTCGCCGACCTGGAGGGCATGCGCCTGCGCGTGCTCCCTCACGGCAACGACGCTATGGACAGCCTGCGCATCGACCTGTTGGCCGACGGCGGTGTGGACGTGATCGACGTGGATAGCTTCGACTTTGCGCTCTTTAACGAGGCGGAGGAAAAGGGCGATGCGGTGCTCACCTGCGGAGCGTGGTCGGGCGTGCACCCGGCCTTTGTGGGCGTACCGTTCCTATGCGGCCGCGAGGTGCCGGTCTATTTGCACTACCCGCTTGAGCCCACCCTCCAAATCCAAAAATTCGTCAACGCCATGGCCCAGCTTCTCACCTAGCTCATTTGGCGCGGGTAGTCTTTTTGGGACGGGGCTTTTTTAGCTACTTTCGCCGCCCTGCCTGCGCACCCTCAAAGTAGTTAAAAAGCCCCGTCCCAAAAAGACTAACAAAACGAGGCCCTGGCCAAACGGCCAGGGCCTCACTAACCTTTATTCCGTTTTAAACAACGGGCTGATTGCGCGCAGGAGGGTGCCCCGGGGGCGGCGGGGTATTTCCTCCGCGCGCAGTTTCGCAGCGCAGCGAGAATGTTTGAGCACGGAGGAATTACCCCGCCGCCCCCGGGGCACCCCCCGTCAGTAACCAGTTCTACTCGAGCTCAAACGCACCCGTGTACAGCTGGTAATAGTACCCGCGCTTGGCGATCAGCTCGTCGTGGTTGCCGCGCTCGATGATGCGGCCGTGGTCCAGACAGATGATTGCGTCGGAGTTGCGCACGGTGGACAGGCGGTGCGCGATGACAAACGTTGTGCGGCCCTCCATGAGCTTGTCCATACCCGCCTGCACGATAGCCTCGGTGCGGGTATCGATGCTCGACGTGGCCTCGTCCAGGATCATCGCCGGCGGATCGGCGACGGCGGCGCGGGCGATCGAGATCAGCTGGCGCTGGCCCTGCGACAGCTGGGCGCCGTTGCCGGTGAGCATGGTGTCATAGCCGTCAGGCAGGCGGGTGATAAAGTCGTCCGCGCCGGCGAGCTTGGCCGCCGCGATGCACTCCTCGTCGGTGGCATCCAGGTTGCCGTAGCGGATGTTATCCATCACGGTGCCGGTGAACAGGTTCACGTCCTGCAGCACGACGCCCAGCGAGCGGCGCAGATCGGCCTTGCGGATCTTATTGACGTTGATGCCGTCGTAGCGAATCTTGCCGTCGGCAATGTCATAGAAGCGGTTGATGAGGTTGGTGATGGTCGTCTTGCCGGCACCGGTGGCGCCGACAAACGCAACCTTCTGGCCCGGCTTGGCAAACACGGACACGCCGTGCAGCACCTCGTGGTCGGGCGTGTAGCCAAAGTCCACGTTGTCCATGACCAGATCGCCACGCAGCGGCACGTACTCGATCTCGCCGGTTGCGCGGTGCGGATGTTTCCATGCCCACATGCCGGTGTGGTGGTCAGCCTCCTCGAACTCCCAAGTCTCGGGGTTTACCTGCGCGTTGACGAGCGTCACGTAGCCTTCGTCGGCCTCGGGCTTCTCGTCGATGAGTTCAAAGATACGGTCGGCGCCGGCGAGGCCCATGACCACGGCGTTGATCTGCTGCGAGATCTGACCGATCTGTCCGCAGAACTGCTTGGTCATGTTGAGGAACGGCACCACGACGGCGATGGACAGCGCCATGCCCGAGATGCTCAGGTTGGGCACGCCCAGCGCTAGGAAAAAGCCGCCCGCCAGTGCGACCAGCACGTAGAGCAGGTTGCCCAGGTTCATAAGGATGGGCATGAGGATGTTGGCGTACATGTTGGCCTTCTGCGAGACCTCGAAGAGCTTTTCGTTGCGCTCGTCAAAATCGGCCTCGGCGGCAGACTCGTGGCAGAATGCCTTGACGACCTTCTGGCCGTTCATGACTTCCTCGATATGACCCTCGACCACGCCGAGCTCGGTTTGCTGCGCAATAAAGAAGCGCGCGGAGTTGGAGCCGAGCAGCTTGGTCATAAAGGTCATAAAGGCGACGCCGGCGATGATGACCAGGCACATCCACACGCTGTAGTACAGCATGATAAAGAACACCGTGACGATGATGATGATCGTCATGAGCAGGTTGGGCAGCGACTGACTGATCATCTGGCGCAGCGTATCGATGTCGTTGGTGTAGTGGCTCATGATATCGCCGCGCTGGTGCGTGTCGAAGTAGCGGATCGGCAGGTCCTGCATGCGGTTGAACATCATCTCGCGCAGCTTCTCGAGCGAGCCCTGCGTGACGATAGCCATGGCGCGGTTCCAGAAGAGCGAGGACAGGACACCGACGCCGTAGATGCAGGCGAGGGTGGTCACGAGCTGCAGAATCTTGGGCTGTGCGGCTTCCCAATCGCCCGACTGCCACGATTCGCTAATAATCTGCAGGGCGCTCTGCAGGAAGGTCGCGCCGATGGAGTTGATGATGGCGCAGAGCACCACGCCGGCGACGACAAGGGGCAAAAGCACGGGATAGAAGCCAAAGAGCGTCTTGATGAGGCGCGACATGGTGCCGCCCTTACGGTTGAGTGCGCGCTCGGCGGTCGTTGCCTTACTCATGTGCCTCGCCTCCTTCCTGGGTCTGAGCTTGCGTTGCGGATGCCTCGGTGTCGGCCTCGACGGCCCCTTCGCCCTCGGCAGACATCTTGTTTTGCGAGGTAAAGGTCTCGCGGTAGATCTCGCTCGTCTTGAGTAGCTCGTCATGGTTGCCGATCTGCGCGATACGGCCGCCCTCCATGACGATGATGCGGTCTGCGTCCTGCACGGAGCTGATGCGCTGGGCGATGATGAGCTTGGTCGTGTTGGGCAGATAGCTTGCCAGTCCTGCGCGGATCTTTGCGTCGGTCTTGGTGTCGACGGCGCTGGTGGAGTCGTCCAAGATCAAGATCTTGGGGCGACGCAGCAGGGCGCGTGCAATGCACAGGCGCTGCTTCTGACCGCCCGAAACATTAGAGCCGCCCTGTTCGATCCAGGTGTCGTAGCCCTTGGGGAAACCGTCGACAAACTCGTCGGCGCAGGCCAGATGCGCTGCCTCGCGGACTTCCTCGTCGGTGGCGTTCGGGTCGCCCCAACGCAGGTTCTCGGCGATGGTGCCGCTAAACAGCACGTTTTTCTGCAGCACCATGGCGACCTGGTGACGCAGCGCGTCCAGGTCGTAGTCGCGCACGTCCACGCCGCCCACGCGCACAGCGCCTTCGGTGGTGTCGTACAGGCGGGCGATGAGGTTGACGAGCGTGGACTTGGCCGAGCCGGTGCCGCCGATGATGCCGATGGTCTCGCCGCTCGTAATGTGCAGGTCGATATCGTCGAGCGCCTGGCGCTTCGCATGCGCGGAATACTTAAAGCTCACGTGGTCAAAGTCGATGGAACCGTCGGCAACCTCGAGCACGGGCTCGGCGGGATTGGCGATCGTGGGCTCGGCGGCCAGCACCTCGGCAATGCGGTGTGCCGATTCGTCGGCCATGGTCACCATGACAAAGATCATCGACAGCTGCATCAGGCTCATGAGAATCTGGAAACCATAGGTAAAGGTCGAGGAGAGCTGGCCCACGTCGAACAGCGCACCCTGGCTCGTGATGATGAGCTTGGAGCCCAGGTAGATGATGACGACAAACGCGCCGTTGACGCAGATGTTCATCATGGGGTTGTTAAAGGCGAGCAGCTTCTCGGCGCGGGTGAAGTCCATCTGGACGTCGCGCGCGGCGGCCGCGAACTTCTCCTTCTCAAAGTCTTCGCGCACGTAGCTCTTAACCACGCGCATGCCGGTGACGTTTTCCTCAACGGACTCGTTAAGGGCATCGTACTTGTGGAACACGCGCGAGAAGATGGGGCGCACCTTAAAGATGATAAAGAACAGTCCAAAGCCCAGCAGCGGAATGATGACCAGGTAGACCATGGCGACGTTGCCGCCCATGATAAACGCCATGGTAAAGGCGAAGATCAATACCAGCGGCGCGCGCACGGCGATACGGATGATCATCATAAAGGCCTGCTGCACGTTGTTGATATCGGTGGTCAGGCGCGTGACGAGCGAGGAGCTCGAGAACTCATCGATGTTGGCAAAGCTGAACGTCTGGATCTTGTAGAACAGGTCGTGACGCAGGTTCTTGGCGAACCCGCAACTCGCATGGCTGCAGGTGACGCCGGCCGCGGCGCCAAAAGCAAGCGACGTCAGCGCGATGAGCACCAAAAAGCCTGCGGTGGGAAGCATCTCGGCTACGGTGGCGCCGTCTTTGATAGCGTCGATCAGGTTGGCGGTGATAAATGGAATCAGCATCTCGCAGAGCACCTCGCCAAGCACGAGCAACGGCGTGGCAACGGTGACTTTCATATAGTCGCGGATGCTTCCCATGAGGGTTTTAATCATCCAGTTCCTCCCAGGTTACGCGGATATTATCGAGCATTTCGGCGAGGTCCTCGCGCTCGTCGTGGGTGAGCGCGCTAAAGGCCCGTTCTCTAAAGCGGATGCGGGCTGCCTGGTCGATGCGGGCGTTTTCCCGGCCGGTTTCGGTCAGGCGAATGGTGAGTTGCCGTCGATCCTTGGGGTTACGGCTGCGCTCGATGAGGCCGTTGAGCTCGAGCTTGGACAGGATCTCGGAAAGCGACCCCGGCTTGAGGTCAAAGTGCATGCCGAGTTCCTGCTGCGACATCTCGCCGCCGGGCTGCTTGGCCAGCAGGCAAATGATGGGCGCCTTGCCGGATACGCCTCCGCCATGAAAGTGCATGTAATGGCCGCAAAAGCCCAGGCCATTGAGGATGCGCTTGGCAAGCTTGTCTTCTGAGCTAACCGCTTCGGGTACATCCGCCGGCTGTGACGGGTCGCCGCCGGGCTCGTGCGAACAAAGGTTAAGAGGTTCATCGCACATGAATTAGTGCCGCTCCTTTCTTTAGTTAGGTAGAGGAATTGTTTTGTGCCTAACCAATCTAGGGGCACGGTAAATAAATGTCAAGGTACCAAACTTATAGTTACGGCGTTTTGCCAAACGCCGTAACCGCTCGACGCTGCAAACGCTCCTAAGCGGCAATCTGGCGTTCAATCATCGGGCATGGCCACAAGGCCTATGCCCTCTTCTTTCACGCCACCTTGCTCGCTTAGGAGCGTTTTCGCTGTCCGTCCTCAACATGTGATTCCGCCACGGTCCGCTTCGGTGCATGTGATCCCTTGGGGACGGAGGAAAAGGGATTACTTTGGGCTGCGATGACGCCTTTCGAAGCGGCCTCGCCAAAAACTATGCCTAATTACTACGATGAATCCGGCATCCCCGACCACAACAGCTGTTTCTGAAAAAGCGCAAGCTATCTACCTGCGGTTTTGTCGGAGCGAAATTTGTTGTGGTTGGAGGTGGGCGGTTAAACGTAGTAAATAGGCATAGTTTTGAAATGGCACTATATGAGTAGTATCAACTAGGCCGTTATGGAGCAAACAGTCCCCATTTCCGAAACCTATCCGCAACAATGCGCTCTTCGCGACCCTAGCGACCGCTCACGATGCCTCCTGCGCTACACTTAGTCGCACTGTGGTGCTGCCGCGCCGCACCCGAAACAAGGGAGACCCTCATGAAGAACACTCAGCTGCTGCTGATCAACGATATGTGCGGTTACGGCAAAGTCGCGCTTTCCGCCATGCTGCCGGTGCTGTCGCACATGGGTTACCGTATCCACAATCTGCCGACGGCACTTGTGTCCGATACGCTCAACTATCCCAAGTTCTACATCCACGACACCACGGAGTACGTGCGTCAGAGTCTTGCCATCTGGGAAGAGCTCGGCTTTGAGTTCGACGCCATCTCGACCGGCTTTATCGTGACCGAGGAAGAGACGCGCATCGTCTCGGACTTTTGCCACCGCCGCGCGCAAAAGGGCACCAAGGTGTTCGTCGACCCCATCATGGGCGACAACGGCAAGCTCTATGCCGGTGTGCCCGAGTCCACGATTGGCCTTATGCGGCACCTGCTGGAGTGCGCAGACTACGCGGTGCCCAACTACACCGAGGCCTGTCTGCTCACCGATACGCCTATTGCAGAACAGATCACGCCCGATGAGGCCCGCGCCCTTGTGGACGCCGTGCGCGAGCTGGGTGCCAAGTCGGTGGTCATTACGAGCGCCGTGGTCAATGGCACGAACGCGGTTATCGGTTACGACCATGTGGCGGGGGAGTACTTCACGATTCCCTTTGAGCTGATCCCGGTGTACTTCCCGGGTACGGGCGATACGTTCTCGGCCGTGCTTATGGGTCGCGTGATGAGCGGTTGGACGCTTCAGCGCGCCACGGCCGATGCCATGCGCGTGGTGGCCGAGCTTATCGAGCGCAATGCTGCGCAGGAGGATAAGTCTGCCGGCCTGCCCATCGAGGCCTGCCTGGATGTGATTGACCATGAGTAATGCTGGCGAGGACGCTGCCGCCGGGTCCGCCGGCGAGAACAAGCCGCTCGGCGCGCCGCGTGGAAAGCGTCCAAGTATCCGCGTGAGTTGCGTGGACCGGCTGGGCACATGCCGCTGCCATCACGGGCACAAGCCGGGTGACGTCTTCGACTTCGATCGAGACCGCGGCAAGATGTGCGCCATGGCCTGTCACGTGGGCTTTCCCTATATCGACATCCTACGCTACGGCGGTACCGTGCCTGGCAACGAGCCTGGTACGGCCAAGTTCTGCTGCCCCGAGGTCGATACGCTGAATGTCTGGCTTGCCGAGATCGTCGACGAGTAGTTGAGCGTGGATTATCTCCCGCCGAGAAAATGAGCGTGGATTTTCTCCCGTTTAGAGCGCACTTGAACGCTCAAAGTGGGAGAAAAACCACGCTCGATTTGTATATGGGAATTCCGACTTCGCTTATGCCTATGCTTAGGCGTTGTCGTCGTTGTGCTGTGCGCGAGTAAGGTCAAATTTCTACATTTGGGGGTGCGGACAGAAAGTTGGACCGCGGGGCGGTCCGGACTGGAGGTTC